>DASRYH010000017.1:0-52001 GCA_035687245.1 Coriobacteriia bacterium
TACATCTAACGGTTCGTCGAGCCTGCCGGGGCTGCACGAACCCGACTGCAATAGGGGAAGATGACTCGAAGGAGTCGTCTTCCCCTTGTCTTGGCCGCCAAACACTCTCGCCGAAAGGCCGCGCGATGTGCCGTAACATCCACACGCTGTACAACTACGATCCTCCGGCCACGGAAAGCGAGATCCAGCTTGCCGCGCTGCAGTACGTGCGCAAGGTGAGCGGTTATCGCGCGCCGTCGCAGGCCAACACCGAGGCGTTCGAACTCGCAGTGCGCGAGGTCGAAGCGGCGACCGCCAAGCTGCTCGACTCGCTCGTCACCCACGCGCCGGCGCGAGACCGTGAGGTCGATGCGGCTCGCGCACGTGAGCGCTCGGCTCAACGCAGACAAGAAGGGCGCTGACACATGCCAGACCTGGACCTCGAGCGGCTTCGCTCGCTCACCTGCATCAAGTGGAGCTACTTCGACGGGGACGTCTTGCCGGCGTGGGTGGCCGACATGGACCTGCCGCCGGCCGATGTCGTGCTGGATGCCGGGCGGGCGCTCTTCGATCGTGGCGACCTCGGCTACAACTTCGCGGCGCAAGCTCAGCTTCCCGAGGTCTTTGCCGCGCGGCAGGAGCGGCGATTCGGCTGGAAGCTCGATCACGAGCGCGTGCGTGTGATCTGCGACGTGATGCAGGGTGTGGAGATGGCGGTTTGGGCACACACCAAGCCGGGCGACGGCGTGGTACTGCTCACTCCCGTCTACCACCCGTTCTATCGCACGATTGCGAAGGCGGGCTGCCGCCTCGTGGACGTGCCGCTGGAAGCGGACGGGTGGCGCCTGAACGCTGAGCGCCTCGAGGCAGCCATCGACGAGGGCACGCGCGTGCTGCTGCTGTGCAACCCGCACAACCCAGCCGGCCGCACCTTCACGCGCGAGGAGCTACTCGCGATGGCCGACGTTGCGGAGCGCCACGACCTACTCGTGGTGAGCGACGAGATCTGGGCCGACCTCACCTACACCGAGGGCGAGCACATTCCCTTCGCCTCGCTTTCCGAAGACGCCGCTTCGCGCACCATCACAATCACTGCGGCGAGCAAGGCCTTCAACATCGCCGGGCTGCGCACCGCCGTCATGCACGTCGGGCACGATGGCGTTCGCGCCGCGCTCAAGGCCATACCGCAGCACGTCTTCGGCGGGGTGTCGTCGCCGGGTGCTGAGGCGACACTCGCGGCCTGGACGAAGGGCGACGAGTGGCTTGCATCGACCGTCGCGCATCTCGCCGCCAACCGCGATCATCTCGCGACACGACTTGCCGAAGAGCTGCCGAGCGTGGGGTATCGCGTGCCCGAGGCGACCTACGTGGCCTGGCTCGACTTCCGCGGCGCCGGCTTTGGCGATAACCCCGCCAAGGAGCTACTGGAGACCGCGCGCGTGGGGCTGTCGACGGGCACCGACTTCGGCGCCGAGACAGGCAAGGGCTTCGCGCGGCTGAACTTCGCGACGACCCGCCCGATCCTCGACGCGATCATCGACCGCATAGTGGCAGCAGCTACGCGAAGCTGACCTCGTGGACGCTTTCGGGCGCCCACATGTCCAGCAGGCTCTCAGCCTCGCCGGCTGCGGCGTCGCGATCGGCCTTCGGCAGCCGACCGGCGGGCTTGATGATGACGCGCGCGGTCTTGCCGCGTTCGAGCCGCCAGACACCCACTACTAGCCCGTCGACGAGCAGGCTGCCGTGGGCGAAGCGCTGCGTCACCGAGATCATCCAGGGATGCCACTCATCGAAGGCGAAGCGCGAGCGGTCCGCGTGTCCGAGCAGCAGGTTGTCGAAGTCGTAGAGCAGACGGGCAGGCGCTGCGGTCTCGGCGCCCGGGCGCGGCGCGTCGGGAAGGTCGAAGAGCTCCCGACCGTCTTCGGCGGTGAAGGTGACGAGCTGCGGGCGCAGGCGCTCGAAGACCTCGCGCAGGCGGCTGAGTCGCGACCAGTTCTGGGCATCGGCGGGGGTCGCCGGACCGAAGGCACCGAGGTAGCGAAGCACGAGCTCGTCGAGGATGACGCATGGCGTGTCGAGGGCGTCGCGGGCGGCGTCGGTTCCACCGGCCAGCCACTGGTCGAGGGGCGAGTGAGCCGCGTCCCCACTTGCGTTCCAGGTACCGCGCGGCGTCACCTGCACGAGCGGCACGCCCACGCGCACGGCCATCGGCAGGTCGTCCGGCGTGAACTGCGGCCACCGCTTCGCCAGCTCTGCGGCCAAGTCGCGGTTGTTGAGCGGGCCGGCAGCGAGTAGTCGGCGCCCTTCGGCAGTGATCTCGTCCGCGTGTTCCGCTAGAGGCCGGCGTCGCCCACTCATCGGTCGGGCAACGGCGGGCTGGAGCACTGGTCGCAGCCCAACCGCATCGCGGGCGGTCACGAGGTGAATCGTCGAGCGCATGAGTGCGATGCGCACGATCTCGCGCTGCTCGAGCAGCTGCGAGGCTTCGAGCGGATCGAAGTCGCGCAGCCTCGACCACAGTCCCGTGTACCAGGTGTTCACGGTCTGGGCCTGCAGGCCAACGAGGTGTTCGAGCGCGTCGGGCACGCTCATAGGCGCGCGCTCCAGGAGCAGCTGCCGGGCGAGTGTGGCACGGTTCAGCTCGCGCTGGGAGATTGGCGGACCGCTCGCCTTCGGCATGCCTACACGCCCGCGGTGTCGCCGAAGCCTGCCGAGACCTCGTCGGCAGCCTGCCGAATCGCCGCGAGCACGGCCGCCATCTGCGGGGAGGGCGTGCTGCCCTGCCGAAGGGCCGCGAAGATGCGTCGCCGAAGCGGTACGTCGACGAGCGGCTTCAAGACGACGCCGGGGTAGGTGGTGTAGAGCGCGAGCGCGGGCACGAGCATGACGCCGAGCCCGGCGCTCACGGCGGCCAAGCTCAGCTGGTAGTCGATGCTGGAGAGCAACTCGATGCGCGGCTCGAAGCCGCAGTACGCGGTGGCTCGCAGCACGGCATCGCGGCACGGGTTGGGGTCGCGCGCGGCAAACCAGCGCTCACCTGCGAGCTGCTCAAGCCTCACCTCTTCGGCAGCCAAAGGGTGCGTTGAGGGCATCGCGAGGTAGACGGGCTCGCTCATCAGGTGCTCGATGTCGAAGCCCGGCGGGTTGCAGGCGGGGGCCAGCGTGTACTCGAGCCCGATCGCGATGTCGACGTTGCCGCTCTTGAGCTCGATGAGGCTTTCGGGCTGCTCGATGTCGGAGATGATGAAGTCGAGGGCGGGGTGGTCGCGCTCGAGCGAGACCGCTGCGGGAATGAGCACCGAGCGGCCTACGGTGGATGGCGCGGCCACAGTCACGGTGCCGGCGATCTCATCGCGTGCAAGCGCGAGGTCGGACTCGGCGCGCTCCACTTCGGCGAAGATGCGTTCGGTGTGGGCGACCAGCCGCTTGGCCGCAGGCGTGAGGCGCACGCGACGCCCGACGCGCTCGAGCAGCTGCACGCCGGTCTCCGCTTCCATCGCGCTCATGTGCTGCGAGACGGAAGGCGGCGTCATCCACAGCGCTTTGGCGGCCGCGGTGACGGTGCCGCGCTGGTCGATTTCCCGAAGGATTCTGAGGCGGTTGAGCGTCAACATTAGGTACAGCCTAACGATACGTTCGCGAATCGTAAATGGACGCGAACAATCGTGCAGGGCAGGATAGGGTTCCAGTAAGCATCTGTTGAGGGGGCGGACATGGAGCACTTGTCGAAGGCGGACCGGGGTCGAGCCATCGCAGCGCTGCTCACCGCCGTCGTACTCTTCGGCTCTGCGTTCGTGGGCATCCGCGCCGTCATTGGCGCCAACGCGTTCACCGCAGGCCAGCTCACCGCGTTCCGCCTGCTGGTCGCCGCCGTGCTGCTTGGCGTGATCGCAGCGTTCCAAGGCGGAGTCCGCGTGCCGAAGGGCCGCGACTGGCTGCCCTTCATCTACCTCGGCGTCTTCGGCCAGGCGTTCTATCAGATCATCCTCGGGCTAGGGGAGCGCACCGTCGACGGTGGCACCGCCGCGCTGCTCGTCTCGTGTTCGCCGATCGTCGCCTCTGTACTCGCGGTCGCGTTTCTTGGCGAGCGACTCACCTGGCAGGGCTGGGTGGGTTCCGGCATCGCCTTTGCCGGCGCTGGCGTGATCGCCTCTTCGGCGGGAGTCTCGATCCACATGAACACCGGCGTGCTGCTGGTGCTGGGGGCGACGCTGCTGTGGGCCTCCTACCAGGTCGTCCAGAAGATCGTCGCCGCCGGCTACAGTCCGCTCGAGCTCACCGCGTGGCCCACGTGGATCGCTGTCGTAGCGCTCATCCCATGGATCGTTCAGCTGCCGAAGGCGATTGCAGGTGCACCCCTTTCGGCAAGCATGGCGGCCGTCTATCTGGGGGCTTTCTCGTCGGTCGCCGGCTTCCTCGCGTGGTCGTATGCGATCCGCAGACTTCCGGTGGTGGTTTCGTCTAACGCGCTGTTCGCGGTGCCTGTGGCCGCGGCCATCGTGGGCTGGCTCGTGTTGGGCGAGACACCCGCGCCGCTTGCCCTGGTGGGCGCCGCCGTCGTGATCTCGGGAGTCGCGCTGATGCAGCTCATGGGCCGCCCCGCGCGCGTCGCCGAGCCAGCCGCAGCAGCCGTGGAGCCGGCAGAGGCCTGACCATGCGATCGGCTCGGCGCGCGGCGCGATGGTAGCCGCTACTCCGCCTCGCCGAAGGCCGACTTCGCGAGTTCGCGGGCGTGCTCGCGTACGCCGGCGGGCCATTCGCGCGTGAGCTTCGTGAAGGCATCGCGGTCGTTGGCGTAGAGCGCGCGCATCGCGTTCTCGTAGCCGGGCGCGTCTCCGGCGAGCGCCGAAGCGAAGCGGTAGACGGCATCGCGTGCCTCGCGCTGACGGTCTGCTCCAGCGCCCTCGCGGCGAGCGTTCTCCACGAGCTTTCGCAGCGTCACCGACGCGCCGCCGGGCTGCGATGCGAGCCACTCCCAGTGGCGCGGCAGCAGCGTGATCTCGCGCGCGACCACGCCGAGCTTCGGGCGCCCGGGACCGCGGCGCGGCTCGCCGTCCGCACCTTCGGCCGCCTCGACCAGGGGTTTCGGAAGGCGAGCGAGCACGTCGGCATCCGAGCCACGGAAGTCGATCTCGACCGGGTGGCTGGTCACGGCGTCGTAGATGAGCAGCGAGCGGGGGTCGCGTGCATCGACGAGCTTCTTGGCGGCCAACGCGACTTCAGCGAGCGAGCCGCGGGCGACGAGATCGGAGCCGGCGAACGCGATGGCGGTGTCAGAGGGCGAGCGCATAGTGAGGTCCTTCGGCAGGGTTCGTGTTGGGTAAGATTCTACCCGGGTGAAATCGCTTCGGCAATATCGTCCGGATGAAATTACTGGAGGAGGCGGTTGCGCTAGGATGCACCTCACCGGCGTTTGAGTCAGACATGAAGGAGTTCATATGCAGAAGGCAGCGGCGCGCCACATCCTCGTCGGCTCTGAGGAGCAGGCCAACGACCTCAAGCAGCAGATCGCGGACGGTGCGGACTTCGCCGACCTCGCGCAGCAGCACTCGACCTGCCCGTCGGGTGCGCGCGGTGGCGACCTTGGCGAGTTCTACCCCGGCCAGATGGTCAAGGAGTTCAACGACGTGTGCTTCGGCGAGGCTGTTGGCGTCGTGCACGGCCCCGTGAAGACGCAGTTCGGCTACCACCTGATCGAGGTCACGAAGCGCGAGGACTAGTTCGCGCATGCGGCGAGAACGGCTCGTGCCGCCTCGCCTGAAGAGCGATTCGCGTGCGGGGTGGCCTAGTGCCACTCCGCACGGACGCTCGCCAGACCCGGCACCCAGGCGTGCAGGATGTCGCCTGCCAAGGGCAGCCACGTTGATGGCGCCTCCGAAGACCCTTCGGAGTTGCGGCCGTCAGCCATCAGCATTCGCGAACCCGCGTGGCCCGACTGCTCGTGCATGAGACTACCCGTGGTGGCGTCGAAGACGCCCACCCAGCCCTCGAGCGACGCCGTGGCCCCGCCGAACTCGCGCACGCGCTCGGATGCGGTCTCCAGCACGGCGACTGCCGTGGAGCGTCCGGCAAGAACGCGCGTCGTGTGGCGCAGCATCTCCACGAGCTCCGCCTGTCGCGGGGTGGGGACGCCTGAGATCGAGCAGACGGCAACGAACACGCGGCCGGAACCGACGGCGTGCACGTCGAGCAGCAGCCCGGGCTGCTGAGCGGGCGGCAGAGTGATCTGCACGCGGCCGGGGCCCCACGGTTCGTCATCGAGCTTTGGCCTCACGAGGCCTTCGGCAGTGAGCTCGAAGCGCAGCTGCCTTTCGGCGCTGACCGTCGCAGGCACGACCGGCACGACTCCGGGCTCGAGGTTCTCAGTGGCAGGCAGCGGGTTGCGGCCTGCGATCGCCGGCGGCCCATCGGGTTGGGACGGCACGACTTCGGCGACGTCGTCCCACAGACGCTCGACTGCGAGCGCGGTGATTCTCGCTGCAGCCTGCAGGAGCCTCTCCAGGTCGTTGCCGAAGTGCGTCACCTGCGACCACTCGAGCATCATCACGCCGAAGCGGCGCGTGGACGTGCCCAGCGGGAGTACCGCGGTTGCTTGTGCTGAGATCAGCCCGCGCCAGCGCGCGGTGCCGTCGGAAGGGTCGTCGGAGGAGTCGTAGACGCTACCCACGAAGTGCGGCTCGCCAGTGGTGTAGACGACCGCTACCTCTGCCTGCTCGTTCACCGCGACACGGGTGGCATCGCCAAGAAGCGGGGCGTGCGGTCCGACCAGCGCGGCAATCTCAAGCCGCTCGTCGAAGGCGTCGTCGGTCGATGCGAGTGCGACGAAACCGCTTGCGGCACCCAGCGCATCGGAGCACGCCTGGAGGCAGTCGAGCGCGGCCTGCTTCAGCTCGACGGCTTCGGCGGCGATTCTCGTGAGCTCCTCGAGCAGCAGGACCTCGGCCTCGTCTTCGGCAAAGGCGCGCACCGCAGCGTCGTCCTCCAGCCGATCGGACCTGTGTCGCTTATGAGCGCTCAACGCTCCCCTTCGGAGTAGCCGTGCACGTGAATGGGCTGCGGGCGTCCGTCGTCATCTTAGCTTGCGGGGTCTCACCTGCAGGTTTCGGCAAGTGAGGGCCTGAGCTAGAGGACGGACTGCAGGTAGCCGATGGCCTTCTGGCTGCTATCGGGCAAGACCGCGACGCCGATGCCTTCGGCGCCGTTGGACGCTAGCCACTTTGTCGCGCCCGCCACGACAGCCGCGCTCGAAGCGCCAGCAAGCAGCACCTCTTCGGCATGCAGGCGGCGTGTCATCGCGGCAGTCTCATCGTCGTCGACATGCACCACGTCGTCTATCACCGAGCGGTCGAGCACGCCCGGAACGCTCGTTTCCTCGAGGTTCTTGAGCCCGGAGATGTGGTGGCCCGCGACCGGCTCGATGGCCACGATGCGGATGTCGGGGTTGCGCTCCCTCAGATAACGGCCGGCGCCGGTGATCGTGCCCGTGGTCCCGAAGCCCGCAAAGAGGTAGTCGATTCGCCCGCCCGTCTGCGCCCAGATCTCGGGGCCGGTGGTCTCATAGTGCGCGCGCGGGTTGTCGAGGTTCGCGTACTGGTTGGGCATCACGTAGAGCTCGGGGGATTCGGCGACGAGCTGCTCTGCGATCTCTATCGCGGCGTCCATCGGGTGCATCGGGCTTTCGGGCAGCGTGCGCACAACTTGCGCACCCAATGCCTCGATGAGCACCGTCTTCTCGTGCGGCATCGTGTGCGGTACGACCACGATGGCCGGATGGCCCAGCAGGCGAGCGATGCCCGCGATGGCGATGCCGGTGTTGCCGGAGGTGGGCTCCACAATCGTCTTGCCGGCGAGTTCGCCGCGGCGCTCCATAGACTCGAGCAGCCAGCGAGCGGTGCGGTCCTTCACCGAGCCGAAGGGGTTCATCCACTCAAGCTTGGCGTACAGAGTGCTTGAAGGCGGTGCCACACGCGTGAGCGCAACAAGCGGCGTAGGCGCGTCGGCGTCGCCGATCATGTCGAGTAGCGAGTCGTAGCGTCTACGTTGCGGGTCCGAGCCGAGCAACCCGTGAGGTGTCATGTGTCAGCCGCCAAACGTCGATGATGCAGTGAACGGTAGGAGTAGGATACCTGTGCTCAGCGCGCCCTGCCGACTGGCGGGTAAGGAGTGACCATGGCCCACCTGCACAACAGGCTTGTCTCGCACGTCGCGACCATCGCTCTGGCGACGGCCGTGCTCGCTGGCGGCCTGCCTTCGGCAGCCTTCGCGACCACGCCCAAGGCCGGCAAGGTCACGGCGCCGAGATACGGTGCGTACGTGGGTGTGTGCGCCGGTGAGTCGCCCTTCGATATGAGCGCGCTCGTCACCTACCGCAAACAGGTGGGAGAGAACCCGGCGATCGTCATGTGGTACCAGCCTTGGGCCGACGGCGGTCGCAACCAGTTCGACACTTCGGCGTGCGTGCGCGTCTGGCAGCGCGGCGCGATTCCGATGATCACGTGGGAGCCGTGGGATCCGCAGGGCGACCCAAAGTACCTCTCCAATCCGGGCACGCAACCGGAGTGGACACTCAAGAAGATCAACAGTGGCAAGTACGACGCCTACATTCACCAGTTCGCGAAGGATGCGGCGGCGTCCGGCGGGCCCGTGATGATCCGGCTGATGCACGAGATGAACGGCTACTGGTACCCGTGGGGCGGGCGCGCGAACGGCAACTCCGCCGCGGAGTTCAGGGCCGCATGGCGCCGCGTCGTGCGCATCTTCCGTGAGGAAGGCGCCACCAACGTCACCTGGGTGTGGGCACCCAACGAGGCCGGCAAGAACCCGAAGACCGACCCGTACGTCGCCTACTACCCGGGTTCGTCGTACGTGGACTGGGTGGGGTTGTCCGGCTACAACTGGGGGACGTCGCGGCCCAAGCCGTTCTCGTGGCGGACGTTCGAGACGATCTACCACGGCTGCCTGCGCTATCTCTACAAGTACAAGAAGCCGATCATGGTCGCCGAGATCGCCTCGGTGCCTAACGGCGGCAACAAGGCCTACTGGATGGCGCAGACGTTCGAGCGCATCCGCAACCACCACAAGGAGATCAAGGCGGTCATCTACTACAACCGCAACGACAAGGGGCTGATCGGCATCCAGAAGTGGAAGCTCGACAGCTCGAGAGGCAGCCTTTCGGCATATCGCACAGCGGTTCGGTCGAAGTACTACAAGGGCCCGGTACCAAAGACGCTTCGCAACTGGACCGCGAGGCTTAGGGCCGACCAGTGGACGGAGCTCAGCGCGATTCCGCGAATGTACTACTAAGGTAGCCGCGGCACTTCGCGTGCCGTCTGACAGACACCGAGTTGCTAGACCCCTCAGGACCGAGGGGTCTAATTGTGCGGGGGCAACTGTGACAAACGTCACAGTTATGGCACACTTTCCCTGTACTCAAGGCGGGCCGCCGTCGCGGGCCGACTCCATTTGCAGCAACTAATGACACCAGGGAGATAGCGATGACCCCCAACATCGCTGAAGTCGACGACTCTGCAGGGCTGCCCGAAAGCGGCGACAGGTTCTGGGATCTCTACAGCACCTTCTACGACGCCATCTACCAGCTCATGCCCTACCGTAAGCTGCTGTGGGACACCTTCCAGTCGCTCGAGCTTTCGGACGGCATGCGCGTACTGGATGCTGGCTGCGGCTCGGGCAACTTCGAGTACTTCATCCACACCAAGGACTGCCCGTCGGTCGAGATCGATGCGATCGACTTCTCCGAATCGATGCTGTCCGCGGCATCTCGCAAGTGCCGCGAGCTGGACAACGTCAGCTTCTCGCGCCACGACCTGAGCCAGCCGCTACCTTTCGGCGATGCGACCTTCGACAGGATCGTGACGATCAACGTTCTCTACGCGGTTCCTGACGCGGACTTTGTCGTCAGTGAGCTGCTGCGCGTGCTCAAGCCCAACGGCCGGCTGGTCATCACGAGCCCGTCGCCCGAGTTCGCGGTGCGTGTGATCGTTGCAGACCACTTCGCGCGGCTGAAGAACATCTGGGGGCTGCGTCGTCAGGTGACCGCCGCGATCGTGACGACGACGATCTTGGTCACTCGAGGAATGGGCGGGTGGTTTCTCAACCAGTTCGTCATTAACAAGCGCGAGGCGGCCGGCGAATACAACTCGCTAGACGGCGCGGCACTAGAGGCGCTGCTAGGACGCTACGCGGGTGACACTTTGGCATCTTTCGACGTCAGTCGAGCACTAGTGGACCAGAACATATTCGCCACGGGCCTCAAGGCGGCCACCGCCGCCTGAACCACTCATCGGACTAGGAAGCCCCATGCAGCTCATCACCTGTACCACGCCCGAACAAATCGTCGAGGCCAAGCGTATCCGCTACCAGGTCTACTGCCTTGAGAAGGGCTGGGTTGATCCCGCCACGTGCCCTGATGGGCTGGAGAGCGATGAGTACGATGATGACGCGGTGCACTTCCTCGTGGCTGATCACGATAGCGGCCGCGTGCTCGGCTCCACCCGGATCCTGCTCGGAAGCAAGGTGACGCTGCCTGCAGTCAAGTACCTCGATCCGAGTCTGCACGGCTTCGCCCCGTCGGAGGTCATCGAGGCATCGAGAATGGCCTCTCTGCCCGCCAGCCGCTCGCAGAGCCACGCGATCTTCTTGGGGCTTGGCCAAGCGATGTGGGAGTGGGCTATCGATCACGAGATCGGTGCGTGGATGGCGCTCGCTGATGCACCGGTCTATCGCCTGATGCAGCTTGTCGGAATGCCGATCATCGGATCGGGCAAGCCCGTCGACTACATCGGCTCGATGTGCATTCCATGCATCGTGGATACCTACGCGTGTGCCGCGATGTTCAAGGCGCGGGGGTTTGACGCGCGCGTGGCGTAGCCCACTCGACGGGCCCAGAACGGCGTCAGAATCGTCTTGACGCGGCGAGATGTGTCCGCCGTCACCCTGCGGGCAGGTCAAGTTCTGTCATAAGCTGTCCGATAACGTGAGGGTCAGCACAAACGGCCGACCCAAACAGGACGCAAAGTGGACTTGCTTCGCCTCATCATGCTTATCTTCGTGGCGACCGTTAACCTCGGCCTCGCTCTCGCTATCTTTTTGCGCAACCCCAAGTCGGCGGTAAACCGGGTATTCGGAGCAGCGGTCATCACTATCGTGCTCTGGCTCGTGGCGGCGTTTCTGTCCGATCAGGGTGTGATTCGCGACGGTGCGCTCGTGCTCAACCGAGTCACCATGGCGGCCGCTGTTGCGATGGGCGCACTGCTGCTCTACTTCTGCAGACTCTTCCCGACGCCCTCTGCACGGCTAGCTTGGGCATCGCGAGCGTTCTTCGTTGGAAGTGCGATTCTCGGCGGCGTGATTATGTTCACACCGCTAGTTGTCTCGGATGTCACCTTCAGACCGACAGGAACCGACGCAGTCCAGGGACCGCTGTTCAATCTCATGGCGGCGTACATACTCGTCGGCCTTGCGATCATGGTGGCGACTTCGCTGATTAAGTACCGAAGCGCCGCCGGCCGCGAAAAGGCGCAGCTCAAGTTCGTATTCCTGGGATTCATCCTGTTCGCCGCATCCTCGATCGCACTGGGCCTTGTTCTCCCGATGCTGACGGGTTCATATCAGCTTTCTGAGCTGAACACGTTCACTACGCTGTTCATGGTCGGATTCACCGCGTATGCCATGAGCAAGCACCGCTTTATGGACGTGCGCTTCGTCGTTCTGCGATCCGCCGCGTACTCGATGCTGGTCGTCGGCATGGGCGTCGTGTTTGCGCTCATCGCGACGGTGACTCGCGCGCGAATCGTTGAGGAGATGGGAATCTCTCAGGACGCGGTCTTCGTCGTCACGTGCCTGCTCGCAGTGCTCTTGTTCCCACCGTTGCGCGGGCTTCTCGATCACTACACGGACACGCTCTTCTACCGGAAGACATACGACCCGCAGAAGCTCATCACGCTTCTGGGTCGCGCCATGACATCCACCCTCGATCTGGACGCGCTCGCCTCGGTGCTCGCATTCGAGTTGGCGAAGGGTATGCGGCTCACGCATGCCGCGGTTGCCTACACCCGCGAGGATCATGTTGAGGTAATTGGCTGCGGCTGCGAGGTCGGTGCCGACCAAGCGCAGCGGCTGCTCTTGGCCTCATACGTGGGCCGTCTCGTCCACGAGGACGACTTCGATACCGACTCCAACGTCGCCGCGACGTTGGACGAGTGCGACATGCGCGTGGTTGTCCCGCTGTCTTCTGACGGCGTGGTCATCGCGGTCATCCTGCTCGGTCCGAAGCTCTCCGGCGAGGTCTACACCTCCAACGACGACCAGTTCCTCGAGATCCTGTCGGGCGAGGCCGCCATTGGCGTCAAGAACGCCCACCTCTTCGACGAGCGCAATCAGCGCGTTCGCGAGCTTTCGGCGCTCAACACGATGTCGTCGGCGCTCGGGCGTGACATGCAGCTCGACTCCGTTCTCGACCGTGCGCTTCGGCAGGTCATGAAGGTGACCAAGGCGGAGTGCGGCTCGATCATGCTGCTCGACGACGCGAGTCAGACACTCACGATCAAGGCCGCCGACGGCCTGCCTATCGACGTCGTCTCCACCACGTGCACGCGGCTCGGCGAAGGTATCGCCGGCTGGGTTGCGCAGCACCGCAAGGCGCTCGTGCTGGTCGACGCGGTCGAATCCGGCTTCGGCAACGAGCTGGCGCGTGAGGGAATTCGTTCGGCGCTCTGCGTGCCGCTCGTCCACAAGGGCCGAATCACCGGCGTGCTCAACATCAGCCGCCGCACCTCGAACGAGGCGTTCAGCCGCGAGAACCTCAAGGTCGTGACCGCGTTTGCCGGGCAGCTCGCCGTGGCGATCGAGAACGCGCGGCTCTACGAGGATTTGGAGAGCACCTTCCTGGGCACCATCGGCGCTCTGGCCGCGGCCGTCGACGCGAAGGACCCCTACACCTACGGTCACTCGAGCGACGTCACCCAGTACTCGCTCGCTATCGCACACGAGCTGTGCATCTCTGAAGCCGAAACCGAGCGGCTGCGCATCGCCGCGCTCCTGCACGACATCGGCAAGATTGGAATCGACTCCTCCATCCTCAACAAGCCGGGCAAGCTCACCGAGGACGAGTACGCGATGATCAAGAGCCATCCAGACATCGCTGCTAACATCCTCGGATCGCTGGACTTCCTCGACGACGTGGTGCCGCTCGTCCAATTCCACCACGAGTACTTCGACGGCGGAGGCTATCCTGCAGGCATCGCTGGCGACCAGATCCCCCGCGGCGCGCGCATCATCGCGGTGGCGGATGCCTTCAACGCCATGACCTCGGACCGGCCCTACCGCGCCGCTCTAAGCCACGAGACGGCCGTCGATGAGCTGCGACGCAACTCGGGTACTCAGTTCGATCCCGAGGTCGTAGAGGCGTTCCTGAGCGTGATCAGCCGTATGGCGAAGCTCGACCTCAAGGTCGAACGACCGCGCACCTGCAGCGACTCCAGCATCGGCGTGCCGACCATCTAGCCGCCATCGACTTCGCCGTCCTGGCAACTCAGTTCAGACGGCTGTATCCGCGGCGGTTCTGGCCGTTCGGGCAGCTCCCAAGGCAAGAAATGGGAGCATTGGCGTTAGCTATTGGGGCTCTCGGGGACTACCATAAGTGCTCGTTTCTCTTTTTGTAGAGGTCAGAGGGCTAATGCAGGGGCGCTTTCTAGCCGAAGTTAGTGACGGTGGGCACAACGCCCAATCGTCGAGATCGGCTTAGAGGCCGGGCTCTCAAGGGGAAGTACTGGGCTATGGAACGCCGAGAGAATGAGATGCGCAGCATCGATGGAGCGCCGGGTCCCGAGTGTCCCGTCTACGTATCCGTGATTCTGCCTGCCTATAACGAGGCCGAGAACATCGAGGGGATCTACGCTCAAGTCATCGACGTCTTCGGGCGTCAGGACTACAGCTTCGAGATCCTCTTCGTCGACGATGGCTCCACCGACGACACGTGGCCGCGCATCCAGGCGCTTGCCGAGGTCGATCCGCGAGTCCGTGCCATGCGCCACCGCCGCAACTCGGGCAAGGCCAGCGCGCTCGCCAACGGCTTCGCCTTCGCGCGCGGCGAGATCATGCTCACCTCCGACGCGGACATGCAGTACGAGCCCGAGGACATGGTTCGTCTGGTCCGCAAGATCGAAGAGGGCTACGACATCGTCTCGGCCTACAAGGTTGTGCGCCGCGATTCGCTGGAGCGCAGGCTGCCGTCCAAGTTCTTCAACTACTTCATCCGCAAGACCACCGGCATTCAGATGCACGACATGAACGCGGGCCTGAAGGCGTTTCGCTACGAGGCTGCCGAAGACCTGATCCGCTACGGCTACGGCGAGCTGCACCGTTTCTTCATCGTGCTGGCCTACCGCATGGGCTACACGGTCGCCGAAGTCCCGGTGGAGAGCCTTCCGCGTCCCAACGGCCAGTCCAAGTACGGCTTCGAGCGCTATGCGCGCGGTGCCTTCGACTATCTGACGGTCGTCTTCCTCTCCGGCTACAAGGATCGACCGCTGCACCTGCTGGGCGGTATCGGCCTGTCGGTCATGGCCATCGGCGCCGCGCTCTTCGCCTACCTGGGCTTCGAGGCGGCCGTGCTCGGTCATACCCTGTCCGGGCGGCCGCTGCTGAGCATCGCCGTCATGTGCGGCATCGCCGGCGTCCAGATCTTCGCCGTCGGCCTTATCGCCGAGATGATCAATAACCTCGAGCGCGGCAACGCCAGTCGCGCCAAGATCTCGCGAGTGGTGGGCATCGACCGTCGCAACTCGACGGGACCGGTTCCCTCCGAAGTCCGTGTTGAACGCCGCAAGCGCACCAAGCTGGAGCCGGTCGATCCACTCATCGTCGCGGCACGCGAAGCGGCGACCGAGCCGGTTGCGGAGCCTGTCGCTCAGTTGACGGTCGAACCCGGCGATTCAGCTGAGGTCGCTGCGAACTAGCGAGGGCATACGTGGCCGGACCGGAGTGGTGCATAGACGAGCACCGAGGGCTGGCTGGGCTCGCGGAGGTCGAGACTGACTGGCGACGCCTCTATGACGAGACGGACAGCCCCGCAGCTTGGCATCTCTACGATGCATTCGCTGTCTACGCTCGCACGCTCTGTCCCGACCCCGAGGGTCTTCGCCTGCTGGTCCTGCGCGATGGCGTTGGCGCTCGCGCCATCCTCCCCATCGAGGAGCGTGCCGACACGAGTCTCGGATTCCCGCTGAGGGTCTGGGGTCTGTGCTGGGACGAGACGTGGCGTCCCACGGATGCCGTGGGGCCGGAGGACGAATCGCGCGAGCACCTCTTGCCCTGTGCGGTTGAGCATCTGCGCCGGCAGCCCCGGCGTCCCCAGCTCTTTGTCATGGGTCAGACGCAGGCCGACTCGTTGGTATGGCGCGGTCTCCAGCAGGTAGACCGAGCGTTCGAGTTCGATGACACGGTCGAGGCGCGGTTTCGTACCGACATGTCATTCGGCGACTTCACGGCGCGCATGAAGCGCAGCTGGCGTCAGCCACTCAACGCAGACAGGCGTCGCTTCGAGGCACAGGCAGGCGCTGAGTACGTCCGCGCGCGAACGGCTGAGGAGCTCGAAGCTGAGTTCGAGCGGTGGCTCACCGTTGAGGCATCTGGCTGGAAGGGCTCCGCCGGCACTGCGGTGTCTCAGAACCAAGGACGGGTTGAGTTCTACCGGGAGATGGCGCGCAGCGTGCACAACGGCGGGCGATGCGAGATCGGCGCGCTCCATCTCGACGGTGAATGCATCGCCGCCACATTCTGCGTGGTCACCAAGCATGAGATAGCTGAGTACAAGACCGGCTACGACGAACGCTTCCGCGAGTACAGCCCAGGTGTGGTGCTCGCGCACAAGGTCTTCGAGTGGGCGTGTGAGGATCCGCAGATCGAATGGGTCAGCGGGATCAGCGAGGCCCCCTGGATGAGCCGTTGGCGTCCGGAGAAGCGGGTCCAGCGTCGAGCGTACGTGCCGCTCGCCCCACTCGGCTCGCTGCTGACGCTGCTCATGCGACTGCGCTACGGACCGGTGCGCGCCGCGGTGAGGGCGCTCAAACGGTCGAGACTTCGGTAGAGGCCGCGACGCTCGCATCGCGACCGGACGGCGGCGGGCTATGCGTCTTTCTGCTGCGGATCGAGCGCAGAGGCCATGCGGCGTGACACCGCTCGAACAGCGGTGAGGGCGCGACCGCGCAGTCCGTTGTCGATGAATGTCGTGAGCGAGACCTCACCGCTCGCCCAGTCGTACTTGTAGGGCTCGCCGCCCCAGCAGAAGTCGTAGATCGCCACTCCGCTGGCGAAGCACGACTCGATTGCGAAGCGCTGCAAGATCGAGCCGGGAGAGAACTTGGACGATTCGGCATCGAACCCGCCCGTGAGGTTGTAGAGGCGGTCGTCGCGCATCGCGTGCAGGGACGCTGCAGGAATGTGATCTGACCAGGCGATTCGCAGCAGCCGGCTGTCGGGAAGTGTCATCGCCTGAAGCAAGCGGAAGCGCACTTGATGCTCGTGGAACAGCGCCGTGCGGGCGGTCATGCGATTGAAGCGCACACGCTGGTAGCGAACGAGGGCCTCCATCGTCTCCTCGATGCGAGGATCGCCCGGCTCAAGAATCTCGAGCTCGGCGCCGTGCTCTCGCTCCATCTTGCGCAGTTTGCGGTCGAGGTTGCCGCTGAGCGCGTGCTTGCGCCCAGACATGTAGTCCTCGAACTGGCCCTCGACCTTCAGGAAGGGGGCAGCGGAGACCTTGAGCACGCGAAGTCGCTTTGCGAGTGGGGCGTAGGCGAGAGCATCGGCTCGAAGGTTCGTCAGATAGAGAGTGGCGAGCCTTTCGGCACTCGTCAGTAGCGTCAACGCGCGCTCTACGAAGGCGTCGATCTGCTCCGCGTTGCCGTCCGGGCAGAAGAGTATGTCGCCGTAGTCGAGGATCTCTGGGCCGCTGAGCCACGTGATCGCCGGCATGCCGCGGATGACGCGAAAGGACGCAGGGAAGATGCCCACAAGCCTCTCGCCGTCGCGGGCCGTAACGATCAAAGGCCGCACGCCTTCGGCAGCACCGACCTCGCGTTGCCACAAAGTGACGTATGCGTGGGTCTGGAAGGGGTGAGATGCACATGCGTTCTCAAGATCGATCCACTCGCGCTCGAGTGAGGCGAGGGCATCAGGCCCCCTCTCCAGCGAGTAGGTGAACCTGTCGGCGCCGCTCACTCGCGCTCCTTGGCGGACTCGTCGACCGCTTCGGCCATCGCCGGATCCCACGAGTCGATGCCGAAAGCCCGCCCCGCGACGGCGTGGTCGGGAAGGGGCAGGACGTCGCGACGGAAGCGGCCGGGGATCAGCGAGACGATCGCTCCGCGCACGCCGAAGTAGTGGTCAGAGAGGAACAAGCGCATGAGAGCGGGTGACTCGGTGAGGTTGAAGAGGCGCCGGCGCAGCTCGTAGCGGTCGTGACCGCCCTTCTTGATCATGAACGCGGCTTCAAAGCCCGCTTCACGGACGAGATCCTTGGCTTCGTCGGAGCGACGACCGTATGGGTAGGCGAATGTGCGTGGCGAGAAGCCGTGACGCGCGAAGAGCTTGGCCGCGCCGTCGAGCTCGGCCCTGATGACGTCGCGGTCGGTGGTGGTGAGCGGCTGGTGGCTGAGCGTGTGCGAGCCGATGTCGATGCCGCGCGAGGCCGATTCGACAAGCTCTTCCCAGGTTAGGAAGGGGTAGCCTTCGCCGGTCAAGCCCGCATAGCCGGCAATCATGAAGAGCGTGGCGGGAGCGCCGAACTCCTCGAGCACGGGCAGTGCGGTGTCCATCAGCGAGCTGCCGCCGTCATCGAAGGTGATGACGATGTCGCGCGAGGTGTGCGCGGAGCCGTCAAGGAACTCGGCCATGCTTCTGAAGGAGTAGCCCCAACGCCGCATGAGTTCGAGCTGGGTCCTGAAGCGTTCGCGGGCGAGGCCTTTGTCGCCGCCGGTGAGCGACGCGAGATCGTGATACAGGAGGAACTTGGTCCGTGCAGTCTCGAGCGGCTCCACCGACCCTCGCTTCCGTGTCGCACAGTCGGACGTGACAGGGGCTCAGGCTACAATTGGCGAGTCGGGTACGCGACATCGAAGCACCTGCTGAGGAGACCCATTGCGCATTGTATACCTCGCCAACTCGGCCTGGCCGAGCCTGAGGGGCGCCGAGCGGCTGATGTTCGCGCTCGCCGAACATGCGCGAGTCCGAGGCGATGAAGTGACCGTGATTGCGCCCGGAGTCTCCGCGATCCATGCGGCGTGCACGGTGCGAGGTACTCCCTGCGAGGCGGCGTCTTTCCGCGCTTCGCTCGGCGACACCGCGCGGCTCCGGGCGCTGCTTCGCGAGATACGCCCCGACATCGTGCACGGCATGAGCATCTTCCCCGTTGCGTACGTGCGCGAACTAGGACTCGTGCCAGACGAGGACAAGGTCGCCTTCTTCGCCGAAGCGACCATCGACCCGACCTCGCTACTTCCCGTTTCGACGCCCGGGCCCAAACGGCTGGGGCTCTTCGTGCGTAACGCCATCTCACGCTTCGAGGCACCCAAGCTCGACGCGATCTTCGTACCGTCGACAGCTGTACGCGAGGGTCTCGAGCGTGTGGGCATCAGGAGCCGTGTGCTCATCAACTCCGGGATGATCGTGCCCGAAGCGCTCGCTGCGGCGGCAGCCACTCCGTTCGACTATCCCGCAGACGGTTTTCGCATCGGCTACGCCGGCTTCCTTGAGCGGCTCAAGGGCATCGATGTGCTCATCCGTGCGTTTGCCGCCATCGCAGGCGACCACCCCGAGGCCGAGCTGTTCGTAGCGGGTCGGGGAGGGGAACTCGACTCGCTGGTGGAGCTCGCGGGCTCGCTTGGCGTTGGCGAGCGCGTACACATGTTGGGTTTCGTCGACCCGGTCGCCGCCTTCACAGGCGGGCTCGACCTGTTCGTGTCGGCCTCGCGATCCGAGTCTCTGGGCCGCAGCGTGCTCGAGGCAATGGCCCTGGGTGTACCCGTCGTCTCGACCATCAGTGGCGGTCAGGCTGACTACATTACTCACGAGAAGACCGGGCTGGCTGTGGCGCCCGACGACGTAGAGGGGCTTGCTTCGGCGATTCAGCGGATGATTGAAGATGACGCACTGCGCGGCTCGCTTGCAGCGGCCGGCAAGGCGGTGGCGACGGCAGCGCCGTTCCTCGAGTCCGCAGCGGTGGAGACGGTATTTGCGACCTATGCCGCGACGCTCGACGCTCGCGAGAACGGGTAGGTCGCGACGTGCCGAACCGCACGAGTGTCGCCAGAGGAACCCTGCTGGGCATCACGGCTCAGGCGTGGCAGATGGCCACCGCCTTCATCCTCTACCACTACCTCTCCAAGCAGCTCGGCCCGCACGGCTTCGGCACGTGGCGCGTCACGCTGTCGGTCCTCAACTACTTCGAGGTGCTCGTTTACACCGGTGTCGTGCAGGTCGCGTCCAAGCACTTGGCCGAAGACCCGTCGCGCCGGCCCGTCATCGAGCGCGGTGCCTGGCTCGCTCAAGGCGTGCTGGCGGCGACTCTGTTCGCGCTGCTCGAGCTCTTCGCGGGTGTGATCGCGGGCGCCCTCAACACGCCGAATCTCGAGCCGCTCATCCGCATCGCCGCGCTCGACCTGCCGTTCGTGGCCATCATGATGCTGGCCAGCAACCTTCGGCTGGGGCAACACCACTTCACGCGCCAAGCCGCCAGCATGATGGTCTACTCGACCACCAAGTTCCTCGCGATCTGCTTCCTGGTGTGGCGGGGTCTGTCGGTGCCCGGCGCGCTCATGGGCAACGTCGTCGCGTCGATTGTGGGCTTCGGCGTGATGTTCATGCCGTGGAAGAAGGCAGCGGTCAAGGTCAGCGACGCCGCCGCCGAGGCCAAGGGCATGGGCATCAAGGGCGTGCCCTTCTTCGTTCAGAGCCTGATGTCGGGCGTGAACACTGAGAGCCCGCTGTGGTTCGTGCAGGCATTCACGGGCAGCGCCACGGCGGGTCTGTATAGCTCGGCGACGGTACTGGCCGAGATCCCCGACTTCCTCTTCGCAGGTCTGAATCGTGTGCTCTTCCCGTCGATCGCTCGTGCCGGCGCTGAAAACGACGAACCGCTCGTAGCGCGCTACGTCACGCAAGGCGTGCGGCTCGCGCTGCTGGTCACGGTGTTGGGAGTGGCCGTCATCGCCGCAACGGGCCGACAGGCGCTCACATTCGTCTACACGCCCGCGTTCGCCGCGGCCGCTCCCACGCTCACGATTCTCATGTTCGCTGCGGTGGGCCACAACATCCGCTCCACCTGCTCCGAGGTCATGATGGCGCGTGGCCAGCGAAAGGAAGCGCTCGGCATCGTGGGCGTACTGACGGTCATTCAGGTTGTTGCGTTGGCGATCGTGACGCCGATCTACGGCCGCGTGGGTGCCGCGTGCGTAGCCGCTGCAGGCGCGCTGGTAGGCGGCGGCGTCTCGGTCTGGATCCTGCGATCGCTCGTGGGTCGACGCGTGCTGTGGACTCTCGCCCGGGCAAGCGTCTCGGCCGCAGCAGTGGGCATCGCCCTGCGGTTCGTCCGGCCGGCCGGCCTGTGGCTGATCCCTGCCTACACAGCGGGCGCCGCACTCTACGCGCTGCTGCTGTTCGCGACGCGCGAGATCGATGACGACGACAAAACGTCGATCTCCAACGTGCTTCGCCGAAAGGCCGCGACCAGCTAGGATCCTGCGAGCCACTACGCGCTTTCGAAGCCACGTCCCAGTGTCGAGCCCGGCGTCGGTGCAGGCGGTGGCGTCGGCGAGAGCGATTCGGCGACGAAGCCGAAGTACTGCCACGCGAGGTTGACCACCAGCAGCGGCGCGACCAGCAGGATCTTGGCCGAGCGCGCATTCGCCTTCAGGATCTTGCCGAAGCTGCCCAAGCGCTGCCCCACGTAGCCGCCGATCGCGACGCGGCGCGCGAACTCCCGCTTGGCGCGCCCGCGCCGAAACGACCATCGCACGAACTCCCCGATGCTCGTGCGCGCCGGGTGCTCGAGGACTGCCTCGGGCGCGAACATGATGCGTTTGCCCGCAACGTTCAGGCGGTGGCTGAGCTCGGTATCTTCACCGCCGTGCCACATCGACTCGTCGTAGCCGCCCATCTCGCGCAGCACGGACAGCCGGATCGCCGAATTGCCGGAGGGCAGGTTCTCTGTGGTGCCGTCGGCGCGCACCACGAACATCGTCGCGTAGCCTGCGTTCCCGCCGGCCGGGAAGCCGAGCGCCGAGATCGAGTCGCCCACGAAACCGGCGGGAGGGATGCGCAGTACGCCGGCCACCGCCGCAGCCGCAGGGTCCTCAAGAGCCGCGAGTAGCGACTCGAGCCAACCGGGTTGCGGCATGCAGTCGTCGTCGGCCCACACGAGGATCTCGCCCCGCGCCGCGTCGATGACGCGGTTGCGGTTGTAGCCTAGGCCGTGGCGCTCGGGAACGTCGATCCATCGGGCAGCACCGTCGGCACATTCGGCGGGCTTGCTGACCTGCGACGATTCGATTGCGACCACCACTTCACCCTCACCTTGCGGCACGAGGGAGAGCAGGTGGGCCACGAGCCGTTCAAGCTCGGGAATACGACGGCGGGCGATGATGCCGAAGGTTATGCGGGCGACGCTTACTTCACTCATACTTGCATACTAGCGGTACGAGGAGCTCCACACATATCGCAGCCATAATCCCAGCTCAGGGGGCTTCTGCCTTGTGGCGGAAACGCCGATACCTCATTCATGAGTGACAGAACTCACAACAGATGGTCGGCGAGCGTCATGGCCGAGCGGGGCACGCACGCCCTGCTTGTGCCTGGCAAGCGCCTGCGCGCTCTCGTAGCGCTTCTCGCAATCACCATCGTTGGGGCTGCGCTGAGGCTGTGGACGGTCACGAGCCGCGGGCTGTGGCTCGACGAGGCGAGCCAGATCGGCCAGTTCAATGGCACCGTGTGGGACACGATCGTCAGCCAGGTGGGCGGCACGCACCCGCCGCTCTACCACATATGCATGCACTTCTGGACGCACTGGTTCGGCACGTCGGAGTTCGCGCTGCGTAGCATGTCGCTGTGCGTCGGCGTCGTCTCGATTCCCGTCGCATACTGGGCGGCCACCACCATCTACGACCGGCGCGTCGGCCTGCTGACGGCAACGGTTGTTGCCTTCTCGCCGTACCACATCTGGTACTCGCAGGAAGCGCGCATGTACTCGATGATGTTCCTCTTCGGCTTGCTGTCGCTGGGGACGTTCGTGATCGCGCTTCGCGAGAACACCTTCAAACGCTGGCTCATCTACGGCATCGTCACGCTCTTCGGACTCTTCACGCAGTACTTCTTCCTGCTGCTTCTGGGCGGCCAGTTCCTCTACTACTTCTTCGTGGAGTTCTGGGGACGCTTGCGCCGGATGCGCGCCGAACGCCGAAGCCTGGTGCTGTGGCGCAAACCGCTGCTCGTATTCCAGGATGTCCCGACGCTCGCGCCGTGGCTGATCACCTACGGGATATTGGCCGCGTGCGTGATCCTGTGGATGGACTGGGCGGTCTTCTTCCCGGCGGCCGGAGAGGCGAGGCTCGTCTCCTCGCTTACGCACACGGGCCTGGGCTACGGCGCACCGCCGCCTTCCTTGGCGCCGCGCTTCAACGACATCGGCATGACGCTCGTCGAGGTGATTTCGGGCTTCCACGCGCCGTGGATGGTCTACGCGCTGGTGGCGATGTGGCCGCTGCTCATCTACGCCGCGCTGCTTGCGCTCGGCAAGGGCAGGGCGATGCGACCGGAGTCGTCGTTCCTGCTCTTCTCGATGATCAGCGGCACTCTCGTCATCTGGTCGCTCGGCCAATGGCAGGGTGTGGTGCTGCTCTCGCGCTACCTGATGGCGATGTCGACGGCTGGCGCGATACTCGTCGGCGTCATGCTCGACTCGCTCAAGCCTAAGCACCGCTACGCGCTACTCGCAGTCGCACTCGTGATTGCGGTGGCGGCCTGGTTCAACCAGTCCACCGACGGCCAGTCGATGGGCCGCTACCAGAACCGCGAGGCTTTCACCTACGTCGCGAAGAACTACCAGCCCGGCGACGTCGTCCTCTACGAGCCCTTCTACATCGACGACCTCGCCAACTACTACCTGCCGAAGGACATCTCCTCGAGCGGCCTGCCCATGTTCAGCTCCACGGGGGTCTTCCGAGACACCTCAGAGATGATGGGCCAGGACCTCGACCGCATCGTCGGCCCTGCGCGGCGTGTGTGGGTCGTTCGCGGCTTCCAGAACGTCGACGACATCAAAGCCAACGCGCGCAAGGTGTCGGACTGGTTCGCGAGCAACGGCTACCGCCGGGCGGAGTACATTCAGCTCAACAAGGTCGAGATCCTGCGGTTCGAGGGTGACGGCTCCCGCAAGTCACCGTTTACGGCGGTGGGCCAGCAGTGACTCGGCCAGCCTCCATACGCCGCAAGCGCTATCTGCGCCTCACCCGAGTGCTGGTGTTGCTGTCGGCACTTTCGGCAGCCATCTACCTCAAGTGGTTGATGTTTGACGCCGTGCCGGAGAACCACGTGCTCTTCGTGCTGCTTGTCTCGGCAGAGGTCTTCAACCTCGCCCAGGCGGCTGGCTTCTGGTACACGGTCTACAGCCAGGAGTGGCCCGAGCCCCCGATGCCCGACTTCGCCACGACGCATGAGACCATCGACGTCTTCATCACGGTGTGCGGCGAGCCCCCTGAGATCGTGGAGGAGACGGTGCGCGCGGCCATGCGCATTCGCCATCCTCGCAAGACGGTGTGGATACTCGACGATGGGCAGTCGCTTGAGATCGAAGCGGTAGCGGCGTTCAACGGCGCGCGCTATCTCACGCGCTCGGACCGCACCGGCGCCAAGGCGGGCAACGTGAACAACGCCCTGCGCCGAACGACCGGCGACTTCGTGGTCATCCTAGACGCCGACCACTCACCGCGCCCCGAGTTCCTCGAGCGCACGATGGGCGCGTTCCGCGATCCCGCCATCGGCTTCGTACAGACGCCGCAGTCCTACCGCAACCGCCACGAGAACCGCGTGGCTGGCGGAGCGCACGACCAGCTCATGATCTTCTACGGGCCAATCCTGCGCGGCCGCAACCCGCGCGACGCCGTTTTCTCGTGTGGCACCAACGTGGTCTTCCGCCGAGACGCCTTCGACGTCGTCAACGGCATGCCCGAAGACTCCATCACCGAGGACCTACGCATCGCGCTCCTGCTGCTGCGCGAAGGCTACCGTTCCGTCTACGTGCCCGAGGTGCTCGCCGAAGGCATCGGCCCGGTGGACGTTCCCGGCTACTTCAGCCAGCAGTCTCGCTGGGCGCGAGGCGGTCTCGAGATCCTGTTCAAGCGCCGCCCGTTCTTCAGCGGCATGCGCCCGTCCACCGTTATCGAGTACATCCTGAGCTTCATGTACTGGTTCACGGGTTGGGCGTACGGAATCTACCTCGTGCTGCCGATGGCCTACCTGATGTTCGGCCAGCGCCCGGTCCAGGTGCCCAACCAGTACCCGGTCTACTTCCTGCCCTACCTGGCCATCACTCTCGTGACGATGGCGTATGCCACCGAGTTCCGCATCAACTTCAGAGCGATCTGGTTCACGCTCGGCTCGTTCCCGGTGCACATCGGCGCGTTCCTCAGCGCCATCTTCGGCAAGCGGGCGAAGTTCGTCGTGACCGCCAAGAGCGGTGCGCAGCGCGCGGTGAGACCAGTCGCGGTCCACCTGCTCATCATCGTGATACTCGCGTTCGCCATCATGGTCGGGCTGCTTCGCGAGGGCTTCACGCCTTCGGCGACCAACAACGTGGCCTTCGCGCTCGGCCACATCCTCATCCTGCAAGGATTCGCGCGCTATGCTCTGTTCCCGGAAAAGGAGCCGGAGCCCGAGCCGAAGAGGCCCGGCGACCTGCTCCCGCCGGAGCCTGTGCTGGCGACGAGGTATATGCCGTCTTGGGAGGTCGAGGGCGAGTGAGTAGGCGCCTGCTTGCGCGAGTGGTCTCTGTCGGCGTTGCAGCCGTCGTGGTGGCGGCAGCTTCGGGCTGCCAGCAGAAGGTCGACCGCCCGGCGGACGTGCCGCCGGTGCACCTGCAAGCCGCCGCGACGATCAAGGCGCCCAAGACGGGCGCCTACACCGGAGTCTTCACCCCGCCGGCGCCCTTTGAGATGACCTACGTCGACGACTACGCCCAGAAGGCTGGCAGGTCGCCTTCGATCGTCATGTGGTTCCAACCGTGGGTTGAGAAGGGGTCGTCGAGATTCGACAAGGCCGCGGTGGTCTCGGTGCTGCAGCGCGGCTGCGTCCCGATGATCACGTGGGAGCCGTGGGATCCGGGCAACGACGCCAATCTGCTCAGGGAGCCAGCAAAGCAGTCGGCCTATCGGCTCAAGCGCATCAACGACGGCGAGTTCGACGCCTACATTCGAAGCTGGGCGAAGGCCGCAAAGGAGCTTGGCGGTCCGGTGATGATTCGTCCGATGCACGAGATGAACGGCAACTGGTACCCCTGGTGCGGGTCGGCAAATGGCAACCAGCCCGAGGAGTACAGGAAGGCCTGGCGCCACATCGTCGACATCTTCGACAAAGAGGGCGCCACCAACGTCACCTGGGTCTGGTCGATCAACCGTGAGAGCGTGCCCGACGCGAACGACAACTCGTTTGCGGCTTACTACCCAGGGGACGCCTACGTGGACTGGACCTCGATCAGCGGCTTCAACTGGGGCACGAGCCGGCCGAGCACGCAGTGGACTTCGTTCAGCGAGCTCTATGAGGCACCGCTGGCCTACCTGCGCACCGTCGGCAAGCCGATCGTGCTCTCCGAGTTCGGCTGCGTGCCGGACGGCGGGGACAAGGCCGCGTGGATCGCGGACGCCTACGGCGTCATCAAGAAGCACCCCGAGATCGACGCGGTCATCTACTACGACAAGCTCGAGCAGGGCCTGAAGCTTACCCAAGACTGGCGCATCTCCAGCAGCAAGAAGAGCGAGGCGGCCTACAAAGCAGCGATCGCCGACACCTACTACCTGTCGAGTACGCCACCCGAACTCGAGCAGTGGGGGAACGGCCTGAGCCAGACGCAGTGGACCTACCTGCGCACGATCCAGCCGGTCTACTAGCTCATCCTTTTCGGTAGGCGTCCTTCCGCTTCGCGGAAGTCCCAGCTCATCTTTGTGCGACATATCACATTACAGGGCTCTCGAGCTTCAAGTCCGTGCCGGGCTGTGCCGAGAATCACGGTGCAGGAAGAGCACGCAGAACCCGGTTCACTCTCGTAGCACGCGCGCTCAACGACAAAGGCAAACCCGTCGCGAGGCGGGGACGCAAAGCCAAGGGTCTCACGCAGACAGCCTGGCCACCGAAGGGGCAAAGAACAGATGCGCAAGATCGCTGTGCTACTCACAATCGCGATGCTGGCCTCGGTCGTCGTACCGAGCACGGCGGTCGCAAAGACCCGCACACACAGGCACGTGAAGGTGAAGGCCTCGGCTCGAGTCGCGAAGAAGAGCGGCAAGGCCAAGAGCGTCGTCATCTCCTCGAAGGCTTCTCGCGCTGGCCGTGCAGTCGTCACGATCTACAAGGGCAAGAAGGTCGTCCGCAAGATCCACACTCAGGGCCGCGCTCGGCGCCGCACGACTCGCTGGAACCTCAAGGACAAGTCGGGCAAGAAGGTTGACGCCGGCACCTACACCTACAAGGTCCAGGTCGTCTCTGGCGCTGCAGTCGGCACAGTGCAGGGTTTGGTCAGCATCAGCAAGCCCGGTCGCGTCAAGCCGACCAGGCCGACCGCTCCCGTGCCGGTCAATCCCGTAGTCACCAACCCCGCTCCCGCGCCTGCAACTCCCGCGCCCGCAACCGGCCGTTGGATCGGCATGTGGATGCCCTACATCGCATCCGACCCCGCCAAGCTCGCCGAGGCCCAGACGATGATCGGTGGCAAGCTGCACGTCATCCAGATCTTCCAAGCCGACAGTGAGGGCGGCTTCCCGACCTCTCGTGTCACCAACATCGTGAACAACGGTTCGATTCCGCTGATCACGCTCGGCCTGAACTGCACCGAGGGCACGGGCCCGTCTGCCATCACCAACGGCGTCGCCGATGCCTACCTGCACGCCTATGCGAAGTCGGCCAAGGCCTTCGGCAGCGAGATCTGGTTCCGCCCGTTCCACGAGATGAACGGCAACTGGTATCCGTGGTCCGGTACCGGCAACGGCACCCCGGCGCAGGTCGTTGCAGCATGGAAGCACGTCCACGACATCTTCGTCGCCGAAGGTGCGACCAACGTGAAGTTCGTCTGGTGCCCCAACGGCGAGAGCGTGCCGAACACGAGCGCCAACTCCATCGAGAAGTACTGGCCTGGCGACGCCTACGTCGACATGGCCGCCATCGACTGCTACAACGCCGGCACGAGCGCGAGCTGGTCCCACTGGCAGACGATCGACGAGTCGATGGGACCGGCGTACAAGGTGGTCACTGGTCTGACGCAGAAGCCGCTGTTCATCGCCGAGTCCAGCTGCTCCGAGAAGGGCGGCGACAAGGCCGCCTGGATCGCCGACACCTTCGCCAAGTTCACCACCAAGTACACGCGAATCACCGGCGTGGTGTGGTTCAACGAGAAGCTCGCTGAAGACTGGCGAGTCAACTCCACCGAAGCCTCGCTGAACGCATTTCGCAAGGTGGTTGCCACAGGCTACTAGTCCTCTTCGGAAGGCGTGGCCTGTGAAGGGGCCCGCTCACCCAGACTAGGGCTCGTAAGAGGGCGTCCGTCTCACAAGGAGGCGGGCGCCTTCAGTATGCGGAGGCACTCACCGATACATCTTCTCGAGGGGGCGCGCGGACAGCTGGTTCGTATCGCCTTTCACATCGGTTATGGCACACTCAGACAGGCGCGCGGACACGGGGCGACGAGGGGCGACAAGTCCTGCCGAAAGCCCAGCTCGCGCCTGTGAGGTGGAGAGGTGGATTCGGCATGGACAGCGACAAGACCAAGTTGCCAAATGAGGGCAGCTCGCCGACGGCGGACTGGGGTGAAGACGACTCCCCCGACGCGACTGCCGTCGATGAGGACGAGGGGCTCGAAGTAGAAGAGCCCAAGCCCACGCAGGTGACGCTCGACAGCCGGTGGCTCTGGGGGCTTCTGGTGCTGGCGATCGTCGCGGTCGCAGCTGCCCTTCGGCTCTATGACCTTGCTCGCCAGAGTATGTGGCTCGACGAGCTGTTCACAGCCAACGTCGTGGGCGGCGGTCCGCAACTCACGCTGGGCCGCATCATGAATGGTGACACCAACCCGCCGCTCCACTACCTGCTGCAGTCGCTCGTGAGCCTGCGGTGGGCGCGCACCGAGTTCTCCCTGCGCATCTTGCCGGCGATCTTCGGAATCATGGGCACTGCCGCGATGTACTTCGCCGGGGCGACCCTGTTCGACCGCAAGACCGGCGCGTGGGCGGCCGGACTCTTCAGCGTCTCTGTCGTGGCCATCGAGTTCGCGCAGGAAGCGCGGATGTACTCGCTCATGATGCTGTGCGCTGCGCTGGTGCTGTGGGCGCTAGGCGCGCTCATCCGCAAGCCGGGGCCGGTCAATGCGCTGCTGCTGGGCGTCGCAATGGCGCTGCTGGCCTACTCACACGTCTACGGCTATGTGGCCGCGCCCATGCTGCTCGTCGCCGTCATCCTTGTACCCAGGCTCCGAAAGCGTATCGGATGGTCGATGCTGGTCACCTACCCGGTGCTGGCGGTGCTGTTCGTGCCGTGGGTCTTCGCCATCCCGGCGCAGATCGCGTTCGTCCAGCGCCAAGCCACTGCGGGCAACTGGTGGATGTCGACGCCCGATGACCTCATCGGCTCGCTCGTGCACTACGTCGGCCTGTATGCGCCAGGGAAGGACGTCTTGAGCGGGCTGCTCTTCTTTGTGCTGCTCGCTACGGGTTTCGTTCAGTCGTCGAACAAGGTGACTTGCGAAGCGTCCGAGGACGGTAAGCGTTCGGCGGTCACGGAAGGCGACGTCCGCTGGGCGCTGCTGGCCCTCATGGCGTTGCCGGTGCTCGCGGGAATCGTCGTCTCCTACTACGTCACGCCGATCTCCACGATCCGCAACACGCTGGTGGGGCTGCCCGCCGCCTATCTGCTGGCGGTCCACGGCGCCTTCAAGTTCAAGAAGCCCTTCGGCGTCATCGCGCTTGTCGCGCTCGTCATCGGCGCCGCGCTGAGCCTGCCCGCGTACTACAAGAGCGACAGCAAGGGTCACTGGAAAGACGCACTCACGATGTGGGGCGAGGAAGACGCCACCGGAGCGCTTGCCGAAGACTGGACGTCGGCATCCAACGTCGACTCGTACCGCACGATCACTCACTCGCGCAGACAAGGCGACATGCTATGGCTGAGCGACGCAGGCAACAGCGCAGGGCTGACCGGCCAGATTCTGCCGGACAACACCAAGCTGCTGCTGTCAGAGTGGCTGAACCGCTACGAGCGCGTGGTGGTGATCTCTCAAACCGAGGACAGCTGGCTGTTTAAGCACATGGACGAGGAGACGGGCTGGAAGCCGGGCGGAGTCTCCAAGTTCGGCAACCCCTACGTCCACGTCTACGTGCGTTCTGCCGAAAGCTCGGCCACGCAGTAGAGCGGGAATCGCAGCGGCACGTGACGCGGAGGCGAGGATGAAGACAGCCCGACAGCTGATTGCAGCGGCGTGTGCGGTGGCGCTCCTTGTCGCCGCAGGCGGCTGCGCGCCTTCGGCGAACCGCACGCCGACTTCCGCCAAGAGCAGCGAGACGACAGTGGCCCCGGCCCCTTCGGCAGGCGAGCAGGCAGGCGAGAGCAGCGAGCCGTCCACGGCCGTATCGCCGATGAAGATGCTGGCGCCTGACAAGGGCGCGTGGGTGGGCGTCTTCACGCCGCCGGCGCCCTACAAGATGTCGGCGGTCGAGCGCTACACGAAGCTTGCGGGCGCTCGTCCCGCGATCGTCATGTGGTACCAGCCGTGGGCGGGGGATGGTGCCGACGAGTTCCTTGGCTCGGAGTGCGTCACGATGATGCGCGCGGGCGTGGTTCCGCTGATCACGTGGGAGCCGTGGGACCCGGGCGCCGACCCCAACTACCTGAAGCACCCGGAGAAGCAGCCGAAGTACAGCCTCGCCAAGATCGCCGGGGGGAAGTACGACAGCTACATCCGCGACTGGGCGCGCAAGTGCGCCACGCTCGGCGGACCCGTGATGCTGCGGCCGATGCACGAGATGAACGGCACGTGGTACCCGTGGGGCGGCACCGTCAACGGCAACAGCGCCGAGGAGTACGTGGCCGCGTGGCGCCACATCCACGACATCTTCGCCGACGAAGGCGCGGACAACGTCACATGGGTGTGGAGCGTGAACAACAACAACATCCCGGACGTCGAGGGCAACCAGTGGGGCGACTACTACCCCGGCGACGAGTACGTTGACTGGGTTGCCTCGAGCGGCTTCAACTGGGGCACGACGCGTCCCAAGCACAAGTGGAAGACGTTCGACGCTGTCTTCGGCAACGTCTACCCCTACCTGCGAACCCTGGGCAAGCCGATTCTGCTGTCCGAGTTCGGCACGGTGTCGGAGGGTGGCAGCAAGCCCGCGTGGATTCGAGCCGCCTACCGAGCGATTCGCGAGGACTACCCCGAGATCGCGGCGGTCGTCTACTACGACAACGGCGAGCAGGGGCTCAAGGGCCGGCAGGACTGGGGCATCGCCAGCGTCAAGGGGAGCGCCATGGCATACGCCGAAGCGGTCTCCGACCCCTACTACAAGCACGCGCCGTCACCCGCGATTGACCGGTGGGTCGAAGGCGCCACAGACGACGACTTCGAACAGCTCAAGCAGTCGCTGAAGTAGCGGCCGGCTTGGCGGTCAGGCTGAAGCGAAGCGGGCCCGCGTCCGGGGGAGCCGTTGACCTGATGGGGGGACCGAGGTCACTCCTGCCCGGAAGCGGGCCCAAACTCGAGCCGCAATTCGCGGTACGGCTACTTGATGACGATTGTGGTCGCCGACATGACGCCGTCGGTCTCGGGCTGCGCGATGACCACTACCTTGTCGCCCTTGGCGAGATCGTGCTCGGCCACGCCCTTGGCGTAGGCATAGACGGTCTTGGCGTCGATGTAGATGTTCTGCGAGCCGCCGGCCGTGGTCTTGATCGTGATCTGGTCGGACGCGACTGTGAGCACTTCACCTTCGATGCCGCCACCCATGCGGCCGGGGCCGCCCTGCGCGTTCGTGCCGCCGCTGGCGCCCATCCTCTGCTGGAAGTACGCGCGGCGCTCGGAGTCGGACATGTTCTGGACCTTCGCCTGCTCCTCAGCGGTAAGGTTGCCCATCGGGCCGCCAGCTCCTCCAGGGAAGCCGCTGCGAGCCGACGTCGAAGCGCCGGGCAGGAACTTGGGGCCGATGTAGCCGCCGGCGACGAACGCCGCGACGACCAGCACCACTGCCACCACTATCAAGACGACCTTGTTGTTCATCGATCCTCCTGTGACTACTCGCGCCTTCCCGCGCGAGAAACCTACTGGTACCTAAGTGCTTCGATTGGGCTGAGATTGGCAGCCCGGCGTGCCGGATAGAAGCCGAATACGACGCCGATGAAGGCGCAGACGCCTGCAGAGAGCGCAACGGAGTCCAGCCCCACCACCGAGCCCGTCCCGAGCAGGTTGCCGGCGACTTCGCCGATGCCCCACCCGGCCAAGGTGCCGATCGCGCCGCCCACAAGGCACAGCGTCACGGACTCGGCGAGGAACTGCGCGGAGATGGCGCCAGCTGTCGCTCCGATCGCCTTGCGCAGGCCGATCTCACGCGTACGTTCGGTGACGGTGGTGAGCATCATGTTCATGATGCCGATGCCGCCAACCAGTAGCGAGATGCCCGCGATGCCCGCAAGCAGCGTGGTGAGCGTGGTAGTGACCTGGGAAAGCGAGCTGAGCAGGTCGCTCATGTTCATGATCCGGAAGTCGGCGAGCGTCGAGTCAGAGATGCCGTGGTTCGTGAGCAGCTGGTTGGTGACCAGCGTCTCGACCGCGTCGACGTTGTCGGCGTTCGTGGTCGTGACGGTGATCGACTGCAGGTACTCGCTGCCGGTGAAGTAGCGCTGCACCGTAGTGAGCGGCAGGATTGCCGACGAGTCGACGTTGGTGAAGCCCGAAGTGCCCTGCTCCGCGAGGACGCCCACGATCTTGAACATCATCCCGTTGATGCGGACACGCTGGCCGACTGCGCTGGCGGAGTTGCCTTCGCCGTAGAGGTCTTCGGCAGCGCTCGATCCGAGGACGAGCACCTTGGCCACCGACTTGTCGTCGCGCTCAGAGATGTAGGAGCCGGACGAGAGCTCGTAGCCGCGTACGTCGAGCGAGTCGGCCGTGAGGCCTATGAGGCTCCCGTTGATGTTGGAGTCCTTGCCCACGATCTGGCCCTGGCTCTGGGACTGGCCTGACACTCCGGCGACTCCCTCGAGCTTCTTGAGCGCGTCGACGTCTTCGAGGGTGAGTGACTCCACGTCGCCCATCGCGCGCCGCGCTCCGCCGCCAGACTCACCCGGCGAGCTCGCCATGATCGTAAGTCGGTTCGAGCCTGCCGAAGCGATGCTGCTGGTAATGCTCGCCGTACTGCCGCGGCCAATGGAGACCATCGCGATTACCGACGCGATTCCCACGACGATGCCGAGGATGGTCAGGCTGCTGCGGACCTTGTTGCCCGTGAGCGACAGGATCGTCTCTTTGATCAGGTCGGAGATGCTCATGAGGACCTCACCCCGTTCGCTATGTCTTCGGCGATGAGGCCGTCCTGGATGCGGATGATGCGCTTCGAATGGTGTGCGATGTCGGGCTCGTGGGTGATCAGCACGATCGTGCGCCCCTCGTCGTTGAGTTTGCCGAAGAGCTCCATGACCTGCTCGCCGGTGGCGGTGTCGAGGTTGCCGGTAGGTTCGTCGGCCAGTATCAGCGACGGGTTATTCACGAGCGCGCGAGCGATAGCGACACGCTGCATCTGTCCGCCGGAGAGCTCGTTGGACTTGTGGTGCCACATGTCCTCGGGCAGTGCGACTGCATGCAATGCATCGGCCGCCCGCTCCTCGCGCTCGTCCGGGTCGACCTGCGTGTAGACCATCGGCAGGCACACGTTGCGCATCACGCTTGCGCGGGGTAGCAGGTTGAACGACTGGAAGACGAAGCCGATCGTGGTGCGCCTGACTTCGGCGAGATCGTCAGCTTCCAAGTCGGCTACATCGCGTCCCGCGAGGCAGTAGGTGCCCTCAGTCGGCGTGTCGAGACAACCGAGGATGTGCATGAGCGTCGACTTACCCGAGCCCGACGGTCCCATGATGGCGACGAACTCGCCCTCCTCGATCGCGAAGCTCACGCCGCGCAGCGCGTGAGTCTCAGCGCCCGCACTGGCGTAGATCTTGTGCAGGTCGCGGACTTCGATGACGGAGGACATTCTCAGTTCCCCCCAGGGCCGCCACCGGGGGCGCCGCCCATCATCATGCCGATACCGCCGCCGCCGCTCGAGCTAGAGCCGCTCGACGAGGAGCTATCGGAAGATGTGCTCGTGGCGGTGACGATCTTGTCGCCTTCCTTCACGCCGGTTAGGACCTGGGTGTTGGTGTCGCCGGCGATACCGGTGGTGATGGTGACCTGCTTGGTGGTCGTACCATCAGCGTTGAGGATGAGGACGTAGGAGTCGCCGGTGGTGCTATCGCTCTTCACGGCAGCATTGGGGACGAGCACGGCGTTTCGAGCCACATCAGTGACGATGGTGGCGGCCACGGTCATGCCCGGCTTGAGCTTCTTGTTGGTGACGTCGAGGGTGACCGTGACGTCGAAGGTAACGACGCCGGACGAGACCGTGCCCGACTTCGCGATCTTGGTGACCTTGCCGGTCATCGTGAGGTCGGTGAGTGCGTCGAACTCGAGGTCGGCGCGCTGGCCCACCTTCAGTGACGGCAGATCGACTTCATTGATGGCGAGCGTGGCGACGAGCGGCTTGTCGGGTACGACCACGACCGGCGCCGATGACGAACTCGTGCTGCTGGTGGTACTCCCCGAGGTGGAGCTGCTCGAGCTTGCCGAAGAGCTGCTGCTCGAAGACGAACTCGAGCCAGTCCCGACCGTGTCGCCCTCTTCGATGTTGACCGCCCACACGGTGCCCGACACCGGTGCAGTGACCGTGAGCGCGTCTTCGGCGTCTTTCGCGTCCTGGTAGTCGGAGTACGCGCTGGATCGCGAGGACTTGGACGAGGAGAGTGCGGCCTTGGCGCTCGTGACGTCGGCCTTGGCCGACTTGATGTCGGAGCTCGAGACGGTGCTCGTGGGCGACTCGGACTGCTTCTGGAGCTTGGTGAGCGCCGCCTTGGCCTTTGTGAGGTCGGCAGAAGCCCTCGTCACGCTGGCCTTTGCCGTGCGGTACGAGTTGTACGCTTTGGTGGTAGCGGACTCGGCGTCGTCGGGGTCGAGCTTGTAGAGCGTGTCACCCTCATCGACCTTGTCGCCCTCCTCGACGCTGACCGAGGAGACGGTGCCTGCCGTGTCCGGATAGACATCCGCTTCGTCGTCGACAGCGAGGTTGCCGCTACCGCTGACGGTAGCCGACACCGTTCCGACCGTCGCCGCCGAGGTCGTGTAGGTGGTCTGGTTCGTGTCCGCCGAATTCGAGGGACGGATCGCGAAGTACCAGACCGCAAGTGCAACGAGTGCGAGCGCGCCGAAGGCAAGCCAACCGCGATACCTCCGGACCTTGCGCGTTCGAGCCATCTTCCACCTCCGATGAGTGTTTCCTTAGAAACAGCTTCGCGCAGAAGGGGAGAGGCTACGTCCTGCCAGTGGTGCGACTTCGCGTACTACCTAGGGAGTACGCCGCGCGGGGGACTAGTCGCCTGGGGTGGGGATGACCAGAGCGGTCTCGTAGGCGAGCACCACGAGCTGAGCGCGGTCGCGTGCGCCCAGCTTCATCATCACGCGCGAGACGTGCGTCTTCGACGTCATCGGGCTGATGAAGAGTTTGGCGGCGATCTCGTCGTTGGAGAGGCCCTGAGCCACGAGCGACATGACCTCGAGCTCGCGCTCGGTGAGCACCGAGAGCGCGTCCGGATGCGCCTTGCGAACCTCAGGTCGCGACGCGAACTCGCGGATGAGGCGACGAGTGACCGACGGTGCGAGCAGCGCCTCGCCGCGCGAAATCACGCGCACGGCGTCGAGCAGCTGCTCGGGCTCGGTGTCTTTGAGCAGGAAGCCTGAAGCGCCTGCTCGCAGCGCCTCGTAGACGTACTCGTCAGCGTCGAAGGTCGTGAGCACCAGCACGTGCACCGTGCCCGAAGGGTCCGCTTCGAGAATCTGGCGAGTCGCTTCGAGACCATCCATCTCCGGCATGCGCACGTCCATGAGCACGACGTCGGGCAGGAGTTCGGCGCACATCTTGACCGCTTCGGCACCGTTGTTCGCCTCGCCGATCACGTCGAGGTCGTCTGCCGAATCGAGGAGGACGTGAAAGCCCGCGCGCACGAGAGCCTGGTCGTCGGCGATGAGTATGCGGGTCGTCATGAGTTGCTCCTCGACAGGGGAATGATCGCAGTGACGCAGAAGCCTCGGTCGTCCGAGCAGCGTCCGGCGGCAAACGAACCTGCCAGCGCCTCAACGCGCTCGCGCATGCCGCGCAGGCCGTGACCGCCGCCGTTGGATGCAGCATCCGGGCCGTGTCCGTCGTCGCTCACTTCGATGGCAAGCGTTTTGGGACCGATCACGATGCTGACCGACGCCGAAGTGGCCTGCGCGTGGCGCATCACGTTGGTGAGAGCTTCCTGCACGATGCGGTAGCCGGAGACCGAAGCGTAGGCAGGTACGGCTGCAAGATCGCCTGCGACCGCGAGCTTCACGTCGATGCCGGCGTCGCGCACGCGCGCCACGAGCTGGTCGGTCCAGGTGAGGTCGGCGGCCGGCTCGAGCGGCGTCTCACTTTCGCCACTGCGAAGCACGTTGAGCATCGAGCGCAGCTCTCCCAGCGCGCCCTTGGCGGTCGCGCGGATGTTGCGCAGCGACTCCTTGGCCTGCGCGGGGTTCTTCTCCACGACGGCTTCCGCCGCAGCCGACTGCACGCTCACGATCGAGAGGCTGTGGGCGAGGATGTCGTGCACCTCGCGTGCGATGTGGACTCGCTCTTCCTCGACGCGCCGTAGCGCCTCTTCTTCTCGCGTGCGCTCAGCTTCGGCGGCCCGACGTTCGACTTCGATGACGTAGCTTCGGCGGTTGCGCTCAGCCTCGCCGAGGATCGCTGCGGCCGAGACCAGCGTGAAGGTACCGACGGCATCGCCCACCCAGCGGGCGTTCTCGAGAAACGCGAAGGCGGGAACGGCGACGACGAGCACGATCACGAGAAGCGCCAGCAGGCCGACGCGCCGCTTCTTTGCTTCGGCAGCCAGCGTGTACATCGCGACCATCGGTGCGAGCACCAGAAACGACGGCGGCATCGGCTGGCTGAGATAGAAGATCGTCGCCGTGCCGGCGAAGACCAGAGAGAGCCACGGCACGATTCGGCGGAACGAGAGCGGCAGAAACGCCACGACGGCCAGGACGTAGGGCAGCACGCCGATCTGCTTGGGGATGTCGCGGAAGCGGTGCTCGAGGCCTTCGAAGCCCTGCGGGGGCGTGCCGGAGCGCCTCAGGTACTGCACGAACCAGATCTGGAAGCATACGAGCGCCGCCAGCCCGATCGCTGTCGCGATGTCGACCACCACCGGGTCGATGTTCTTCAGACGTGTCTTGATGTTCGTGATGTCCATGGGGTTCATGGTAGCCGCGCGACGCCCCTGCCGACACCCACCGCCGAAGTACCTTCGTCTGCTACCACGGGAGTACGCCGAAAGGGCGCCGCAAGCGCGCGATGCAGGAGATGATGCGGCGCGGTACTGCGCGGCGAGCTAGTCGTCGAGCCAGTGCACCTCGCCGCTCGCGAGCTTGTAGGCCGCACCGGCGACCTCCGCCTCAGGCTCGAAGCTCGCGAGGAAGCCGCGCAGCTGGGTGACGGTGTCGCGCACATGGTCGTCGACGGCCGCTGCGAGCAGTGCATCGTCGGCGTCGGCCGGCGCGAGGCCCGGATCGACGTGGCTGACGTCGATCTTCTCCACGATGGGAGCGAGCCAGTCGGGGGCGTCACCCGCCAGAGCCGCGCTCACAGCCCCGCAGTCCTCATGGCCGAGTACGACCACGAGCCGGCTGCCGAGCTTCTGCACGGCGAAGCGGATCGATGCGAGGCTCGCTGCCGCGAGCACGTGCCCAGCAGTGCGCACGACGAAGAGCTCGCCGACGCCCGCGTCGAAGACGGCCTCGACCGGTACGCGCGAGTCTGAGCAGCCCACAACAACAGCGAACGGCTGCTGCCCCTCGACCGAGGCGTTGCGCTCGTCGCCGACGAAGCGGTGCAGCGATTCGCCCGAGGCGAAACGAGCGTTGCCGTCCCTGAGCTCGGCCAGTGCGGCCTTTGCGTCGAGCGTCATCGAGCGGACCTTTCGTTTCGCGGTGTGTGTACAGCGTATCTCACTGGGCACCCGACTCACTCTCGCGGGCGGCCGACGCGTAGGTGGCCTCGGTGACGGGAGCGGGGGGTAGCGGCTTTGCCAGCCCCACGAGCCTGCAGCTCACCGGCCACTTCGCGAGCAGCGCCGAGACAGCGAACGAGCCGACGGTCGCACCGACGAAGACGGCCAGCGGGAACCACGTCTGCAGCCAGAGCGATTCGGCCGCGTTGGCCTTGAGCGCTTGTTTGACTGCCGTGAGGAAGAGCGGGTGCACGAAGTAAACGCCGAAGGAGAGCCCGGCACCGCGGAGGATCACGGGTTCGAAGCGCTCAAGCGTGGGCTCGATGCAGAGGGCGGCTGCGACGAGCCCGAGCACCGTAGCGGCCATGTAGGCCGGCTCCACGAGGCGGCGCAGGAGCTCGGGCAGCTGGGCGGTGAGCCCGTAGCTTGCCGCCAGCACTCCCGCCGTGCCGAAGGCGAGTAGCAGCAACGCGATCCACCACGACGCGATGCGCGGGCGGCGCAGCGCGAACCACGCACCGAGCGCCATGTGGGGCAGGTGCCCGATGACGTGCGCGGCGAACGCCCACGAGAGGTCGCCACCCAACGCGCGCGCGGCGCTCATGATCGCGGGGCCCGCAGCGATGCGCAGCGCGTAGCAGGCCACGACAAGCAGCTCCGGCGAGAACAGCGCGATTCGGCTCGCGACCGGCGTGAGCAGGTAGAAGGTGAGCAGCATCGGGATGAAGTAGAGGTGATACCAGGTGTGGCCGGTCAGCAGCAGACCGAAGGCCCTCCCAAGTGAGTCGGGAGGAGTTCCGCGGCCGTAGAGCACGGCCATGTAGATTGCCGACCACGCCACGAACGGAACCGCGATGACCGAGGCCCGCCGGAAGAGAAACGAGCCGAACTCCCCGGCGCGCATGGGGCGGCTCCAGATGAACAGGCCCGAGATGAAGACGAAGAGCGGCACGGCGAAGTGCAGCAGTTCGTCGAAGAGCCGCACCGGTGACGTCGCCGACGCCAGATGGCGGTAGGGCATGAGCGTGTGGATGCCCACGACGGCGACGATCGCGAAGACGCGCAGCGCGTCGTAGGCGACGATGCGGCGGACCGGCTGCTTTTCGGCGACGGCGTTCATGCGCGTCAGTGTAGCGAACGCGCCAGCGTCGGCATGAGAGGCGCTAGCCGCTAGACTGTGTGCGTTTGCGTGACTGAGAGTGTCGTCCCCGTTGAATCGAGGAGCGTTCGTGGCCCGCTGTTCGTACCACCCGGATGTCGAAACCGAGATGACTTGCCAGGAGTGCGGCAAGCCCATCTGTCCCAAAGAGATGGTGCTCACGCCTGTGGGCTACAAGTGCCCCGAGGACGCGCGGCCGAAGCGCAGTCAGTACACGTTCGTAAAGCCGAAGCAGCTCGCGACCGCGGTCGGCGTGGGGCTCGTGGCGGGTGTAGGCGGCGGCCTGCTGCTAGGCGCGGTGTCATGGGGCGGCCTGCTCCTTGGGGTGCTGTGGGGCATGGCGGTGAGCGAGGCGGTGCGCCGCGCCTCAGGCGGGCACCGTGGAGCGGCCGTGGGTGTCGTGGCGTCGGCTTCGATCTTCGTTGGCTGGCTAGCCGGTTCGTTCACCGGCGGCTTCTCACTATTGACCGCCATCATCGCGATCGCCGTCGCACTCATTCAGCTCGCGGTGATTGAGTTTCGCTAGGGCGCTGGCGCTACGGCGCGGCAGGGAATCGATACGAGAAACGAAGGCCCCTGGTAAGGGGCCTTCGGCATTCTTGGAGACGGCCCCGTGCCGCCGGAGCACGGTTCTGCGAACAGTCGTCGTCCGCGGTTGAGATATGACAACCGCGCCACGCGCCGAGACGGACGAGATCTCGCGGACAGATCCAGCGTGGCGATTCAACGACGATCGCGCACGATTTCGTGCGCTGTGGAGGTGTGCCATGAGACTGCGACTACTTGCGACGGCCCTGACCGTCGCTCTGACCCTCTCGCTCTCCGCCGAATGCTATGCGGCACCCAAGAAGCTCGGGCCCGACGGGCGGGTGCCCGCCAAGTGGGACCAGCCCAAGCCCTTGCAGGTGAACCATCCGGACGTCGCCCCTCTGGCGGCGGGCGGTGACGGCACTGGCTACAACACGCTGTCGTTCTCGTCCTTCGACGACGGCGACATGGTCGTGACTGGGGGAAGCCCCACTGGTCACGCTGGGGAGTGGGACGAGCGCTACTACCTCGGTTCACTCGCCGACAAGTGCATCTGGAGCGCGAACACCGCGCCGGTCAATGGCGTGCAGCGCGAGGAGCCGCGCAAGTACCGCGCCTATGACAACGCATGGGGCTTGTGGGTCCCGTCAGTCTCGGCGACCAAGCGCACGGCTGCCCGCTCGTACTGCAAGTCGCAGTCCGGCGAGCCCTACGACATCTCGTCGAGCAAGACCGACACCTCGCGCTGGTACTGCAGCAAGCTCGCGTGGGGCTCTTACAAGTCCGCCGCCGGGATCGATCTAGATGCCGACGGCGGCTACTGGGTCTGGCCCATCGATCTCGTAAACGACTCGCAGACCGCGGTCTTTGCTTCGGCGAAGTAGCCCGTGAAAGGGGCGCTCGGGGAGAAGCCGGGCGCCCCGCTCGCGAGAGGAGGAGCGATGCGAGGCAAGGGAGTCCGCGCGGCTACGGCCGTGGCGGTGGCGTGTATCGCGCTGCTCGCGGCGTTGGCGTGCGGGGGCTGCAGGAGCGAAGCTTCGCACGCGAAGGCGTCGGAGGACGGGCCGGTAGCTGTCGTCCTCGTGCATACGAAGTCGGGGAGCGAACTCGACGTCGTCGACCTGTCGACGATGCGGCTGGCGCGGCGCGTGAAGCTGCGCTCGCTCTGTCTCGAGATCGCCGCAGATGCGCGAACACGCACGGTGGTGACAGCGCAGTGTGGAGGCCCCGACCGCTCCGCGGACGACGCCGCGGGGATCTACCGGATCGGAGAGCGGAAGGTTCGCTACGTCGAGCTGGGGATTCCCAACCCGCTCGATGTGGCGACTGCGGGTGGCGTCGCGCTCCTGGTGCACGGCTTCGAGCGCAGCGGCCGGCTTGTCACCACGCGGATGGACGTGGCCACGCAGCATGTTCTGGGACATGGGAGCCTTGGCCCCGGCGCACTGGCACCTCTCGCCTGGCGCGATGGCTTCATCGTTCCCGAGATCGATGTCGCATCAGATCCTCTTGCTTGCAGCCTCGTCGCTATGGACCGCGACGGACGTGCCAGCGCGCTCGGTTCGCTCGACGCTCGACGCGCGGCGCTCGTAGCGCCTGAGGCCGGAGCCGCCGGACCCCCGCGTCTGATCCTCAGCCGGGCGTCTGAGCCGGGCTCCGATGCGTCGTGGTCGCTTGCCCGGTTGGGGGCCTCCGGCATCGAGTCAGAGGCACCTATCTCGGCGCTTCAGTACGGCGTCGCGGACGCGTGCATGTGGGGCGAGCTGCTTGCCGTAGCAGACGCTGACGGGGTCGACATGTCAGACCCCGGCGACACATTGTGGGTGTTTGACCCAGGCACCGGTGAGCAGAAGCTCGCACTTCGCATCGCCGGTGGCATGCCTGCGGCGGTTGCCAGTTGGCAAGGGAGACTGCTGGTCGCGGATGGTGTGAGCGGTGACCTGCTCGAGTACGCCTCAGACGGTCGGCTGAGGTCACGGCTGAAGCTGGGCGGTGCCCCGGTTGGGAGCGCGGCTCTGGTGGTGGTACCGTGAAACGTGATTGGGCCAGTCCCCAATCGGTTAGGTACACGAATCCGTGTCCGGAAGGGAGCAGCTCGTGCTACAGGAGTTCAAGGAGTTCGCGCTCAAGGGCAACGCAATCACACTCGCAGTTGGTGTCGTGATGGGTGCGGCGTTCAACGCCATCATCTCCGCAATCGTGGCGGGTCTCTTCACGCCGATCATCGGTGTGCTCATCGGTGGTGTGGACTTGGTGAACGCGACGTTCTCGGTCGGCGGTGCGGTATTCGGCTGGGGCGCGGTTATCGACGCATTCCTCAAGTTCATCTTCACCGCAATCGCGCTGTTCATCGTCGTCAAGTTCGTCGCCAAGTTCCAGAAAGAAGAGGAAGAGGCTGACCCGAGCATTCGACCGTGCCCGTTCTGTCTGACCGAGATTCCAACGGCCGCGTCGCGCTGCCCGGCGTGCACATCTGAGGTCACGCCCGCCTAATCCGCGGCTAAGAGCACCCGCCTCTCGCGGGTGGAGATTCGGTGGAGAGCGAATAGGAAACCCCGTTGGGGCGTATTCTTCGCTATGGAACCGTGTCCAACCCGTGAGAGGTGAGTGCGCGTGGCATCCGAGACGCGAAGAATTCTGCTGGTCGAAGACGAGAAGGCCATCCGCGAAGCGGTATCGGCCTATCTCGAGCGCGAGGGCTACTGGGTAACCGCCGTTGGCGATGGCCAGGCAGCACTCGACCAGTTCGACAAGCACCGCTTCGACCTCGTCGTGCTCGACCTCATGTTGCCGAAGGTATCGGGCGAGGTCGTCTGCAGCACGATTCGCGATGGCTCCGACGTTCCCATCATCATGCTTACCGCGAAAGGCGAGCTTGAGGACCGGGTCGCGGGCTTGGAGCTGGGCGCCGACGACTACCTCATCAAGCCGTTCTCCCCGCGTGAGTTGGTCGCGCGTGTTCGGGCACTACTGCGACGCGCGCATGTCCAGTCCGAGCCCCAGCGCGACAAGCTCGAGTACGGCGATCTCGAGATCGATCTCGCGGGTCACCGCGCCAGCGTCCACGGCGAGGAGATCGATCTGACCGCCAGCGAGTTCAAGCTGCTCACCACGCTCGCCCGCTACCCAGGTCGCGTCTACTCGCGCATGGAGCTCGTCGAGAAGGTCCTCGGCTACGACTTCGAGGGCTATGAGCGCACCATCGACAGCCATGTGAAGAACCTGCGCGCAAAGATGGGCGACGATCCGCGCGATCCCACCTACATCTGGACCGTGCACGGAGTGGGCTACCGCTTCGAGGCGCCGAAGACCGACGATGCCGACTGACACACGCAACGAGAAGCCGCAACGCCCCGACCGGCCGGCCAGGGGGACCTTCAGCAGGCGACTGTCGATAGCGTTCGCGGTGGTCGCAGCTTTCACCGTCGCGTTCTCTGCGGTGCTGATCTCGGCGGTCTGGAACTACCAGTTCGACCAGTACATCCGTTCCGGCCTCCAGAGCGCGAGCGACCGTGTGTCGCATGTCGCCGCCGAAGCGTACTCGTACTACGGCGGCTGGACGATGCAGACTCTCGCGTTGATCCCGCGCTCGACCGATCAGGCGATCGCGATCCAGATCATGGACCAGAACGGTTCGCTCATCTATGACGATTCGGCGATGTCGGACTCGACTCAGACGACGCCTAGCCCGAACAGCCAAGGCACGCAGTCACAAGGCACTGAGTCACCGGGCACTCAGACGCAGGGCACCCAGTCCCAGCAGGCCGCGGACAGCAACGCCGTGCGAGGCTTCACCCTGGAGCCCGACGGACCGGTCGTGACCTCCAAGATCCTTGTGGGCAGCCGTCAGGTCGGCACCGTACGTGTTTGGGCGTGGGGCCGCGGCGCGCTTCTTAGCGAGCGAGACCAGCAGTTCCGGCGCGGCTCCTTTGTCGCGCTGACGATCGCTGCGCTCGTGGGCGTGCTTATCGCCTCGGTCGCCGGCTCTTGGTACGCGAACCGGCTCGTGAAGCCGATTGAGCGCATCACGGCAGTGGCCCGTTCGCTGCGCAGCGGTGACAACGAGGCGCGCACGCGGTTGGACGGTGAGGACGAGATCGCGGTCTTGGGACGCACGTTCGACGAGATGGCCGATGCGATCGAAGCGGACCGCCAGCTCGAGCGCCGCCTGACAGCCGACGTCGCGCACGAGCTGCGCACTCCGCTCCAAGCGATCCAAGCGACCGTCGAAGCGATGCAGGACGGCGTGCTGCCGGCCGACGAAGAGCGTCTTGGTGTCGTTCGCGACGAGACGGTGCGTCTCGCGAGGCTCGCCGACGGCATCCTCGAACTCACTCGTCTGGAGCGCGGCTCGCTGCCGTTCGAGATGGATCGCGTCGACCTCGCCGCGCCAGTGCATGCAGCGGTCGATACGCTCGCGGCGCTGATGGAGAGCCGCGACCTCACCCTCGCGGTCGACGTCGCCGACGGCGTCTACGTCAACGGGGACGCAGATCGTCTCCAGCAGGCGATCAGCAACCTGCTGTCCAACGCCGCGCGCTACACACCTTCCGGCGGCATGATCACCGTGCGTGTTGCTGCCGAAGGCGATCAGGCCGTTACGGAAGTGAGCGACACCGGCATCGGCATCTCGGAGACCGACCTCACCCACGTATTCAGCAGGTTCTGGCGCGCCGACTCGGCTCGCGAGTCCACCACCGGCGGCCTCGGCATCGGCCTAGCGGTCACCAAGGAGATCGTCGACCGCCACAAGGGCAGCATCGGCGTGGACTCACAGCTCGGCACCGGGACGCGCTTCACGATCCGACTGCCGCGTCTGACGTGAGCTCCTTGTGCGCGGGCGCGTGTATGATTCGGCCAGCGTGTCGGGTAGCTGACCAGTAGATCGAGAGGGCCCATGAGCGGACTGCCGGTACCAGGAGCAGCAATCGTCATCGCGATGGGAGTCCTGCCCTTCGCGGCGCTAGTCGTCCAGCTGCTGATCGGCTATCGCAAGATCAAGTTCCAGGGCCGCACGCACATGAAGGTGCACAGGGCCGTCGCCTGGACGATGCTCGGGCTTGCGGTCGTCCACGCGATTGTGGCCGCCATCTACCTGGGCATCGGGCCGTTCTAGCGCCAAACACCTCGCATTCCTAGCCGAATTACCCCGCACCGCCGCGGCGGTTCGCCTACAATGGCGGCGTGACGCCGCGCCTCCTCGAACTCCAACGCCGCACGGCCGCCGTCGATTCCGTCTCATCTCGCGTTCACTCAGGAGGCTTCACGTGCTCGAGCCGTCCGGCCTGCGTCCCGACTCGCAAGGTAAGGTGCGCGACCTCTACGACCTCGGCGACCGCCTGTTGCTTGTCGCAACCGACCGAATCAGCGCGTTCGACTTCGTGCTTTCCGACCCGATTCCGTTCAAGGGCGAGGTACTGACCAAGCTCTCGCTCTTCTGGTTCGAGCTGCTCTCGGGCGTGGTCGAGAACCACCTGATCTCGGCCGATGTCGCCGATCTGCCTGCCGAATTCGCGCCGCATGCGGACTACCTGCGCGGCCGCTTCATGCTGGTGAAGAAGGCGACCGTCTTTCCGATCGAGTGCATCGTGCGCGGCTACCTCGCCGGTTCCGGCCTCAAGGAGTACCAGCGCGAGGGCACCGTCTGTGGCATCCGCCTGCCCGAGGGGCTGGTTGAGTCGAGCCGCCTCGACGAGCCGATCTTCACGCCTTCGACCAAGGCCGAGATCGGCGACCACGACGAGAACATCAGCTTCGAACGCATGGCTGAGATAGTGGGTCCCCAGGCTGCCGAGGAGCTGCGCGACAAGACCATCGCCGTCTACAGCAAGGCGCGCGAGCACGCGGCGTCGCGCGGCATCATCATCGCGGATACGAAGTTCGAGTTCGGCGTGATCGATGGACGCGTCACGCTCGTCGACGAGGTGCTCACCCCCGACTCCAGCCGTTTCTGGCCGGCCGACTCCTACGAGCCCGGCAAGAGCCAGCCCAGCTTCGACAAGCAGTTCGTGCGCGACTGGCTTGAGAGCAGTGGGTGGGACAAGACGCCGCCGCCTCCCGCGCTGCCGGCCGACATCGTCGAGGCCACTTCGGCAAAGTACATCCAGGCCTATGAGCTCATCACCGGCCGGACCTTCGTCCCGGAAGGGGACGCATAAGCATGGCTCGTCGCAGCCCAATGAACGAGCGCTACCAGAAGAACACCGCGCCGTCCGGCAAGACCCGCAAGTCCGCGGCCTCCGCGAAGCCCAAGCGCGGCGGCTCCGCTCCGGCTGCGAAGTCCCCGGCCAAGAAGGCGCGCCCGGCACCTGTGCTCGTGAACCCGCCCACTCCCGAGTTCAAGCGGCTGCGCAAGATCTGGTGGGTGCTGCTCATCACGTCGGCGGTCATCACCTTCGGCTCGTGGGGCGCACGCGCGTATCTACACAGCGAGCTCCTTGCGAACATCGCGCTCGGTGTGGGCTACGCTTTCATCGGCGGCGCGCTGTGGCTCGACATGACCAAGATCCGCAAGATGCGCAACGACTACATCGCGGAGCAGAAGAGCGGCAAGCCGAGCCAGAAGGCATCTACGCCCAAGGCCGCCGCGAAGAGTGAGACAGCCAACGAGAGCAGCTCAGATAACACGACCGCCGAGCATTCGAGTGAAGGATAGGGAGCCCACGCATGGCACGCTACGAGATCTTCGTGACCTACAAGGCCGGCATCTTCGACCCTCCTGGCGCTACCGCTGAGCGCGCGCTGGCGAACCTGGGCTACACCGGGATCGACGAGGTCAAGATCGGCAAGTTCATCCGCATCGCCGGCGACGTCGACATGGCCACGGTCACCGAGATGTGCGAGAAGCTGCTCGCCAACCCGGTCATCGAGGACTTCCGCATCGAGACGGTTGAGGAGTAGCTCATGCGCTTCGGCGTCGTTATCTTCCCCGGCTCCAACTGCGATCAGGACGTTGTCCACGCCGCCAACTACCTCGGCTTCGATGCCGAATACGTTTGGCATGGCGACACGGACCTGTCCGGCTTTGACGCGATCGTGCTCCCCGGTGGCTTCTCATATGGCGACTACATCCGTACGGGTGCGGTAGCGCGCTTCAGCCCCGTCATGAACGAGGTCGTTCGCTTCGCTGACGCGGGCGGACCCGTGCTCGGCATCTGCAACGGCTTCCAGATCCTCACCGAGGCGCACCTGCTGCCCGGCGCACTGCTGCGCAACCAGGGCCTCAAGTTCATCTGCAAGACGGTCAACCTGCGTGTCGACGGCTCGTGCGACTGGCTCGATCTTCCGCTCGGCAGCGTTCTCGAGGTGCCCATCAACCACAACGAGGGCAACTTCACCTGCGACGCCGCCACGCTCGAGGCCATGAAAGACAACGGCCAGATCGTGCTTCGCTACTGCGAGGCCGACGGCTCCGCGGCGCCTGATGGCAGCGCCCCCAACGGCGCTCTCGACGACATCGCCGGCATCTGCAACGAGCGCGGCAACGTCTTCGGCCTCATGCCGCACCCCGAGCGCGTCGTGGATCCGGCCGGTGGCGGTACCGATGGCCAGCCGTTCTTCACGACGATCGTTCGCACGCTCGCCGAAGTGGCCGGCTAGTGCACGATTACAAGCTGGTTGGGCCGGTCTTCTGGGTCGCCTCAGGGCTCATCGTCATCGTCTTCGCGCTGGCGATCTTCGGCGTGATTGACGCGCTGCGCCCCAAGCGCACCGAGCGCTTCATCGAGATCGCTGAGTCGCGCTGGGTCTATGTTGTCGTCTTCGCCGCATGGGTGGTTGCGTGCATCGTGGCGCAGGTCTTTCGCATTTCGGCCGTCGCGATGATCGTGAGCCTGGGCTCGCCAGTCATGCTCGCGCTCGAGCTGGTCTATCTCTTGCGTGTCGTCTTCCCGAAGCGCACCCTCGAAGAGTAGCCGCTCCAGGGCGGTGCGGCCGCCGCATAAGACCTCAACAGCCGCCCGCTTCGGACCGATAGGTTGTACATGACCCGTCTAGCGCGCCGAATCGTACTCACCACAGCGGCACTTGCGCTGCTCTTCGCCGCGCCTGCGGTGGCACACGCGATGGTGGCGCCGATGACGCTGCAGCAGCTCGTGGACTCGTCTACAGTGATCGTTCGCGTCTCGACAGGCGCTGGGCATGCCCGTGCGGTGGGTCTGGACGAGCGTGCTCGGCCGGAGGCGATCGTCACCGACACCTCGCTCACCGCGGAGCGCGCCTACAAGGGGTCACGGCCTAGGCATTTCACCCTCACGCAGCCGGGAGGCAAGGCGGGCGGCTACGGTCTCTTGGTCTCCGACACGCCGAAGCTCGCCGCCGGCGAGCGCGCGGTGCTCTTTCTCGACGAACACGGCGTGGTCGGCGGTGAACAGGGCTGCCTGCGCATCGTAGGCGGGCAGGTGCCGGCGCTCGGAATCTCGCTCATGGCGCTCGAGGCCAGCATCGGCCAAGCTCGCAGAGGCGGCCTTTCGGCAGCAGATGACCCGGCGGCCCGCGCGCTCAAAGGCGCTGGTGTCACGCCGGGCAGCGACATCGCGGCGGCGCTTTCGGCGAACACGACCTACAGCACCTCGAGCCTGGCGGGCATCACCTCGATCTCGCCCGCCAGGGCGGCGAGCGGCGTCGGCCAGTGCGTCACCATCACCGGCACGGGCTTCGGCACTTCGGCCGGGCGCGTCTGCTTCCCCACGGGCACAGCGATCGACTGGCTCGGGACCGAGGCGGCGGTCGAGACGTGGTCCGACACCTCGGTAGTCGTCGTCGTGCCACGCAACGCGCAGGCCGGGCTCGTGAAGCTCTACACCGCGGGCTCTGGCTCACCGTCGGCCGAGTACAACTACGACCTCGGCTTCAGCTTCCTCGGTCACCACTGGGCGCAGAAGCAGGTCACCTACTACATCAACGAGAACACCGGCGACATGACAGGCGAGGGCGCGGCCATCCGGCGCGCGATGGACACGTGGAACGGCTCGGGCGCCGACTTCACGATGCTCTACGGTGGCAGCTCCCAGAAGGCCACGCTCACCTACGACGCCTACGGCAACCCTGTGCGCAACGGGCAGAACGACCTGTTCTTCACCTACGGGATCGGCGCGGGCGTGCTGGCCGTCAACTACATGTGGGTCGAGTACGAGGCTCAGACGGATCCGGGCCACTTCGTGGAGTCCGACCTGATGATCAACGACGCTTGGACCTGGGGTGATGGCGCATCAGCCACCTACTTCGACGTCGAGACGATCGCTCTTCACGAGCTCGGGCACACGGTGGGGCTCGGGGACCAGTACGCGAACCTCGAGCGCGTGATGGGGGCGGCCGTGAAGGGCACGCCGCGACGCGCACTCACCGCCTACGAGGTCGAAGGCGCGCTCTACGCCTACCCGGCAGCAGCGTCTGCCCGCATGGTTCTGGGCAGCAGCGCCAAGCTCACGCCGGTGTATGGCAAGCCCGCCTACGTCTCCGTGCGGCTCTACGACATCAACGGCCAGGCACTCCCGACGCAGACCAACGTCCTGCTCTACCAAGGCGACACTGCGGTGGCGACGCTGGTGGCGTCGGTCTCCGATCCCGGCCTCTACTACGGCTACGCGCCGCTCGTGAAGTCGCGCACCGATTTCACTGCCTCGTGGCCTGGTGACGGCATCAGCCCCGCCTGCAGCTTCAGCATGGTGGTGAAGCCGAAGGTGAAGCTCACCGTCAACGCTCCGGAGAAGAACCGGAGCCGCCGCAAGTTCGCAGTGAAGGGCACGCTTGCGCCCGCTCACGGCGACGCGTCGGTCGTCTTCGAGGTCTGGAAGAAGTACAGCTCTCGCAAGGGCTACTTCCGCTACAACAACTACACGTTGCTCACCTCGAAGGGCAGCTTCTACCGCAAACTCAGCCTGCCGAAGGGCAGCTACCGCGTGCGGATCAAGCACGGCGACCTCGGCCACTCCGATTCGGCAAGCACCTACGACTACTTCAAGGTGCGCTAGGGCGACCGGCGCAAGCGGTGCGCGCCGGCAATCGCGGGCGCACGCGCGGTCTTTCGGCGCGATTTCACGAACACTTAACGGCGGCGTATTGCGCCTTCACGCGCCTGTGACGCGGGCGAGTCTAGACTCCCTGAGATGTCCGTGAGGACGGGAAGGTGGTCAGACGCTGTGAGTCCACAAGCTGTCACGGTACTGCTGATACTGCTCGGCCTGCCCATTCTGGGTCTCTATGCGTTTGGCATCCGACGCTACCGGCTCATGCCGAGAACCCGTCGCCGGACCCCTGAAGCGCCGGCTTCGTCGCAACAGACCTCCAAGTAGCGTCCTCTGCTCGGCGCGGTTCCTCTACAATGAGCGCGTTCGCGAGTCCGCCTCGTTAGGGAGCCACATTCACATGCCTTTGAACGATCTCGCGCCCGAACTCGCCCCTCAGCTGGCAGCAGAACTGGGCCTCAAGCCGGACGAGTACGAGAAGATCGTAGAGACCCTCGGCCGTACGCCGAGCATCACCGAGTTGTATATGTACTCGCTCATGTGGAGCGAACACTGCAGCTACAAGCACTCCCGCAAGGCGCTGCGCATGTTCCCCAACGACGGCCCGCACGTCTTGCAGGGTCCCGGCGAAAACGCCGGCGTCATCAGCGTTGGCGACGGCTGGGCGGTCGCCTTCAAGATGGAGTCGCACAACCACCCTTCGGCGATCGAGCCCTACCAGGGCGCGGCTACCGGCGTGGGCGGCATCATCCGTGACATCTTCACGATGGGCGCTCGTCCCATCGCTTCGCTCGACTCGCTCCGCTTCGGCACCCTCGACAAGGCGCGTCAGCGCTACCTGTTCGAAGGCGCCGTGGCAGGCATCGGCGGCTACGGCAACTGCCTCGGCGTGCCCACGGTGGGCGGTGAGGTTTACTTCGAGGAGGCCTACGAGGGCAACTGCCTCATCGACGCGATGTCGATCGGCCTCATGCGCGAAGAGAACCTGACGCGCGCGGTGGGCTCCGGCCCCGGCAACCTCGTGCTGCTCATCGGCTCGACCACGGGCCGCGACGGCATCGGTGGTGCCTCGGTGCTCGCCTCGCAGGAGTTCGACGAGCGCGCCGAAGACAAGCGCCCGGCTGTCCAGGTGGGCGACCCGTTCGAAGAGAAGCTGCTCATCGAGGCCTGCCTCGAGCTGCTGGAAGCCAAGTTGCTGGTCGCCCTGGGCGACTGCGGCGCGGCGGGTCTGACGAGCTCCATCAGCGAGATGGCGAGCCGCGGCGGCGTGGGCATGGACATCGACGCGTCGGCGGTTCCGCAGCGCGAGACGGAGATGAAGCCGTTCGAGATCATGGTCTCGGAGTCCCAGGAGCGCATGGTCGCGGTCGTGACGCCCGAGCTACTCGCCCAGGCCCAGGCCATCTGCGAGAAGTGGGGCCTTCGCTCCACCGTCATCGGCTCGATCACCGACACGGGCCGCTTCGTTGTGCGCATGGGCGACGAGGTCGTCGCCGACATGCCGGCAGCGACGCTTGCCGACGACGCACCCATCTACGACCCGGCCAAGGTGCGCCCGGCCTACCTCGACGACGTTCAGTCCTACGACCCCTTCGCCGAGCTCGAGCTGCCCGCCGAAGGCGACTTTGGCGAGACGCTGCTCGGGATTCTTGCGAGCCCCAACGTCTGCTCGCGCCACTGGATCTGGGAGCAGTACGACCACCAGGTCATGCTCAACACCGTCGTGCTGCCGGGCGGCGACGCAGCCGTGCTGCGCATCGGCGACACCGGGCGCGGCGAGATGACGAACCGCGCGATCGCGGTGTCGAGCGACTGCAACGGCCGCTACTGCTACCTCGACCCCTACACGGGCGCGCAGATCGCAGTCGCCGAAGCTGCTCGCAACGTCACCTGTACGGGCGGCGACCCGGCGGCCATCACCGACTGCCTCAACTTCGGAAATCCGGAGAAGCCAGAGGTCTTCTGGACCTTCTACGAGGCGATCCGCGGCATGTCTGATGCCTGCAAGGCCTTCGGCGTGCCGGTCATCTCGGGCAACGTGAGCTTCTACAACGAGAGCTTCGGCCAGCCTATCTACCCGACGCCGACGGTGGGCCTCGTGGGGCTCATCGACGACATCGATGCGCACTGCACGATGGACTTCAAAGACGAGGGCGACGTCATCATCCTCGTGGGCGAGACCGAAGCCGAGCTGGGCGGCAGCGAGTACCTCAAGGTGGAGCACGATGTGGTGGCTGGCATGCCGCCGGCGCTCGACCTCGATCTTGAGCTGGGCGTGCAGGCGGTCGTTCGCGACGGCATCCGCAACGCCCTCATCAAGAGCGCACACGACTGCTCCGAGGGCGGCATCGCGGTCGCACTCGCCGAGAGCTGCATCGCTGGCGGCGTCGGCGCCGACGTCTGCCTCGACGACGAGCTGCACCCGCTCGCCTCGCTCTTCTCCGAGACCCAGAGCCGCATCGTGGTCACCGTCGCCGACGAAGACGCCGAAGACCTCGTCGACACGCTCGCGGCGGCCGGCGTGCCCTACAGCGTCATCGGCTCGGTGCGCGGCGAACGCCTGGCGATCGAAGGTCGCCTCGACGTCTCACTCGAGGAGCTGCGCGACGCCTACCTGCCGTCGCTCGAGAAGGCGGTGCACGGCGGCGAGACGGTGCAGACCGAGGAGCTCTTCGAGGGCTAGGACTCAAGCGCAGAGGGGGAGCGCGATGCCGTTTTGTGGGAAGTGCGGCCATGAGATGTCAGCCGAGGACGCTTTCTGTCGCGAGTGTGGGACGCCG
>DASRYH010000018.1:0-10461 GCA_035687245.1 Coriobacteriia bacterium
GTGAACCCGCAGCTGCGCGTGCTGGGTCTCGAGATCGACCCCGAGCGAGTGGCCGAGGCGCGCGCGAGTGCTGACCCGCCAGCGGTGGACTTCGCGTTGGGAGGCTTCGACCTCGTCAACGCCCTGGGCGCCGAGCGTGCCCGTGTCGTCCGCTGCATGAACGTCCTTCGGCAGTACGACGAAGCCGCAGTCGAGCATGCCCTCGCACTCATCGCCGAAGGCATCGAACCTGGCGGCGTCCTTCTCGAAGGCACAAGCGACCCCACAGGCCGGCTTACTGTCTTCGACGTGTGGAGGCGCGACACCACGGGGCTCACCCACGAGGCGCTCGTCTTCGCCACCAACTTCCGCGAGTACGTCTCGCCCGCCGAGTTCCGCACCCGCGCTCCCAAGCGCCTCATCCACCGCATGCTCGACGAGACGCCCGCCCGCTTCTTCGCCGACTGGGAGCGCGCCGCGCTCATGGCACGCGCGTCGTTCAGCGCCGGTACGGCCCAGCACTGGGCGGAGTCAGCGCGTCTGCTCGCCGAATCCGACGCCTGGCCGGTCGACCTTCGGCGACGCGTGCTCGAACGCGGCTTCCTCGCACTGCGTTCGGAGCTGCGCTAGGGTACGTACTGTTCATGCGTGGGATTGGGGGCAGCGCATGTCTAAGCGAGTGCACTACATCGACTGGCTGAGAGTCCTGGCCGTACTCCTGCTCTTCCCGTTCCATGTCTCGCGCGTCTCCAACGCGTACGAGGCTTTCTACGTGAAGAGCGCTCATCTGTCGGCGGCGATCGATCCGGTACTGAGCTTCATCAGTGTCTGGCACATGCCGCTGCTGTTCATGCTCGCAGGCGCGTCGAGCTACTTCGCACTCAAGAAGCGCACGGGCGGACAGTACGCGCTCGAGCGGCTCGGTCGCATCATGCTGCCGTTCGCTGTCGGATTCGTGCTGCTGATCCCGCCGCAGACCTGGTACGGGGCGCAGTTCAACTCCGGCTACACCGGCTCCTTTCTCCACTACATCGTCTCGGGCGACTTCCTCGTCTGGAACATCCGCGACGGCGGCGACTACTTCGGCGGCTTCGGCATCGGACACCTCTGGTTCCTGCTGTGGCTGTTCGTGATCTCGATCGCCGCCCTGCCGCTGATGATGTGGGGCAAGCGCGAGGGAGGTAGCCGGCAACTGTCGCGATTCGCGCGCCTGCTCGCGAGCCCCGCCGGCTGGCTGGTTGCGGCACTCGCCATCTTCATCGGCGAGGCGATGCCCGACCCCGTCGGCAAGAACGTCTTCTTCTACTTCGTCTTCTTCGCTCTGGGTTACTGCTCGATGTTCAACGACTCCTTCGCCGAATCTGCCGAAAGGATGCGCTGGTTGGCGCTCGCGCTGGGTGTTGGGCTGTCTCTCACCTGGGTCTTCGGCGGGTCGCTGCGCGACTCTCTGCCGGACCCGTCATGGGGTCGCGTCGCGTTCTCGTATGGCGGAGCGCTGGCCAGCTGGACGTCGATCGTGGCGGCGATCGGCTTCGGCAAGCACTATCTCGACACGCCCTCCAAGGCGCTCGCCTACCTGGCGCCAGCGTCCTATCCGCTCTACCTGCTACACCAGACCGTCATCGTGGTGGCAGCCTTCTACATCGTTCAGCTACCCGTCGGTGGTGTGGTGCAGTGGCTCGCGCTGTTCACGGCGACCATCGCTGGAACCTTCGGCGGCTACGAGCTGCTTCGCAGGCTCCCCGTCAAACGGTTCTTCGGTATCTCCTGACCGGCGCGCTCAGCGTGCCCGAGCCGTACTCCCACCGCAGTACGGTCATCGCGCATGCGGCACTTACGGCCTACATCAAGTGACCACGCTGGGGCGATTCGGCCTCCCCTGCCACAAGGCAATCTGGACACACGCAAGAACTGCCCCCGTATTCGGCAGGAGGTCGAAGACGATGGATAACAAGAAGCGCCTGCTGCTCGACATCGCGATGTTCGCCGCGATCGTCGTGCTCATGAATCCCATTCTTACCGGTATCAACGCTCACATCTGGATTGGCTTGGCGCTGTTCGTACCCGCACTGCTACACGTCGCACTCAACTGGGACTGGGCGATGCGCACGGTTGACCGGCTCTTTGAGGCGATTCGCGGCGCGTCTCGCGCCAAGCTGGCGCTCGGCTTCGCGCTGTTCGTCTCGTTCGTGACGGTCATGCTCTCCGGCGTCATGGTCGTCCCGGCTGTGGCCAACAGCTTCATCGCCGCCTACGCGGCGTGGCACGCACTGCACTCGCTATCGGCATGGGCGTTCACCGGGCTCGCGCTGACGCACCTGGTCATCCACGCCCGATGGATCGCCGGTGTCTTGCAGCGAGGCTACACCACCACAGTCCGCCCCTCGGAAGGAGCACTCCGATGACGTCGCCCAAGACCCGAATCGCTCGCAACTCCGGCATGGCTGCACTCGCCGCCGGAGCGATCGCCCTCACGATCTTCTCCACGGTGTCTCTGGCCAGCATGGGCTCGATGTCGAGCGGCTACACGACCTCGGCGACGACGCAGGCCGCCTACACCAGCTCGGGCTCCTCGAGCTCCAGCGGCACGCTGACCTGCCCGCGCACCGGCTGCACTGCATCCAGCTGTCATGCCACGCAGGGCGGTGGCGCCCCCGGCGGCTTCGGCGGATAGCGAGTCCCCCCGCGGGCTGCAGCGGTATCATCGAGCCACCCGATGAGACGGAGGCCCATGTGTCTGCTGCAGCCCGCACTCCCGCCGAACTGCTCGTGGCCTACCGCCACGGCCCGGCACTCCTTCGGCAGACCGTCGAGGACATGACACCCGAGCAGCTCGTAGCGCGACCCGTACCCGGCAAGCTGAGCTCGATCGAAGTGGCCTGCCACGTCGTGGACTCCGACCAGTTCATGTGCGACCGCATGAAGCGCGTGATCGCCACCGACCGGCCGCTGCTCGTGGGCGTCGAGTCGATCGACTACCCTGGGCCTTTGCGCTACCAAGAGCGCGATCTCGGGCTCGACCTGCGGCTGCTCGACGTGCAGCGCCAGCAGATGGCCGCCGACATCGAGGCGCTTCCCGCCGAAGCATGGCAGCGCATCGGGATCCACACCGAGATCGGCGCGGTCACCTTCTACGACCTCTTCGATCACGCGGTCGAACACCTCGAAGACCACGTGGAACGCATCCGCGAAAAGCGCGCTGCGCTCGGAATCTAGGGGCAGCTGAAGTGCCGGCCCTCGATCTCAAGAAGCGATTCGGCAGTCTCTACAAGCCAAGCGCGAAGGTGCCTGTCCTCGTCGACGTACCCACGCTGCGCTTTCTCATGGTCGACGGCGAAGGCGACATCGGCGGCCCCACCTACCAGGACGCCGTGCAGGCCATCTACGGCCTCGCCTACCCGGTGAAGTTCGAAGCCAAGAAACGCCTCGATCTTGCCTATCCCGTGATGCCGCTCGAAGGCCTCTACCACGACCCCGCCGGCGAGCACGAGTTCTCGCCCGAGATGCGCGATCGGCTCGCCTACACGCTGATGATCGTGTTGCCCGACGAGGTCTCGTCAGAGTTCGTCGATGAGGTGCGCGCGAAGGTCGCCGCGAAGAAGGACCTCGCCCGGCTCGCGGACGTGCGCGTACAGTCGTTCACCGAAGGGCCCTCGGTCCAGATCATGCACGTCGGTCCGTACGCGACGGAGCCCGCCACCATCGCGCGTATGCTGGCCTTTGCCGACGAACGCGGCTACGACTTCACCGGCGAACACCACGAGATCTACCTTGGAGATCCGCGTCGCGGGAACCCCGACAAGCTCAAGACGGTGCTGCGCTACGGAGTCACGAAGCGATAGCCCTTTCGGCGGGAACACATGACGTAGCGGGCTTGCCGAAAGGACCGCGCGTGGAGCGCGAGATCAACACGCCATTCCATCTGCTGCGCATCACCGACAACGACGGTGTGCGTCTGCTGCGCTTCGAGCGCAACCGGCAGTCGTCGATGTACATCGACGACCCGTTCGAGACCGACTTCGAGTACCCCGGCTACCTGCACCTGCCACTGGCCATCCGGCCCGACGCGGTTCGCACCCTGATTCTGGGCCTGGGCGGCGGCTCCGTGGTCAAGCGCATGTGGCGCGACTACCCCGAGATGCGCATCGACACCGTCGAGATCGACAAGGGCGTGGTCGACGTCGCCCGCGAGTACTTCGCACTTCCCGACGACGAGCGCTTGGAGGTCTACGTCGACGACGGGCGCAACTTCCTCGCAACCTCCAACGAGATCTACGACGTCGTCATCGTCGACGCCTTCGACGACGACCGCATGCCGCGCGACCTCACAACCGAGGAGTTCCTGCGCAGCGTGCGCGACCACCTCGAGGACGACGGCGTGATCGCCTACAACTGCATCGGCGCGGTCTACGGCCCTCGCAGCAAGCCGTTCCGCAGTCTCTACCGCACGGCAGCAAACATCTGGCGCCGGCTGTGGGTCTTCCCGATCGGCATCTCTGACGACGCGACCGACAAGACACGCAACATCATCCTGCTCGCGACCGACGCCAATCTCTCCACCGACGAGCTGCTCGAGCGTATCGGCAGCCGTGTCGACGGGCTCGTCACCGTGCCGAAGTTCGAGCGCTTCGGCGAGGACCTCTACCGCCAACGCATACGCGCCGGGGACGTCCCTCTGCTCGTGGACGAGCGCCGGAGCCGCAAGGGTCGTCGCCACTAGCACAGCGGGTCTACACTCGGTTCAGGGGGTGGCTTTCTATGAGCAAGAGCGTCCTCGAATCCGTCCCGGCATCAACGCGTGCCTGGCTCGCCGAACCGGACAATCCTGCGGTGGCGGTCATGGCGGCACGGCTCTTCGGCGATTCGGAGCCGAAAGGGCTGTGGGCGAAGCGCAACGGCTACGAGCCGGTCGCAGGCATCCTCGCCGACATGCGCGAGGACGGCTCGTGGGACACGCCGCAGCGCGACTACCAGAAGTACGGTGGCTCGCTCTGGCAGATCGCCTTTCTTGGCGAGCTGTGGGCCGACGGAAGCGACCCGCGCATCAAGAAGGCTGCCGAATATGCTTTCTCGCGGCAGACTCCCAGCGGCAAGTGGACCGCCAACCCCAAGGCTGCGTATGACATGCCCTGCCTGACTTCGAACGTCGGGCGGGCGATGGCGCGCTTGGGCTGGTCGCGCGACGAGCGCGTGATCCAGGCGCTCGCCTACGACGTCGACACCTACCGGCGGCTCGGCTATCTGGGCTGCAGTGACATGAGCGTCTTCACCCTCAACGGCTACTGCCACATGCTCGTCCCCAAGCACCTGCTCTTCATGGGCGAGATTCCGCGGGAGCTGTGGCCCGAGGGCGCCGAGGAGCTGCGAGACGCCTGCATCGACGCGATGCGTGACAAGCAGGTTCACTGCTACCTGCCCGCCGAGGCCAAGGAGTTTCAGCCGCTGATCTACGAAGCGAAGGCCGCCGAACGCGATGAGGTGCGCGAAGGCTATCTCGCCGAACACCCCGAGCTGCACTTCGGCCCGAAGCCCGGCTGGCTACGTTTCGGCTACCCGCTCTCCTACAACTCAGACGCGCTCGAGTCGCTGCGCGGGCTGATGGCGGTAGACGAGCCGATGCGCCCCGAGTACGAGGAGGCCGTCCGAGTGGTGCGCGATGCGGCCGACGACCAGATGCGCTGGACACTCAAGAACTCCTTCAATGGGAAGATGCGCGCAAACGTCGAGAAGAAGGGCCAGCCGAGCAAATGGCTGACCCTCTATGCCCTACAGGTGCTCGACTACTTCGGCTAGCGGCTTCACGCTCGCGAGCGTCTTGTAGGCCAGCAAGCCGAAGAGCGCGGTCGCCACGCCGAAGATCGCGAACGAGCCGACCTCGAGCGAGCCTTCGACGAACGCCGCCGATACGAGCATCGCGCAGATGGCACCGGCCATCGTCACGCCCTTCACCGCAAAGACGGGCCCCAGCAGGTAGCCCCACGGGCGGCGCGCCCACGCGAGCGCGGCGGTGGCGAGCGCGAGCGGCACGATCATGCCGAGGTCCATCGCCTGCACCGACAGCGTCGGCATTCCCTCGAAACCTGCGGTCACGACGTCGCCGCGCATGGCGGCAGCGATGCGCTGCGCCCACATCGCCACGAGCATGAGCGCCATGACCGCGCAGACAACTGCGAGCGTCTTGCGCGGGAAGCGATCGAGGTCGAATCGCTCAGCCAAACTGCCGATCTCGATGCCTGAGACGATCCAGACGAAGGCGCATGCGCTCGCCGAATAGAGCAGGATGAAGTTCACGAACAGCGGGCAGAAGGCCCAGAAAACCGCGTACATCAGGTACTGGTAGACGAGGTAGCCCAGCAGCCCGAGGGCGAGGAGTCGCGCGCGCAGCGAGCCACGTGCGACAAACGGCATCGCGGTCAGCAGCGCCGGCACCGCCAGCAGCAGCGTGACGTAGTCCCAGCCCACGCCTTCGGCGACCACGCGCTCGCCGCTGTACTTGTAGACGCCTGTCGTGGCGTAGCGATACGACTCGCCACGCACGCTCACAGCTGCGGCCGTCGAGCCGTCACCGCGGCCGAAGACGCCGATCGCTGCTGTCACACCAGCGAGGATGGCGATGGCGATGCAGAGGGCGACGATGCCCCGGTACTGGTTCTTCATGGTGGAACCCCCGTGTGTCTATCTGTCGAGATACGCGGCACCCTGCCGCGTGGATTGCGGCCAGCCGGCCTACGCTAGGCCGAACTTTGCGACCAGCGACTCTGCCCACAGCGTGATGACGTTCCAGTCGCGGAAGTCACCCACCGGTGCCTTCATCACCTTCATGACGCCGCGCTCGAGCAGCGACTGGTGCTTCGGCTCGTTCCAGCCGGCGAACAGGCCGATGTCGACGGGCTCGATGCCTGCCTCGGCCACGATCGGGTCGGTGTAGGCGCGTACCTCGTCGGCCTTGGATGAGTCGGTGATCATCAGCCCGCACGTGAAGAGCGCGACCGGCATCTGCTTGAGCGCATCAGCGTTACGTAGCACCCAGGCCTTCGCCGAATCGTGCCACTGGCCGACCCGCACGCCACTACCCACCACGATAACGTCGTAGTCGGCCGCGTCTCCGGCCTCTGGCGCCGAAGCGACGCGCACAACGTAGCCCGCACTCGACAGCGTCTCACCGATTCTCTCGGCGATACCCGCCGTGCAGCCGGACCTCGTGCCGTAGACCACTAGTGCCCTCATCGCTTCGACCTCTCTCGCTTCGCGCCGTGATTGCCGCTCTTCTTTGCTGCAGCACCCGACCAGAAGATGTCGAAGAGCTGCTCGACTATCTTGTCGCTCAGGGCATCCTCGGGCTTGGGAAGAAAGCCCATGATCATCCGGTACATCACGAACGACGATGTCAGCGTGGCAAACGCCTCGGCAAGCACTTCAGGTGCGATGTCGTCGCGCAGCTGGCCGGCCGCCTGGCGCTCGGCCATGTAGCCCGCCATCGCCTCTACGTTGGAGCCCGGACCTTCGCCCATGAGCTCGGCGACCTCGGGGACCGACGCCGCGTCGAACGCCAGCCTGAGGGCCACGCCCCCGCTTGCGATGGAGGTGGCGACCTCGTTGCGTGCCAGCGCCAGCAGCGTCGCGTGCGCATCATCCGTCGACGACAGCTGGTGTACCGCGCGTGCCGAAGATGCTTCGGCGAAGCGCGCCCCGAGCGCCTTTAGCACCCCCGCCTTGTTCTCGAAGCGCCGAAAGAGCGTGACCTCGTTGACGCCCGCACGCTCGGCGATCGCCTTGGTGGTGGTGGCGGCGTAGCCCCGCTCGGCGAAGAGCTGAGCGGCGGCTTCGACGATCCGCTCTCCGGTATCAACTGCTGCGCTCATCGTGATGCTTCCATTCGATTCGGGTGCAAGTGCTTGCTTGCATTGTAAGTACGCACTTGCATGCTGTCAAGCGCGCCCTGCTAGTGCCCAGGGAGTACGCGCTCCACAACTACGTCCACCGTCGTATCACCGAATGTCCACCAGCGGCTGACGACGATGTCACAGCTCCGCGCGAGACTCTTGTTGTAGGAAGGCCAGTCCCGAGGGGACGAGGGTCAGAAAGTCGTTGGAGGAGTCGAAAATGATCGCAGTACATCTGATGGTCGCCGGAATGCAGACAGAGTGGGCCACCGCCGTGGTCGAGATGACCGTCTCGAGACTAGCGGGCGTCGCCCGCGTCTTCGGCGTGAAGAGCCTGGGGATATGCTCGGTCATGTTCGACGAGACGATGGCCAACGTAGACGAGATCCTGCGGGCCGTCTCTGAGGCGGGATTCCAGGCGCAGGTCTACCGGCCGCACGCGGCAATTTCGGCAGGCTAACCGACAGCCGTCGACCGGGGTGTCTCAGGTGATGGGGATGCCTACCAGGCCCAGCCGCTGGTTCAGCCGGTCTACCGCGTCGCGGAGTTCGCGGCGCGTGCGCACTTCGGCCTTCCTCAGCAGGTTGGACACGTGGAACTTCACCGTCCGCTCCGAACACCCGATCTCGCGGGCAATCGCTGCGTTGGTTCGACCGCGCAGCACACGATCGAGAACCTCGATCTCGCGGCGTGTCGCACCCAGTTCGTCGAGCCACGAGCGCCGTACCTTGCTGGCACAAGCGCGGCAGCTCATCGCGAAGTAGCCTTCTCCTCGCAGCACCGTGTCGACCGCGGCCACGATCTCTGGAGCCGGTGCCTGCATGTGAACGATTCCTCGCACGTCGGCGCCGTCCAACATCGACTTCAACGCGAACCACTCGTGGTCTTGAGTCACGAAGATGACCGGGACGCCGCTAACCGACTTCGCAATCTCCGGCCAGTGCTCAAGCGTGGGTGTTGAAGTGCTCACGATCGCAAGATCGAGATTCTTGCGCTCGATATGCTCTCCAGCAAAGGTAAGCTGATGTCCGGCAAGGACTTCAGCTAAACCGCGAGCGCAGATATCGACGTACTCGGCTACAAGGATGCGAGCCATGCGCACCTTCTCGAGTGGGCCCCCTGGAGAACTCGGCCTCTCCCCCGAGGCCGATGTCATAAAGCAATTGTTACCACAATGCTGGTACAGGTAACGAGTACGCAACTCCTGTCATGTTGGAGAAGACCAGTACCCCGAGGAGGGGTCGGTGAGGAAGATGTGGGTCGCCATAGCAGTCGGATCGGCTGCACTCGTCACGATTGCCTTCGTCGTGCTTGGCGCCGTGCTCACCGGCGGTAGCCCCGAACGCCCGGTGCCCGACTGGTTGCTGGCGCGGCCTTTCGCACATCGCGGCCTGCACGACCGCCCGAGCCGGCCCGAGAACTCCCTGTCCGCTTTCGAGGCTGCCGCGCGCCGGGGGGTGGGAGTCGAGCTCGATGTCCATCTGAGCCGCGATGGCGTACCGATCGTCATGCACGACGACGACCTGATGCGCATGACCGGCTACGCTGCCAAGGTCTCTGACCTGACCGTCGACCGGATCAACAGCCTGAGCCTGCTCGACAGCGGGCAGCGCGTGCCGACACTCGCCCAGGCACTCAGAGTCATCGACGGCCGCGTGCCTCTGCTCATCGAGATCAAGAACGAAGGCGACGTGGGAGAGCTCGAGGATGCTGTCGCCGACACGATCAAGGGCTACGAAGGCAATGTGGCGATCATGTCATTCAACCCGTACTCGGTGGCGCGAGTGGCCGTGAAGGCGCCGGAAGTCCCGCGTGGCCAGCTGTCGGGTCGTTTCAAAGGCGAGGACCTCGCGCTCTACAAGAAGGTCATGCTCCGCTGCCTGTTCATGAACTGGAAGAGCCGGTCCGACTTCGTGGCCTACGAGATCGGCTCTGTCCCAAGCGTCACCACCTTCATGCAGCGTCTGCGCGGGAGGCCGCTGATCGTGTGGACCTCAGAGAGCCCGGCCGACACGGTGCGCGCTGTGCGCCTGGCTGACAACGTGATTGCTAATCCGCTGGGGCTACCCCCCAAGCGAGGCATGAAGTAGCCCCTCTCCCACCCCGCAACGTCATTCGGCCCGCATGGCCCCCGTGTGGGAGTAGCCATGCAGGCCGAATGTGACTGAACGGCGACGCGTCCTCGGAGACCCTGTGAGACCGAAGGTCGCCCGCCGTGAGTTGTCGGAGACTACCAGGTGCCGCGGGGGCAGGTGGTGGCGCCTTCCTGCTGGACTCCACCTCGGCCGCCCCAGCCGTCCTGGGACTGCTGGTCGCCCCAGCCGCCCTGAGGCGCCATGCCGCGACCGTAACCATTGCCACTGCCGTCGCCCCAGCCCTGCTCGCCATCGGGCACCTGACCCTGGTTCTGACCATTGCCGTAGCCGTAGCCCTGGCCCTGGTTGGTGCCGCCACCTTGGCCGTAGCCCTGCCCATATCCGTTGCCGTAGCCCATCATGCCGCGCTGAGCCACTGCGCGACGATCGCCGAAGTGGCTGGCCACCCCGTGCGCACCCCAACCCGCACCGAACGAGACCGCCGAAATCGCGAGTGCGCCCGC
>DASRYH010000019.1:0-78620 GCA_035687245.1 Coriobacteriia bacterium
CAACCTCGACGCTGTCTGCGTCCGTTGCCACGGTGGTATCGGCACCTATCACTAAGCCTCAACCGCTTAGCGATCGTCTGACCTAACCGCCAGACACAAGCGAGGCCCCTGCGAAAGCGGGGGCCTCGTTCTTTGTGTGTCGCGGGTCGGGCGCGCTCGACTTGTGTGGAGCATGCATGGGGAAGCTGAAGTTGTATGATTCTTTGGCAAGCGTCGTGCTATATAAGAGTGACACTATAGGACCGGTCTTCGGTTCTGCCACAAGCCCGCTCGATGAGCCTCCACAGAAACGGACGATGAGTGTCCGACCCTGTTCTCTACAGTGAAGATATGGAGGACGTCTCCTTAGAGACGTCTGTCGAGGAGCGCGCAGCCGAAGCCTCCGTTCCTCCACCCGATCGCATGAAGCGCATCTATCGGGTTCTGAGTATCCTCGCGCCCCTGAGTATCGCCGTGGCCCTTGCCGTCAACTGGGTCTCCGCGCCTGACGCGCGCGAGGTACTGCCGTCCCCGGCGGGCGTAGGCAACGCCGGCGTACCCGGGATCGAGGAGATCAAGCTCGAGAAGCCGGCGATCCAGCTGCTTCCGGAGCGCATCATTGGGTATGAGGCCATCAGCCATCAGGCGATACCCGGCTGGGGCAAGCGGGCGGCGGAGGCGGTCTACAAGACCCTGTCGATGAACGTTGAGGCACAGATAGCCATCGTCACCTACGGGCGCGTCGAGGGCTACGCCAGCCAAGCAGAGGCCCAGGCGCGACTCGTCCAGTTCATGACGCCCTATACAACTAACGTCAAGAAGAAGCCGGTAGGTAGCGGGCGCACCGTGGCCACGTACGGCGAATCGCCGGATCGCGGAACGCGTATCGCCGGCTGGGTGCGCGGCAAGTATGTGACGATCGTGAAGTCATCTTTCCAGGACTACATCCCGAAGCGCGAAGTCGCCTTCACGTATCGCAACTTCCAGAACGACCAGGTCATTGACGGCATGATCGTCTATCAAGAGACCGGTCGTGAGGGCATCAACAAGTGACAGACCAGTACACAGACGAGCCGGTCCAGGAGTTCGCCGAAGAGGCGGACGTCCTGCCAGAGCGCCTGCAGGAGCTGGATGCGGCCGCCAACCGCAAGCTCAGCCGCTCGCGTGCGGCGGAGTGGATCTGGTGGGGCGTGCTGTCGTTCGTGCTCTTCTTGGTGACGGTAGCCGGCTTCTCAGCGGCCGCAGCGGTCAGTCCCGTCTTCTGCTCCACCTGCCACCTTTCGGCAGCACATGACCTTTCGCTCTCGCCGCACAAAGGCATCTCTTGCGATGGATGCCACAGGGACACCGGTGCGTTCGGTCTGGTGGAGAGCCGTCTGTGGGTCGCGGGGATGGTCATCGAGTCGCCATACCGGGCGATCTTCCCGCGTGGCGGTGAGACGACAGTGGACCGGCAGCGCTGCATCAACTGTCACCGCCGCCAGCTCATGATCACTTCCCTGAGTAACGGCGTGAAGATGAGCCACGTCGCGCCGGTTCAGGACAACTGGTCGTGCCAGCGTTGTCACCGCGACGTCGCCCACGGGACCAAAGGACGGGTTCTGGCCGTCTACACGATGGGCGTGTGCATGGGCTGCCACTCCAACGGTCAGGCGGATGTGAACTCGTGTATCACGTGCCACCCGGAAGGCGTGAAACCCTCGGCGAGGCGGCTCGTGCCCACGGCATGGAACATCACTCACGGTCCCAACTGGCAGAAGACCCATGGGATGGGCGATCTCACCACCTGCTCAACCTGCCACATAAAGCGCTACTGCGTCGCCTGCCATCAGATCGACCTGCCTCACCCTGACACCTATCTCTCGGTGCACGGCACCGACTACCTGACCTTCGGCGACAAGACGTGTCTGAAGTGCCACCAGAAGTCGTCGTGCGATGGATGCCACGCCGGCATCGAGATGCCTCACCCGAAGCCGTTCATGCGCAACCACCGCCGGACGGTAGAGCGGGGCGGCAAGGCACCGTGTATGCGCTGCCATGACCAGCAGTCGTGCGATCGCTGCCACTCCCGCCATACTCACCCAGGCGTCCCCAAGCAGCTGCTCAAGCAGCTCAAGGAGAGGCCGGTGAACGTCAAGTGAATCTTCAGGACGTCGTCCTCTCACTAAGAGCCGGCACCGCAGGAGGCACCACAGGCGCGATCTTCGTGCTTGCGATCGTGGCGTTTGCCGCCGTCTTCGCCATCGGCGCGATCATGTTCTTCGTCTACGCCCGCTCGCCGCAGGGCAAGATCGACGCCCTGCTTGACGCGCGCGCCGAAGACCGCAAGCAGTCGAAGTGGCCGATGCGCATCGTCGTACTCTTGATGCTTGCGTTCGCTGTTGTCGCGATCAACTACCAGATGTCGCGCCCCTCAACGTGCGCACAGTGCCACACCAAGGGCGGATACGTGAGCTCGGTCAAGCAGACCGCCCACAAAGACGTTGGGTGTTTGGGCTGCCACGGCGGTACCGGTCTGACTGGCGGCCTTCAGACGACCGCGTCCTACGGGCGCTGGATACTGGTCTACACGTCCATGAAGCGAACGCCCGCGATCAGCGGTGTGGTGGTCCCAGACGTCAACTGCCTGAAATGCCACGCCGAGGTGCGGACAAAGACCGTCACGAGACGCGGGGTTCGCGTGCGCCATAAGGACTTCCTCGACAACGGCGCGCAGTGTCGAGACTGCCACAACAGCGTTGGCCACGGCGACATTGCGCGCGAGCCTACCTCACCGTCAATGGACGACTGCGTAGTGTGCCATGACGGCAAGAAGGCGTCATCGGAGTGCAAGACCTGCCACGTCAAAGACGAGCTCCAGGTCGCGGCCGTGACGATGAACTTCCCGAAGCTGCGGGAGGCTGGTTCTAGCAACTGCTACGGCTGTCACGATGAGAAGCCGTGTCTGCGCTGTCACGGCATCACGATGCCTCACCCCCGAGGATGGGCGCCCAACGACGGTGGCCCGGGCATTAGCGGCTCGCATGCGCTCGAAGGCTTCACGAAGCGCGAGCTGTGCTGGCGCTGCCACTACTCGAACGGCAAGCCGTTCCAGCGTCCCACCACCAACGGCGGCTTCACACAGACAGTCGATGGCTGTCCCTGCCACGGCTCTTTCGGCAACATGCATGGCGGAACATCGTGGATCAAGCGGCACGGTACCGACGCCAGTGGCAAGACGCATGGGCCAGATGCGGATTGCGGCTTCTGCCATCAGATCGACAAGCTCTGTGTCCAGTGCCACGATCCGTCGATCCTCGATCAGTACAAGCCCGTGCCGGGCAACGAGAAGTATCCGCGCCAGATCCCCAAGCCTCCGGGCTACTGGGATTACTAGGCGGCTTGGCAGGCGCTCGTCAGAACTACTGAGACAGAACAGGGCGGACCCGAGTGGGTCCGCCCTGGTTTCGTGCGGGAGATGGCGTCTGAGAAGCTCCTAGCGGTACGAGCCCTTCGCCACGAACATGCGGACGATCTTCCAGTCGGTCGACTTGGCGTCCTTGCGCTCGATGGTGAACGAAGCGTCCTCGTCGACCTCAGGCAGGGAGCGTACCTTGTCGCCGTTCTTGTCGACCAGATACGACGAGTCGACGTAGGTGTAGGTGACCGTCATCTGCGTGCCCGTGTTGTTGATCTGCGTCGCGTCAAACGCCTTCACCTTGTGCACGTGCTTGATCTTGAGACCCTTCTTGGTGTAGCCCGCCCACGTCTCCTCGTACTTCTTGACGTAGGCGTCCTTCAGGTACTTGCGCATGCCGTCTGCGTCGTTCGCCTTCCAGGCGGCCACGAAGTCGCGCATATCGTCCATCGCCTCGCGACGGATCTTGCCACGCTCGAGCGGGGTCAGCTTCCCAGGGGTGTTCTTGGCCGTGTCCTCGGTGACCACGACAGCGCCTTGCTTGCCCGAAGTGCAGCCGCCAGCGAGCGAACCGGTGACGGTCAGCGCGATGAGGCCAGCGGCGAGGATATAGCGGCGATTCACTACTGGATCACCTCAAGCTTCTTGATCTTGATCGTAGCCGTACGACCGGGAGGGATTGTGCCCGCGTTGATATCGAACGTCTGGCGCGTGCCGGCCTTCACGTTCTGGATGTCGTAGGTGATCTTCTCTTTCTTCTGCTGCTTCTCGTCCATCAGCTGGATCTCAACGCTGATCGACTTCATGTCCTGCTTGGAGCGGTTGTCCACCCAGCCGGGCACACGAAGGTTGTTGTAGTCGTCGGAATACGGCTCGCGCACGAAACCGAGCGTCATCGAGTCGATCTGCTTTTGGTTCGTAATCGCCTTGGTGGGGCGGAAGCTCTGCATGATGTCGGGGTTAAGCACGACATAACCAACAGCACCGATAATCGCGACCACGAGCAGAATCAGAAGAACACGACCTATTCGCATGTGACATCCTCCGAGAGTCGTACCAGTCTCATGTGGCAGACTGCTTGCTACCAGTCTGATGAACAACACTTAACAAGTTCGGTGCCAGACTATATCATGCATTGGCGCCGAAAGGGCCGCACGCCTGCGGTTCTCGTGCCGGCGAGACGCAGGACCCTATCCGGAAAGGATTGAAGCCGCCGATGGATTCACGCGCAAGTCTCGTGTTGAAGATTGTCACCACGGTGCTGATCGTGGCGATTCTCGGCATTGGTGTACTGCTGGTGCAGTACCTCATCACCAATGCAGGCAACGTCACACCCCGCACCGAACTTGAGAGGGCCGTAGTCGCGGCCGAAGAGTCGGTCCGCGCCAATCCTGAGAACGCCCCCGCGCGCATCAAGCTCGCGGCAGCGTATCTCGAGAACAACGCGACGAACGCGGCGCGCGAGCAGGCCAAGATCGCAGTGCGCCTCGCACCGAAGGATCCGAGCGGCTACTACATCCTCGGTCTGGTCGAGGCCAAGGCCAAGGACGACAAGGCAGCCGTCGTTCAGTTCAAGAAGGCGGCCACCACTGAAGGCCAGCTCGCTGGGTTCTACCTGGACGTCTACCGTGCGATGGCGGGCGCGTACTCCCGCTCCGGCGAGACGTCTGAGGCAATTGGCGCCATGAACAAGGCTATCGAGTTCGGGCCTGAAGAGACCGAGCTTCTCGTCTTCCGTGGCCAGCTCTACGAGAAGGACAAGAAGTGGGCGGACGCGCTGTTCGACTACGTGAGCGCTATGCAGTACGTCCCGGACTATCAGGAGGCTGTCACCGCCGCCAAGCGCGTGGCCAAGGAGCACCCTGAAGCCGTCAAGGAGATGCAGAAGCGCTTCGACGAGAAGCTACCTGCAAACGTCTCGGGCGCGCACGACACGACTGGCTCCACCGAGTCGTCTACAACCGACCAGAACTCCGACACCAAGTCGGATAAGAAGTAGTCCGCCCCCTGCGGTCTTTCTAGGAGGTCTCAACCGTGGCAGGTTCCAAGCGCTCCTCAGGAGCGGCTGTTCGGCAGCTCATCACCGTAGTGGTGCTGTTTCTGCTTCTCATCGCGCTTGCGGTGGCGTACTACCTCATCACCCGTCCCCCGCAGCTGCAGGGCCAGGGTGCCAAGGATCGCCAGTTCTTGTTCTCGATCTACGGCTTCGAAGGCGACCTCCTGCGTCGTCCGAGCGGCGTGACGTTTGATGCAGACGGCAATATCTACATCGCCGACACTGGCAAGAAGCGCATCGTCGTCTTCGATGGTCAGGGCAACTTCCTGCGCGTCTTCGGCGAGGCCGGCAAGTCCAAGAATCAGCTGTGGGGTCCGATCGACCTCGCCATCACGCCTGATGGCCGAGCGTTCGTCGTGGACCGCGAGAACAGCAAGCTCGTCGAGTACGACCGTAGCGGTCGTGCACTGCGCGACATCACCACCGAAGAGCCCCCGACGTCGATCACGATGGCGAACGATCTTCTGTTCGTGACGACCGACAGCGGTGTGCTCATCGCCGACCTGAAGGGCAACCTCCAGACCGGCTATATCAAGCGCGGCAAGGAGAAGGGCCAGTTCGACCGGCCCGCCGGCGTGGCCGTCGCCAAGGACGGCACGATGTATGTGGCCGATACGCTCAACTACCGCGTTCAGGCCATCAACTCAAAGGGCAAGGTCCTGTGGGTCTACGGCAAGCCGGTCCCGGCCGACAAGGCCGTCCAGTTCGACAGCAAGGACCGCAAGTTCGGTCTGCCTGCGAGCATCGCGCTCGACGAGAACAACCAGCTCTACATCGTGGACGGTCTGAACCACGAGCTCACCGTCATGGACACCAAGGGCGAGTTCGTCGAGAAGATCGGTGACACCGGACATGCCGACGGTACGTTCTACTACCCCGACGGCATCGACTACCACGATGGCCGCCTGGCAATCGCCGACAAGTACAACGACCGCATCGAGGTCTTCAGGACCCCGACGCCTCCGGGACAGCAGTGGAGGGCGTTCGTTCCCTACGCCGCGCTCCTGCTCCTGCTCCCGCTGCTCCTGATTCCGTTCCTGCGCCGTGGCCAGCGCTACGTGCTTGCCCCGTCCGCTGCCGAACTGCTGGCTGCTGATGAGGAGCGCGAGGCAGTGGCAGCCGCCATGAAGACCGTGACCGCAGACGGCGAGCTTGCCGAATGGGGTGCCGAGAGGACCGATCTCAATCTCAAGTGGATCGCGCTCGAGGCGGACGAGGACGACGTCGAGACCGTGGCGAGCCGCTACGGCCTGACCAAGGAAGACGCGAGTGCTGTAGTCATCGCTGCGGGTCTCAAGGGCAAGCGTGTGCTCATCGCTGAGGGCGACGTCCTCAAGCGTGCCGCCAAGGACCTCGAGGTTCCGCTGGTCACCTACAGCGAGATCAAGGCCGTGCTTTCCGACAAGGGATCGAAGTCGGACAAGAAGCAGGCCGCTCAGGAGGGTGACGAGTAGATGTCGCGTTTCACGAGGATCACCATTGGGCTGCTCGCCGTCGCCGTGTCGGCCACCGCGCTGACTGGCTGCGGGCTACGCCCTGCTAAAGACCTGCCCGCTCCGAAGGGCAACGTCTCCCAAGACACGACCGAGACCTCGGTCTTCTACTCGACTGGTCGCTCGCTTCTCGAGGAGCGCAAGGTCGTGGGATCTGAGGACTACTACTCGTCGACGTTGAAGGAGCTGCTGCGCGCGACTCCTGAGAACAACGACGAAGTCGCTATCGTGCAGCCTGAGGCTGGCTTCAACAGCGTCACCTTCGACAAGAAGACGGGCGTCGTCACGATCGACTGGAAGAAGGAGATCCTGGACTTCGAGGCCGAGCCTAAGGAGAAGCGACTCGCGTTCGCCTCGTTCCTGATGACCTACGGGCAGTTCCCCGAGGTCAAGAAGGTTCGTATGACCGTCGAGGGCAAGGACTCCGGCTCGATGGGCGGCAAGGACATCCAGGCGTTCTGGGGCGACGTGAGCCTCAAGAAGCAGCCGTACGCGGTCATGCGCCCGCCGAAAGCCCCTGAGAAGAGCGAAACGCTCCCGGGTGCGGAGACCTCGTCACCTGCAGGCATGCCATCGAGCATGCCGTAGCCGCGGTCACGACGCCGGCAAGTGGGACACTTTCGACAGCCCCGGGATCTCCCGGGGCTGTCGTGCATTCGGGGAGGTTCGTACGCCGGGAAGACGCGGCATTCGTGCTAAAATCCCTGCACCGTTGGCACGACTCGTAAGGACAAGGTCATGAAGTTCTCCGGTACCGCTCACCGCTACGGCCGCGACATCGACACGGACGTCATCATACCGGCGCGCTATCTGAACACGAGCGACCCTGCCGAGCTTGCCAAGCACTGCATGGAGGACCTCGACGCCGGTTTCGTAGGGAAGGTGTCGGCGGGCGACATCCTCGTCGCCGAAGAGAACTTCGGCTGCGGATCGAGCCGCGAGCACGCGCCGATCTCGATCAAGGCGGCCGGCGTCTCCGTAATCGTGGCCAAGAGCTTCGCTCGCATCTTCTACCGCAATGCCATCAACACCGGCCTGCCGATCCTTGAAGCGCCCGACGCCGTCGACGGCATCAGCGATGGCGACTCGGTCGAGATCGATGCGGATGCCGGCGTCATCAAGAACCTCTCGACGGGCCAGACCTACCAGGCGCAGCCGTTCCCGCCGTTCATCAAGGACATGATCGAGCAGGGCGGGCTCATCGAGGCCGTCCGCGCCAAGGTCGGCACGAAGTAGTTCACTTCCGGGCGTCAGACGCCGCATGCGGCACTCGCCCGTCACTGTGGAAGGGGTTTGCTGTGAGCGTTACTCGCCGAATCTGCCTGCTGCCGGGCGATGGAATCGGACCCGAGATCACCGCGGAGGCGGTGAAGGTCCTAGGTGCCATCGGAGCCGCCGAAGGTGTCGAGTTCGTCTTCGACGAGGCGCTGCTTGGCGGCGCCGCGATCGACGCCACGGGCACCGCACTTCCTGACGAGACGCTCGAGAAGGCGCACGCAGCTGACGCCGTGCTGCTCGCAGCGATCGGTGGCCCGAAGTGGGACACAACCGACCCCTCCAAGCCGCGTCCCGAGCAGGGACTCCTGGGTATCCGCAAGGCACTCGGGCTGTTCGCCAACCTTCGCCCGGTCAAGATCTTCGACGCACTGCGCGATGCATCCACGCTCAAGCCTGAGTTCCTGGAGGGCGTGGACATGCTCATCGTCCGCGAGCTGACGGGCGGGCTGTACTTCGGCGACCGCGCTCGCGAGACGGGCGTGGCGGGCGCAGGCGAGGACGGCACCGCCGGCATGCGCGCCTACGACACGATGGACTATCGCGAGTTCGAGATCGCGCGTATCGCCCGCACTGCATTCGACGCTGCCCGCACGCGCGGAGGAAAGGTGCACAGCGTCGACAAGGCCAACGTGCTCGAGACGAGCCGCCTGTGGCGCGAGGTCGTGCACCGCGTGCACGCCGCCGAATACGCCGACGTCGAGCTCGTCGACCAGCTGGTGGATAACTCGGCCATGCAGCTCATCCGCTGGCCCGCCCAGTTCGACGTCATGGTCACCGAGAACATGTTCGGCGACATCCTCTCCGACGAGGCCTCGATGCTCACCGGCTCCCTGGGAATGCTCGCGAGCGCGTCGCTGGGGGAGGGCACCGCGCTCTACGAGCCGAGCCACGGCTCTGCGCCCGATATCGCGGGGCAGGGCATCGCGAACCCGCTCGCGATGCTGCTCTCCGTCGAACTCATGCTGCGCTACAGCTTCGAGATGCATGCGGCAGCCGACCGTCTCGCGGCGGCGATCGAGACCGTGCTCGCCGAAGGATGGCGTACGCGAGACATCGCGTCGGCCGACACTCTGGGCGAGTTGCTCGTGGGCACCGCCGCTATGGGCGACCTCGTCGTCGAGCGGCTGTAGCTCGCAACATGGCGAAGCGGGCACAGCAGTCAGCGGTCATAGCTGAGTCACGCAACGATGGCGGGCTGGCGGTCGCACGCTGGTCGCTGATCGCTCTGGCGGCGCTGCTGCCGCTGGCTACCAGCAACTTCACCTGGCTGGGGTTCGCCCAGCCGTTCACGGCCAACCAAGTCGAGCTGGTCAAGCTGCTCGTGCTGCAGCTGGCGCTCGCCATCGGTGTGATCGGATGGGGAGTACACCTCGTAGGGAACGCGCCCTCGGTGCGAACGACACCGACGCTGTGGGCCGCTTTCGCCGCGCTTGTCCTGACGGTCACCAGCTCTCTGCTCGCAGGCGATGTGTCTGCCGCCGTGCTCGGCCGCGACCCGAGATACATGGGGCTCATCACGCTCGCCGACTTCATTGTGGTCTTCGTGCTGGCTACCCAGGCACTGCGCACTCGGGGTGACAAGCGGCAGGTCGCGCTGGCCACGGGCGCGTCAGCGACCCTCATCGCCGCCTACGCGATGCTGCAGCACTTCGGTGTCGATCCGGTGCGCTGGGGCGACATGGGCTTTGCCGCCACGCGCGCGTCCGGCACCTTCGGCAACCCGATTCCCTTGGGGATGTTTCTTGTGGGCTCGCTCTCGCTCATGGCGGCTCTGGCGCTCTCTGAGGACGATTCGCGTCTGTGTGCTGCCGAATGGGCGTCGCTCGTGCTGCAGGCCGCGGCTCTTGTCGCGACCTTCACGCGAGGCGCCTGGCTGGGTGCGGTCGCTTCTTTGGCGGTTCTTGCGTTCGCTGTGGTCAGGCAGAAGATCACCGTCAGGCGCATCGACTGGCTCGGCATGGCGGCGGCTGCGGGCGTCGTTGTCGTCCTTGTGGGTCTGTCCTTGGGGGCTTCCGCAGAAACCAACGCTGCCGCACGTGTCTCGGAAACCGTCAACCTGGAGGCAGGCAGCACTGGCGAGCGCGTGATCGTCATGAAGACCGCACTCGCCGCTATCGCAGAGCGACCGTTGCAGGGATGGGGGCCCGAAGGATTCCGGTGGGCGTATGGGCGTCTGCGCCCCGCCGAAGCCGTGCGACTTAACGGCCCGCTTGCTCTTGCTGATGACGCTCACGACTACCCGCTGCAGCTCGCTGTCACCCTCGGCGTTCCCGCCGCACTCGTGACACTCGGCACGCTCCTGCTTGTGTTGTGGCTCTCGACGCCGCTCGTGTTCAGGCGCCGCGCCGAACAGGCGCTGCCGATCCAGGCTGGTTACATGGCCGCGGTCGGAGGCATGCTCGTCTGTCTCGTCACGGGACTGAGTTCTTCTGTGTCCGTGGTGCTGCTCTGGCTGTTTGCCGGCGCGCTCGTTCCCACAGCGCCGGCATCCGATGAGCGACCGATGCTGCTAGGGCGCGCTGCGGCTTTGCTCGCGGCGTTCGCGTCCATCATTGCGCTGGTCTTCGTCGCGGGCTTCATACGAGCCGACGCGCTCTTCCTGCGCGGCAGGACGACAGCCGACCTCCAAGAGCGCATTCGTCTCTACGACGCTGCGTCGGCCGCCGCGCCGGCTGCGGACGTGTACGCCGAAGCACTTGGCAACGCCTACGCGCTGGCGGCCAGACAGTCGATCGATCAGGCGCGTCAGATGGAGTCCTCAGGCCAGGACGCCACCGCGCTCGTGCAGATCGCTGGCGACTATATCGCCAAGGGAGTCGCTGCGTTCACGCGGGCGACTGCGGCTACCCCGCTCGAAGCACAGAACTACGCGGATCTCGCGCGTTTGCAGCTGCTCGCCGGGACCAACGTCGATCCGGCGGCCCTAGACGCCGCGAGTTCCGCAAGCGCCGCGGCAGTTGAACGCTCGCCGAGAGCACCATATGCGCTGTCAACGCAGGCTCAGGTGCTCCAAGCCCAGAATCGTGTCTCAGAGGCGCTCAGCGTGGCCGAGAAGGCTGCGGGACTGTATCTGGACGCGACTACTCTTGCGGTATTGGGGCAGGCGCGGCTCGCAAACGGCGACAAGGCCGGCGCGGTCGAAGCGCTTGAGCAGGCTGCCAAGTACGCACCGGGCGACGCGGAGATTGCTGCCCAGCTCGCCGCAGCGAAGGCGGCGAAGTAGCCCGCTACCCTTCGGCGAGCAGCGCGAGTACCTCGCACGCGTCGTCGAGCGAGGGAAGCAGGCTCGGCGTGCTGCGGTCCGCGATCTCGGTGAAGACCGACATCAGCTCGTCGGGGTAGGTTCGCTGCACGTCGAAGAGCGCCGGGTCGTCGTAGATGCGCTCACCTTCGGCAGTGCGCACCGACATGCGCTTGCCCGCGATGTCGCACTCGATCACGCCGTCACTGCCTACGATGCGCAAGCGACGCCTGACCTGGCGCTCGAGATAGTCGAGGTGCACGGTGCAGCTGAAGCCGCTCTCGAAACGGTAGATGGCGTCGAAGACGTCGGGCGCCTCGATTCCCAGAACGCCCGTGCTCGAGCTGCGGCCACACCACTCCGACGGCTGGCCGAAGAGCATGCGCATGTAGTCGATCTCGTGTGAGAGGTCCAATCCCACGCCGCCACCACGCCCTGAGGCGCTGTATGAGGCCTCGTGAGGCCTGTTGGGCCGCCAATCCGGCAACCACTGCCCGACTTCGATCCGGGCGAACAGAGGCGTCCCCAGAGCGCCGTCGCGCATAGCACCCTCGATCTCGCGCATGACGCCTAGGAGGCGCAGGTTGTAGGCGACGCGCGCTACGACCCCGCGCGCGCGAACCGCGAGACACAGCGAAACGACGTCGGAGTCGAGCTCGACGGCTATTGGCTTCTCGACGAGCAGGTGAGTGCCGGCCTCCACGAGCTGCGCGGCAGTGCCCACGTGCAGGTCGCTGTTGTTGGCGATGACCGCGAAGGGCGCCGCGTCTGCCGGCAACTCGGGCACGACGCTCACACGCGTATCGGCGAAGGCCTCGACGTCGCCCACATCACGCTTGGTGACTACCTCGACGGTGCCTACGCCCAAGGCGAGCAGGTTGCGGACGTGGCGCTGGGCGATAGAGCCGCTGCCGACGACGAGTGCGCGGTCGGGTACCACGCTCATCGGGCCGTCCAGCCGCCGTCGATGACGAGGTTGTGGCCAGTGACGAAGGACGCGGCGTCGGAGGCGAGAAAGACGGTGCCGCCGACCATGTCTTGGGGCCGTCCCATTCGGCGAAGCGGAGTGAGCTCTGAGTAGCGCTTCACGAACGACTCGGCCTGCGCGTCCTCCACGCCGCCGGGGGAGAGACAGTTGCAGCGCACGCCTGCGGGGCCGTAGTAGGTGGCGAACAGGCGGGTGAGGTTGATGATGCCGCCCTTGATGGCGGCGTATGCGCTGGGCATCGTCATCGAGGTGCCGTCGTAGACCTCGTAGCTGGGTCCGACGATCCCATAGATCGAGGCGATGTTGATGACCGAACCGCTGCCGGCCTTCGCCATGCGCTCGGCTGCCTCACGCGAGGTGAGGAAGTAGCCGCCGAGGTGCATGTCGAGGTTCTCGGTCCACGACCCGAACGACTCGGTGGCGAGCGGAGCGCCCCAGTCGGAGGTGCGTGGGTAGGCGGAGTTCACGAGGATGTCGAGGCTTCCGCTCGTCTCGATGACGCGATCGAGAGCGGCGGCGACGGACTCCTCAGAGGTGATGTCGATCTGGAGATAGCGGGCGTCGTCGGGGCTTTCGGCGATGTCGGCCGCCCACACATCGGCGCCGGCAGCGCGCAGCCCTGCGCAGATCTCGCGGCCCAGAAGTCCCAGGCCGCCGGTGACGACTGCCGTCTTGCCAGCGCAGGAGAAAAGCCCGTCGTAGGACGCGTCAGTCATGTGAGCCCCTCGTGACAGCCCGTCCGCGTGACGGGTCGCGAAAAAGTATACCAAGCACCAGCGGCCGTACTTGCTGCGACGCAAGACGTGCGGTCGTCGCCTAGTACTCGGGAATCTGCGGCGGCACTTGGTAGTCCACGAGCGGCTGTCCGGGCTTCCACGAGTAGGGCAGCGAGGTCAGCTTGATGCTGTGGGCGAGTTCCTTGCGAAGGCGTGCCCGGTCCGTCCAGTCCAGGAGCATGTAGCGCACCACGGTCTTGGAGGACGTGAGGTCGGGCTTTCCTTCGGCGATGGTCACCACGATGTCGGGGGAGTGGAGGGTCCAGTCCTTGAGGTTGTAGTACTGGTTGTGGTCGAGCGCCCTGAACCCGGTCGGGAAGGTGTCCGGGATGTACTTGAAGTGCGCGCGCTCGATGCCCCAGCGGCTCTGGTCGCCGAAGACCTGGGCCATCATGCCGCTGTACTCGTAGTGCTGCCGTCCGGACCGGTGGCCGGCGTTCCAGTCTTCGGTACGGTCCACGAACAGGATTGTGTGCGCCGCTTTGATCTGCGGGTTGACCCGGAAGGCCTCCATCATCGCCTGCTCTTTGAGCCACTCGCGCTCGTAGCCTATGTAGCTCTGGAGATGTACGGCGGTGAAGTAGCCCATCGTGAAGGCGAGCGCGACGCTGATCAGAACCCGCCCGTACTTCCAGCGGCCCCGGGCGTGACCCTGTGCGATCGCGACGATGATCGCGCCCCAGCCGATAGGTGTGAGCAGCTGGTGACGGCTCTCGAAGCCGGAGAACATCGGGATCTTGCCCACCGCTGCGTACGGAGCTACCGCTAGCAGCACCAGAAGCAGGCCCGAGTCCAGCAGCCAGATGTCGGATGCGTTGTGCTCGAGACTCCAGCGCCGCCACGCCCACAGGCTGAGCGGCACCATCACGATGCAGGCCGCTACCAGCGCCAATCGTTCCGGTGTTACCTGGGTCCACACGATTGAGATGGGGTTCGAGTGCACGATGCCCGACCACAGGACGTCGGAGAGCTGCGTGTCTTGAGAGAGAAACTGGTTGTAGTCGGCGTAGAGTCCCCGCGGCTGGAACCAGAGCTTCGTCATGACGAAGAAGAGAAACGGCATGACCAGCTCGCCCGTGTAGGCGAGCAGCCGCTTGATGACGTCGAGCAGCTTCCACGACGCCGGCGGGTCTGCCATGAGGAAGACGATCGGCATGAAGCCCGAAAGCACGAGAAGTGAGCGCGTGTGGTAGGAGAGGAAGAGCAGCACGACTGCTGCGACGTGTACCCACCACTTCGGCTTGGGTGAGAAGCGGACGTTGAGCCAGATAGCGCCGAGGAAGAACATCAGGCACAGGCTGTAGGCGGTCATCACGAGCGCTTCTCGCGAGGTGAAGCCGGGGTAGACGGCGAAGAGCGCCGCGATCCAGAAGGCGGTCGAATCCGTCATCTTCGGCAGGCGCCGTACGATGCCGAAAAGCAGCAGGGTCGCCACGAGCAGGCCGGCAAACGAAAGCAGTCTGCCGAACGTGATGCCGAACTGGCTGTAGAAGATCCAGTGGTTGATGTTGGTGGGCCAGACCGAGCCCATGTCGCGGCTGACTTCGGCGACGAGCTGCTTGTCCTGCTGCCAGAAGACCCAGTCGTCCCAGAACAGGCCGCGGTCGAGCAGCCCGAGGGAGTGGGTGAGGAAGTAGATTAGCGTCAGGAAGGCGTGCGGCGCCCACGCAGCGATACTGCGCGGGTTGCTCTGACTTGTTGCCTCAGGTACCGGCTGGGACGCCAAAGCGCCGACTCCTCATCTGGTTCGCGACATCTCGTGACCGCAGACATCGTAGGCGAAACGCCGGGCTCGCGCGCGCGACGTCACCCGATTGATGCATTCGGTGCGAAGCCCTAGGACGCGGGACTACTCGCGGCTTCCTCGTCCGGGTCATCGGGGAGAATCGCGACCTCTGCGGCCGCCTTGAGCGGCCGGAACGTGAAGTACTTGTGCCCGACGTAGCTGAAGATGACCTGGACGGCGGTGGTGGCGATTGCGCCGATCTGCGGGATCAGTCCCACGACCTGCACGAAGAACCACAGAAGGCCGGTGCCTATCCACTGCGAGGGAAGGTAGACGAAGTACGCCTTACCGACCTCATGCAGCGCGTTGCCTTTGCTCTTGAAGACGAGGTACTTCATGGTCAGCGTGCTCTGGGGCACGGCGGCAATCCAGCCGATCCAGCCGCATACCAGGTAGTAGTTGTCGCCCAACCAGTAGATCCAGCCGGTGTCAGAGGTCTTGAGGGTCTGGACAGTGGGCCCGACGAGCTTGAGCAGTAGAAGGAAGAGGGCGTAGCTGAACGTGGTGTTCCACACACCCACGACCAGATAGCGCAGCTTCTCTTGGTGCGTCTCAGCCAGCGCCTTGAGGCGCGTGACGAGCGATGGTTTCTCGGTCACGTCCATGTTTGTGCGGAATCCTCCGGGACGGGTTCGGGTGTGCGCCGAAGGCGAGCTGCCGTTTGCCTGAATCGCGCGCGCTGACACACTACCAGAGTGGGCTTGTGGGCGGCGACGACGGGCGGCTGACGTAGACATTAGTGGTAGACTGCCCGAGGTCCCGCTCGAAGTGCGCTTTGGGCGCGAAGGACCGCTGTCGCACTGAGGGAAACGAGGAAGCGGCACCCATGGCGAAGAAGCTCATCAGTATCGTCACGCCCTGCTACAACGAAGAAGGCAACGTCATCCCGCTCTACGAGCGAGTGAAGGCGGTCTTCGACCAGCTGCCGGACTACGACTTCGAGTACATCTTCGCCGACAACGCCTCCACCGACGGCACCGAGCGTGAGCTGCGCCAGATCGCGGCCGCCGACAAGCGCGTGAAGGTCATCTTCAACATGCGCAACTTCGGCCACATCCGCTCGCCGTACAACGCGCTCATGCAGGCCAAGGGCGACGCCGTTGTCGCCATGGTCGCCGACTTGCAGGACCCGCCAGAGATGATTACGGAGTTCCTCGCCAAGTGGGAGGAAGGCTACCCGATCGTGCTCGGACAGAAGGTAGGCAGCGAGGAGTCGTGGCTGCTCTACATGCTGCGCACGATCTACTACAAGATGGTGCGGCGCTTCGCCGACGTGGAGCTGCTCGAGCACGTGACCGGCTTCGGCGTATACGACCGCGTGGTCATGGAGCAGCTTCGCGCTCTGAACGACCCGTACCCCTACGTGCGTGGACTCATCTCCGAGTTCGGCTACCCCGTGGCGCGCATCCCCTACGAGCAGAAGAAGCGCGCCGTCGGCGTCACGAAGAACAACTTCTACACGCTCTACGACATGGCGATGCTGGGCTTCACGAGCCACTCTAAGGTGCCGTTGCGTCTCGCTGCGATGCTGGGCTTTGCCAGTGCGACAATGAGTCTGGTCGCGGGCGTGGCGTTTCTCGTCTACAAGCTGATGAACTGGACCGAGGTCTCCTTCGGCACCGCGCCCCTGGCGATCGGCCTGTTCTTCCTCTCGTCAGTGCAGCTGCTGTTCCTCGGAATCGTTGGCGAGTACGTGGGCGCGATCCACACGCAGATTCAGCAGCGCCCGCTCGTGGTCGAGCGCGAGCGTCTCAACTTCGACGAGTAGGCCGACGAGGACGGGCGGGGGGCCAGGCTCGGTCATGGGCAAGCTTGCCGACGTGCAGAAGCTGCGCGCATTCGCGGTGTTCATGGTGCTCTTCGGCCATTTGCCCTTCACCATGCCCAACATCCTCATCCACGGCTACACCGGCGTTAGCCTCTTCTTCGTGATCTCGGGCTACGTGGTGACGCTGAGCATCCTTCGCAAGCCACCTGCAGGCAGGTTCTTCGACCGGCGCAACGTCGCGTGGCTGCGCGACTTCTACCTCCGCCGCATCTTCCGCCTGCTCCCCGTCGCTGTGATCTGGGTGCTGATCTACTTCTGCATCGGGCAGTTCATCTCGGCCTTTGGCGGTAGCTACGGCGACATGAGCCGTTGGGCGAACGAGATCAAGTGGTTCGGGCTCGGCATCTACAACTACGGATACGCCGCGTCTCACATGCCCGGTCTGTTCGGACACTACTGGTCGCTCGCGGTGGAGACGCACTTCTACTTGATACTGCCGATACTCCTGCTCGTGCTGAGCAAACGGAGCTACCGGATCGGCATGTGCGTGCTCGCCATACTGCTTGTGTCGACGTGGCTGCGCATGATCACGCCGAGCGAGTCGATCGGTCTGCTGACCCACACGCAGGCCGACGCGCTCTTCTCGGGCGTGCTGATGGCGCTTGTCTTCTCGGGCGGCGACGATCCGTTCTCGCAGCTATTCGGCAAGCTGGAAGAGCGCCTCCCACAGCTGGTCAAGAACGCCGTGTCGCTCTCGCTGCTGGGGGCGCTGTTCGTGCTGCCGTCGTGGATGGACACGCGCGTTGAACCGATCCTCAAGTATCCGGTCTTCACCGCGCTCGCGGTCGTGATCGTCTTTCTCGCGCAGCGCGAGGCCGGGTGGATCGCCGGCGGTTCGAGAGCGGTGGATACGGCCTTGCTCTACGTTGGCGACCGTTCGTATTCGCTCTACGTGTCCCACGTGATCCTGTACTCAGGGGTCTACGTCTTCGTGACCGCCAAGTACGCCGCGGCGATGCCGACATGGATCACCCAGACTGCATCAGGAGTGGCTGCCCAGGCTGCCTTCTTGGTCCTTGCCGCGGTGGCGGTCGCCGCGTTCTCGTACCGCTACATCGAGCAGCCCTACATCGACTTCGGCAAGAAGGTCATCCGAGGGCTCGACGAGCGCTCAGCTCAGGCGGCCGCCTAGTTCCCGCTCTCGTCAACGGGCATCGGCATGCTCTGGTAGGCGAGCACGCTGGGCACGATCCGCTCGAACTTGTCGTGCGCGAAGACCTCACGCGCAAGCAGCCCGAGTACCGCGCGGTCGCTATCCAGGCTCTTCGTTCCCGGATCGAGGATGAGCTGGTAGCGGTCGATCGGCTGGTGCCAACCGGTCCAGTGATACTGCTCGTAGGGGAGGAAGCGGGGAAGCTGCGCAGCGTAGCGCGGCGAGAGCGTCTCGTCGACAAGGAATCGCGTGGGTTCGCCGAAGACGGTGTAGGCCATGGCCGAAAACTCGTACGGGAGTATTCGGCGGCGATTCACCATCAACGAGGTGGTGTTGTCGCGGATGACGAAGAGGTTGCCGCGGCGCACGTTCGCGTCGGACGCCATGTGGCGCATGAGCGAGACCTGCTTGTACCAGTCACGCTGGTAGTCGATGCAGGTCGTGATGTCTGCCGCGACGAACGCGATGAGGAAGCCGAAGAGTACCAGCACGAGGCTTCGCTGCTTGAGCCGGAGGAGCGTGCCGGCCAGCAGTACGATCGAGCACACAATGAGCGCCGCCGCGAGGGGAACCAGCAGCTGGTGACGGCTGTCCCACCATTCGGGGCCCGATGTCTGCGGGACTTTGCCCACCGCAAGGTAGGGAAAGACGGCGAGCACGAAGCTGAGCACACCTAGCGCGAACAGGGCGATCGGCTCCCGCACGTCGCGATCGAGCCGCTTGCCCGTCCGGCGTGCGGCAAGGGCCACGATGAGTGCGACGAGCACCGCCGCGGCTACAGCGGGCCATGCCACCACGAGCGGCTGCAGCAGGGACTGCCACGTCGACGTCCACCAGTGGGAAAGGCCTTCAGCCACCGCCTCGGCTGTGATCTCGTTGTAGCCGGCGTAGAGCCCCGACGGAGCCAGCCACTTGAGCTGGATGAACCACGAAGCGAACGGCAGAACGGCGAAGCCGGCGTAGCGGGCGAAAACCCCCGTGCGAGACCGACCGTCTCTGAGCTCGGCGCGCGTCTGCCATAGCAGGTAGATCCCGACCAACGCGAAGAACATCAGCAGTGACTTCGTGGTGAGCATCGCGAAGACGAAGAGCGCAGCCGACACGATTCGGCGAGGTAGGCGAGGGTTCTCGAGGTCTTGTGCGAGCAGGAGCCATGCATAGTAGAAGACGGCCACTGACACGGTGTACTGCAAGTCGATGTGCGCGATTCGCGCGGCGTTGACCGGGAACACGGCGAAGACGAGCGGGACCATCCACTGCACGACCGGCGAGAGTTCCGCGACGCGCCGAAGGATGCGGTTAAGGAACAGCGCGCTTGCGAGGAACAGCACGAAAGTCAGTGCGTGGCCGAGGTACCATCCGCCGCGCATGTTGCCCAGCGCGACCCAGTACACGGGCTGCCAGAACTGCCCGTTCATCGCGCCCCAAGAGACAGCGCCCTTCCACGAAAGCCCCGTCAGGCACCAGTCATCCCAGTACAGCCCGCCGTTGAAGAGCATGAGCGCCCAGGCCGCAGAGTAGACGCAGGTGATAGCCAGCGTCTGGCCGTCGAACTTACGAGCGCTCGTCATACCACCGCGACTTCCAGTCGGCGAACTCGTCGGTCTGGTGCTTGATCTTGTGCCACCACGACTCGCTGTCGCGGTACCACCGGATCGTCTCGCGAAGTCCGGCCTCAAAGTCGACAGTGGGCGCCCATCCCAGCTCTGCGCGTGCGCGCTCGCAGCTGATGGAGTAGCGCCGGTCGTGGCCGGGACGGTCGGTGACCTGGCGAACGCTCTCGTCCCAGGACAGGCCCAGCTCGTCGAGGATGATCGCGGTGATCTCGCGGTTCGTGCGCTCGTTGCCGCCGCCGATGTTGTAGACCTGCCCCGGCTCGCCAGCGAGCAGTGCCGCCTCGATGCCGTCGGCGTGATCGTCTACATGCAGCCAGTCGCGGACGTTGAGGCCGTCACCGTACAGCGGCAGCTTCTCGCCTTCGATCGCGTTGGTCACAAACAGCGGGATGAGCTTCTCGGGGTACTGGTAGGGCCCGTAGGTGTTGCTTCCGCGCGTGATAAGCGCTGGCGTGCCGAAAGTCGTGTGATACGCCAGCACCTGCAGGTCGCCGCCGGCCTTGCTGGCTGAGTACGGGCTCGACGGGTTGATGCGGTCGGTTTCGCAGAAGGAGCCCTCCTCAATCGATCCGTAGACCTCGTCGGTCGAGACCTGCACCATGCGGCTGATGCCGCGCTCGCGCACCGCTTCGAGCAGCGCATGCGTGCCGAAGATGTCGGTTCGAAGAAACGACTCGGGATCGTCGATCGAGCGATCGACGTGGGTTTCAGCTGCGAAGTTGACGATTGCATCGACACCGCCGGCACCGTCGATAGCCGCTGCGACCTCGTTGGCATCGCAGATGCATCCGCGCATGAACGTGTAGCGAGGGTCTTCGGCGACCGGGGCCAGATTCTCGAGATTGCCGGCGTAGGTGAGCTTGTCGAAGACGACGATCTGCCAACCGGGATGCTTGTCCAACATGCGCCGCACGAATGCGGAGCCGATGAAGCCAGCACCGCCGCACACGAGCAGCTTCATCGAGTTGCGGTCCGTTGCGGTCATCCCAGATCCACTTCCGAGTTGTCTCCGATCATGACCTGCGCTGCGACGCGCACGTTGGGTACGCGGCGAACCACGGCGTTGACGCCGAGCAGAGAGTCGGCGAGGCGCACTTGCAGGTCTTCGATGCGCGAGGACTGAAGCAGGATCGAGTGCTCGACCTCGCTGCCGCTCACCACGCAGTCGCTACCAACGGAGGTATAGGGTCCGATATAGGCGTTCTTGATCTCGCAACGGTCGCCGATCACCGTCGGGCCGCAGATGATCGAGTTCTCGATCTTAACGTCGGTGCCGATACTAACGCGTCCACGCAGCGCCGAATCGTGGCCGACCGGGCTGAACTGCTCGGGAACCATCAGGTCGAGCACGACCCGGTTTGCTTCAAGGATGTCGTCGAGCTTGCCGGTGTCTTTCCACCATCCACCGATCACGTGGGAGCGGACCGTGCGCCCGTTGTCGATGAGCCACTGGATCGCGTCGGTGATCTCAAGCTCGCCGCGTGGGGAGGGCTCGATAGCGTTCACCGCATCGAAGACCTGGGAGTCAAAGAGGTAGACGCCCACCAGTGCCAAGTCACTCGGAGGATTCTCGGGCTTCTCTACGAGGTGGATGATGCTGCCGTTCTCGTCGACTTCGGCGACGCCGAACTGCGATGCGTTCTCCACCTGCGCGAGCAAGATCTGCGCGTCACAGCCACCGGCCCGGAACTCATCGACGAAGTGCGTGATGCCACCCGCGATGAGGTTGTCGCCCAGGTACATCACGAACGGTTCGCCGGCCATGAAGTCTTCAGCGATCTTCACGGCGTGGGCGAGGCCAAGCGGGGCGTCCTGCGGGATGTAGGTGATCTCGACACCCCAGCGCGAGCCGTCGCCAAGCGCGGCTTCGACCTCTTCGGCAGTGTCGCCGACGATCACACCGATCTCGGTGATCCCTGCGTCGCGGATCGCCTCGATGCCGTAGAACAGGATGGGCTTGTTGGCAACAGGAACGAGCTGCTTAGCACGGGTGAATGTGATCGGCCGCAGCCTTGTGCCCTTGCCGCCGGCGAGTACAAGCGCCTTCATCGTGGAAAGATCCTCCCCGCGTACGAACAGTCCGTGCGTCAGGTTATCAGAAGCGCCGCGGCCCGGCGGGTCAGGGTCGGAGAAGCGACACGAGCCCGTCATGCAAGGCGACGCACGGCCGCCAGCCGAGCACCCGCTCGGCCAGACCGACGTCGAAGTAGAAGTCGCCTGTCTCCACGAGGCGGGCGTCCTCGGGCCATTCGACGCCAGCGACGACGCGACCGGAGCCGCACAGCTCCACCACCGTCTCGGCAGCTTCGCGAAGCGAGGTCCCGACGCCCGAGCCGATGTTGAACGCGAGGCCTGCTGCCTCAGGAACGAGCGAGGCGGCCAGCGCGGCGCTCACGACGTCATCGACGTGGATGAAGTCGCGCAGCTGCTCGCCGTCGCCGAATAGCTGAATAGCATCGTCGCGCTTCGCGAGATCGACGAAGAAGTTGAGAACGCCGTAACCGGTGCTTGCCGGTCCGCCGAGTGCGTGGGGACCGTAGGGGTTCGACAGGCGTAGCACGGTCGCGTGCAACCCGTGCCGAGCGGCGTACAGCGAGTAGTAGTGCGAGCACAGCGCCTTGTGGAAGGCGTAGGGGTTTCCTGGACGCAGAGGGTGGGTCTCGTCGACGGGCAGGTGATCGGCGGTCCCGTATTCGAGCCGGGAGCCGGCCAACACCACCGACGCCTTTGGCGCCACCGCGCGCATCGTTTCGAGAAGCATGAGCTGAGCGCGAGCGCTTGTCTCCAGATCGCGGACAGGGTCGGCCAGCGAACGCGTCGGGCCAAGACCGCCCGCGAAGCAGAAGAGGTGGCTGGCGCCTTCGACCACAGCCCGCACCGATTCGGCATCGGTGATGTCACCTTGGACCTGGGTCGCGCCGACAGCGACCTCGCCATCGCTGAAGTCGAACGCGACCACGTCGGCGCCGAGCGCAACGAGCGCCTTGGTCGTGTGCGAACCCATGAAGCCGCACGCGCCGAAGACGACGCAGCGCGCACCCGCGAACCGCTCGAACGTTGTTGCGACGGCGTCTGCCACGCTACGCGCGTCCGATGGGATCGAAGTCCTCGGACAGGTTGTGGGTCTCGGAGACGAGGTAGAGCGGGCGACGCTTCGTCTCGTAGAAGATGCGCGATAGATACGCACCCAGCAGGCCTATGGACATGAGCTGTACTCCGCCGAGGAACATCACGATGACGACCACGGAGGTCCAACCCTCGAGCAGCGTCGCCGGATTCATCAGCTTCTCGGTGACGAGCGCCGCCGAATAGATGAACGCGAGGAGTGTGACGAGCGCTCCGAAGCGGCCTGCGAGCACGAGGGGCTTGCTCGAGAAGCTCACGATCCCGTCGTAAGCGAGCCCCAGCAGGCGCTTGAGGTTGTAGTTGCTGCGACCCGAATGGCGCGGGTCGCGAGAGTAGGGAAGCGGGGTCTGCCGAAAGCCCGTCCAGGCCACCATACCGCGCACGTAGCGGCTCTCCTCCCGCATCGAGCGCAGGGCGTTGGCGGCGCGCCGGTCCATCAGGCGGAAGTCCCCCGTATCCAAAGGCAGCGGTGTGTCGCTCAGCCACGAGAGGAAGCGGTAGAAGACCGAGGCGGACGCGCGCTTGAACGAGCCTTCGCCCTTTCGCTCCGTCCGCTGCCCGTAGACCACCTCGTAGCCCTCGCGCCACAACGCCACCATCTCGGCGATCACTTCGGGCGGGTCTTGGAGATCGTCGTCGATGACAACGACGGCGTCGCCGGTCGCGGCATCGAGGCCAGCCGAGATCGCGACCTGATGGCCGAAGTTGCGCGAGAGCGAGATGACCTTGACCTTGGGGTCTGCCGAGGCGAGTGAGCGCAGCACGTAGAGGGCGCCGTCGGGGCTTCCGTCGTTGACGAAGACGATCTCGTAGTCCAGATCGGGAAGGGCCGACAGAATGCCTGACAGTCGTTCGTAGGTGTGCGGGAGTATCTGCTCGCTCCCGTAGACGGGGACGATGACAGATACAAGCCCGCTATGACCTTCGATGGGACTCACGCAAGATCCCCCAAGTGGTGCAACGGCGGCCCGATACGGTCTCGAACCTCGCACTTTCGGCGAGCAGAACATACCACAGACCGGCTTGCTGGTGAGGTACGCCGAAGCGCACGGAAACGGCTTCTATACAGGTCTTTCACGGCCGCTGAGGGTGCGGGCACGCATGCTACACTGCCGTTGCCTGAGGCCGGCGGGGACGGCCATTCAGCTCGGGGCAGCTATCGACATCTCGGAGACCATGAAAGACAGACGCATCAGCATCGTAGCGGTGTGTACGTACCTGGGCGTGTTCGTGGCGCCGTGGTTCGTTCCGATGCGCAGTGCCGCGATCGTCTCCGACTCGCTTGCGGCGGGCTTCAGCAACCGGACGTCCGTCGTCGCGCTGCTGCTTGGGTGCATCGCGCTGTTCGCGCTGGCGCTGCGTCAGGCCCTGGCCAAGACCGACGCCGAGGAAGACGAGGCAGCGCTCGTTTCCGCGCAGTCGCCCTCAAGCGAAGATCGCCTCAGCCCGTGGGTAGTTGTATGCGGCATCGTCGCGACCTTCGCGATAGTAGGCATCGGTGCGGTGCTGCTGGGCAACCAGCCGCACGGCGACGCCGCCTACTTCTGCGACCGGCTCTTCCGAATGGTCGCCGGTGAGCGGCCCTACGTCGACTTCGAGTTTTCGTATGGACCCGTGCTCATCTATGGCCCGTGGGGCGTTTACAGAGTCCTCGGCAGCCGGCTGGGGCTGGGCATCTATGCGTCCTACTACTTGTGGGTCGGCTTCGCCTACTCAGTCGCCCTGCTGCTAGTCGCCTACATCGTCAACCGGGTGAGCCTAACGCGCGTGCAGCGTACGGCGGCGTTCGTACTCATCGCCGCGATGACGGTGTTTAACCCCACCTTGGGCGTCAACTACAGCGCACTGCGCTTCATGATTCCCTACGCCCTGTTCCTGTGGGCACTCGGTTGTGTGCAGGGTTCGCGCAACGCGGTCTTGCGGTGGGTCGCGCCGCTGGCAGCGATGGGGCTCGCGTTCGTGGTGACCCCGGAGATGGGCATAGCGCTGCTGATCGCACTGGGCATCGCGCTCGCGCTGCTCGTCTACCGGCAGCCGAAGGCCAACGCAGGCCCCCTCATCGTGCTGGTGGCAGGCATCGCGTGCTATGTGATCGTCTTGAGGTTGTCGGGCAGCGGCACGATGGGTGCGCTCGCTGCAGGTGCGTTCTACCTCCCGGTCTTGCCGGGTCCTTCGGCAGTCCTGTTCGTCGCGAGCGCGCTACTCGTCGGCTGGGGAGTGGGGACGGCGCTGCCCGCGTCATCACACGAGGACCAGGCGACCCAGCTCGGTTGGCTGGCGCTCGTGGCGATTCTTGCGGTGCCCGCGTTTGGTCGCGCCGACTTCATGCACATCTTCTGGAACGGCATCGGCGTCGTCCTCGTAGCCGCTGCCGTGGCCGGTCGCCGCTGGCGCCTGGGGACTGCCTACATAGGCGTTGCCGCAGCTGTCTTCCTCGTCGCGATGAGTATCTTCTCTTTGCGCTACTCCTCGACGCCCTACGTCACTGGCGTGAAGCGCCTGCTCTACGGGTCCGAAGCGAGGGCGGTGCGCGTGTCTGAGCTGCGCGGGAAGCCGGTGAAGGCTGGGTTGAAGCTGCACCGCAGTCTCGCCGACCAGGATCGCAAGCAGGAGACGGCCGCCAAGCGACTCTCCGACATCCCGAACGTCGCGTTCTTGGCGGTTCTGTGGAATCGCCCGGGCATGCGCATTTCAAAGTCGGGGAACACCGTTCCTGTCTACAGTTTCCCGGGCAACGCGCTTACGAGTACCGAGTTCGAGGCGTCAGTCGCCGAGCTCGATGCCGCGAAGAACCTCGTAGTTCCCACGCGCGAGTACGTCGCGTATGAGGCCGCTGCGAAGCGGGCACGGAGTAATGGTGCGGTCGCAGGCGATATCGTCATGAAGATGCCGAACAAGGTCGGCACTCCCAGCTGGTACGGGCTGCTGCAGGGTGTTCCGGTGCAGCTACAAGGCCGCAACGAGGTCTTCGACCCGGTCGCATCGTTCGGACTCGTGATGGATCGTGACTGGATCGCCTACGACACCATCGAGGGTCACACCTGGCTGAAGAGGCGCTGAGGGTTTGAACGAGCACGTCGCCATCGGATTCGTTCGGCGACACCGCCACGTGTTGGCCGCGGCGACGGGCGTCGTCGCTGTGCTCTGCATCTTCGGGCTTCCGTGGCTCGTGCCATCGCAACACGCAGCGATCCTCTCCGATGCGCTCGCGTCGGGCTTCAACAACCGCGTCGCGGTGCTCGCGCTCATAGGCGCGGCATGCGCGATGTTCGCCTTGGGCGCAGTTGCCTTCGGCGAACCAGCCGCGCAGGGTCGAAGGGTGATCGGCATCGGTGCCGCTCCTGAGGGCGAACGGGTCAGCCGTCGCGTGCTCGTCGTGGCGATGGTGGCGACAGTTGCCCTGGTCGCCATTCAAGCGTGGGTAATGCGGGATCAGCCTCACGGAGACTCGGCGTACTTCATCGACCGCATCCTGCGGCTCTCCGCAGGGCAGCGGCCGTTCTCGGAGTTCGAGTTCTCCTACGGGCCGCTCATGCTCTACGCGCCGTGGGCGATCTTCCGGGTACTCAACGCCGCGTTCGGCACGAGTGCGTTCTTCGCCTACTACGTGTGTGTCGCCGCCGCTTACACGGCCGGTCTCGGACTCGTTGCGTTTACCGTGAACCGGCTCGAGATGACGCGGACCCAGCGACATGCAGCACTCACGGTCGTTGCTGTGATGACGTTGCTGCATCCGGTGATGGGCATCAACTACTGCGCGCTTCGGTTCTTCGCACCCCTTGCGGCATTCATCTGGGGGCTCGAGCGCCTTCAGGTGGACCGCGGCCTCAGCGCCGGTTGGTTGGCTGCGCCGGCCGCGGTCACGGCAGTGCTCCTGTTCTCGCCCGAGATGGGCGTCGCAACGATGGTGGCGACGGGTTTCGCGCTCGCGTCACTCGTTGCCGTCGACCGACGACGGTTCTTGCCGCCCCTCACGGTGCTCGTAGGGTGGTCCGTAGCGTTGATCTGGCTACTCGTCTCCACTTCCGGTGGCGCGCTCGGAGCGTTTGCGGCGGGCTCCTACTACTTCCCGGTGCTCCCCGGCATTCCGGCGCTGCTCTACGTAGCGAGCGCGCTGCTTGCAGCATGGGGAATAGGCGCCGTGCTTCCTGGTTCCGAGCCCTTCGATCGCTCGGTGCAGATGGGCTGGCTAGCCCTGCTCGCGATACTGGTGGTTCCCGCCTTCGGCAGGGCGGACTTCATGCATATCTTCTGGAACGGCGCGGGCGTCCTTCTCACCGCGTCCGCGGTGGCCTCGCGCCGATGGCGTGTCGGGTTCGGATACGTCATGGGCGTGGCTGCCGTGTTCGGCGTGGTGCTGGCGGCCTACACCTACAACTTCTCGTACCCGACGCTTGCCAACGCGACGGTGGCCGCATTCCACTCCTCAGAGTCAGGTGCGAGGACGCTGGCCCGTCTGGGGGTTGAGCCGATGGAGATCGCCATGGGGCGTCATCGAGCGGTGCTCGCCGAAAGGAAGCGGCAGCTGGCCGAAGCAGCTCAGCTCACGAAGATCCCGAATATGGCGTTTCTAGCGCACCTGTGGGGGCCGGTGGGACCGGCAGTGGTGAGCTCGGGCAACCTGAGTCCGGCCTACTGGTCGTCGTGGGGGCCGATGCGTGAGCAAGAGGTCGTCACGCTGAAAGCGCAGCTGGCGTCGGCGACGAACCTCGTGATTCCCGCCGACGTCTACGAGGCGAGCCTGAGTGCGGCGAAGGGCGCCGAGCCGCGACCGAGCGGAGCGGTGGTATCTGTGCCAGGCATCGCAAGCTCGTCGGCGTGGAACGCGATCCTCCAGAGCTGCCCCGTGATCATCCACGGCAAGAACCCAGTGCTGGATCCGACTGCCACCTGGGGCGTTCTACTCCGTGACTGGCGCCCATACCGCTACATCGGTGGCTACGTCTGGCTCGTGCGCAGGTAGGCCGTCTAGGCCACGAGCATGCGGGTGAAGCGGTTGCTGCGTAGCGCAATCGTGGCAGCCGTAGCCATCACGAAGCAGAAGAGCCAGGCCGAAGCGATCCACGCAGCGTCCGGCATGGCAGTCAATGGCACCTTGCTCTGGAACAGATCGAGCCAGATGACGTGCGTCAGATAGATGCCGATCAGGAAGTTGCCGCCCCACGCGAGCTTGTCGGCACCCCACCACGAGAACTCAGCAGCCGCGCCCCAAAGCAGCACACCAACGGTCGTAGCCCACATGAGCGTGGATGCCGACGTGGCAAGCCAGGGCGGCAGAACGGCACCGTAGATGCGTAGGGCGCCAGCTCCCAGGATCGACAGCGGCACCAGCAGCTGGATGGGCACTGGCGGCCGCTTCATCCGCCCAGCGGCGCGAAACTCCATGCCGGCGAGGTAGGCGGCAAACCAGCGTGGCGCGTACCAGAAGTTCTGGATGCCGAAGGTGGTGGTGAGCGCCTGCAGCCGCGGGCTCCAGTCGAGCGCGCACAGCAGCACGACGCACACAACGAGCAGAATGCGTCGCCACAGAGGAGTACGCGCGCCGACCTCTGCCGCCACTGCACAGTAGAACAGCACCGGCAGTGTCCACATGATTCCGTGGGCGCCAGAGAAGAAGACCAAGCGGTAGATGTTGGGCAGCACCAGATTGCCGCGTGCAAGCGCGGCGGGTTGCTGAATGAACAGATAGACCAGACTGAAGAAGGCGTAGGGAATCGCGAGGCGCACGAACCGCTTCTTGAGCCACGCGGCTCCCCTCGTGCCGGTGGCACCGTGGAGATAGCCAGCGACTGCGAAGAAGAAGACGAGCGCCCACACCATCGCCGAGACCAAGAAGTTCCCTAGCGGTGTACCAGTGCGCGCGGCGACGTGATGCAGGACGATCGAGCACGCTGCAAAGTACTTGAGGCCATCAAGCGCCAGGTTGCGCTTCTTGGGAGCAGCCGGGTTCGCGTCACCCGATGGGATCGCGGCCTGTGCTTCGGCGGAGATGCCCGGAACGCTACTCACTCGCCTCTGCCTTCAGGAAGCGGTTCATGATGGCCATGCGCTCGTCTTCGGGCAGGAACGGGTACTGGTCGTCGAGCGAGCAGGAGACGAAGGTGCCGTCGTCCTGTCGGCGCGAGACGATCTTGGGGCACTTCTCCTGCTCGAAGTTGACCTTCACCTCGACGAGGAAGGGGCCGTCGGTCTCCATGATCTCGGTGAGACCAGCGTCGATGTCGTCGTTGGATGCGAAGCAGCGGTAGGTGAGCCCGTAGGCTTCGGCCAGCGGTTCAAACTCGGGGTTGTAGACGCCCGACTCTTCGTGGCAGCCCACGAAGCGGCCTTCGAAGAAGGTCTTCTGTGTGGCGCGGATGGACTCGTAGCCGCCGTTGTTGATGACGAAGATCTTGATGTTGAGGTTGTGCTTGCCGATCGTCAGCAGCTCTTGGATGTTGAGCGCGATGCTGCCGTCGCCGGTAACGAGCACCGTGCGCTTGCCACCTTGGGCTGCGCAGGCACCGATGACCGCGGGCAGGTCCCAGCCCATGGCGCCGTAGCCATAGTTCGTGATGATGCGCTGGTCGGGCTTGACGATGAACGAGTGGTGTACCGAGACCGCATCCGACGCGTTGCCGGTGAGGACGACCTCGCCGGGCTGCATCTGCTCGGAGATTCGGTAGGCGAGCACGTAGGTGTTCGCGTGCTCGGTGTCCTCGAAGTAGTCCTCAGTCAGCAGCGGGTAGCTGCGCTTCCATTCGGCGGTCGCCGCGAGCCACTCGGGATCGATCTTGAGGTCGAGCGTGGGGTAGTCCTCAACGAAGTGCTTCATGAACCACTTCACGTCTGCGACCACGCCCAGGTCCACCGGGAAGTGCGGCTTGGCGAGCTCCTGGGCATCGATGTTGATCATCACGCGCTTGGCCTGCGGCGCGAAGCCCTTGGTGTCCCAGCCCACCGCGGTGACCGCCATACTGGCGCCCACGCACACGAGCAGGTCGGCGTTTTGCAGCGTGAAGTTCGCGCGGCGCTGGCCCGTCGGCCCGAAGCGGCCCATGTAGAGCGGGTGCTCCTCGGGTAGCAGATCCATGCCGCCCATCTGGCAGACCACAGGGCAGCCGAGGTGCTCGACAAAGGCCCTGAACTCCTCTTCGGCGCCGGCGAGGTGGATGGCGTTGCCGGTCACGATGAGCGGGCGCTCGGCCTGCTTCATCATCTCCATGACCTTCTCGATGCCACGCGGATCGCCCGCGTGCTGCTCGTCCTCGATTTCGTCGCCGAAGAGGAACTCGTGGGCGCGCGTCTCGTCCATCTCCAGAGCCTGGATGTCGAGGGGGATGTTGAGCCACACGGGACCCGGGCGGCCAGAGGTCGCAATCTTGATCGCGCGCTCGAGTTCGAGCGCGATGTCGTCTTCGGCAGTCAGCGTCGTGGCGTACTTCACCACCGGTTCGACCATCGGGATGATGTTGACTTCCTGCGGACCGATCTGGCGGTGCTTCGAGTAGTCCGCGATGAGTGCGGTGCGCACCTGACCGGAGATGACGAGCACGGGCACAGAGTCGACCCACGCGCCGGCGATCGCCGAAAGGGCGTTGGTGCTTCCGGGGCCGGTGGTGACCAGGCAGACGCCCAGGTCGCCGGTCACGCGCGAGTAGCCTTCGGCAGAGATCGCGCAGGCCTGCTCGTGGAAGTTGCACCAGTACTTGATGTTCTCGTTTCGACCCAGTGCATCGACGAGGTACATGATGCCGCCGCCGGTGACGGTGAAGACGTCCTTCACGCCGCGCTTAGCGAGATGTTCAAAGATGTAGTCGGCGACGAGCACGGTCACGCCTCACTTCCGGTTCGGTTTGCATTGCGGTGCCACTCGGCGGTCCGGCCAATGCCGTCCTCGAGCGAGATGATGGGGGAGAGCCCGAGCTCATCCCGAGCGCGGGTGATGTCGGGCACGTAGCGAGCAGGCAGGGCGCCGGGAACCGGCGTCTGAGCCACCTCGATGTGAGCGTCGGGACACAGGACTCGCGAGACGGTCTCTGCGAGTTCGAGAATCGAGAGGTCTTGGTCGCTGCCCGTGTTGTAGGCCTGGCCAGGCCTACCCTTGAGCAGAATCGTCCAGAGCCATAGAGCAAGGTCGGCTGCGTAGAGGTAGGACCGGCGGGGAGTCCCGTCGCCGCCGATGGTGATCGTGTTGCCGGCCAGAGCGTCGCGGATGAAGTTGCCTACCGCGTAGCCTGCGTTGATGTCGAGATAGGGGCCTACGAAGCTGAAGAGGCGGGCGATGGTGGTCTCGATCCCCGTCTCAAGGTGCGCAGCCGAGCACAGAAACTCCGCCGCGCGCTTGCCATGGCCGTAGGCGGCTTTCGCGTTGTCGGCGAGCGGGGCGAAGACGTCGGTCTCGCTCACGTGGTCGCAGGTGAGCGGCTGCGTGCCGTAGATCGCGCCGGAGCTCGTGTAGAGGAACTTGCCTACACCAGCCGACTCGGCAAAGCGCAGCATGTGTCGCGTGCCGTCCACGGCGGTGTCGAACTCGAGCGTAGGCTTCGCATGCGCGACCACCTGGTTCGTCTCCGTCGCCATGTGCAGCGCGTGCGTGAACTCGCCTTCCGGAGACTCGAAGTTCAAGACGTCACCGGCGAGCATCGTGATGGGGCGGGCGGTCGCCAGATGCGGGTGACGCGCGGCCAACCTGCCCGGATCGCGAGAGAGCACGACTGCCTCCACGCCCAGGTCGAGTTTGGCGTCGGCCCAGATGAGGCTTTCGAGCATCCAGCGACCTACAAAGCCCGTGCCGCCGGTGATGAAGATCCGCGCACCCTCGAGCTCGCCGAAGAGCTCGCCACCATGCTCGAGGATGTGATCGAGGTCAGCGTGGAGTGGATTTGCCCACTCAGCCACGGCACACCTCAAGGACCACTTCGGCCATGCATTCGAGCATTGCATCGGTCATGCCGGGGTAGACGCCCACCCAGAACGCATCGTTCATGATGCGATCGGTGTTGGTCAGCTCGCCCACGATACGGAAGCCTTCGCTGGCCGCGCGCATCCGGTCGAACGCAGGCTGGCGGGTCATGTTGCCCGCGAAGAGCATGCGCGTCTGGACCTTGTTGGCCTCGAGTGCAGCCACGATCGCGTCGCGCGAGAGCGCCTTGCCGCTGCCGGTCCGCGCACCCTCGCGCACGGTCATGAGGTAGCCGAACCACGACGGGTCCGCACCTTCGGTAGCGACAGGCATGATCAGCTTGTCCTCCACCGGCGCAAGTAGCTCGCGCAGCTTGCGGTAGTTCGCGCGACGGGCTTCGGTGAAGCTCGGCAGCTTCTGGAGCTGTGCGACGCCGACGGCTGCCTGCATGTCGGTGGCCTTCAGGTTGAAGCCGAACTCGTTGTACGTGTACTTGTGGTCGTAGCCGAAAGGAAGGGTGCCCAGCTGCTGCCCGAAGCGGTTGCCGCAGACGTTGTCGACGCCCGAGGGGCAGATGCAGGCACGACCCCAGTCGCGCATGGAGAGCATGATGCGGTTGAGCGTAGCGTCAGAGGTGTAGACCGCGCCGCCTTCGCCCATCGTCATGTGGTGTGGCGGGTAGAAGCTCGAAGTCCCGATGTCGCCGAAGGTGCCGGTCTTGCCGCCCTTGTACTCGCCGCCGAGAGCGTCGCAGTTGTCCTCGATGAGCCACAGGTCGTTGGCGTTGCAGAAGGCACGCACGGTGTCGATGTCGAACGGGTTACCCAGCGTGTGGGCGAGCATGACTGCCTTGGTCTTAGGCGACAGCGCAGCTTCAAGCTGCGTGACGTCGATGTTGTAGGTGCCCAGCGTGACGTCCACGAAGACCGGTACGGCGCCGTACTGAACGATCGGCGCGACGGTGGTGGGAAAGCCCGCCGCTACCGTGATGACCTCATCGCCCGGTGCAACGCGGCGCTTGCCCAGCCGGTCGCTCGTCAGCGCCCAGAACGCGAGCAGGTTGGCGCTCGAGCCGGAGTTCACGAGCAGCGTGCTGGGCAGGCCCAGGAACTCCGCGAGCCCCTTCTCGAACTCCTCAGAGTAGCGGCCGTATGTCAGCCAGAACTCGAGCGAAGAGTCGACGAGGTTCACGAGCTCGGCTTCGTCGAAGACGCGGCCCGCATACGGGATGCGCGTCTCGCCACGCTCGAAGTCAGGCTTCGCGCCGAACTGGGCTGCGTAGTACTCGCGAACCTTCGCGAGAATCTCGTCGCGAAGCTGGCTGGCGTTGGGAGAGTCCGTCATCGAGCAGAAGTCCTTTCGTGGAAAGCTAGCGGGTCCATGCCACGCCCGCTGCCGTAGCGGCAGCGACGTAGGCGGAGATGTCGTCGTTGGTGGCGGTTTCGGCATCGCGCACGCCATGGTAGGTGTCGCGGTACCAGCCGACGGTGCGGCTCAAGGCCTCGTGCACGTCGAACGCAGGGCGCCAACCGAGCAGGTCAGCGGCCTTCGAGTAGTCGAGTTTCAGAAAGCGTGCTTCGTGAACGGCGGGCGCTGTCAGCTGCGGTGTAGACCAGCCGCCGTCGCCCCAGCAGCCGATGACAGTCTCGACCACTTCGGCAACCGTGATATTGCCCGCCGGCGAGGGACCGAAGTTCCAGGCACCGTCGAACGGGTGCGTCTCGTCGCCGTCTGTGAACTGGCTCGCGGCCAGCCACAGGTAGCCGGAGAGCGGCTCGAGCACGTGCTGCCACGGGCGTACCGCTCCGGGATTGCGCACGCCGATCTCGTCGCCCTCGGAGAGCGCGCGGATGCAGTCTGGGATGATGCGGTCGAGCGCCCAGTCACCGCCGCCGATGACGTTGCCGGCACGCGCCGAAGAGACGCTCGCGGTGCTGCCGGAGCCGTAGAACGAGCGGCGGTAGGCGGCGGTCACGAGCTCGGCGCAGCCCTTCGACGACGAGTAGGGGTCGTAGCCGCCCATCGGGTCGTTCTCGCGGTAGGCGTACTCCCACTCGTTGTTCTCGTAGCACTTGTCGCTCGTGACGTTGAGCACCACGCGCACCGACGCGACCGAGCGCGCAGCCTCAAGAACGTGGACGGTGCCCATCACGTTGGTGGCGTAGGTTTCGACCGGCTCGTCGTAAGACAGGCGCACGAGCGGCTGCGCGGCAAGGTGCATGACGATCTCGGGCCGCGCGGCAACCATGACCTCGCGAAGGTGGTCGAGGTCGCGCACGTCGCCGATGTGGTGATCGATTCGAGATGCGAGGCCCAGCTGCTCAAAGAGGCTGGGGTCGGTCGGCGGCTCGAGCGAGTAGCCGGTCACTTCCGCGCCCAGAGAGAGAAGCCACGTGACGAGCCACGAGCCCTTGAAGCCGGTGTGGCCGGTCACGAAGACGCGGCGACCCTCGTAGACTCCGCCGAACAGCGGGGCGGACGGCATGCCCGTCACCATACCTTCCAAGGTGCCTTGCCCGAGTTCCAGAGGTCCTCGAGGTAGCGCTTGTCGCGCAGGGTATCCATCGGCTGCCAGAAGTCAGCGTGCCGAAACGCCACGAGCTGACCCTCTTCGGCAGCCGAAGAGAGGGGATGGCCCTCGAAGATGGTGCTATCGGCCTCGATGCGGTCGAAGATCGCCGGCTCGAGCACGAAGAAGCCGCCGTTGATCCAGTCATCGTCGCCACGCGGCTTCTCACGGAAGCAGTCGATGCCGCCCTGGTCGTTGAGCTCGAGCGCGCCGAAGCGGCCGAGCGGCTGGACTGCGGTGAGCGTGGCTTCCTTGCCGTGGCTCTTGTGGAATGCGAGCAGCTCGGAGACGTCAACGTTTGAGACGCCGTCGCCATAGGTCAGCATGAACGTCTCGTTGCCCACATGCTCCTGAACGCGCTTGAGGCGACCGCCGGTCATCGTCGCGTCGCCTGTATCGACAACGGTCACACGCCACGGCGGATTATCGTCCTGGTGGACTTCGGTCTCATGGGTGCGCATGTCGAAGGTGACGTCGCAGTTGTGCAACCAGAAGTTGTGGAAGTACTCCTTGATCATGTAGGCCTTGTAGCCCGCGCAGATCACGAAGTCGTTGAAGCCGTAGTGGCTATAGATCTTCATGATGTGCCACAGGATCGGTCGCTCGCCGATCTCGGCCATCGGCTTGGGACGCAGACCCGTCTCTTCAGACAGGCGCGTGCCGAGACCACCTGCGAGTATGACCACCTTCATCCGGACACCCCCTGGGAGCGCTTCGCTACGACAGATGGCGAGCAGGCAAAATAGCCCCCCGCCGAATTGACTCGTGGGAACCCGCAAAGTATATCAGGCAATAGCGGCCAGAGGCGGGGAGGCGGAGTGCGTTACGAAGCCGTCACGGGCCGAATGGCACGCCCGTTGTGGACTAGTAGTCGATATCCGTGAATCCAGCCGACTGAACGCGAGCGAGCAGCGCCGAATCCGCCAGCACATCGGCGATCTTGGCGGCAGCGTGACCGTCCCCGTAGGGGTTGGACGCGGTAGCGGCCACTTCCCGGTGGAGTGGGGAGGTCGCGTGCCGGATGGCCGCCGCGATGCTGTCGCGATCTGCTTGCGCGTGCACCACCGCGGCTGGGCGCAGCCGCCCTGACTGGCGGTGACCGATGTCGATGCTCGGTACACCAAGGGCGGGGACCTCGATCAGTCCGCTCGAGGAGTTGCCCACGACCGCCGCGCAGTTCTTGGTCGCCGAAAGGTAGCCACGCCACCCGAGCACGGTCACCAAGTCGGCCCGTGCGGCATTCGCTTCAACCCACGACTCGATTGCGCTTCGCACGGCGCGCCCGCCGGCATCCAGGTTGGGCGCCGTGAACAGGACGCGGAACTCAGGCACCGCATCGAGAGCCGCCAGCAGCTCGTAGAGCTCACCGAGAGACTCGCCGCCGCGCGTGACTGGGTGGAAGGTGACCAGCAGCGTACTGCCGTCGCACACCACGCCGTGTACCGACTCGAACTCGTCTTCATCGAGCAGCTCCGTGCCGCGGACGTTGTCGACGGCCAGCGCGCCGGTGTTGAAGACGCCGATCGCCGGCTCGCCCATCTGCACGATGCGCTTGCGGTAGACCTCGGTAGAGGCGAAGTGCAGTGTCGAGAGCTTGGTGATGGCGTGTCGGAACGCATCGTCGAGCGAGCCGAAGGTCAGCTCGCCGCCGTGAATGTGAGCGACGGGGATGTCGAGGATGGTGGCTGCCGAAGCCGCCGCAAACGCCTCGAAGCGGTCTCCGAGGATGACGACGATGTCGGGGGATGCTACGTCGAGCGCGTCGGCTATGAGCCGGATGCCTTCGCCCGTCGCGTGCGCGGTGGCAAGCCGGTCGTCGCCTTCGGCAGGCAGCGCGATGCGATGTGCTACCTCAAAGCCGTCGGCGACGATAGCGTCGACGGTCATGCCCTGCTCGGCCACGAGATGGGAGCCGGTGGCCAATACGTCGAGCTGGAAGCGGTCGTCCTCACGAAGCACGACCAGCAGCGGACGCAGCAGGCCGTAGTCGGCGCGTCCTGTAGTGACAACGGTGACCTTCACGCTCATAGCTCGATCATCTCATCGGGGGCGAAGGCGCGTGGGGCCTGCTGGCCTATGACGGAGTCCCACAGCATCGGGCTCAGCCCCGTACCCGGCCTCTTGGTGGTGAGGTTGGCCTCGGTGAACGTCTCGCCTTTGGCGATTCCGGCGGCCGCAACGATGCTCTTGCGCACGAGCGGCATGTTGCGCGACTCAGTGGGCGTGGGCACCTTGTGGCCGTCGCCGAGAGCGACCGAGACGTTTCTTACCGCTGTGACCAGCGAGGCGAGCTCATCGGGCTCGACGCTCGCGGCGTGGTCGGGGCCGGGTAGCGAGCGGTCGAGCGTGAAGTGCTTCTCGACCACCGTCGCGCCCAGTGCGGCCGCAGCGACCGATACTTCGATGCCACGCGTGTGGTCGGAGTAGCCGATCTCGATGCCGAAGCGATCGCGGATCTCCGCCATCGCAAGCAGGTTCACTTCGTCGAAGGGCGTGGGGTACTCGGTGGTGCAGTGCAAGACCGTGATTCGGGATCGCTCCAGCCCGGCGGCTTCGAGGGCCTCGATGGCCGCGGCGATCTCGTCCAGCGTCGCCATGCCCGTAGAAAGCAAGACGCTCTCGGCGCACGCAGCGATCTCTCGCAGCATCGGCAGGTTCGTGATCTCGCCCGAGGCGATTTTGAACTCGCGGGCGCCGAGCGAGGCGAGCAGGCGCACGCTGGGGATGTCAAAGGGCGAGGAGAGGAAGGCGATTCCGCGGTCGGCACACGCTGCGAGCAGGCGCTCATGCGAGGGTGCATCGAGCTGCAGCGCCCTGAGCATCTCGAGCTGGGAGCCGTCACCTGTCTGGGTCTTCTGGTAGTCGGCCTTCTGCGCGGCAGGTGAGACGAGCGCCTCAGGCACGAAGCTTTGGAACTTGATCGCGTCTGCGCCCGCGTCAGCGGCCGCGTCAACCATCGCAAGCGCGCGGTCAGGCGAACCGTTGTGGTTCACGCCGGCTTCGGCAATGACACGAACCCGCGACATCATTCGCCTGCCTTGGGGCGGCAGGGATTGCCGAAGGCGATGGTGCCCGCGTCGATGTCGTCGACAACGACGCTTCCCACGCCGATGACCGCACCAGTGCCTATGCGAGCGCCTTGGATGACCGATGCGCCGGTTCCCACATGTGCGTCGTCGCCGACGATCACATCCCCGCTCAATGTCGCGCTCGGGGCGATATGCGCAAAGGCGCCGACCATGCAGTCGTGGTCGATCACGGCGCCGGAGTTGACGATGGCGAAGTCGCCGACTGTGACACCTGGACCCACGACAGCTCCGGCGCCGATGAAGACGCCCGTGCCGAGGGTGGCGTTCGGCGAGACATACGCGGTGCGATGCACGACCGTCTCGAAGTGGAAGCTCATCGCACTCGCGCGCTCGACTGCCGCGCGGCGGGCGGTCGTATCGCCGACCGATCCGATGCCGAGTACAGCGCGGTAGGTGCCCTCGCAAAACAGGCGCTCGAGGTCGGCGTCGGAACCGATGACCGGGAGGCCGCCCACGGTCTGACCAGGCGTCTGCTCGCGATCGATCGCTCCGGAAGGCTCGATTCCGGCAGAACGCAGTGCGTCGATGACGCTGTTCGCGTGTCCGCCGGCTCCGATAACGATAAGTCCGCTCATCGTCGTGGCTACCTGATCCCGAGGCGATCGAGCGTGTCTTGAAGCTCCTCGATCTGCCCGATGTCGAGCCAGGAACGCTCCGCGATGGGGTAGACGCCCACGTTGCGCCCGGCCGCCTTGGTCATCTCGATGAGGTCGGTCGCATCGGTGAAGGTGTCGTCCTTGATCAGATCGAGGACATCGGACTCCATGACATAGACGCCGGTGGAGACGAGCATGTCGAAACGCGGCTTCTCGCGGAGATTCTCGAGCATTCCGCCCTCGCCGACGTCGCACACGCCGTAAGGCAGAACGACCGACTGCATCGACGCGATGATCGTGATCGCGTTGTTGTGGCTGCGGTGATAGTCGATCGCGCAGGAGTACTCCGTGTCGATAATGGTGTCGCAGTTGGCGAGGATGAAGGTGCCATCGATGTCGCGCGCCATGAGCTTGAGACTGCCGGCGGTCCCGAGAGGCTTGTCCTCGTCGTAGAAGCGCAGGCCGTAGTCGAGTCGAACGTCACTGAAGTAGGCGCGAATCAGGCTCGACTTGTGGTTGAGAGAGACCAGGAAGTCGCTCACGCCCTGCTCGTGGAAGCGATCCATGATGAGCTGCAGAATCGGGATGTCGCCAACGGGCATGAGGGGCTTGGGGAGGATGCGCGTGAACGGCTGCAGCCTCGTGCCCTTTCCGCCTGCCATGATCGCGACCGGAACGTCGATCGTAGTGTGAAACCCGCGTGGCTTGCCGAAGACGTCGTTCCAGCGAATCGCATCGATCAGCCGGCCGTCATCGTCGAGCACGGGAATCGCCTCGAGCTGACGGTCGAGGAAGATCTCGCGCACGTGCTCTTCGGAGAAGCCCTTGCGCACCACCACGGGCTCGTCGTTCATTGCCATCGATACCGGGTCGCTTAGTTGGCGACCTGCGAGGATGTGCCGACGGATGTCGCCGTCGGTGAGCACGCCAAGGAGGATCTCGCCGGCGCTGGCCACGAACAGGATGCCTCCGGTCCCGTGGTTCAACGTCTCGAGAGCCTCGATGACAGAGATGTTCGGTGTGACGATTGCGTTCTTGATGCGGTCGGTCATTCGGCCTCTAGCCTCTCGCAAGCGACCTGATCGTCGAAACGACGCGGTCGACATCGGCTTCGGTCAAGTCGCTACTGCATGGCACGTTCAGAATACGCTCCCAGAACCAGACTGCACGCTCAGGGCTGACCACGCGACAACCAGCGTAGGGAGCGTTCATGTGCACGGGCAGCCAAAGCGGCCTGCTCTGGATCTTCGCTTCCGAAAGGGCCTGCATCAGCGCCTCGCGGTCCATCCCAAACTCATCGGCGTCCACCAGCAGCGTGAAGAACCAGGAGTTGGAGAAGGTTCCTTCGGGTGCCTGCATGACAGTGATGCCCGGCACGTCGGCGAGTCCCTCGGTGTAGCGCGCCCGGTTGCGGCGCTTGGTCTCGATGAAGCTTTCGATCTGCTCCATCTGCGCGACGCCGATGGCGGCCGACACGTTGGTGAGCGCGTAGTTGAAGCCTACCGTGCCATGCACGTAGCGGACCGGATCGTCCTTGGCCTGGCCGACGAGGTAGCGCGCGCGCTTCGCGAACTCCTCGTCGTCGGTGACGATCATGCCGCCACCGCCGGTGGTGATGAGCTTGTTGCCGTTGAAGGAGAACGCGCCGGCCATGCCCAGCGTGCCCGTGTAGCGGCCAGCCAGCGGACCTTGTGTGTAGTAGGAGCCGAGGCTTTCGGTAGCGTCCTCGATGACTGCCAGCCCGAAGCGTTCGGCAATCTCGAGAACGCGCACCATGTCGCACGGATCGCCGAAGATGTGCACCGGCATTATCGCCTTCACGCGAAGGCCAGTGACGTCGTCAACGAGTTCGCCGCCGGTGTCGATACTGTCCAGATACGCCTCGAGCGCGTCGGCATCCAGCCCCAGGTGCTCGTCACATCCAACAAGGATGGGCTGCGCGCCCGTGTAGTGGACCGCGTTTGCCGAAGCGATGAAGGTTGCCGTCGGCACGATCACCGCGTCACCGGCGCCCACGCCGGCAATCGACAGTGCCACGTGCAGCGCAGCGGTGCCGGTAGTGGTGGCGACGGCGAATCGCGCTCCGGTCAGCGCCCTGACGGCGTCTTCAAAGCGGGTGACATAGGCGCCCGCGCCGGAGAGCCAACCGGTGTTGAGGCAGTCCTCGGTGTAGGCCCACTCGTTGCCCCGCACCACCGGGACGGACAGCGGCAGAAACTCGTGCGCGCCATCAGACATTGTAGATATCCCAACGGTAGCGGCTGAGGTTGGCCGGGTCGCTGAACCACTCGATGGTCTCGGCGAGGCCTTCTTCGAGTGTGTACTTCGGCGCCCAGTCGGTGAGCGACTTGATGAGCGTGGTGTCGGCGAGAAGGCGCTCGACCTCGCTCTTCTCGGGACGCAGGCGCTCGTCGGAGGAGATGATCTCAGTGCCAGGGCGCACCATATCGATGAGCAGCTGGGCCAGCTCGCCGACGGTGATCTCACGGCCGGAGCCGATGTTGACGTCGCGACCGATCGCCTCGTCGCACTCGGTGAGCGCGATCATGCCGGCCACGGTGTCCTTGGCGAAGTTCAGGTCACGGGTGGGGTGCAGCGACCCGAGCTTGATCTGCTCGGCACCGCCACACAGCTGCGTGATGATCGTGGGGATGACGGCACGCGCGGACTGGCGCGGGCCGTAGGTGTTGAACGGTCGAACCGTCACGACCGGCAGGTCGAAGGAGCGGTAGTAGGACTCGGCCATCTTGTCGGCGCCGATCTTGGAGGCAGAGTACGGCGACTGCCCCTGTAGCGGGTGCTTCTCGTCGATGGGAGCGTACTGAGCCGTGCCGTAGACCTCTGAGGTGCTGGTGACGGCGACGCGCTCGAGCTCGAAGTCGCGCGCAGCCTGCAGCACGTTGAGCGTGCCGCGGATGTTGGTGTCGACGTAGGAGTCGGGCGCGAAGTACGAGTAGGGGATGGCGATGAGGGCCGCCAGATGCATGCAGACGTCGGCGTCCTCGAGCGACTTGCGGACGAACACGGCGTCGCGCACGTCGCCCATCACGACCTCTATGGAGTTCTGGATCTCTGCGGGCAGCGTATCGAGCCAGCCGCGGGAGCCGAACGAGTTGTAGTAGGTGAAGGCGCGCACGTCGGCACCATGCTCAACGAGGGCTTCTACCAGATGGCTACCGATGAAGCCGTCGGATCCGGTGACGACGACCTTCTTGCCGCGCAACTGCATATCGAGTGGCTCCTGTCACTTCGTTTTCAAGTTCGATGGTTCGGGTCGTAATTGTAACGCTAGGCAAGGGCCCGGCCGTCACGTGCGCGGGCGCTAGGCTTTGCCCAACGCACCGTTCTGCACGCCCGCGGCGGCAAATCGCTGGTAGACGATCGCGCAGACGATAGCCACCAGAAGCGCCGGGTACAGGAACGACGACGTGCTCACGGTCGAGATGAGCAGCACGTAGTCGAGTGGCACCAGAAGCAGGCCGAAGAGCAGCGCATATCCGAAGTCCCACTTGTCGAGTTCGGCTTCGGCGAACAAGGCGATCGGGATCAGCAGGTGCACGAGCGTGTAGTCGTGCGACTCGAACGGCAGAAGCAGCATGGCCGCGAACAGCAGCGTGAACCGCTTCCAGTCGGTGCGCTCGAAACGGATGACGTAGGCGCTGAGCACCACGAAGCTCACGAGCGCGAAGACGACGTAAGCCGTGCGCATCGGATCAGACGGGAAGGCGCCGGTCACGAGCCGGTACGCGACCGTCACCACGCCCCACAGGCTGTGGCCGTGCTGGTGCGCGCCAAGCGTGTCTGCGTACCCGACGTGGCCGACGAAGAGCGACTCGTACCAGTGCTGTAGCAGCTGAGGCACGCTGAAACCAGAGACCACGGAGAGCGCGAGCGTAGCGAGCGCCTCAAAGCCGATGGCCGCTGCGATCGCGATGCCGAGCTCCTTCCACTTGCGGTCGGCGATGAACAGCACGATGAAGACGCCGGGGTACATCTTGTAGGCGATTGCTGCACCAAGCGCGACGGCCGCCAACGACGAGCGCTTCTTCAGGAAGAGATAGGTGAACGCCGCGAGCAGCATGAAGAGGAAGATCTCCTCGTTGCCGCGGTCGACCGTGAAGAGCACCGGGTACGACATCGTGGCGATGGCGGTCGTGACGAGCAGCCCTACAACTGTCGCTCGCCCTCTCATCTCGGTTGCCACGTGATCCCAGAGAATCGCGATGACCACGACCGAGAAGCTCAAGAGCGCGAGCCCAAATGCGATCTTCTGCACGGGGATCAGCGAGAACAGGCCCATCAGCGACGTACCGAACGGTGAGTAGGGCATGTCCATGCTGTGCCCGCGGAGCAGCAGCGACGCGCGGTCGAGATCGCCGTAGAAGTCGTCGAAGCGCCTTCCAGGCTTGAACAGGAAGGTGTTGAGCGGGTACGGGTACTTGCGGTAGATGCCAAGCACGTAGTGGAAGACCGACGACAGCCAGGTTCCGGCCACGACGGTGAGCGTTATGAGAAGAGCGCGCCGGTTCTTCGGATGGCTGAGATCCAGCGTCGTCGAAGGACTCTGGGTGGGCACTCACGGTCCTTTCAGTACACGACAGTTATTGTCACGCGGCCGCAGCGCAGCATCACGCGCTGCGTTCGACCGCTGAAATGTCCCCCTACGCATGCAGGATACCGCGAAAGGGTAGCACCGAGCCGAGAGCCGCGTGGTTTCGTGTTCGAAGCGTTGCCTGCTCGTGTAAACTGTCTGGACTTGTATTCGGCGTCGTTAAAGGGGTGCGCCATGTCGCTTCCGACCGTGGAAAAGATCTGGATGGACGGCCAGCTGGTCGACTGGGACAAGGCGCAGGTACACGTACTGACGCACGCCCTGCACTACGGCACCGGCGTCTTCGAAGGAATCCGCTGCTACGAGCAGGCTGACGGCGGTTCGGCGGTCTTCCGTCTCACCGAGCACATGGAGCGTTTCGAGCGCTCGGCCAAGATGCTCTTCATGGACCTCGGCTACTCCGTCGACGAGCTCGTCGAGGCGGTCAAGGAGACGATCCGGGTCAACGGCCTGAAGTCGTGCTACATCCGCCCGATCGCGTTTCGCGGCTATGGCGTGATGGGTCTCGACCCGCTGCCTGCACCGGTGAACGTCGTCATCGCCTGCTGGTCGTGGGGCGCCTACATGGGCGAAGAGGCGCTGCGCGACGGCGTGGACGCAGGCATCAGCTCGTGGCGTCAGCGCGGTATCAACGCGTGCCCGCCGGCGATCAAGGCGACCGCCAACTACCTCAACAGCTCGCTCGCGCGCATCGAGGCCAACCAGCACGGCTATGTAGAGGCAATCATGCTCAACGAGCAGGGCCTGGTGGCCGAAGGCACTGGCGAGAACATCTTCATCGTGCGCGACGGGATCATCTCCACGCCGCCGGTCTCCGACGGCATCCTCCAAGGCATCACGCGCGACTCGATCATCGTCCTCGCCGACGAACTCGACATCCCGGTCGTCGAAGAGTCGATCGTGCGAACTGACCTCTATACCTGCGACGAGATGTTCATGACGGGCTCGGCTGCCGAAGTCACTCCGGTGCGTTCGGTGGACCACCGCGCCATCGGACCGGCCGGCCCCATCACCCTGGAGCTGCAGCGCAAGTTCTTCCGCGTGGTTCGCGGCGAGGAGCCCGACTACGCCGAATGGCTCGAGCGCCTCTAGGCACTTCGAGCTCAGAGCAAGGGGCTGAAACGCGTGATCACGATCTACGACACGACTCTGCGAGACGGCACCCAGCGCGAAGGGCTGTCGCTGTCCGTCGAGGACAAAGTGCGCATCGCGATGAAGCTCGACCTGCTCGGCGTGCACTACATCGAGGGCGGCTTCCCCGGAAGCAACCCCAAAGACATCGAGTTCTTCGAGCGCGCCCGCACACTCAAGCTTGAGAACGCGGTCATCTCGGCCTTCGGCTCCACGCGTCATAAGGACGCGACTGCCGAAGACGACGCCGGCCTGGCAGCACTTCTCGCCACGGGCTGCTCCGCGCTGTGCATCTTCGGCAAGGCGTGGGACGTCCACGTCACCGAGACGCTGCAGACCACGCTCGAGCGCAACGTCGAGATGGTGGGGGACTCGGTTGCCCACCTCGTGGCTGCTGGACGCACCGTCTTCTTCGACGCCGAGCACTTCTTCGACGGCTACAAGGCTAAGCCCGACTACGCGCTTGAGGTCTGCCGCGCGGCCGCCGAGGCCGGCGCGAGTGCCGTCATCCTCTGCGACACCAACGGGGGCACGCTGCCACACGAGGTCTCTCGCATCGTCGCCGAAGTGTCCGCAGCACTTCCGGGCGTAGCGCTGGGCATGCACGCGCACAACGACACCGGCTGCGCTGTGGCCAACTCGCTCGTCGCTGTGGACGCGGGCTGCGTGCAGGTACAGGGCACCATGAACGGCTACGGCGAGCGCGCTGGCAACGCCGACCTCACGAGCATCATCCCTGGTCTTGAGCTCAAGATGGGCCGGGAAGCTATAGGTCGCGAGCGCATGAAGCTACTCACCGAGGTGAGTTACTTCATCGCTGAGACCGCCAACATCTCGCCGAACCCGCACCAGCCCTACGTGGGAGCGAGCGCGTTTGCGCACAAGGGCGGCGTGCACGCGAGCGCCGTGGTGCGACTGCCCGAGGCTTACGAGCACGCCGAGCCTTCGGCAGTAGGAAACCTCGCGCGCGTGGTCGTGAGTGAGCTCGCGGGTCGGGCCTCGCTCACGCTCAAGGCGCAGGAGATGGGCATCGAGCTGGCGGGGGAGACCGCAGCCGAGGTGCTCGACTCGATCAAGGAGCTCGAGTACCACGGTTACAGCTTCGAGGCGGCCGACGGATCGCTCGAGCTCATGCTCAAGAAGCGCATCGGCACCTACGAGCCGCTCTTCCGACTGGAGAGCTTCCGCGTCATCGCTGAGAAGCGCGAAGACGGCCGTGTGATGACTGAGGCCACCATCAAAGTCCATGTGCAGGGCCACCGCTACATCGCGACTGCCGAAGGAAACGGTCCGGTCAACGCGCTGGACAAGGCGCTGCGCATCGCGATCATGCGCTTCTACCCGGCGCTCGAGACGATGCAGCTGCAGGACTTCAAGGTCCGCGTGCTCGACGAGAAGAAGGGCACCGGCGCCGTCACTCGAGTCCTTATCGAGATGGCCGATGCCGAGCACTCGTGGGGCACCGTTGGCGTCTCCGAAAACATCATCGAGGCCTCATGGGAGGCGCTCGTCGACGCCGTTGAATACGGGCTCACACACCGCAGTCACGATTAAGAGCTGCGGCTTTTCCCCTCGTGGGACACGTACCGTTGACCGATTGTAGGCGCAACCTCGCAGGAGTGAACGATTCCGCATGGTAAACGACGCATGGGACACAGGTTTCGAGCGCGCCAGGGAGTCGGGGATGCGAGTCGTCCGGGTGTTGTTCGAGGGAGACTGTCGTTACGGCCTTGCCGATGACGAGACGGTCACCCTCATCAGCGATGAACCGTTTGCGGCATGGGAGCCGGAAGGCGTCCTGCCGCTCCATGAGGCGACGCTGCTTTCGCCCGTCACGCCCACCAAGATCGTCTGCGTGGGTCTGAACTACCGCACTCACATCGCCGAGATGGGCCACGAGATGCCAGTGGAGCCCGTCATCTTCATCAAGCCGTCGACGGCCGTGACTGGCCCGGGAACCGCCATCGTTCTGCCGCCCGGCGTAGGGCGAGTCGACCACGAGGCTGAACTCGGAGTCGTGGTTGGCAGGCGAACTCACCGGGCGACGCGCGAAGAGGCCGCAGGCAACATCCTCGGCTACACGTGTGGCAACGACGTCACAGCCCGTGACCTGCAGAAACGCGATGGCCAGTGGTCGCGCGCGAAGGGTTTCGACGGGTTCTGCCCTCTCGGCCCGTGGGTCGAGACCGACGTGGACCCCACCGACCTGGCGATTCGTTGCCGCGTCAACGGCGAGCTGCGCCAGAGCGCGCACACGAGCGATATGATCTTTGACGTCTACGACCTCGTAAGCTTCGTGAGCGGTGTGATGACGCTCGTTCCCGGCGACGTCGTCCTTACGGGCACTCCCGGCGGCATCGGCGAGTTGCACGACGGCGATGTCGTTGTGGTCGAGATCGATGGGGTAGGTGCGCTGAGTAACGCAGTGGTCACCCATGACCGCGAAGTCGAGCGCGTGCACAGTCTCTAGCGCCCGTACCGCCCAACTGCTTGAACTTCCGTGTCCAACTCCGCCGCCTACCTGCGGCTATGTCTTGAGAAAGTGCTAGGTTCTAGACATGTTCAACTGGGACAGAAACATAGCTTTCGTCGCATGCGCCCGTTTCATCGCCCGGCTGGGCGGGGAGGCGGCGTTCTTCATCGGCGTGTGGGGCATGGCCGCCTACCGCTTCCACGCGAGTGCAACACAGATCGCGCTGCTCATGGCGGTGCTCGCACTTTCGTCGATGGTGGGTGCCGCGGCTGCGGGCGCGCTTGTGGACCGTTTCGGACCGCGCAACATCATCATGGGCGCGCAGGTCTTCTACCTGCCAGTTGCGCTGCTGGTGCCTCTCGTGCCGTCGATGCAGGTGATGATCGGCGTCTGCGCGCTGTTCGGCTTCGTGAACGCGCCCATCATGACTGCTACTGGTTCCTTTGCCCCGTATCTAGTTACTGAGCGTGCGGGCATCGAGAAGATCAACGCGCTGCTCGAAGGAGTGGGGGCGCTGTCGTTCGTGGCCGGCCCCGCGATCGGTTCGGTAGTCGCCCACGCATTCGGCATCCCTTCGGTCTTCTACCTCGACGCCGTACTCACCACGGTCGGCCTGCTGCTGGTTCTGCCGGTTAAGACGCCGCCGCTGGTGAATCGCGAGCACAAGCACGCGCTGCGCGAGATCGCCGACGGGCTGAAGATGGCGTACTCGCTCAAAGCGGTGCGCTACTACGTGCTTATGGGCACCGTTGTCTGGTTCAGCTTCGGCGCGTTCTCAGCACTTGAGCCGCTCTTCTATCGCGACGTCGTCAAGACCGGAGTCGAGACGATCGGCTGGATGAACTCGCTGTTCGGCGCGGGTATCGCGCTCGGCGCGTTCCTGCTCACGAAGCTGCCGTCCAAGGCCACTTCGGCTCGAGGTCTCGCCATTGGTGTGGCGCTGCTGGGTCTGGGCGCGACGGTCTACATCGGCACCACCGACCTACGCATCATCGCGCTGGGAGCCTTTGCGTGGGGCACGGTGATCGGGGCCGTCGAGCCGATGCTGCGCACGCTCATGCAGCTCGACGCACCCGAAGAGTACGTAGGGCGCATCATCGGCACAGCTCAGCTGCACCGCAGCGCGGGCGAGCTCGTGCCGCTCGCGCTGGCGCCAGGACTTGCGGCGCTCTTCGGCGTACAAGGCGTGATGATCGGTGGGGGCGTGCTTGCAGCGATCGCTGCGCTGGCTAGCTTCGGGCACGCGGCCTCGATCGACAGAAGCGGACACCGTCCGCGCGGCCGTGTCACAGCCGAAGAACTGCCGCCCTACGACGAGCCACTGAGCCCGCTGACCTAGCGCATGCCACGCTTCGGCAGGCCTGTGAGGCGCCTGCCGAAGGGGCCGCTGGGCTCGGGCCGAGAAAATACTACTGTTCTTGTCGTATATTGACCTAGGTCATGTTTTCGTACTCGCGGCGAGCGCACAGTGGGTCGTGCCTGCCTGGGTATGTGACCTGAGAGGACCTACGCGAGATGAGTGACACGATGGCCGCTGAGCTTCAGACCGTTCCCGAGCGTGTGGAGTCCGCAGATGCGGTCGACGACGCGCCGAGTGTCTGGGACACCTACAGCCTCGTATACGCGCTCGTGCTGCTCTTCCTCGTGCCGGCGATGGCCAGCCTGAGAGGCCTCTACTGGGGCGACGACCGCTCCGGGACCTACACGTTCCAGTACGTCTCACTCGTGACGGTCCCGTTCGTTCTGGGCGTCGTCGCGACCTTCTTGATCGACTCCCGCGAGCCGCTGAAGCAGAAGCTCCTGCGCATCGCGATCCTCACGCCGCTCGTGGTCATCTCCGGTGTCACGGTCATGTTCACGGCCTCGCTGCTCATGCTGCCTGCAAGCAAGGTGCTTGGCATCGCCGACCAAGGCCTCTCTTCGGCGTTCTGGGTTGGGCTTGCGCTCGTTGCAGCTCCGCTCGTCTACTCGCTCTATCACCGCATCCGTCACCCGCACGGCATCGCGCCGGTGCTGCAGTGGCTGGCGATTCTCGCCGCGCTCGTCTCGGTGGTTGGCCTGTGTGTATTCAGCGCCACGCAGGACGGGAGCCTGACCGAGTACATCCGCAAGGACATCGTCGTCTACCTCGTGGGTGCGCTCACTTGGTACCTGCCTTCGTTCGGCATCTCGGCGGGTCTATGGAGGAGCTCGGGTCTGGTCTAGCCAGCCCCTTTTCGAGGCCGAAAGGGCGCCTCGTCCGCGGGTCGTGCACGGCACCTGCCGCTCGTCGCGCGGGCGCTCCCGTTCGGCTATCCATAGCGCATCATGTCGGGCCTGCGTGCTATTCTCGCCACGATATCTTGTGGTTCATGCTGCCGAGAGGAAGCCGCCCAAACCATGCCCGAAGACCGCCTCAGAACCCCCGAGGTAGAGGAGCTGCTCTCAGCGCTGCTGTCCCTCGAAACCAACGACGAGGCCTACGCGCTGCTCGTCGATCTGTGCACGGTTCGTGAGATCCGGGAGATGGCCCAGCGGCTCGAGGTTGCCAAGCAGCTCGCCGCTGGCGAGCACTACTCCGCAATTCAGGAGTCGACCGGTGCTTCGGCGACCACGATCTCTCGCGTAAGCAAGTCGCTCAACTACGGCGCCGACGGCTACCGTCGCGTTCTCGATCGGCTCGGCGACGAGCCGGCTGCTCGCTAAGAGGGGGCTTTTCCCGATCGTGTCCTTCGTGCACCTGCACACCCACACTGAGTACTCCACTCTCGACGGCGCAGCGCGCGTCAAGAAGCTCGTTGAGCGCGCCCGCGACTTCGAGATGGAGTCTTTGGCCATCACCGACCACGGCTACATGTACGGTGCCGTGGACTTCTACAAGTCGGCGCTCAAGGTAGGCATCAAGCCCATCATCGGCTGCGAGTGCTACTTCACGCCCGATGAACGCGGGCGGCGCGAGGGCAAGCCCAACCTCTACCATCTGCTGCTTCTGGCCAAGAACAACGAGGGCTATCGCAACCTGATGGCGATGGTCTCCGACGCGGCCGTCAAAGGCTTCTACTACAAGCCGCAGATCGACCTCGAGCTGCTGAAGCGGTACTCCGAAGGCGTCGTCGCCACCTCTGCGTGTATGAGCGGCATCCTCTCGAAGTCGATCGAGCGGGGAGAGCCTGAAGAGGCCCGCCGATGGGCCGAAGAGTACGCGCGCATCTTCGCGCCGGGTGATTTCTACGTCGAGATCCAGGAGCAGGGCATCGTCGCCGACAACGGCGTGAGCCAGACCCAGCTCAATCGCGCCCTCGCCGATCTCGCGGGCGATCTCGGGCTGCCGCTCGTGGCCACCAACGACATCCACTACCTCACGCGCGAGGACGCCAAGACCCAGGACCTGCTCCTGTGCATCGGCACCGGCTCGACGATCGACCAGCCGGGCCGCATGAAGTTCTCCTGTGACGAGTTCTACATGAAGTCCGCCGAAGAGATGGCAGCGATGCTGCCGGAGTATCCCGAGGCGCTCGCCAACACGCTCGAGATCGCGGAGAAGTGCAACGTCTCGATGGAGTTCGGCAAGATCATCCTGCCGAAGTTCGAGGTTCCTGAGGACACGACCGAAGAGGGCTACCTGCGAAGCCAGTGCATGGAAGGGCTGAAGGTGCGCTACGGCGACCCGATCCCGGAAGAAGTGCTGCACCGGCTCGACACCGAGCTCGAAGTCGTGGTGCCCAAGGGTATCGCCGCCTACTTCCTCATCGTTCAGGACTTCACGACGTGGGCGAAGGCGAACGGCATCGGCGTCGGCCCCGGCCGAGGAAGCGCCGCCGGCTCGATCATCGCTTACGCGCTCGGCATCACCGATCTCGACCCGATCGAGAACGGCCTGCTCTTCGAACGCTTCCTGAACCCAGAGCGTACGGAGATGCCCGATATCGACATGGACTTCGATGACGAGCGCCGCGGCGACGTCATCGACTACGTGCGCGAGAAGTATGGCAACGACAAAGTCGCCCAGATCATCACCTTCTCGACGATGAAAGCCCGCGCGGCCGTGCGCGACGCCGGGCGCGTGCTGGGATACCCCTACGGCGTGCCCGACAAGATCAGCAAGATGATCTTGGACGATCTGGGCGCCACGATCGACAGCTCGCTGGCTGCCAGCACCGAGTTCAAGGCTGACTACGACGGCAACCCCGACACCAAGCGCATCGTCGATGCCGCGCGCTCGCTCGAAGGCATCGTGCGCGGCGAGGGTGTGCACGCCGCCGGCGTCGTCATCTGCCGCGATCCGCTGCACTACTACGTGCCGGTCAAGTACGACACCAAGGGTGGCGCAGTCATCACCCAGTACGACGGTCCTACCGTCGCCGACCTGGGTCTGCTCAAGATGGACTTCTTGGGCCTGCGCACCCTGACCGTCATCGCCAAGGCGATCGACAACATCGAGACCAACCACGGAATTCGGATCGATCCCGCCGACATTCCCCTCGATGACCCGAAGGTTTTCGAGCTGTTCCAGCGCGCTGACACCGTGGGTGTCTTCCAGGTCGAGTCGCCTGGCATGCGCCAGCTGCTCAAAGACCTCGTGCCCACCACCTTCGCCGACATCGTCGCCGTGCTCGCACTCTACCGGCCCGGCCCGCTCGGCTCGGGCATGGTCAAGGACTTCGTGGAACGCAAGCACGGCCGCCGCAAGATCACCTACTACGACGACCGCCTGGAAGACATCCTGCGCGAAACCTACGGCGCGATCGTCTATCAGGAACAGGTCATGCGTATCTCGATGGCCATGTCGGGCTTCTCTGCTGCCAAGGCCGACAAGCTTCGCAAGGCGATGGGCAAGAAGCAGGTCGACGTGCTCACGCCTATGCGTGAGGCGTGGGTCGAAGGCGCTCGCGAGAACGACTTCGACGCCAAGATGGCCTCCGATATGTGGGAAGACATCCTCAAGTTCGCCGAATACGCGTTCAACAAGAGCCATTCGGCGGCTTACGGGCTGCTCACCATGCAGACGGCATACCTGAAGGCTCACTACCCGCTCGAGTTCATGGCGGCGGTGCTCACGAGCTGGACCGGAAAGACCGACAAGATCGTCCACTATGTCGCTGAGTGCAACCGCGCAGGTAAGACGGTGCTGCCGCCGGACGTGAACTCGTCGGGGCGCGACTTCACCGCGGTTCAGGGCGAGGGCATCCGGTTCGGGCTCGCGGGCATCCGAGGAGTGGGCGAAGGCGTGGTCGACGGCATCGCCGCCACGCGGGCCGAAGGCGGCCACTTCACCTCCCTGCAGGACTTCTGCGACCGCGTCGACCTTCGACAGACCAACAAGAAGACGATCGAGTCGCTCATCAAGGCGGGCGCCTTCGACTCCACCGGCTACACGCGCAAGCATCTGATGTCGATGATGGACGCAGCGGTCGACGCCGCATCCAAGCGCCAGAAGGACCGCGACAGCGGCCAGGTCTCGATGTTTGACATGTTTGCTGCCGAAGACCACGGCTTCTCTGAAGAGATCCCCGCGCCCAACGGCGATGAGTGGGACAAGAAGATGAAGCTCGCCTTCGAGAAGGAGATGCTGGGCATCTATGTCTCGGACCACCCGCTGCGCGACATCGAAGACGTGGTCCGCGCGCATTCGGACGGATCGTTGGGCGAGGAGCTGGCGGCTGGCACGACCTGCTGGTTTGCCGGCATGCTGTCCTCGGTCGCGCTCAAGCCGACCAAGAAGGGCCCGATGATGGCGATCGCCACCCTCGAGGACCTCGACGGTTCGATTGAGGCCGTGCTCTTCCCCGCGATGCTGGAGAAGTACCGCGAACTGATCGTTGAGGATGCGGTGTTGCGCCTCAAGGGCAAGATCGAAGAGGACGACCGGGGCCGTAAGCTCATCGTTCTCGACATCGAACCCTTCGATGGCGCCGAGTTCGCCGCACCCCCCAAACGCGTCGTGATTCGAGCCGACGGCAACGCTCTAGTGAACGGTCGCGCCGCAGCGCTCAAGAAGACACTCACGCACTTCCCGGGCCGCGACATCGTTGAGTTGCACGTGTGGGACGCCGCTCAGGAGCGCACGATCGTGGCCACGATGCCCGAGCGCGTGAACGCCGAGGCCAACGGCTTGTATGCAGAGCTCATGGAGATGTTCGGCGCCGAGGCCGTTGAGGCCTGACCCGCGCTAGAGTAGGGACCCGGGGGCGGCAGCTTCGTGCGCTTCCCGGATCTGATTGCGCTCTATCACTCTACTGTGCTAAAGTGACGCCGCTGCAACGATGCCTGACGAATCTGACACGAGGAAAGGCCTTGGTTCATGCGTCCAGTCACACCACGCGGATTCAGAGACGTGCTTCCAGCCGAAGCTGCCGAGCGAGAGGTTCTGACCCTGCGCCTCTCCGACGCCTTCGCGGCGTGGGGCTACGAGCGCATTGAGACCCCCGTCGTCGAGCGCCTCGACGCGCTTGAGGCGGCCGCAGGACCGCTTGAGGGTACCGCGTTTCGGCTGGTAGACCTCGATGGCCACCTGCTCGCACTGCGTCCCGACCTCACGGTGCCGATCGCGCGTCTCGTCTCGTCGCGTCTTGCAGACGTGGCCGGTCCCGTGCGCTTCCGCTACGCCGGTGAAGCGTTTCGGGAGCACGAGTCGCTACGCGGTCAGGCGCGCCAGTTCACACAGGTTGGAGTCGAGCTCGTTGGCGCCTGTGGCCCCGAGGCCGATGCCGAAGTGATCGCCGTGCTCGCTGACGCGCTCAGGACCGTCGGCTTCGAGCGCTTCACCGTCGCTGTAGGTTCGGTCGAGGTCTTTAACGCTGTGGTGGCGGCTGCGGGCATGCCCGAGAGCTGGGGTGCAGACGTGTTGGCCGCTGCGCACGAGCGCAACTTCGTGGAGCTGCAGCGCCTGGCCGACCTGCCGGGAGTTGCCGAAACGGCCGCGCGTGCCTTGCGCGAAGTGCCGCGCATCCGTGGAGGCCGAGAGGCCATCGCGCGCTGTAGCGACGTGGCTTCGGCGTGTGGCTGCGACGCTACGCTGGGCGCGCTCGATGAGACGTTCGCCCTGCTAGAGGCCGCAGGTGTGCACGAGAGCGTAATGGTCGACTTCTCCGTGATGCGCTCGTTCGACTACTACACCGGCATCGTCATCGAGGCGTACGCGCCCGGGCTCGGACTGCCCATCGGTGGCGGTGGCCGCTACGACGGAGTGCTCGAGGCCTTCGGCGCGCCGCGCCCTGCCGCCGGATTCGCGCTCGGACTCGAGCGGCTCTCCATTGGCCTGCTGGAGCAGGGCGTCGACGTACCGGTGCGCAGGCTCGATGCAGTGCTTGGTGGCCCGGCTGCCGAAGCGCTTTCCGCCGCCGCCCGCCTGCGGGAGGCCGGCTGGCGCGTGGCGATATCGTCGCGTGCCGGTCGCGAGCTGGTCGCCGAAGCGGACGAGCGTGGGGCAATCGAAGCACTTTTCGCTCGTGACGGGCGCGTAGTGCGCCTCGACCGCTCGGGTGAGCCAGCGCTGCCACTTGAAGATCCGGCGCCGTACCCGCCCTCTACGTCGTGGGCCGAAGGGAGCGAGCGATGATTGCCACCTCCCGAGGAGCAGCCGATCGACGTCTGCGCATCGCCGTGCCGAAGGGCGCGCTGCTCGAAGGCAGCGTGCGGCTGCTTGAGGGCGCCGGACTCGACACAGGCGCGCTTGCAAACCCGGGCCGCCAGCTCATCATCACGACCGACGAGGTCGAATACGTCATCGCCAAGCCCACCGACGTGCCCATCTACGTCGCGTACGGCGGTGCGGACTGCGGCGTGGCGGGCAAGGACGTGCTCGTCGAGGCCGCGCTCGAGGTCGTAGAGCTCGTGGACCTCCACTTCGGCGGATGCCGCTTCGTGGTGGCCGGCCTAGAGGACGCTGGCGACATGGACGAGCGTTACGGGCACCTGGGCGTGCTGCGCGTTGCCACCAAGTACCCCAACATCGCGCAGGCGCACTTCGATGCGCGCGGCATTCAGGTCGAGCTCGTCAAGCTCAACGGGAACATAGAGCTGGCGCCGCTCATCGGCATCGCCGACGTCGTCGTCGACATCACGGCGACGGGTACGACGCTGAAGCAGAACCGCTTGAAGATTATTGAAGACGTGCTGCCCTCCACCGCCCGTTTCGTGGGCAATCCGGTTGCAGTGCGCACCGATCCGCGTGTCACAGCGCTCGCCGACGCCTTGTCGGAGCTGTCAGTAGAATCGTAAGCAGGCAGTGGGTCGATTGCGGCCCGCCGAACGTGTCTGGCCCGAGGTGGCCAGCCGAAGATAGAAAGCAGGCATCGAAGAGATGATGCGACGAATCGTTCTCGAGCCCGGCCAGCGCCTCACAGAGGCCGACCTCGCACGCAGTGGCGGTATCGACGCCGAGATCCTTGGGGTTGCCGGCCGGATCGTCGATGACGTGCGAACGCGTGGCGACGTTGCCGTGCGCGAGCTCACCGCCCAGTTCGACAAGGTGGAGCTTGCGGCCTTTCGCGTGACCGATGAGGAGATCGAGGCCGCCGTCGAGCAGTGCGACGAGATCTTCCTTGAAGCAATCGCCTCGGCCGCCGCAGCCATCGAGGACTTTCACCGGCGCCAGCTCCCGCAGAGCTGGTTCACCGCGCAGGAGGGCGGCGTATTCCTCGGCCAGAAGGTCACTCCCATTGCGCGCGTGGGCATCTACGTGCCCGGCGGGCGTGCGAGGTACCCCTCCAGCGTGCTGATGAACGCAATCCCGGCGATCGTGGCCGGCGTGGAGGAGATCGCGATGGTCGTGCCGCCCGCGGCCGACGGCACGGTGAACCCCTACACGCTCGCCGCGGCTGTCGAAGCCGGTGTCACAGAGATATACAAGGTGGGTGGCGCCCAGGCGGTGGCTGCACTTGCGTACGGTACCGAGTCCATCCCGCGCGTCGACAAGATCGTGGGCCCGGGCAACGCCTATGTGACCGCAGCCAAGAAGCTCGTCATGGGTGACGTGGGCATCGACATGCTCGCCGGTCCCTCTGAGGTGCTCGTACTCGCCGACGAGACCGCGATCCCGCAGTTCGTCGCCATCGACCTCATGGCTCAGGCCGAACACGACCCGCGCGCGGCCACCTACCTCGTCACCACCGATCCCGAGCTGCCGGATCTGGTCGAGGACGCTCTGCGCATGCTGATCGCCGAATCGCCGCGCGGCGAGATCACGGAGCGCTCGCTCGTGGACAACGGTGTCATCGTGGTGTGCCCCGATATCGTTGCGGCGATCGACACCGCCGACCTGGTCGCGCCCGAGCACCTCGAAGTGCAGATGGCAGAGCCCTTCGAGCTTCTGGGTTCGATCCGCAACGCCGGTGCGATCTTCCTCGGCCCGTGGACGCCGGAGAGCGTGGGAGACTACGTCGCTGGCCCGAACCACGTGCTTCCCACCGGTGGCACCGCTCGCTTCTCGAGCCCGCTGTCGGTCGATGACTTCGTGAAGAAGTCCAGCGTGATCAGCTACAGCTTCGAGGCGCTCGAGATCGATGGCCCGACCGTGCTCGAGATCGCTGGCGCCGAAGGCCTATGGGCCCACGGCCGTGCCGTCTCGCTTCGCCTCGACGCGATTGAGGATGCGCGCGTCGACGCCGAGCTCGAGGAGGGCGAGTAGCGCGATGAAAGACGTCCGAGACTCGCGCGCGGAGCTGGAAGGCCTCGTACCCTACGACGCCAAAGAGGTCCGCGCAGAAGTAGTGCTTGCAAGCAACGAGAACCCGGAGAACCTGCCCGGTGAAATCCTCTCGAGGCTCGCGGAGCGTCTCGCGGAGTTCAAGTTCAACCGCTATCCGGACCCGACGGCGACCGACCTTCGCAAGCTCATCGCCGATGCCAACGGACTTGATATCGAGAACGTGCTGGTGGGCAACGGTGGCGACGAGCTCATCTTCGACCTGCTTCTCGCGTGGGGTGGTCCGGGTCGCAAGATCCTCGACACGCCGCCGACGTTTTCGATGTATGCGATCGACGCGGAGGTCACGGGGACCGAGATACTCCGTGTGCCTCGCCTCGAAGGCTTCGTGATCGACGAGGAGGCCGTGCTCGCGCGGGTCGCCGAAGGCGACATCGACATCGTCATCATCGCGAACCCGAACAACCCCACGGGTGGGCTGGCCAACGAGTCGTTCCTGATCGATCTGCTTGAGGCGACCGACGCGATCATCATGGTCGACGAGGCCTACTTCGAGTTCAGCCGCCACACGATGCGCCCGCACATGGCACGCCACAAGAACCTCGTGCTGCTGCGCACCTTCTCCAAGGCCTTCTCGCTCGCGGGCCTGCGCGTGGGCTACGTGCTCGGTCATGAAGACGTCATTCGTGAGCTGATGAAGGTTCGCCAGCCCTACTCGGTTGACTCGTTCTCGCAGATGGTGGCGAGCACCGTCTACCGCGACCGCATGGTATTCGAGCAGCAGATCTCCGACATCATCCGCGGTCGTGACCAGATCACACACGGCCTCAGGCTGATGCACGACATCGAGGTATTCGAGAGCGAGGCCAACTTCGTACTGTTCCGCGTCGACCACGCCTCGGCGGTCTGGCGCGACTTGCTGCACGGGCATTCGGTGCTGATCCGCGACTTCTCGCGCAGCCGCGGGCTCGAGAACTGCCTGCGAGTCACGGTGGGGACTCCTGAGGAGAACCGCCGCTTCCTCGAAGCACTCGAGGAGATACTCGCGTCGCGGCGTGCAGCCTCGCACTTCGGCGAGACCGCAACCGCACAGCGTCACGACGACAAGGCCTGAAGGGGAGTCACATGAGCAGAAGCGCCACGCTCGCCCGCACGACCGGCGAGACCGACATCACCATCGCGCTTGACCTGGACGGCTCGGGGCGTACCGAGATCGACACGGGCGTGCCCTTCTTCGACCACATGCTCGACGCCTTCGGCAGGCACGGGCTGTTCGATTTGAAGGTCGAGGCGGCAGGGGACCTGGCGGTCGATGCGCACCACACCGTCGAAGACGTCGGCATCGTGCTCGGGCAGTGCATCGCGCAGGCGTTGGGGGACAAGAGCGGCATCCGCCGCTTTGGCGACGCGGCGATTCCCATGGATGAGTCGCTGGTGCTCTCAGCCGTCGACATCTCGGGGCGCGGGCAGCTGCACTACGCCGTCGAGCTGCCGATTGAGATCATCGGGACGTTCGACACCACGCTTGCCAAGGAGTTCCTGATCGCGCTGGCCACCAACGCAGGCCTGACGCTGCACGTGCGCTCGCTCGCCGGCGACAACAGCCACCACATCATCGAGGCGGCTTTCAAGGCTGCGGCCCGCGCGCTTCGGCAGGCCGTTGAGATCGATCCGCGCGTCGAGGGCATCCCCAGCACGAAGGGCTCTCTGTGATAGCGATCATCGACTACAAGATGGGCAACCTGCGCAGCGTGCAGAAGGGCTTCGAGCACGCAGGCGTTACCGACGTCGTCGTGACCGATGACCCGGCCGTCGTCGAGCGCGCCGACGGCATCGTGTTGCCCGGCGTGGGCGCATTTCGTGACGCCGCCAACAACCTGAAGCTCTCGGGCGTCGAAGACGTCCTGCGTCACAAGGTGGGACACGGCACGCCGTTTCTGGGCATCTGCCTGGGGCTTCAGCTGCTTGCCGACATCGGTCTTGAGGACGGCGAGTGGGCGGGCCTCGGCCTGATCCCGGGCACGTGCGAGCGTCTGCCGGGCGGCGTGAAGATCCCGCACATCGGCTGGAACACCGTGGAGTACCCGCGTGACAGCGCCCTCTTCGACGGAATCGCCGAATCGACCGCGTTCTACTTCGTGCACAGCTATCGCGTCGTGCCGGCCGACGATTCGGCGATCATCGGCTCGACCGAGTACGGCGTGCGCTTTGCCGCTGCGGTTCAGAGCGGCAGCGTATTCGCTGTTCAGTTCCACCCTGAGAAGTCGTCCACGAGCGGCCTGAAGCTGCTCGCGAACTTCGGTCGCATCGTCGAAGGAGCACGCGCGTGATCGTCTTTCCCGCTATCGACATCCTTGGCGGTCGTGCCGTGCGCCTGTCGCAGGGCGACTACGAGCGCGTCACCGTCTACAACGAGGACCCGGTCGCACAGGCGCGCGAGTTCGCCGAGGCCGGTGCCGAATGGATTCACGTCGTCGACCTCGACGGCGCGCGTGACGGAGTCCCCGGCAACATCGCCGTCGTTGAGCGCATCGCACGCGAAGTCGGGCTGCCGGTTGAGAACGGCGGTGGCATCCGCACGCTGGAGACGATGCAGCGCTTGGCCGACGCTGGCGTGACGCGCATGGTGCTCGGTACGAAGCTCGCCACCGACCCCGCGTTCGTGCGCGAGGCAGTCTCGCGTTTCGGCGCCGACGGTGTGGTCGCAGGCATCGACGCGCGCGACGGCATGGTGGCCGTCGAAGGCTGGCGCGAGGGCACGAGCACCCCGGCCGCGGAACTCGTGGCCGAGCTACGTGACCTGGGCATCCGGCACCTCGTCTACACCGACATCAGCCGCGACGGCATGCAGACCGGCGTCAACATCGAGGCCTACGACGAGATCGCCGAAACCGCCGGCTTCCCGGTCATCGCGAGCGGGGGAGTATCGACGCTCGACGACTTCCGCGAGCTCGCGGCGCTTGGCCCCGACGTCATCGAAGGCGCTATCACGGGTCGCGCGCTCTACGAAGGCGCGTTCAAGCTCAAGCACGCGATCCGCGCCGCTCGTGGGGAGTACTAGCCCATGCTGATGAAGCGCGTCATACCCTGTCTTGATGTGCACGAGGGCCGTGTCGTCAAAGGCGTGAACTTCGTGAACCTGCGCGATGCCGGTGACCCCGTCGAGATGGCAGCGGTCTACGACAAGGCCGGCGCCGACGAGGTCGTCTTCCTCGACATCACCGCGACCCACGAGGAGCGTCCGCTGATGCTCGAGGTGGCGCGCCGAACCGCCGAAGAGTGCTTCATCCCTTACACGGTCGGCGGCGGCATGCGCTCTTCGGCAGACATCCGCGCGATGCTTTCGGCAGGCTGCGACAAGATCTCGATGAACTCGGCGGCGGTGAGAGCCCCCGAGCTCATCACAGAGACCAGCCGAATCTACGGCTCCCAGTGCATCGTCGTGGCGATCGACGCCCGCCGAGTGCCCGGCTCGAACCCGGCTCGTTGGGAGGTCTTCGTTTCAGGTGGCCGCACGAATACGGGGCTGGATGCCGTCGCGTGGGCCGAAGAGGCGCTGAAGCGTGGCGCCGGCGAGATCCTTCTCACGAGCATGGACTGCGACGGCGTGAAGGACGGCTACGACATCGACCTCACCCGCGCGATCACCCGCGCCGTCGACATCCCTGTCATCGCCAGCGGCGGGGCCGGCGAGCTCGACCACTTCGCCGAAGTCATCATCGAGGCCGATGCCGATGCAGTACTGGCCGCAAGCGTCTTCCACTTCGGCGAGTTCACAGTGCGACAGGTCAAAGAACACATGGCGGCGGCGGGCATTCCCGTGCGTCTGGACTCCTAGTGGCTCAGCGGGTGCCCGACACGACCTTCTGGGACCGCGTCTACGCCGAAGCCGGCGCAGTATGGGGCCACTTCCCAGCCATTTCGGCGGAAGAGACCTGGTGGCGTCTTCGCGCGCGCCGTGGCACGCCGCGGGTCCTTGTGGCTGGCTGCGGCTACGGACGGCACGTCGCCTTCTTCGCGCGGCGCGGCTTCGACACCAGCGGCATCGACGCTTCGCGTCCGGCCATCGAGATGGCACACGAGGCGGCCCGCGAAGACGGTCTGGAGATCGTGCTTACCTGCGCATCGGCCACTCGTATGCCGTTTCCGAACGCCGCGTTCGACGCGGTCTACGACCACGCTCTGCTGCATCACCTCGACGCCGCAGATCGTGAGCTGGCAGTTGCCGAATACCGCCGGGTGCTTCGCCCAGAAGGCCTGCTCATAGTGAGTGCGCTCTCGGTCGAAGACCCCGACTACCATCTCGGCCCGGAGCTCGAACCGGGGACGTTCTGCGGTGCCGATGGCCGACTGGAGCACTACTTCGAGCCCGATGAGCTCGTTGCGGCGCTCGACGGCTTCCACGTGGAGTCCGTCATCCCGCTCTCAGAACCGGGCGATGACGTGCTCTCGGAACCGCGGCGCTTCCTTAGGGCAGTCGGCAGGCGAGCCTCCGACGAGGAGCTTGCCGCGCGCATGCGGCGCAAGTGGGGCAACCAGAAGCCGAGATTGCGCCGGCCGCGGTAGGGTCTGGCAGTGCCAATATCGTCTCGTGTGGTGCAGACTGACGCTTAGACAGCAGCGAGGGAGAGAAGCGAGATCATGAGCAATCGCGAGAAGGACCTGCTCGGTCCCGATGAGATGAAGTTCGACGACTCCGGCCTGATCCCGGCAGTCGTTCAAGATGCCGAAAACGGCGACGTCCTTATGGTCGCCTACATGAACCGCGAGTCGCTCGTCGAGACGCTTGAGACGGGCAAGACGTGGTTCTGGAGCCGCAGCCGCCAGAAGTACTGGATGAAGGGCGAGAGCAGCGGCCATACCCAGGACGTCCAGGAGATCCTCTACGACTGTGACGCCGACTGCCTGCTCGTCAAAGTCATCCAGAACGGTCCGGGCGCCTGCCACACCAACGAGCGCAGCTGCTTCTACCGCCGCCTCTACCCGGATGCCGCGTCGCTCGCAAAGGGAGCTGCCGAAGATGAGTGAGCAGAGCCGATTCGGCGAGGTAATCGACGCTTTGTGGGAGACGATCGAGGGGCGCCGTGACGCCGACCCCGAGGACTCCTACACCGCGCGTCTGCTGACCGGACACGAGGACAAGCTCCTGAAGAAGATCGGCGAAGAGGCGACCGAGGTCGTTATGGCCTCGAAGGACGCCGACGTCGACCACCTGCGCTACGAGGCCGGCGACCTCGTCTACCACCTGCTGGTAGTCCTTGCTCGCCACGGGATCACCCCCGACGACCTCGCCGAGGAGCTTGCGGCCCGCTTCAAGTAGCGCTTGCGCACGGCCGATACCAAAGGCATGTCAGATTCGCCTCTATATCAGCCGCGACGAGACCGTCACGAGCCGCTGTGGGACCGCGTCGATCGCAACCGGGTCGAGCTCGCGATCTTCATCTGCGTGTTCGTGCTGGTAGCGGTAGCTGTGCTCGACGTCATGGCCACCGTCGTGCTGGGCGTCTTCGGCGTCATGGTGATGGGTTCGGTGCGTCAGAGCATCACGCTCGGACAGCTGGAGAGCGTCTTCGTCGGCTCGAGTCTGCTCTTCCTCGTTCTGTCGCTTCTGTGGGTGGGAGTCTCGCTGCGCCGTCCCGAGAAGTGGGTTGTGAAGCGCTTCGGCGCTCAGTTCGTGCCGAAGGGCGCGGAGCTGCCCACCAAGATGGCGCTCAAGGACATGGCGATCGCGGGCGGTCTGCCCATGGCGCCCGCGCTCTATCTTCTGCCGCAGTCCTCGGTGAACGCGTTCGTCTTCGCCACCGGCAGGCGTCGCGCGGTCTGCGGCGTGACTCGCGGCTTCATCGACAAGCTCTCCGTCGACGAGCAGCGCGCTGTATTCGCAAACCTCGTCGCACGCCTGATCGCCGGCGACACCTACACCGCCGCTGGCATCGCGTCGATCGTCTGGCCGATGTATGCGTGGGACGACGCGATGATGGAGGCGCGCAATGCCGAGATCGATGCCGCCTTCATAAGCGATCGCCGCAAGAAGGACACGAGCGAGGAGGCCGCGGCGCGCATCTTCTTCGGCGTCGCGTTCGCGATTCTCTCGTCGCTGTTCGAAGCGTGGCACCGCCGCAAGCAGCGCGCAGTTTCGGAGAAGGCGGATGCCGAAGGCATGCTCCTGCTCAAAGACCCGCGCTCGATGGTCTCAGCGCTCGAGCGCTGCATCGAACTCGACAACACGGTTCCCACGGCAGGCGAGGCCTTCGCCGACCTCTTCTTCTGCTGGACGGGCCCGGCGCGCAACGACCACACCGACCCTGAGTGGCGGCGAGTGGCGCGCCTGCGCGAGGTACTTGGCGTCGAGGGCGCTCGCATCGGCTAGCGCGGTAGGCAGCGTACGCGCGGGTACACCAGCAGTCGAGTCTCCGGCAACAAAGAAACGGGCCACCATTCGGCGACCCGTTCGGCAACTGCTGAGTATTCGCGATGACTAGAAGGCGGGCCGCGTCATCTTGACCTGAAAGCCCGTGCCACCGCACTGCGGACACCTGATGTGGCCCTTGCCACCCGGCGACGGCGATTTGACTTCGACGTAGCGGTTGCCCTTGCAGTGCGGGCAGGTCTCCTTGCGAACCATTTCGCGCCTCCATCGCTCCCGAGACGGTGATCGACTCAAATCATAGTTCGGCACATACATAGCCAAACTCAAGCCAACTTTTGTGTCAGTGATGCCGCTCACCGAATGGTTACAGCTGTTCAGACGGTGTTGATGACAATGTATGAAGAACGGTCACAAACCGCAGGTTGCACTCGCGGTTCGGGGCGGTATACACTCCCGTGCAACCGAATAGCACGCCCATGACGGGGAAGAGTACGTCGGTACTGCAGCTATAGAGAGCCGGGGACGGTGGAAACCTGGCGCGAGGAACCGGCGGAATGGGCCCCTGAGGCTCCGGAGCAACGGCCGTGATGGCCTACTAGTTCCGGCGGACCCCCACCGATACAAGGGGCCGGGTATAAAAGGGCGCGAAAGCGCACAAGTACCGACAGGACTGAGTGGGCCGAATCCTCTGCGATTCGGTCAACAAGGGTGGCACCGCGAGAGAGTCTCTCGTCCCTTGGAGGACGGGAGTCTTTTTGTTTTCCCGGACTCTGAGTGGCGGGTGAGAGAGTCGCACGCGGTGCCTGGGAAGGACAGCAGTGATACTGCCGAGCAGGGAAGAGTTCGTACGGCTGGCCGCCGACCACGACGTGGTTCCGGTGGCGCGCGAGGTCTACGCCGATCTCGCCACGCCAATCAGCGCCTTCATGGCGCTTGCCGAAGGTGCCGAGCATGCGTTTCTGCTCGAGAGCGTCGTCGGCGGAGAGCGTCTCGGGCGCTACAGCTTTCTGGGTGTGGGCGACCGTGCCGTCATCACCGGTCGCGGCCACGAGGTCGTCGTCGAAAACGGTGGCGTGCACGGTGAGCGTGCCGAAGACCCGCTGCGCGTCGTCTCGCGCGAGCTGGGCGCGGGCAGCGTTGCGCGCGTGCCGGGGCTACCGCTTCTGGTGGGCGGGGCCGTGGGCTACATCGGCTACGAGACGGCGACCAGCTTCGAGAAGGTCCCGCGCCACACCAATGACGAGCTGAACGTCCCGGACTTCTGCTTCATGCTGGCCGACGTCGTGGTCGCCTTCGACCATGCGCGCCGCGTGCTGCAGGTCATCGCGCCGGTGCGTCCCGGTGGAGCGCCGGAGATGGCCTACGAGGCCGCGCTCAAGCGTATCGAGACCTACCTTCGCCGAATCGATCAGGGCCCGCGCGGTGTCGAGCTGGGCGCCGTGGGCATCGAGGCCGAGGTGCCGCTTCACGAGCACACCAGCCGCGACGACTTCGAGCAGCAGGTGCGCGTCGCGCAAGAGCACATTGCCGCCGGCGACATCTTCCAAGTCGTGCTTTCGCAGCGCTTCTCCGCACCGTTCGAGGGCGATGGGCTCGACCTCTACCGTGTTCTGCGCGCTGTGAACCCGAGCCCCTACATGTTCTACGTGCGCACCCGCGACGTGACGCTTGTGGGCTCGAGCCCCGAGCCGCTCGTGCGCGTCGAGGAAGACTCAGTGCTCACCCGTCCGCTTGCAGGAACGCGTCCGCGCGGAGCCACGGCTGCCGAAGACGGTCGACTGCGTGCCGACCTGCTTGCCGACGAGAAGGAGCGCGCCGAGCACGTCATGCTCGTCGACCTGGGTCGCAACGACATCGGTCGAGTGGCCGCGCCGGGCACGGTGAGCGTGGACGAGCTCATGGAGGTCGAGTACTACAGCCACGTCATGCACATCGTCAGCAACGTCACGGGCACGCTCGCCGAAGGCAAGGACGCGATCGACGCGCTTGAGGCGACCTTCCCGGCCGGTACCGTCTCCGGTGCGCCGAAGGTGCGTGCGATGGAGCTCATCGCCGAGCTCGAGCCTGCCGCACGCGGCCCGTATGCGGGTACGGTCGGCTACTTCGGCCTCGATGGAGCGATGGACATGTGCATCACGATCCGCACCGTCGTTCTGAAGGACGGGCGCGCCTACCTGCAGTCGGGCGCGGGTATCGTGGCCGACTCAGACCCTGCTCGCGAGTACGAGGAGTGCCGCCACAAGGCCGCCGCGCTGCACAAAGCGCTCGAACTGGCCGCAGGCATGCGCCTGGGCGAGGAAGGCGGTGCGCTGTGATCCTCGTAATCGACAACTACGACAGCTTCACCTACAACCTCGTGCAGCTGCTCGCGGCGCTGGGCGCAGAGGTCGAGGTGCGCCGCAACGATGTGATCACTGCCGAAGAGGCGCTGGCGCTCGCTCCCAAGGGCATCGTCATCTCGCCGGGGCCCGGCAGGCCCGAAGACGCCGGTATCTCCCGCGATGTCATCCGGGCCGCCGCCGAGGCGCGCGTTCCTCTGCTGGGCGTATGCCTCGGCCACCAGTCGATCGCAGAGGTCTTCGGCGGGTCGGTATGCAGGGCGCCGAAAGCGATCCACGGCAAGACCGACGAGGTCAGCCACGACGGTACGGGCGTCTTCGCAGGCGTGCCGAACCCGTTCACGGCCACGCGCTATCACTCGTTATGCGTCGCCGACGATGTTGCTGCACCGCTGCACGTCAACGCGCGCACGCCGGACGGCGTGATCATGGGCCTGCAGCACGACACTCTGCCCGTCTTCGGCGTTCAGTTCCATCCAGAGAGCGTGCTCACGCCGGAGGGAACCAAGATCCTCGCGAACTTCCTCGACGTCTCGGGTGAGGTGCCGCTCTCAGGCGAAGCCAGCGGCGCGCCGGCGATCGTGTCGGCAGCGGGCGGATCGGCGCGCGCAAGCGTGGCAACAGCCGAGATCGAGACCGTCCAGCAGGGCATCGCGCGTGTCGCAAGCGGCGAGTCGCTGACCGAGGTCGAGGCGGAGCGCCTCATGGGCTCGATCATGGACGGCGATGCCTCGGATGCGCAGATCAGCGCGCTGGTGGTGGGCATGCGCATGAAGGGAGAGACGGTCGACGAGATCGTCGGCTTCGCGCGCGCCATGCGCGCCCGCGCCACGGCTGTCGTGCCGGTCTCCAAAGACGTCATCGATACCTGCGGCACCGGCGGCGACGGGCTGCACACCTTCAACATCTCGACCACCACCGCATTCGTGCTGGCAGGAGCCGGTGTGCACGTCGCCAAGCACGGCAACCGTGCTGTCTCCTCCAAGGCCGGCAGCGCGGACGTACTCGAGTCCCTCGGCGTGGACATCTCGCTTTCGCCCGCCGACACGGCGCGCTGCATCGACGAAGTGGGAATCGGATTTCTCTTCGCGCAGGCGTTGCACGCGAGCATGCGTCACGCCGGTCCCACGCGTCAGCAGATCGGCATCCGCACGGTCTTCAACATCCTCGGACCGCTGACCAACCCTGCGGGCGCCAAGCGTCAGCTGCTGGGCATCTACGACCCGCGTCTCGCTCCTGTGATCGCCGAAGTGGCCGGTCGCCTGGGCTCCGAGCGCGTGCTCGTGGTCAACGGTCACCCCGGTATGGACGAGGTCTCCGGAAGCGGTCCCACCACCGTTGCCGACTACCGCGATGGCGCCGTGAGCGTCTACGAGGTCACTCCCGAGCAGGTGGGCATCGCTCGCGGCACGCTCGCCGACATCGCTGGTGGCGACGGCACCGAGAACGCCGCCATCGTTCGGCAGATCCTGGCTGGCGAAGGCGGGCCGCGCCGCGACGTCGTGCTGCTCAACGCCGGCATGGCGCTCGTGGCGGCCGGCAAGGCCGCTGATCTCGCCGAAGGAGTCGGCCTTGCGCGCGAGAGTATCGACAGCCGCAAGGCGCTCGGCTCGCTCGACGCGCTCGTGGCGCTCTCGACCCGCTTGGCCGAGGCCGCACGCGCGAACAAGGGGGTGTCGTGAGCTTCCTTGAGGACATGGTTGCCCGCCGAAAGGCCCGCATCGCAGCCGAGTTCGGCGAGATGACCCCTGCGGACCGCGAGCGGCTTGCGTGCTGCGCGCGGCCCGTCCGCGGCTTCGCTGCCGCGCTCACCGAGCGCTCCGACGTCGCCGTGATCGCCGAGGTCAAGAAGGCGTCGCCGAGTGTAGGCCCGATCGCGCCGCACTGCGAGGCGTCGAAGCAGGCGCTGCACTACCAAGACGGGGGAGCCGCCGCCATCAGCGTGCTCACCGAGACTGAGAGCTTCGGCGGGTCGTTCGGCGACCTGTCGGACGTGGCGGACGCGGTCGATCTACCGGTGCTGTGTAAGGACTTCGTGGTCGACCCGGTGCAGCTGTTCGTGGCGCGCGGGCACGGCGCCGATGCGGTGCTGCTCATGGTGAGCGTGCTGGGCGAACAGGTCGCCGAATACGTCGACATCGCAACCACCCTCGGGCTTACGCCGCTCGTCGAGGTCATCAACGGCCGCGAGCTGCAGATTGCCTACCGCGCGGGCGCGAAGGTGGTCGCGGTCAACAGCCGTGACCTGCACACACTCGAGGTGGACGGCCGAAAGGCCCGGGGAGTCGTGGCCAAGGTCGCTTCGGCAGGGCTCGTGGCTGTGGCGGCAAGCGGCGTGAAGACACGCGGCGACGTGGCGCGCGTGGCCGAGGTAGGTGCTTCGGCGGTTCTAGTGGGCGAGACGCTCATGCGCGCCGAGTTTCCCGAAGACGTTTTGGAGGTTCTGACGGGCGTCGCCAAACGCACGCCCGTGGAGTCATAGAGATCGACAGCGGTTCCGGCTCGACCATATGGGTACGACAGTGATGATCATGAGAGAAGGAAGGGAGTACCGACATGCCATCTGACAAGACACGATTCGGACTCGACGAGACTAGGATCCCCGAGGCCTGGTACAACGTCGTGCCGGACCTCAAGAACCCGCCGGCGCCGCCCAAGGCGTTTGCGCCCGACGGCACCGAACTCGGCATGGATCAGATCGGTGAGAGGCTCGCGTCGCTCTTCCCCATGGAGGTGCTGAAGCAGGAGATGTCGGCCGACCGCTGGATCGACATTCCCGGCGCTGTCATCGACGTCTACAAGACCTACCGTCCCTCGCCGCTGCTTCGCGCGCGCCAGCTTGAGAAGGACCTCAACCTGCCCGCAGGCGTGAAGATCTTCTACAAGTACGAGGGCGTCAGCCCCGCGGGCTCGCACAAGCCCAACACTGCGATCCCGCAGGCCTACTACAACAAGGCCGAGGGCATCACCAAGATCTCGACCGAGACCGGCGCCGGCCAGTGGGGTAGCGCCATGTCCATCGCCGGTGCGCTCTACGGCATCGACGTCGAGGTCTTCATGGTCGGCGTCTCCTACGACCAGAAGCCGTACCGCCGCATCCTCATGGAGACCTACGGCGGCACCGTGCACAAGTCGCCGAGCAACCTCACCGAGGCTGGCCGCCACGTGCTCTCAATGGACCCCGACTCGACCGGTTCGCTGGGTATCGCGATCTCCGAGGCTTGCGAGGTCGCACTGAAGGATCCGGGCACGCACTACGCGCTGGGATCGGTGCTCAACCACGTGTGTCTGCACCAGACGATCATCGGCCTCGAGGCTATCGAGCAGATGCAGCTTGCCGAAGAAGAGCCCGATGTCGTCATCGCATGCGTGGGCGGCGGCTCGAACTTCGCCGGCCTCGCGTTCCCGTACTACCACCGCAAGCTCGAGGGCAAGAGCAACGCGCGCCTGCTCGCGGTCGAGCCGAAGGCGTGCCCGACACTCACCGCTGGCGAATACAAGTACGACCTGGGCGACGAAGCGGGCATGACGCCGCAGATGCTCATGTACACGCTCGGCCACGACTTCGTCCCGGCGGGCATCCACGCAGGCGGTCTGCGCTACCACGGCGACTCTCCACTGGTCTCGCAGCTGGTTCACGAGGGCGAGGCCGACGCGGTCGCGGTCGATCAGACCAAGTGCTTCGAGGCGGCCGTGCAGTTCGCCCGCGCCGAAGGCATCCTTCCCGCACCGGAGTCCAGCCACGCGATCCGCGCGGCGATCGACCAGGCGCTCGAGGCTGCCTACGCCGGCCAGGACCGCGTCATCCTGTTCAACCTTTCGGGCCACGGCCACTTCGACCTTGCTGCTTACTCGCAGTTCAACGCGGGCGAGCTCAAGGACTTCGACTTTGCCGCTGGCGCTACGCTCTGCGAGAACGAGTAGCACGATGTCTTCCCACCGGACACGCATTAAGATCTGCGGCATTACGCGGGTTGAGGACGCGGTAGCGGCCATCGAAGAAGGGGCCGACGCGCTCGGCTTCGTCTTCGCCCCGTCGCCGCGCCACGTGACGGTGGAGCTGGCGGCGGCGGTGGCGCGCGAGGTGCCACCGCCCGTCGCCCGCATCGGCGTATTTGTGGATGCGAGCCAGGACGAGGTCGCCGAAGCGGTCCGCGCCTGCCACCTTTCGGCAGTCCAGTTCTGCGGCAACGAGACGCCCGCTCAGTGCAGCGCGGCGCCGATACCGGTCATCAAGACGCTTTCGGTGCGCAGCGGCTTCGACTGGCAGTTCGCGACGCGCTACAAAGACCACATCTCAGCGCTGCTGCTCGACACCTACAAGCCGGGCATCGCGGGCGGGACGGGGGAGTCGTTCGACTGGACGTCGGCCACCGATCGTCCCAGCTGGGTGAGGCTGTTTGCCGCCGGCGGGCTGACGCCGGAGAACGTCGCCGATGCGGTGCGCGTGATGCGACCGTTTGCGGTGGACGTCTCCTCAGGCGTCGAGTCGGCGCCTGGCATCAAAGATCACGAGAAGATTCGAGCGTTCGTGGCGGCCGTACGAGCCGCCGACGAGGAGGACTAGAAGCACATGAGCGAGCTGTTCCCGAGAGCGGATGACGTCTACGAAGGCCCCGACGCCGAAGGCTTCTTCGGCGCCTACGGTGGGCGTTTCGTGCCTGAGACGGTCATGCCGGCGCTCCTTGAGCTCACCGCCGCCTACGAAGTGGCGCGGCAGGACGTCGCGTTCCAGCAGGACCTCCAGAACCTCTACGCGGACTACGTAGGTCGTCCCACGCCGCTCTACTCGGCCGAGCGACTTGCCGAAGCGGTGGGGCTGGGAACCGTGCTGCTCAAGCGTGAGGACCTCTGCCACACGGGCGCGCACAAGATCAACAACACGCTGGGCCAGTGCCTGCTCGCCAAACGCATGGGCAAGAAGCGCGTGATCGCTGAGACCGGCGCAGGCCAGCACGGCGTCGCCACGGCCACAACGGCCGCGCTGATGGGGCTCGAGTGCGCGGTGTTCATGGGCGTCGAGGACATCCGTCGCCAGTCGCTCAACGTCTACAAGATGCGCCTGCTGGGCGCCGAAGTGATCCCGGTCTCCGAGGGCAGCGGCACGCTCGCCGACGCAGTCACCGCCGCGCTTCGGCACTGGGTCGAGCGGGTGGATGACACTTTCTACGTGCTCGGCTCTGCGGTGGGCCCGCACCCGTACCCGCTGATGGTGCGCGACTTCCAGTCGATCATCGGCACCGAGACGATCGAGCAGCTGCGCGCCAAAGGCATCACCGGCGTGGACGCGGTCGTGGCGTGCGTGGGCGGCGGAAGCAACGCCATCGGCACCTTCTACCCGTTCGTGCTCGCCGGCGACGAGTTCGGCGACACGCTGCTCGTAGGCGCGGAGGCCGCCGGCAAGGGTATCGACACCGACCAAACCGGGGCATCGATGACGCTCGGCTCGCCCGGCGTCATGCACGGCTTCTACAGCTACCTGCTTCAGGACGATGCGGGCAACCCGCTTGAGGCTTACAGCATCTCGGCAGGTCTCGACTACCCGGGCGTCGGGCCCGAGCACGCGTACTTCAAGGACGAGGGGTTCGTGAACTACCTGCCTGTCACCGACGACGAGGCCGTGGCCGCGTTCGAGCAGCTCACGAAGTGCGAGGGCATCATCCCCGCCATCGAGTCGTCGCACGCACTGGCGCTGCTCTCGCGCCTCGCCGAAGACCTCGGCCCCGCAGCTACCGTCGTGGTCACGCTCTCGGGGCGCGGCGACAAGGACATCGACATCGTTCGGGAGGCCGGTCTTGGCGTCGACTAGAGGGCTTGGTCGGGCTTTCGGCAAGGGGCGGCCCTCGCTCGTGGCCTACGTGATGGCGGGCTACCCGACGCGCGAGACGTCGCTGGCTGCGCTCCATGCGCTTGCCGACGGCGGTGCCGACCTCATAGAGCTCGGCGTGCCCTATAGCGACCCGCTCGCCGACGGCCCCACGATCGTGGCGGCCGCCGAGGCTGCGCGCGCCAACAACGAGGGCGGCTTCGGACTCGCCGAAACGATCACTCTCGCAGCTGAGTTCATCGCCGCAGCGGGGGAGGGCGCACCGCCGGTCGCGCTCATGACCTACCTGAACCCGCTCATGCGATTTGGCCTGCCGAAGGTTGCCGCCGCGTTGCGCGAAGCGGGAGTCGGCGGCGTCATCGTTCCCGACCTGCCGCCCGACATGGCCAAGCCGTGGCTCGCCGCGGCGGGCGACATCGACACGGTCTTTCTGGCGGCGCCCACATCCACATCCGAGCGCCTCGCGAAGGTCGGCTCGCTCGCGAGCGGCTTCGTCTACTGCGTCTCGACCACCGGCGTGACCGGCGAGCGCAGCGAGCTGCCCGCGGAGCTCTCCGAGCTTGTTGAGCGCGTGAAGGCCGCCACGGAGCTGCCGGTGGCCGTCGGCTTCGGCATCTCGACGCCCGAGCAGGCCGCGCTTGTCGCGCACCACGCTGACGGCGTCGTGGTCGGCTCGGCGCTTGTGAAGCGCCAGGAGGATGCGCGCGTGCTAGCGGCCTACGTCGCCGAGCTCGCAGCTGCCGTACACGGCGCCGCAAGCTAGGCCGCTTCGGCAGTCTGCCGCGCCGCCGCGCCGCAGCGCCCCAACGACAAAGAGCCCGCCGCCGCGATTTCGGTCGCGACGACGGGCGAGTAGTCGATCTGAAGGGTCCGTGCGGGTGCTAGCCCGTGATGCCGGGGCGGCGCAGAACCTTGGCGTTGTGCTTGAGCTGGCGGACGCGCTTGTGCGCGTGGCCACCCCAGGAGGGCTCTTCGTATGCGTAGAACGTCTTCTTGGACTTGTTCTTCCAGCCGGCGAAGATGACGGCGTGTCCGGGGACCACTACCGCGTCGCCAGGCTTGGCGTCTTTCGGCTTGATGCGCTTGCCCACGCGGGGCAGGCTGCGGGAGGTGTGCGACTTTCCGAGCTTCCATGCCATTGAGACGAAGCCGGAACAGTCCTGTCGGTAGCCCCTGTAGTAGCGGCGCTGGCTGTACGGGACGCGCTTCTGGACCCAAACCTTCGAGCGCGAGATGACGGTATCGCGGTGGATGGTCTTAGCGCGGGTAGCGGCTGCTGCCGAAGATGGCGCGGCCAGGGAGAGCATCGCGCAGAGCGCGACTGCGAACAGGCCAAGGATGCCTGCCCGAACCGGGATTACAGCTCTGATTACCTTCACACGGTACCTTTCTGTGGACAACAGTGCGCCAAAGGGCCATCTCCGGTCTTCTGCGACCAGCCGGTGCCTTCGGCACGCTCCTCCGCGTAGAACAGTCAGTTTTCGGCATCGGTTGCGGGGAGCCGAGTCCAAAAAGAGCGAACGCGATGCCATTTGGGTTGACAGCGGGTCAGGCAGCGGTGCTCGGGTAGACTGAATCGAGAGCATCTCCAGCCGTTAGAAAGGTGCGTCCACGTGCGCATCGCGCTAGGCCAGATCAACACCACAGTCGGCGACATCCGGGGCAACCTGATGAAGGCGCTCGATGTCGTAGGAGCCGCCACCGCGCTCGACGCGGGTATCACGCTGCTGCCCGAGCTCGCACTCACCGGCTACCCGCCTGAGGACCTGCTCGCCAAGGATCACTTCGTCGAAGACAACCTCGACGCGCTCGAGCAGCTCGCGGGCGCATGCGGCAGCGCCGTGATCGTCGGCTTCGTGAACAGGGTCGACGACCAGCTCTTCAACGCCGCGGCCCTGCTGGGCAACCACCGGGTGCTGCGCATCTACCACAAGCGCAACCTGCCCAACTACGGTGTCTTCGACGAGCGACGCTACTTCACCCCGGGCGAGGGCGTCGATCTGATGGAGCTAGGCGGCAATCTCATGTCGACGACCATCTGCGAGGACATCTGGGTACCTGGCCCTGCCGAAGAGGCTGCGGCCGAAGGCGCTCAGCTGCTCTTCAACGTCTCGGCCTCACCGTTCCACACGGGCAAGGGCGCTGAGCGCGAGGCGATGCTTGCCGAACGCGCGCGCAGCAACAAGATGTGGCTTGCGTACTGCAACCTCGTGGGCGGCCAAGACGAGCTCGTCTTCGACGGCCGCAGCTGCATCATCTCGCCCGAGGGGACCGTGATCGCGCGCGGAGCCGCCTTCGAAGAAGACCTCGTGGTCGCCGACGTCACGCTCGGTGCACGCCTCGGCGCGCCCGCTTCCGACATCAAGCCGATGCTCGAAGGCCCCGAAGAGGTCTACCGCGCGCTCTCGCTGGGCCTACATGACTACGTGACCAAGAACGGCTTCAGCGACGTCGTGTTGGGGCTTTCCGGCGGAGTCGATTCGGCGCTCACTGCTACGCTTGCGGCCGACGCGCTGGGCGCCGAGCACGTGCACGGCGTCATGATGCCGAGCCGCTTCTCGTCGGAGGGCAGTGTGGCCGACTCCGAGCTGCTCGCCGATGCCCTTGGCATCGACGCGCGCACCATCGGGATCGAAGGCCCTCACCAGGCGTTTCTCGACTCGCTCGCACCCAGTTTCGAGGGACGCGAGCCCGATGTCGCCGAAGAGAACGTGCAGGCACGCGTGCGCGGCACGCTGCTGATGGGGCTCTCCAACAAGTTCAACTGGCTCACGCTCGCCACAGGTAACAAGAGCGAGCTGTCGGTGGGCTACTCGACGCTCTACGGCGACATGGTAGGTGGCTTCGCGCCCATCAAGGATGTCTTCAAGACGCGAGTCTACGAGCTCTGCGAGTGGCGCAACCGGCAGGGCGAGGTGCCGGTAATTCCTGAAGCGATTCTCACCAAGGCCCCTTCGGCAGAACTGAGGCCCGACCAGGTCGACCAGGACTCGCTGCCGCCTTACCCGGTGCTCGACGCGATTCTCACGCACTATGTCGAGAAAGACGACAGCCGTGACGCGATCGTGGCGATGGGCTTTCCGGCCGCAATCGTGGACAAGGTCCTGCGCCTCACCGATATTGCCGAATACAAGCGTCGGCAGGGGCCGCTTGGCGTCAAGATCACTGCCAAGGCGTTCGGACGAGATCGCCGAATGCCCGTGACCAACCTCTACAGGGGCTAACAGATGCGTGAAGACTGCATGATCGACTTCGTCGATGAAGGCTGGATGCACTACCCGAAGGTCGAGCAGCTCATCTACGACGTGCTCTACCGCGACTTCGGCGTTGCGCCCGACGGCGAGTGGCGCCAGCCGTGCAGCGCAGGCGAGATGGTGGCCGCGCAGTGCAACATGCAGCTCGTGGGCACCGCGATGCTCGTTGGGCCCCGCGGTGCCGAGCGCCTGCAGCTTCGGCAGCTCGCGGTGTTGCCTGAGTACCGTGGCGCCGGCATCGGGCGTGCGCTCATCGAGGAGCTCGAGGCTTCGGCCAGAGGGCAAGGCACCGTCGAGATCTGGCTCAACGCGCGTGAGGTGGCCTTCGGCTTCTACGAGGCGCTCGGCTACGAGTACACCGGCGACATGTTCGTGAGCGAGCTGACTCAGATCCCGCACCGGCCGATGCGCAAGCTGCTCCGTTAGCACCCGTGCGGTATGGCACTGGGCTAGCCGTTCGCGTACCCTAACTGTGCCAAACTCCGGCGCGCCGGAGGGTGTTTTAGCGCGCCGAGCGTTGCATGTTCGAGCGTTACTGCCCATACGAGAGGGGATACGCCATGCCGAGCATCACCCGCGACCAGGTTCGTGTACCGGTCGACGTCCCGGCTGATATGCGGGAGACCTACATCGACAACTACATGAAGGCCACCCGTGGTACCGGTCGCCTCATGCTGTTCGCCTGTGACCAGAAGATCGAGCACTTGAACGACGACTTCTTCGGCGAGGGCATCTCGGCCGACGATGCGGATCCGGAGCACATGTTCCGCATCGGCTCGCAGGGCATCTGCGGCGTGCTCGCCGGCCAGCGCGGCCTCATCGCGCAGTACGCTGCTGACTATCCCGAGATCAACTATCTCGTGAAGATCAACAGCAAGACCCACCTGGTCAAGACGAGCCAGGACGATCCCTACAGCCCGCAGCTCTACGACATCCAGACCGCGCTCGACCTGCGCGAAAACGGCGTCAACGTCGTTGGTCTGGGCTACACGATCTATCTGGGCAGCGAGTACGAGTCGCAGATGATGGCCGAAGCCGGTCAGCTCATCGCAGACGCCCACGCAACCGGCCTCGTGGTCGTTTTGTGGATGTACCCGCGCGGCAAGGCCGTTGCCGACGAGAAGAGCGCGCACCTCATCGCAGGTGCCGCTGGTACGGCCCTGTGCCTGGGTGCCGACTTCGTGAAGGTCAACCCGCCCAAGGGTGACGAGAGCGGTTCTTCGGCAGACAAGCTCAAGGAAGCCGCGCTGTCCTCGGGCCGCACCGGCCTCGTCTGCGCCGGCGGCTCGACTGTCGACTCGCACACCTTCCTGTCGCAGCTCTACGATCAGATCCACGTTGGCGGTGCCGTAGGCAACGCCACCGGACGCAACCTGCACCAGCGCTCGCTGGACGAGGCTGTCCGCCTCACCAAGGCGATCTCGGCCATCACGCTGGGTGACTGGAGCGTTGAGGACGCAGTTGCGGTCTTCAACGGCGAGAAGGACTTCTCGCTCTAAGGCTGGCCGCGTAACAGAACAAGGAGCGGCACCGTTCGGCAGATGCAGTCGGGCGGTGCCGCTGCCCACTTTCGGGGTACGAGTACGTCGAGAAGTACGACCGCAAGGAGTGCGAGCAACAGATGTCGCTTGCTGACTGGTTTTCCGCGCGAGAGCGCAGGCGCTACACGCGCGTCGACGGTGAGGTAGCTCCGGCTGCCGCAGCCGTCTCTGCCGACGTGCCCGATGGCGTGTGGGTGAAGTGCGATTCCTGCAAGCACACCCTTTACGAGGGCGAACTCGCCGAATCGCTTCGCGTCTGCAAACACTGCGGCCACCACATGGCACTCGACGCTCCTGAGCGCATCGAGATGCTCATCGACGAGGGCTCGTTCGTGGAGATGGACGAGGGCCTCACCGCGTGCGACCCGCTTGAGTTCGTGGCGGCGAAGTCGTACCTGGAGTCGCTCTCAGGCGCCAAGGCGAAGTCGGACCTGCCCGAAGCGATCGTCACCGGCCGCGCGAGCATCGACGGTAAACCGGTCGTGATCGGCGCGATGGACTTCCGCTTCATTGGCGCCTCGATGGGCTCGGTTGTGGGCGAGAAGGTGGCGCGCGCGTTCGAGGCGGCCACCGAGGCCGGCGTGCCCATCGTGCTCGTGACGGCGTCGGGCGGCGCGCGCATGCAAGAAGGCATGCTCTCGCTCATGCAGATGGCGAAGACCTCGGCTGCGGCCGGGCGTCACGCAGATGCGGGCCTGCCCTACATCGCGATTCTCACGAACCCCACCTACGGCGGAGTGACCGCGAGCTTCGCGGTACTCGCCGACGTTCTCGTAGCGGAGCCCGGCGCGTCCATCGGCTTCGCCGGCCCGCGCATCATCGAGCAGACGATCCGCCAGAAGCTGCCGAAGGGCTTCCAGACCGCCGAATCGATGATGGAGCACGGCTTCATCGACGAGGTCGTGCCCCGCGGCGAACTCACCGAACACATCGCACTGCTGCTGGACTACCTCCAGCCGCGCGCTGCAAGACCCCGCTCGTCGAAGGGGGGTGCAGCTTAAGATGGCCCGCCGACGCTATGTCATGGACTTCGAGCGCCCGCTCGTCGAGCTCGAAGAGAAGCTTGCCGAACTCAAGCGCATCGACCTGTCGGGCAACCTCGACCTCGTCAAGGAGATCGCCGACCTCGCTGCCGACCTCGAGACGCTGCGCGTTGAGACGTACCAGCACCTGTCGCCGTGGGACCGCGTGCAGATCGCACGGCACCCGGAGCGCCCCAAGACCCAGCACTACCTCGAAACGATCTTCGAGGACGTCATCGAGATTCACGGCGACCGTGCATACGGCGACGACGAGGCGATCTTCGCTGGTCTGGCCACCTTCGAAGGCCGCCGCGTGGCCGTGCTCGGACACCGCAAGGGCACCAACACCAAAGAGAACGTGCGCCGCAACTTCGGCTCGCCGCATCCTGAGGGCTTCCGTAAGGCCATGCGCGTCATGAAGCTTGCCGACAAGTTCGGGCTGCCCATCGTGAGCTTCCTCGACACGGCCGGAGCGTTTCCGGGCATCGAGGCCGAGGAGCGCGGTCAGGCGTGGGCGATTGCCGAATCACTGCAGGTGCTCGCCGACGTGCACATACCCGTCGTGGCCTTCGGCATCGGTGAGGGCGGAAGCGGCGGCGCACTCGCCATCGGCTTCGGCGACCGTCTTGTGATGCTCGAGAACTCCTACTACTCCGTGATCTCGCCCGAGGCGTGTGCCTCGATCATCCACCGCGACGCCGGCAAGGCGCAGTCGGTGGTGAGCTGCTTGAAGATGACCGCCGAAGACCTGCTGGGCATGGGCATCGTCGACGAAGTACTCGACGAGCCGCTCGGTGGTGCACACACGAATCCGGAGCCGGTGTTCGAGGCTGTGCGCGACGCGCTCGCGCGTGCGCTGGACGAGCTGGCCGGTGTTGACCCCCAGGCGCTGGTGGACGCGCGCTACAAGAAGCTGCGCGGCATCGGCGAGTGGTGCACGCTCGACGAAGGGTGAGCCAGATGGCACTGCCGGCGAAACGCATCGCAGTCATGACGAGCGGCGGCGACGCTCCGGGCATGAACGCCGCGGTTCGCGGGGTCGTGCGCACGGCAATCTTCGAGGGCTACGACGCCTTCGGTATCGAGCGTGGCTTTGAGGGGCTGCTGGAGGGGGCGTTTCGTCCGCTGGCGATAGGCGACGTGGGCGGCATCCTCGACCGCGGTGGCACATTCCTCGGCACCTCGCGTTCTGATCACTTCCGCACCAAGACCGGAACTGCCGAAGGTGCCGCGATGCTCGAGCAGAACGGCATCAGCGGCCTCGTGGTGATCGGCGGCGACGGCTCTTATCGCGGCGCGCTTGCGCTCTCGAAGCTCGGCGTCTGCACGGTTGGTATCCCCGGCACGATCGACAACGATGTCGCGGGCACCGACCAGAGCATCGGCTTTGACACCGCGCTCAACACCATCTGCGAGGCGGTCGGCAAGGTGCGCGACACCGCGTCTTCGCACGAGCGCACCTTCGTCATCGAGGTCATGGGCCGCGAGTGTGGCCTGCTGGCGACCTATGCGGGCCTCGCATGCGGCGCAGACGTGATTCTCGTGCCCGAAGTGCCGTGGACCAACTCCGACGTCTGCGAGGCAGTCACCACCGGCATCGCGCGCGGCAAGAAGCACACGATCATCGTGATGGCCGAGGGTGCGGGGCACGCGATGAAGCTCGCCAAGGAGATCGGCGGCCTGTGCGGCCACGAGCCGCGTGCCGTCGTGCTTGGCCACGTGCAGCGAGGCGGCTCGCCTTCGGCGTTCGACCGGATTCTTGCCAGCCGAATGGGTGCGGCCTCGGTCCGTGCGCTGGTGGCAGGCGACTCCGGCGTGGCGATCGGGCTGCGCCGCAGCTCCACCATCGTCTATCCGATCGAGGAGGCGGGGTGCAGCCTGCACCAGTTCCGCACCGAGATCTACGACCTCGCATCCATCCTGGCCAAGTAGGAGACCTCCTTGTCACACAGCTACACCCCGACGACGCTCGCAATCGCAAACCACGAGCTTTTCGCCGCAGTGGGCCGCGACCTCTTCCTCACCGGCCACAACACAGCACGACACGGCAACCTGTCGATTCGCATTGGCGACCGCATTCTCATCACGCGTAGCGGCTCGATGCTCTCGCGTCTCGAGCTCACCGACATCATCGACACCGGCATGGAGCCGAGTGCGAGTGACGAGGGCTGCAGCCGCGAGCTCGTCGTGCACCGCGCCGTCTACGCCGCCACGCACGCTAAGGCGATCTGCCACGCACACCCGCCGCACACGATGTTTCGCTCGCTCGTCGACGACGTCATCGAGCCGCTCGACTCAGAGGCGCGCTTCGTGATCGGCGACAAGATCCCGGTGCTCGTGCCGCAGGTGAAGATCGGCTCAAGCGAAGCTGCTGAGATGCTTGCCGAAGTGCTGCAGGAGGTGCCCGTGGGCGTGCTGCGCACGCACGGACCTTTCGGCATCGGGGAGAGCTTGTGGGACGCGTGGAGCATCATCACGGTGCTCGAGGAGTCCTGCCACATCCTCGACCTGCGCGACAGCACGGGCCTGCCGCTGCTGTAGGATGTTTGCCGTACACAACCGATAGAGAGG
>DASRYH010000020.1:0-18255 GCA_035687245.1 Coriobacteriia bacterium
GCCATACCTGACATACCCTTCGGTACGCTTCGATTACGGCTTGAGAGTGTCGAGGGCGGCGATTGCAGCCACGCGTGCGCGAGCATCGACGTCCTCGAGCTGCTCGATCGACTCGACGCGCTCGTGATCGACCGCCTCGAGCGCCGCCTCAACGATTGCTTCGATGTGCAAGTAGTGGATGCGGCCCTCGAGGAAAGCAGCCACGGCGACCTCGTTGGCAGCGTTCATGATCGCGGGCGCCGTCCCGCCCTCACGACCGGCAGCAAACGCCAGCTTGAGGCAGCCGAACGTGTCGAAGTCGGGTTCTGAGAAGTCCAGCCGGCCAATCTCGGTGAAGTCCACCGGCGGCAGCGGAGCGTCCCAGCGGCGCGGGTGGCTGAAGGCGTACTGGATCGGGATACGCATGTCGGTCGCGCCCAGATGCGCCTTCACCGAGCCGTCGGCGAACTCGATCATCGAGTGGATGCAGCTCTGTGGGTGCACGACCACGCGAATCTGGTCGTAGTCCACGCCGAAGAGGTGGTGCGCCTCTATGACTTCGAGGCCCTTGTTCATGAGCGTCGAGGAGTCAATCGTGATCTTGGGACCCATCGTCCACGTGGGGTGCGCGAGGGCCTGAGCTGCGGTGACGCCCTCAAGCTCCGCCCGCGTCTTGCCACGGAAAGGCCCACCGCTCGCAGTAAGCCAGATGCGCGTGACGTCATCGGCTGCTTCGCCCAGATAACACTGGAAGATCGCCGAATGCTCGGAGTCCACCGGCAACAGCTGCCCGGGTGCGACAAGCGGCATCACCAGCTCGCCGCCCACCACGAGCGACTCCTTGTTGGCGAGCGCGAGCGTGCGACCGGCCTTGAGCGTCAGCCACGTGGTCTTGAGTCCCGCAGCGCCCACGAGTGCGTTGAGCACGATATCGACGTCGTCGAGCTGGGTGAGCTGGGCAACGGCCTCGGCTCCCCCACCCACTTCGCCGAACGGGTCAGCAGCGCGCACTGATTCACGAGCGCCCGCAGCGGCGTTCTCTTCGGCAAGCGCGATGTGCTCAACGCCGAACTCGCGCGCCTGCTCCATCAGCAGCTCAGCGTTGGCGTAGGCCGAAAGCGCCACGATCTTGATGCGGTCGGCGTGCTTGCGGGCCACATCCAGCGTCTGTTTGCCGATCGAGCCGGTCGAGCCGAGCACGGCCACGCGAATGCGATCAGTCACCTGACACCACTCCACCACAGGACCCAGTAGGCCACGAGGCCCACCAGAATCAGAGAGTCGAGACGATCGAGAAAGCCGCCGTGTCCGGGCAGCGAGTCGCCGGAGTCCTTCACACCCGCCTCGCGCTTCATGCGCGATTCAGCCAGGTCGCCGAAGACCGACGAGATCGCGATGGCGACACCGGTCAGCAGCGCGGGGCCGAGTTCGAGGGTGAAGCCGGGCACCAGCGGAGCGAGCGCCCAGACCGCGAGCGTGCCTGCGGTGCCAGCCAGAAAGCCCTCCCACGACTTTTTCGGCGAGATGTGCGGCGCGAGCTTGTGGCGCCCCACGAGCGACCCGATAAAGTACGCCGACATGTCGTTGACCCACACGCTGACGACCAGCGTGAGCGCGAGAATCATGCCCGACGAGAACGTTCGGATGATCAGCGGGATGTAGGCGAGCAGGAAGCCCGTGTAGACCGCGCCGAAGACCGTGACCGCCGTGTCTGCGGTTCGGGTGCGACGAATGAGCGTGTGCCAGAAGAGAGAGGCCGCGATGAGCGCGGTGACGATCGAGGAAAGGCCCGGCATGCCGAAGAGCGCGGCCGCCACCGGCATCGCAACTGCAGCGACGATGCCGAAGACCTCGTTGGGCAGGCGCGCTTCGCGGCGCTCCATCGCGTAGAACTCAGCCGCGCAGAAGCCCGCCATGACGCCGAAGACGATGCCTGAGGCCAACGGGCCCAGGAAGATCGAGCCGAGAACGGCAAGACCGTAGAGCGCCGCGGTGCCCATGCGCACCACAAGCGACGTGGGCTCGATGCCCTCCGGCTCGCCCTTCTCTATTTCAAATGGCTCGGTCGTCATCGTCCGCCGTATCTGCGAGTACGTTTCTGGAAGTCCACGATAGCCTTCAGCAGGTCGTTCCTGCCGAAGTCAGGCCACAGGGTCGCTGTGACCCACAGCTCCGAATAGGCTATCTCCCACAGCAGGAAGTTCGAGACACGCAGCTCCCCGCTTGTACGAATCACCAGATCGGGGTCGGGAATGCCTGCCGTAGACAGAGCACCCGATACCGCGGCTTCATCGATCTCGTCTGCCGAGACCTCACCGGCAGCCACGCGCTCCGCCAGCTGACGGGTGGCCGAAACTAGGTCCTGACGCCCGCCGTAGTTAAGCGCCACCACGAGCGTCATGCCGTCCATATGCGCGGTCTTTGCCACGCAGCGGTCGAACGCTTCGGCAGTGGCTTTCGGCAGACCCGAGGCGTCGCCAATGACCTGAACCCGCACGTGCATGCGCACGAGGTTGTCGAGCTCGCGCTCGAGCACCTCCACGAACAGCGTCATGAGGCCGCTGACCTCGTCGCGGGGCCGGCTCCAGTTCTCTGAGGAGAACGAATAGACCGTCAGGTACGCGACCCCGGCCTCGATGCACGCAGCGATGCATTCGCGTACGGCTTTGGCACCCGCGCTGTGGCCCGCCAAACGTGGCAGGCCGCGCTTCTGGGCCCAGCGGCCGTTGCCGTCCATGATGATGGCGACATGGCGCGGCGTGCGCTCAGCATCGAACTCAGCCAGTAGGGCTGCGCCGCGTTTGCCGCCGAAGAAGTCGGCTCTTGATGAAGCGTCAGGACTCAAGGTCCTACACTTCCATGATCTCGGCTTCCTTGCGCTTCAAGGCCTCGTCGATCTCCTTGATGTGACCGTCGGTGGCCTTCTGGACCTCGGCCTCAGCGCGGCGGACATCGTCTTCAGAGACCTCGCCGTCCTTGGCGAGCTTGTCGAGCTTGTGGTTGGCGTCGCGGCGAACGTTGCGCACTGCCACGCGACCCTCTTCGGCGTAGCCCTTGCAGAGCTTCGCGAGCTCGCGGCGGCGCTCCTCAGTGAGCGGCGGGAACGGAATGCGGATGAGCATGCCGTCGTTGCTCGGGTTAAGCCCGAGGTCAGAGGCCTGAATGGCCTTCTCAATGGCGTTGATGACCTGCTTGTCCCACGGCTCGATGACCACGGTCTGCGCGTCGGGCACCTTGATGTTGGCGACCTGGTTCAGCGGCATTGACGAGCCGTAGGCATCCACGTGGATCTTCTCGAACAGGCCCGTGGACGCGCGACCGGTGCGCACGGTAGCGAACTCGTGCAGCAGCGCCTGGTAGGTCTTGTCCATGTGCGCCCGTGCGTGATTGATGATCTCGTTGGTCATCGGGAGTCTCCCCTCACGATCGTTCCTACCGGCTCGCCCTTCAGCGCCCGGTTGATGTTTCCTTCGGTTTCCATGTTGAACACGATGATGGGCAGGTCGTTGTCCATGCACAGCGAGATAGCCGTGCTGTCCATGACCTGCAGCCCGCGGTTGAGCACCTCGATGTAGGTGAGCTCGTCGAACTTGACTGCGTCCGGGTGCGTCATGGGGTCGGCATCGTAGACACCGTCGACCTTGGTCGCCTTCATGACGGCGTCGGCGTTGATCTCGAGTGCGCGCAGAGCGGCAGTCGTGTCGGTAGTGAAGTACGGGTTGCCCGTACCGGCTGCGAAGATGACCACGCGGCCCTTCTCCATGTGGCGCACGGCGCGACGGCGAATGTAGGGCTCGGCGACCTGCTGCATCTCGATGGCGCTCATGACACGCGTGAAGACGTCGTGGCGCTCGAGAGCATCTTGCAGGGCCAGCGCATTCATGACGGTAGCGAGCATGCCCATGTAGTCGGCCTGCGCGCGGTCCATACCCGCCGAAGATGCCTTCATGCCGCGGAAGATGTTACCGCCGCCCACAACGATCGCGAGCTCGATTCCATCAGCGGCGACTTGCTTGATCTGTACGGCCAGCGAGGAAAGGATCGCGGGATCGACACCGTAGCCGGTTTCACCCATAAGAGCTTCGCCGGAGAGCTTCAGCAGAACGCGCTTGAACCGGTAGTCGGACAACTCACTCCCCTCTCGTCGTGAGCCCCGCAGCCAAGCGGGACAGTCTGCAAGACAGAATACATGACGCAGGCCGGCGCGCGTCGCACCGGCCTGCGGGTCATACAATCAACACACGGTCTGTCTAGGCTTCGGCAGTCTCGCCCAGCGTCCAGCGGGTGAAGCCCACGATGGCGATCTCGTCGCCCAGGGACTTGGCCACGGCCGCCACGTACTGCGCGACGGTCTGGTCCTGGTCCTTAACGAAGACCTGCTCGGGGAGCACGACCTCCTTGTAGTACTTCTCAAGGCGGCCTTGGGCCATCTTCTCCTGAATGGCCTCAGGCTTGCCCGACTCAGCAGCCTGCTGCTTGTAGATCGACAGCTCGTGCTCGATGACGTCAACCGGGGCCTCGTCGCGAGAGACGAACAGCGGGGCGGCGGCGGCAACCTGCATCGCCACGTCCTTGGCAGCGGTCTTGAAGGCGTCAGCGGTGCCGGTCTCGGCCTTGCCGAAGCCAAACTCCACGATGACGCCGATCTTGCCGCCGCCGTGGATGTAGGTGGCCACAGCACCGTTGCCCGAGATCTCGATGCGCTCGAAGCGAGCGACACCGATGTTCTCGCCAAGCTTGCTCACGGCCTCGCCCAGTACGTCCTGAACGGTCAGGCCGTCGCGGCCGATGAACTCGGTGGTCGTCAGAGTGTCGACGTCGGCGGGAGCCGACTTCACGACGATCTCGGCGATACCGTTCACGAACGCGAGGAACTCGGAGTTGCGGCCGACGAAGTCGGTCTCAGAGTTCACTTCGACGAGCGTGCCCGTCTTGCCATCCTCGCTGACGAAAGCGGCGATAGCGCCCTCGTTGGCAGCGCGGCCGGCCTTCTTCGCAAGCGAGGCAAGGCCACGCGTGCGCAGGATATCGATTGCGGTATCAAGGTGGCCTTCGGCCTCAGACAGGGCCTTCTTGCACTCCATCATGCCTGCGCCAGTGCACTCGCGCAGCTCCTTGACCATTCCGGCGGTAATCTCAGCCATCGTGTTTCGTCCTTCCGGATGAGTGTCTACGAATCATCGGAGTGCGGCGCCCCATGGTGCGGGCGCCGCCTTCCGGCAGTTACGGCGTGCTACTCGGCAGCAGGTGCCTCGGCAGCGGGAGCCTCGGCGGCCTCTTCGGCAACCTCGGCGATGGCGGCGGCCGGCGACTCGGTCTCGACGCACTCGGCGGGAGCCGCGGCGTCGGCGGCCGCGTCGGCGGCCTCACGATCGTCGACGACAACCGGTGCCGCGTTGGCAGCAGCAGCGTCGACCTGCGGAACGTCGCCCACGCCACCGCGGCCGTCGATGATGGCGTCAGCGATGACGCGGCACATCAGACCGACCGAGCGAATCGCGTCGTCGTTGGCCGGAATAACGAAGTCGACCTCGTCCGGGTCGGCGTTGGTGTCCACAAGGCCGATGATCGGGATGCGGAGGCGGCGAGCCTCAGCAACGGCGATGTCCTCGCGCTTGGTGTCGACGACGAAGAGGGCCTGCGGCAGCTCGCGCATGTCGCGCACGCCGTCGAGGTTCGCCTTGAGCTTGCCGAGCTCCTTGCCCAGAAGCAGCTGCTCCTTCTTCGGCAGGGTGGCCATACGGCCGTCGGCGATCATGGCCTCAAGCTCTTCCATGCGCTGAACGCGGCTGCGCATGGTCACGAAGTTCGTGAGCATACCGCCGAGCCAGCGGTTGGTGACGTAGGGCATGCCCGAACGACCAGCCTCGGTCATGATGGGCTCCTGCGCCTGCTTCTTCGTGCCTACGAACAGCACGCGGCCGCCACGCTGGCCGACAGAACGCACGAAGCTGTAGGTGTGCTCGAGCTCGCGCAGGGTGCGCTGCAGGTCGAGGATGTAGATGCCGTTGCGCTCGGTGAAGATGTAGGGCTTCATCTTCGGGTTCCAACGGCGGGTCTGGTGTCCGAAGTGGACACCGGCCTCAAGCAGGGACTTCATGGTAACGACGGGCATAGAAAATCCACCTTCCGGTTGTTCGTCCGCCCGCTTCATCCCAGGTCCGCGACCACCGGGCCTTCCCGGCAGCACCTTCGCGACTCTAGTCCACAGGCGTGAGAGATGAGAAACCGTGACAGTATAGCGTCCGGTATCCAGCGAGTACAGGGGTTATTCGGCGAGCTGCCGAAGTGGTGCGAGCCTAGAGCTGGCCGTAGGCCTTGTGCAGCTTGGCGCGCAGCCGCAAGACGGCCTTGGTGTGCAGCTGGCTCACGCGCGACTCCGTGACTCCGAGCACCTGCCCGATCTCTTTGAGCGTCAGGTTCTCGTAGTAGTAGAGCGCGATGACCGTCATCTCGCGCTCAGGCAGCGTCTGGATGGCTTCGGCAAGAATCTGCTTCGCCTCGACGCCCTCGAATGCGGTGACCGGGTCTTCGGCAGTCTCGTCCTTGATCGAGCCGATGGCGCTCTGGCCCTCTTCGCGGTCGTTTCCAACCCACAGCTCCTCGAAGCTCACGACCGAGGTGTAGCTGAGCTTGGTGAGAATGTCGGCGTAGTCCTTGATGGAGACGCCCATGTGGTCGGCGACCTCTTGGTCCGTCGGAACGCGCTTGAACTCGTTTTCGAGGTTGACGTAGGCCGACTCGATCTCACGAGCGCGGGAGCGCACCGACCGAGGGACCCAGTCCATCGCACGCAGCTCATCGATGATCGCGCCCTTGATGCGGGAGATGGCGTAGGTCTCGAACTTGATCGCACGCTCGAGGTCGTACTTCTCGATGGCGTCGATGAGGCCGAAGATGCCGTAGCTGATGAGGTCGGCGGTATCCACCGACTGCGGCAAAGACGACGCAACGCGGCCCGCGACGTACTTGACCAGTGGCGAGTACGCCAAAATCAGGTCGTCACGAGCCTGGGAGTCGTCTTCGTTCTTGAACCTGAGCCAAAGAGCGGAGTGATCCGCCTTGGTGCTCGTTCCCATGCAGTAGCCCCTGCCTGCATCGATGATTGCTACGCTCGCGGGTGTGCACTGCCATGTGCATCTTTCAACCGGGTGACGCTCACGTGAGTATAAATCTGGGTGGTGGACAGGGCAACATGGCCCAGTAGCTCCTGAACGGTGCGCAGATCCGCTCCTCCGTCGAGCAGGTGCGTAGCGAATGTATGGCGCATCGCGTGCGGTGACAACCCCGCATCTGCAGCGACACGCTCAAGATGTCCGCGGAAGATGCGCCGCACGGCATCGGTAGAGAGGGCGCGGCCCCGCGACGACAGGAAGACAGCGTCGGGCGAGTCCGGCTTCGCCAGGCGTGGGCGCGATTCGGCGAGGTAGGTGCGAATCACCTTGATCGCGAAGGCGTGGATGGGGACGACGCGCTCCTTGGCGCCTTTCCCCATGACCACCGCTTGCCCCTGCGCGAGGTCGAGTTTGCCCAGGGTAAGTGCCGAAAGCTCGCCGACACGCATGCCAGATGCGTAAAGCAGCTCGAGGATGGCGCGATCGCGCAGGCCCTTCGGCGTTGTGGTGTCAGGCGCTGCGAGCAGCGCTTCGAGCTGGTCAGTGGGCACGACGCGCGGCAGGCGCTTGGCGCCCTTGGGGGCGCTCACGACTGCCGAAGGGTCGCTGGTGACGACGCCCTGCTCCGCGAGGTAGGCAAATATCGACCGGACGGCCGACAGGCGTCGCTTGATCGTGGATCGCGCATAGCGAGCCTGATCGAGTTCCGCGAGGTAGCGGCGTAGATCGCGATGGGTAGCGGCGAACGGCTCGATGCCGGCGCGCCCGGCCCACTCGACGTAACGCTCGAGGTCAGCGCGGTAAGCGCGCACGGTGTGAGGGGACAGTCCCCGCTCGACCGCGAGGTGGCGCAAGAAGCGCTCGGCTTCGGCAGGCAGCTGCACCACGTCGTTCGTGTCGTGTGCGCCTGACTTCGCCACCCGGGTCCTCTCGTGTGCCACGCCGAATCGCCCCACTCGGACTGACTGGCTCGATTCTAGCGCTCGCCGAAGATGTCGGGGCGCGTCGCGATCCATTCGGCCAGATCATCCTGGGCGCGCTGCGAGTAGACGGCGTAGCGCTCGCGCTTGCCCTTCACACGCTCAGGTAGCGGCGGAATGATGCCGTAGTTCACGTGCATTGGCTGGTAGTCGGCGGTTTCGGGGTCCGTGGCGTAGTCGAGCAGCGCGCCAAAGACGCTGGTCTTGGGCAGCACGACGGGGTCGGAGCCTTCGAGTGCAGCGTAGGTGTTGAGCGCAGCGAACAGGCCCGAGCCAACGGCTTCCATATAGCCTTCCGTCCCGGTGAGTTGCCCCGCAAACCTGATGCGAGGATCGGTAGCCACCGCGAGGGTGCGATCGAGCAGCTTCGGCGCGTCGACAAAGGTGTTGCGGTGCATGACACCGTAGCGGGCAAACTCGGCGTTCTCGAGACCCGGGATCAGGCGGAAGACTTCACGCTGGGCGGCGAAGGTCAGGTTCGTTTGGAAGCCCACGAGGTTGTAGGCCGTGCACTCGCGGTTCTCGGCGCGCAGCTGGACGACGGCCCACGGGCGGCGCCCCGAGCGAGGGTCCGTGAGGCCGACCGGCTTGAGCGCGCCGAAGCGCAGGGCGTCGGGACCGCTGCGCGCGACCTCTTCGGCCGGCTGGCAGGCGGCAAACAGCTCGCGCCGCTCGAAGTCCTTGAGCGTCACGCGGTCGGCGGCGATCAGCGCCTCGTAGAAGCGCTCGTATTCGTCGCGCTCCATGGGTGCGTTGAGGTAGTCCGCGCCCTCGCCCTTGTCGTAGCGCGACGCAGCGAAGACGATCGAGCGGTCCAGGGAGTCCGCCTCGATGACGGGCGCGGCTGCGTCGTAGAACGAGAGCCTGTCGGCGCCGACGATCTCGGACAGCGCGGCTTCCAGCCCCGGGCTCGTGAGCGGACCCGTAGCCACGATCACGAGGCCTTCGGCGGGGATATCGGTGGCTTCGACGCGCACGAGCTCGATCAGCGGCTCTGCCTCGACCGCAGCGGTTACCGCGGCTGAGAAGGTCCCCCGGTCGACGGCCAACGCAGCGCCTGCGGGAACCGCGTGCTCGCGTGCGATCTCGAGCAGGATGCATCCCATCGCCTCCAGCTCACGCTTGAAAGCACCCGCAGCCGAGGTCGAGTCGTCGCTCTTGAACGAGTTCGAGCAGACCAGCTCGGCCAGCTCGGCCGCGTGATGCGCAGGAGTCATCGTCTCGGGACGCATCTCTACGAGCGTCACCGGCATGCCCCTGCGGGCGAGCTGCAGCGCGGCCTCGCTGCCAGCGAGACCTCCACCGATGACCGTCACCTTGCGTTCCTGCGCCGCCACTTCGCTCCTCATCTCGCGAACCGGGGTCGCATTGTACCCGCTTCTCAGCCCGGGCCGTAGCGCCCGTCGGGGTAGCGACGTATTCGGCCGGTAGCTTCGAGCACGCCAAGTGCCCGAGCCACCGTCACTATGTCCATCTCGAACTCGCGCGCCACATCGTCGGGGCGCATCGGGTTCACCAGCAGGGCCCTCTCGACCGCATCCTCCCCCTCCACGATCGCACTCGCAGCTGGTGCGTCCGCCTGCGCTGCGACTCCCTCCAGTTCCAAGAGCAGCCTGAGCTCGGATGTGTCGGTCACCGGAGGCGCGCCAGTCGCGATCAGACGGTTCGAGCCGCGGCACTCGGGCGCAAAGATTGACCCCGGAACGGCCGCTACCGTTCTGCCGGCCTGGAGCGCGTACTCGGCCGTCCCGAACGTTCCGCTTGGCAGCCCGGCCTCGAGCACCAGCAGAACGGGGCACAGACCGGCGATGATGCGGTTACGTAGCCGAAACATCCACGGCAGCGGCTCCGTTCCCCAGGGCTGTTCCGAGATGATCGCTCCGTTGGCAGCGATGCGCTCGAAGAGCGCGACTGAGCGTCTTGGGTAGCAGACGTCGGCACCACATCCCATCACAGCCACCGTCGTGCCCCCGCGGTCCAACGCCGCTTGGTGCGCTGCTTGATCGCAACCCAGCGCGCCACCCGACACGATCACGTAACCCGAGGCCGCTGCCCAGCCAGCAAGTATCCGCGCCGCTGTCCTCCCGTAGGGCGTTGCCCGACGTGCTCCCACCACCGCAAGGCCGGGCTGAAGCGACTCCGGGGCGCCGATGCCGTAGAGCCGCTGCGGTGGCTGCTCGAGCTCCGCGAGCAATGCGGGGTAGCCGGCGTCTCCAAGCGCGATCTCGAAGTGGGGTACATGATCCAGCATCAGGTCCTCCCCGTGACGCGATAGCCGAGCGACTCCGCGATATGGCCAGCCGCCACACCGTCGTCGCCATCGAGATCCGCCAGCGTGCGCGCTACGCGCAGAAGCCGCGTCACCCCGCGCCCGGACAACGAGTGCATGCGCGCCGAAGTCTCAAGCACACGCTGCGCCTGCTGATTCATCGCGCACGCCTCCACGAGCTTTCGCCCAGAAAGCGCTGCGGCAACCGCGCCGTCGCGAGAGACCGCACGGTCTTGAGCCTCTATCACGGCTTCGCGCAGTGCCTCCGAACAACGAGATCCACTCGGCTCGAGCAGTAGTGCCGGGTCCGGCCGCTGCACTTCAACGACCATATCGATTCGGTCCATGAGCGGCCCGCCTATGCGCGCCCGGTAGCGCTCGACAACTGACGGCGGGCACGAGCACGGTTTCACGGGGTCGCCAAGGAAGCCGCACGGGCACGGGTTGGCGGAGCCGATCAACGCGAAGCGCGCGGGGTAGGTCACTCGTCCTTCGGCGCGAACCACAGTGACCGCGCCGTCTTCCAGAGGCTGCCGAAGACACTGCAGTGCGGCGGGCCCGAACTCCGGCATCTCGTCGAGGAAGAGCACGCCGTTGTGTGCGAGTGACGCCTCGCCCGGTCGCGGAGGACTTCCACCACCGATCAAACCCGCGATCGACGCCGAGTGATGTGGTGCGCGAAAGGGCCGCACGCCGCCAAGGGCTGGGGCCGCGTCAACTCCTGCAACTGAGTGCACAAGCGCAGTCTCCAGGCGCTCCGTCGCCGAGAGGGAGGGCAGTATCGTCGGCAGTCGCCGCGCGAGCATGGTCTTCCCGCTCCCGGGCGGACCCACCATCAACATGCTGTGCCCGCCGGCGGCCGCGACGGTGAGTGCCCTGACCGCCAACTCCTGCCCAACTACCTCGCCGAAGTCGACGCCTGCCTCCACCTCAGGAGTCATCGTCACCCAGGCCGATGCTGAGGGCAGCCCGTGCTTCAGTTGTCCGAGCGTCTTCACTGGGCGAACGTCGAGTCCCTCGATGGCGCCTGCGCCTCCGGTAAGGGGCGGACTCAGCAGCTTCAGCCCCTCTCTAGCGGCCGACACCGCGAAAGCCAGCTCACCGGCCACGCCACGCACCCGCCCATCCAGCGATAGCTCACCGACGGCCAGCACTTCGTCGGCGAGGTGTGGTGCGATCTGCTTGGTTGCCACCAGCAGTCCGACAGCGATCGGCAGGTCGAATCCGGTGCCGTGCTTGCGCAGCGGTGCCGGCGCAAGGTTCACCACGATGCGGGAGTTCGGCACGTCAAAGCCGCTTGCCCGCACGGCCGATCGCACTCGTTCCCGTGCCTCCTGCACAGCCGCGTCGCCCAGCCCAACGATGGCGAAGGACGGAAGGCCCGGGCCGACGTCGATCTCTACGTCAACAGGGACGGCGTCCACGCCCATGATCGTGGCGGTGCGTACCGACGCGTGTGCCACGCTTACGCACCCTCGACGATGAAGGCGGCTCGATGGTGGCGCAGCAGGGCCCGGTCACTCGCGATCACCAGGATGGTGATGACGTCAAAACGAACCGCGACGTCTGTGAGCCCGGCACTCTGCAGGTAGGCGCTCGCGAGCTTGCGGTACCTGCGCTGCTTGGCAGTCGTCACCGCCTCTTCCGGCGTGCCCTTCGACACCGTCTTGCGCGTCTTCACCTCGCACATCACGAGGGTCTCGTCTTCCAGTGCGACGATGTCGATCTCGCCCGCCGGGCAGCGCCAGTTGCGCTCCACCACTTCCAGTCCGGCCCGCTCCAGATAGGCCGCGGCAGCATCTTCGCCGCGCTCCCCCAACTTCTTGCGCTCATCGGTCATGTGAGCCTCACCTCCAAGGCGAGGCTGTCACGGGACATATAACCGACCCGGACCCAGCGCAAAACGGAACCTTCCAAAGGCCGTGCGACGCCGGGCTAGAAGAGCCGGTCCATCCCAGAGCACGGTACGAACGATCGCCGGTGGAGCACGCAGACGCCGACCTCCCGGATCGCTTGCATGTGCTCGGCGGTGCCGTAGCCCTTGTTGATCTCAAAGCCGTAGGCGGGATGCGAGTCGGAAGCAGCGACCATCAGCGAGTCGCGCTCGACCTTGGCGATCACGGATGCCGCCGCGATCGCAGCGACCTTCCCGTCTCCGCCCACAACGGCCGTCTCAGCCTCCGTGAGATGCAGAGGGTTGCCGTCCACCACGACGTGGTCGATCTCGACTTCCAGCGCAGACAGAGCGCCCCGCATTGCGAGCTTGAGCGCCGCGGTCATGCCCAGCCGGTCCAGCTCATCGGCCTCCACGTGGTAGACCGCGCACGCGATTGCCACTTCGCGCACGCGAGCGGCGATTTCGGCGCGTCGCGGCGGCGCAAGCTGCTTGGAGTCGTTGAGCCCGGGGATGCGTGGACGCGCAGGCAGCACGCACGCGCCAGCGCTGAGAGGCCCCGCAAGCGCACCTCGCCCCACCTCATCGACGCCAGCAACCAGCTCGAAGCCTTCCCGCCGAAGTGCTCGCTCCAACGAGTACAGCCGCTCCAGGCGCGCCCGCTCGGCAGACTCGGCAGCATCGCGCCTGCGGGCCCGCGCGACGGCAGCACTTACGCCGGGGCGCTCGTCTTCTCCAAACTGCATAAGCAGTTCTTGCAGGCGTGAACCGCTCGCAGCATCCAACGCCGCCACGACTTCGCCCACGCGTTCGCCACCCATGGGGCCGCTCACAGCATGCCGCCGGGTGCGGAAACACGAACGGGGCCCCGCGCGCAGCGGAGACCCCGTTCGAGATAGTTGAGCTGTGCGCTCATGAGAGTGGCCTAGTAGCCCTTCTCCTTGAGGCGAGCCGCCTTGCCGACCTTCTCGCGCAGGAAGTAGAGCTTGGCGCGACGAACCTTACCGCGGCTGACGTGCTCGATGTGGTCGATCTTCGGCGAGTGGACCGGGAAGGTACGCTCTACGCCGACACCGAAGCTGATCTTGCGAACGGTGAACGTCTCACGGTTGCCCGCGCCGTGACGACGAGTAACGACACCCTGATAGACCTGGGTACGTTCGCGGGTACCTTCGATGATCTTGTAGTGAACCTTAACGGTGTCGCCGACCTGGAACTGCGGCAGGTCTTCGCGGATCTGCTGCTGCTCGATGGCGCGAATGATGTCCATGATGTTCGAAGCTTCCTGTTCGTTGACTGCATACGTGCGCCCGAATCAAGGCGCGAGTGGGTAGTATAGAGCACTCCCACTTGCGGGGCAACGCCCCTTTTCGGCTAGTTCCTACCCTCTACTGAAGCTTGCCGAAGTGCTTGACCGGCCAGTAGGTCCAAAACGCGCGGCCGCGAACGATGCTCACCGGCTGCGGGCCGAAGATGCGGGCGTCACCACTCTCGGGACGGTTGTCACCCATGAGCCAGACCTGGCCCTTGGGGATCGTGACCGGCAACGGGTAGGTCAGTCGCTCGGTGTCCTTGCCGTGAACGTAGGGCTCGTCGAGCGCCTTGCCATCAACCCAGACTTTGCCGTCGTGTACGTCGACCGTCTGGCCTTCGGTGGCGATGACGCGCTTGATGAGCTGCGGCAGCTGGCCGTTGGGATCGTCGAAGACGACGATGTCGCCCACCTGCGGCTCGCGGAAGAAGCGGAAGACCATCTTGTCGGCGAGCACGCGGTTGCCGATTTCGATCGTCGGGATCATCGAGCCGGTCGGAATCATGAACGGCTGGATGATGAAGGTCTTGATGCCCTGCGCGAGCGCGAACGCCAGCGCGACAAGCAGTGCGGTCTCGATCAGCCACCGACCGATCGAGGTCTCCTCGGTCTTGGGCTCCTTGCCCTCAATGCTGTTGCTGGCTGCCTTCTGGCCGGCCTCGCTCATCGTCTTCCTTTCCTTGCTACCCAGCGTCGGCGTCACGCGACGCCTCCGCGACAGCTCTCTCATCTTCGGTGAGGTCGGCGGCGTCAAACAGGTCCGGACGCACCTGCGCCGTCCTCGCAATGGCCTGCTCTCGCCTCCAACGCGCGATACGCGCGTGGTCGCCACTCCGAAGCACTTCGGGTACTTCCATGCCCCGGTACTGCGCGGGACGAGTGTACTGAGGGTACTCCAAAAGTCCTTCGGCAAACGACTCGTCAACTGCCGAATCCTCGTGCCCCAACACCCCTGGAAGCAGGCGCGTCACAGCATCGATCACGACCATCGCCGGCAGCTCGCCGCCGGTCAGCACGTAGTCACCGATTGACAGCGTGAGGTCGGCTTGCTCCAGTGCTCGCTCGTCGAAGCCTTCGTAGCGCCCGCATACGAAGACGAGGTGTTCTCTCGCCGAAAGCTCGTGAGCGATCGCCTGCGAAAACGGCACACCTACCGGCGCCATGAAGACGACGTAGGGGGCCTCGGATGCGACCTCGCGCATCGCGTCGAGCGCTTCAAAGAGAGGCTCGGGCTTCATCACCATGCCGGGACCGCCGCCGTAGGGGTAGTCGTCGGTGGTGCGGTGACGATCGTGCGCCCACTGCCTCAGGTCGTGCACGTTGAGATCCAGCGCGCCATTCTCCTGCGCAAGCCCAGTCATCGAAGCCGACATCGGCTCGAACATTTCGGGGAAGATCGTGATCACGTCGACGCGCACGCTCACTCCTCCCCTTCGATCAGCCCGTCGAGCAACTCGACGTCGATAGTCTGCGTCTCGTCGTCGATCTCGACCACAACATCGTCGATCACCGGCACGAGTACCTCGCCGAAGGGTCCGTGCACGATCCACACATCGTTAGCGCCGGTGATGAGCACCTCGGTGATCGTGCCGACTGAGCCGCGCTTGGCGTCGATGAGCTCATAGCCCACGACATCATCGAACTCCTCTTGCGCATCGAAGTCCTCGGGCAGCGAGTTCGTCTCGACCAAGATCGTGCGGTTCTGGAGCTGGCGCGCGACATCGATAGAGTCCACGCCGGCAAGGCTCGCAATCGGCCCTTTCGGCCCCGGACGTACGCCGGTGATGGCGGTCTGCCGAAGCGAAGGTACCGGAGGCACAAGCCAGGCCGGCAGCCCGACCAGAAGGTCAAGCGAGGCCCCGTAGTCGGTGACTACGGAGACCTCGCCTTTAAGACCATGCGTCTTAACGATGCGGCCTACGGTCGTGAACGGCTCAGAAGCCATCATCGACCTCAGCCGATTACGTCGACGTCTACCTGAAGACCCTCAGCACTGCCAGCGGCGCGTGCGAGCGTGCGGATCGCCTTGATGATCCGACCGCCGCGGCCGATGACTTTGCCTACATCTTCCGCGTCGAGGGTTACCTCGAAGCGAACCGTGTCGGCCTCTTCGAGACACTCGATAGAGACCGCATCAGCGTTCTCCACAAGCGACCCGATCAGATAGCGCACGAGCTCTTCAGTGTGTGCGCCGGTGCGCGTCATGTTGACTTGCGCCTACTCGGCGTCGGCGGGCTCGGCCTCAGCCTCGGCGGCTTCCTCAGCGGGAGCCTCCTCAGCAGCGGCTTCCTCAGCGGGAGCCTCTTCGGCAGCCTCTTCGACGACAGCTTCCTCTGCAGGAGCCTCTTCGACGACGGCTTCCTCGGCAGGAGCCTCAGCCTCAGCGGCAGCAGCCTCAGCAGCGGCAGCCTTGGCAGCAGCAGCTTCCTCAGCAGCGGCGACCTTGGCGGCAGCGGCCTCTTCGGCAGCCTTGGCAGCAGCAGCCTCTTCGGCAGCGGCCTTGGCGACCGACTTCTTCGAGGCCTTGCTCTCGACGACCGGCGCCTGCTTCTCACCCCTGGCAGCAGCGATCAGCTTAGCTGCGGCCTCGGTGGGCTGGGCACCCTTAGCGAGCCAGGCATCGATCTTATCGATGTCGAGCTCGATGGTGGACGGCTCGGTGCGCGGGTTGTAACGGCCGACGATCTCGATGAAGCGGCCATCACGGCGGGCGCGACCATCAGCGATGACGACGCGGTAGAACGGGGCCTTCTTGGCACCGTGGCGCGCCAGGCGAATCTTGACTGCCAACAGAACTCCTCAAGTCAGGCGGCCTCGCGTGAATGGGCGCAGGCCACTTGGAACGACAAAGCGGTTGCCAATGATACGACAGGCCAATGCGAGGGTCAAAGACGCCGAAGGACTGCCGAAGGAAGTGCTCTAGCCCATAGGGGGCATGCCGGGAAGCCGCATGCGCTTGCGGCCCTTACCTGTCATGCCCTGCATCTGCTTCATCATCTTGCGGGATTCGGCGAACTGCTTCAGCAGACGGTTCACGTCGGAGACGTGCATTCCGCTGCCCTTGGCGATGCGTTCGCGGCGGTGGCCGTTGATGATCTTGGGGTTCACGCGCTCGGCAGGCGTCATCGAGAAGATGATTGCCTCGATGCGGTCGAGCTCGCGTTCGTCGACCTGACCTTCGAGCTCCTTCATCTGCTTACCCACACCCGGAAGCGACTTCAGGATGCCGCCGAGGCCACCCATCTTGCGTACCTGCTTGATCTGGGCGAGGAAGTCTTCGAGTGTGAACTCCGCCTTGGCGAGCCGCTCGGCCGTCTTGGCGTCCATCTCCTGGCCTTCGGCGGCGTCTTGGGCCTTCTCGATGAGCGAAACGACGTCGCCCATCCCGAGGATGCGCTTGGCCATGCGGTCCGGGTGAAACGCCTCGAGCGCATCTGCGCGCTCGCCAACCGAAGCGAACTTGATCGGCTTGCCGGTGACCTGCCGAATGGAGAGCGCCGCACCACCGCGCGCGTCGCCGTCGAGCTTGCTCATGATGACGCCGTCGAAGTCGACCTTCTCTGCAAATGCTGCGGCAACGTTAACGGCATCCTGGCCGGTCATCGCGTCGACAACCATCAGGATCTGGTCGGGCTTAACGGCGTTTCGGATGTTGACCGCCTCGGTCATCATCTCGTCGTCAACGTGCAGGCGACCTGCGGTGTCGACGATGACAACGTCGCGCAGGTTGTCGATCGCGTAGCGGATGCCTGCCTTGGCGATCTCAACCGGATCGTTGGACTCCCCGCGGTAGACCGGGATGTCGAGCTCTCGACCCAACGCCTCGAGCTGGTCGATTGCCGCCGGACGATAGACGTCGCACGCCACCAGCAGGGGGCTTCTCCCCTCTTTGCGCAGGTTACGCGCGAGCTTGGCCGAGGCCGTCGTCTTGCCCGAGCCCTGGAGACCGACAAGCATGATGACGTTGGGAATGCGCCCTGACAGCGCGAGCTTGCTGTTGGTGTCGCCCAGCAGGTGAGTGAGCTCGTCGAGCACGATCTTGACGACCTGCTGGCCGGGCGTGAGCGAGTTCATGACGTCGGAGCCCACGGACTTCTCGCGAACGCGGGCGACGAAGTCCTTCACTACCTTGAAGTTCACGTCGGCCTCGAGCAGCGCCATGCGGATCTCACGCATAGCAGCGTCGACGTCAGCCTCGGAGAGCCGGCCCTTGCCGGTGAGGTTCTTGAAGACCGCCTGCAAGCGATCTGAGAGGTTGTCGAACATCGAGAACAGCTCCTTGGTTACGAGAGGTCAGACCACCCTAGACGCGGGTGTCGTGCTGGTCAATGTGCCGCTACTTCGGCGGGCCGAAGTCCGTAAGCGGCAGAATGATCCAGACCACCTTGCCGCGGATCTTGGACAGCGGTATCGGGCCTATGAAGCGGCTATCGAGCGAGACGGGCCGGTTGTCGCCCATCACGAAGATGGTGCCCGCGGGTACCGTGTGCAAGGGCATTGTCACACCCGCGGAAGGAACGATGATGACGTCGGCGCGATGCTCGGGGACGCCGTTGACGATGGGAACGTCGTCTACGACCTCAACGGTATCGCCCGCCACAGCGATCACGCGCTTGACGATGTCGTCGGCGGTCGACGGCGTTCCCATATCCAGCAGCACGATGGCGCCGCGCTTCGCGACACCCGCGTGCTTGTCGCGCAGGATG
>DASRYH010000021.1:0-48516 GCA_035687245.1 Coriobacteriia bacterium
GCCAGTAGGTCTGCACGACCACGCGGCCCGGCGCGTCACCCCTGCCCGCACGGCCCGCGACCTGCTCGAGCAGCTGGTAGGTGCGCTCGCCCGCGCGAAAGTCCGGCACGTTCAAGGTGACATCGGCTGCCACGACTCCAACAAGCGTGACTTCCGGGTAGTCCAGGCCCTTGGCGATCATCTGAGTGCCGAGCAGCACGCCGCTCTCAAGCCCCTCGAATGCCGCCAGAAGCCGCTCGTGGGCGCCCTTGCCCTTGGTGGTGTCCGCATCCATGCGCACTACGGGCCAGTCGGGTAGCAGTGCATTCAGCTCGGTCTCGACTCGCTGCGTGCCCGCCCCGAACTGCCGAAGGTAGGGACTTCCACACTCGGGGCAGGTGGGCGGCACGGGACGCACGGAGCCGCAGTGATGACACATCAGACGGCTGCCGACGTCGTGGAAGGTGAGCGAGGTCGCACACGAGTCGCAGCGCGGCACGTAGCCGCACTCCCGGCACAGCAGAAACGACGCGAAGCCGCGGCGGTTGAGGAAGAGAACGGCCTTGGAGCCAGCGTCGCGCGTCTGCGTGAGCGCTTCGATGAGCGGCCGCGAGAACATCGAGCGGTGCCCGTCGCCGAACTCGGCGCCCATGTCCACGACCAGGACATCGGGCATCTTGCGCCCTTCGACGCGATCGGGCATCTCCACCAGCGTCCAGTCGCCCGTCGCGGCCCGCTCGCGCGTCTCCATCGACAGACTCGCGCTGCCAAGCACGAGCGTCGCACCGAAGCGTTTCGCGAGCTGCTCGGCGACCTCTCGGGCGTGATAGCGCGGCGCCGATGACTGCTTGTAGGAGGACTCGTGCTCCTCGTCGATGACGATGAGACCGACGTCGGTGAGTGGCGCAAAGAGAGCCGAGCGAGCGCCCACCACGATGCGCGCCTCGCCCTTGCGTGCGAGGTCCCACTGGTCGTAGCGCTCCCCTGCCGAAAGCCGAGAGTGCAGAACGGCTACTGCATCCCCGAAGCGAGACCGGAAGCGTCCCACCGTCTGTGGGGTGAGCGAGATTTCAGGCACGAGCACGCACGCGGTCTTGCCGGCCTCAAGACACAGCTCGATCGCGCGCAGGTAGACCTCGGTCTTGCCCGAGCCGGTGACGCCATCGAGCGCGATGACTCCGCCTCCGGCGGACACCGACGTCTCAATCGCCCGCAACGCCGCCATCTGCCCTGCCGTGAGCCGCTCATGGCGTACGGCGGATCGCTCGCGAACGTGCGCGTCGCGCATGCGCCGGCGACTCGCGACCAGCACCGCACCCGCCTTCTCAAGCGTCTTGAGGGCGCCGTTCACCGAACCCAGGTCCGCACTTAGCTCCGCTACGCGCACAGGGCCTGCGCCCAACGCGTCGATGATCGCCCGCTGCATCGTGGCGTTCGCTTTCGGCTTGAACTCCGACGCGCCGGGCGCGAGCTCAGCCCAGCGGTCATCCACCTCACCTGTGGAGGCCGCACGCAGCGACCACGTCCCATCTGGGGCTCGTACCGCCTTGGGCGTGCCCCCGGGCGGCAGGAAGAGCCTCACGGCCTCTGAGAGCGGAGACACGTACTCGCTCGCGATCCACCGCGCCACTTCGGCAGCCTGCTCGCCGAAGAACGGCCCACCCAGCACCGCCTCGATCGTCTTGAGCCCCTCGACCGGCCCAACGGCTAGTCCGACCACGTAGCCCACCGCTGGCCGGTTGGCGAAGTTCACGAGCACGCACGAGCCCACGCCTACCGCCTGACCTTCGGCGATGGCGTAGTCGAAGTGCGTCGACAGCTCCCGCGCGGGGATGTCGACGATCACGTGAGCGATCTGTGCGGTGGGCGAAGTCATCGTCTTGCAGCATAGCGAAGGCCGCTGACAACGCATCGGTCGCCAGCGGCCTTCGTATGCGTGCGAGCTTCTAGTCGTTCAGGCCAGCTGCAGCGGCAAGCGCCTCGGCGCGGTCGATGCGCTCCCACGTGAAGTCCTTGTCGGCACGGCCGAAGTGACCGTACGCGGAGGTCTTGCGATAGATCGGGCGGCGCAGGTCCAGGTCGCGAATGATGGCGCCCGGACGCAGGTCGAAGACCTCGGCAACGGCCTTCTCGATGGCTGCGACCGGAACCTTCTCCGTCCCGAAGGTCTCGACCATCACCGAGAGCGGGTGCGCCACGCCAATCGCGTAGGCGAGCTGGATCTCGGCCTTGTCGGCCAGACCGGCGGCCACGATGTTCTTGGCGACCCAGCGCGCGGCGTAGGCGGCCGAGCGGTCGACCTTGGTGCAGTCCTTGCCCGAGAACGCGCCGCCGCCGTGACGGCCCATGCCGCCGTAAGTGTCGACGATGATCTTGCGGCCGGTCAGGCCGGTGTCGCCCATGGGGCCACCGATGACGAAGCGGCCGGTCGGGTTCACGAAGATCTCGGCGTCCTTGTACTCGATGCCTTCGAGTTCGAAGACGGGGCGGATGACGTGCTCGATGAGGTCGGGGCGCAGCTGAGCCTCGATGTCGACACCGTCGGCGTGCTGGGTGGAAATGAGGATCTTCTCCACGGACACCGGCTTGTCGTCCACGTAGCGCACCGAAACCTGGGTCTTGCCGTCAGGACGCAGGTACGGCAGCACCTCGGACTTGCGCACAGCAGTGAGGCGCTCGGCCAGACGGTGAGCGAGGTAGATCGGCATCGGCATGAGCGTGGAGGTCTCGTTACAGGCGTAGCCGAACATCATGCCCTGGTCGCCGGCGCCCACGAGGTCGATCGGGTCGGAGCCCTTGCCGTGCTGTACCTCGTAGGACTCGTCGACGCCCTGCGCGATGTCGGCGCTCTGCTCGTGGATGCCCAGCACCACGCCGCAGGTCTCAGCGTCGAAGCCGAACTTGGCGCGCGTGTAGCCGATCTCGCCCACGACCTTGCGCACGATGCTGATGATGTCTACGTAGCCGTGCGTGCGGATCTCGCCGCCAACGACAACGAGACCGGTGGTGGTGAAGGTCTCGCAAGCGCAACGGACGCTGTCGACGTCGCCCTTGTCGCCCAGATCGATCTCGGCCTGCAGGATCGCGTCGAGAACGGCGTCGGAGATGGCGTCGCACATCTTGTCCGGGTGGCCCTCGGTCACGGATTCGGAAGTGAACAGGTACTCGCGCTCAGACATACATCCTCCTTATCGCGTCCGGTCGGGACGCTCCCGCCGAACGACACATCAGTGCGGGGCACAAGAACGCCCCCGCCTGGGACAGACAGGGGCTTCGCATCGCGCACATCACAAAGAGCGCGGCTCTTCCCTCATCTTCCAGGCAAATACCTCGCCTGCCGAGATGTGGCACCGTGCGTTTCTTTCAACGTCGGTTGCCGGGGTGTCTACGGGCTCGGTCCCTCGACCCTCTGCAGTCATTCGACTGCCTCTTGATGAGCACGCCGAAGTGTAGCCGATGGCAGCGCCGAATACCAGTACGAGCGTCGGTGGTATGCACCACTTCACGCGCGGTCGGGTAACATGTGCTCGCACCCCACCTAGGAGATAGACGCGTGATGCAAACACCTCTCATGAAGCGTTTTCTGTGGCTCCTCAACTACCTGATCCTTGGCATCGAGGTTGCGGTCGCATTCGCACTCGTTGCGCTTGCCGGCGGCGCGCTCGTTGCGCTGGCCAGTGAGATGCTGCACATCGCCGGAAACGGCGTGGCGCTCTCTCGGGTCGAGTTCAACTCGATCATCGGCACCATTCTTGAGATCTTCATCTTGGTCGAGCTCTTCCGGATCGCGATCGCTTACATGCGGCACCGCAACGTGATCCCCACGGTGCTTGAAGCCGCGCTCGTGGCCGTCGCGCGGAAGTTCGTCGTCTTCGAAGGCGGCGACAACTACCTCAACTACGCGCTGGGCATGTGCGCCCTGCTCATCTCCGTGGCCGTCTCGTGGTATCTGCTCACCCGCTCCCAGGCGTGCGACATGGTGCTCGAGGCCGACCACGAGTCCGTCTAACCCGTCTCTCTCGCCCGCTAACGACACAGGAGCTTGCTGAAGTGACCACGCCTGTCAGAGTCCGCTTCGCCCCTTCGCCCACTGGCACCCTGCACGTGGGAGGCGCTCGCACCGCCATCTACAACTGGGCGTTCGCCCGCAAGTCCGGCGGCACGTTCATCCTGCGCATCGACGACACCGACCCCGAGCGCTCCACTGCGGAGAACACCGCACAGATCCTGCGTTCGCTTACCTGGCTCGGCATCGACTGGGACGAAGGTCCCGAGGTCGGCGGCGAATACGGCCCCTACTTCCAGACCCAGCGCGCGGACAACTATCGCGCCGCGCTCGAGACGATGAAGGCGAATGGAACCGCCTATCCCTGCTTCTGCAGCGCCGAGACGCTCGAAGGCAAGCGCGAGGCTGCGCGCCAGTCCGGCAGTGGCATCTCAGGCTACGACCGCACCTGTCGCGCGCTGACTGCCGAAGACGCCGCTGCTCGCGTCGAGGCAGGCGAGCCCCACGTGTGGCGTCTTGCGGTGCCACTCGATCACGGCCCTGTCGTCGTAGACGACGCGGTGCGCGGCCTGACCGAGTTCCCGATCGAGGCCATGGACGACTTCGTTCTCGCGCGCACGGACGGCACGCCCACTTACAACTTCGCCACGGTCATAGACGACGCCGACATGGAGATCAGCCACGTCATTCGCGGCGACGACCACCTCGCGAACACACCGCGCCAGATCCTGGTCTTTGAGGCGCTGGGCCACACCGTGCCCCGTTTCGCCCACCTCTCTATGATCTGGGGCCCAGACGGTAAGAAGCTCTCCAAGCGCCACGGGGCCACCTCCGTCGAGGCCTACGACGAGATGGGCTATCTGCCCGAAGCGCTGCTCAACTACCTCGCGCTGCTGGGCTGGTCGCTCGATGGCGAGACGACCATCGTTCCCGCCGACGTGCTCAAGGCCAACTTCTCGCTCGAGCGCATCTCCAAGAACCCTGCGATCTTTGACATCGACAAGCTCGAGTGGATGAACGGCTCCTACATTCGCGATATGTCGGCCGATGAGCTGATCTCTCGACTGCTCCCCTGGTTAGAGCGCGCGGGTCTGGCAACCGCAGCCGACGTCGAGGCGCGTCACGACTGGTTCGTTGCGCTCATTCCGCTTGTCGCAGAGCGCCTGAAGCACCTCGACGAGATCGCGCCGATGGTGCGCTTCTTGTTCGAAGAGCCCGAGATCGACGAGGCTTCGCTGGCGAAGGTACTGCGCAAGGAAGGCGCCGGCACCGCCCTTTCGGCAGTTGCTGAGGCTCTCAAAGCATGTGACTGGAGCTCGGCCGCCATCGAGGAGACTCTCCGCGGCGTGCCCGAGACCATCGGTCTCAAGCCGAAGGTCGTCTTCCAGGCGGTGCGGGTGGCGGCGACGGGCTCGACGGTCTCGCCGCCGCTCTTCGAGTCGCTCGAGCTGCTCGGACGCGCCCGTTCGCTCGCTCGAATCCAGGCTGCTCACGAGCTCGCGACAACCTAGTTTTGACAGGGGCCAGAACAGGGTTGACACTCCCTTGAGGCCTACGTAACATACCTTTTCGCGCCTCTCGGGGCGTAAGAGGTACAGGGGTATGGTGTAACTGGCAACACGCCGGATTCTGGTTCCGGAGAGTCTAGGTTCGAGCCCTAGTACCCCTGCCAAGCATGGCCCGTTCGTCTAGCGGTTTAGGACATCGCCCTCTCAAGGCGGAGATCACGGGTTCGAATCCCGTACGGGCTACCAACATAACCGCAGGTCGGAGGCGCAAAGCCCCGACCTGTTTTCGTTTCCGGGAACGAGTGCCCCGGCCCGCCGAGAAGGTGCCTTGCCCAAGGCCCCGCACAGCACGGATTCGGCGGCTTCGATGTGCTATCGTCAGCCGCTATGAACACCGAAAACACCCCCACACCAGAACGCTCCGACTTCGTCCGTGACATCGTCGCGGCCGGCCTGCGCGAGGGCCGCATACAGACGGTCGTCACGCGCTTTCCGCCGGAGCCCAACGGCTATCTCCACATCGGACACGCGAAGTCGATCTGTCTGAACTTCGGCGTCGCTACCGAGTTCGGCGGGCGCTGCCACCTGCGCTTCGACGACACCAACCCCACTAAGGAAGAGCAGGAGTACATCGACTCGATCGAGACCGACGTGCGCTGGCTTGGATTCGACTGGGGCGAGTACCTGTTCTTCGCATCCGACTACTTCGAGCAGCTCTACGAGTGGGCCGTCCACCTGATCAAGGCGGGCAAGGCCTACGTCGATGACCTTTCGGCAGAAGAGATCCGCTCGTATCGTGGCACGCTCACCGAGCCCGGCAAGGAGAGCCCCTCGCGCGACCGCTCCGTCGAGGAGAATCTCGACCTGTTCGCGCGTATGCGTGCCGGCGAGTTCGGCAATGGTGAGAGGGTGCTACGCGCGAAGATCGACATGGCGTCGCCCAACATCAACTTGCGCGACCCCGTGCTCTACCGCGTGTTGCACGCCGAGCACCCCCGCACCGGCGACGCGTGGTGCATCTACCCGATGTACGACTTCGCGCACGGCCAGTCCGACGCGATCGAGGGCATTACGCACTCGATCTGCACGCTGGAGTTCCAAGACCACCGCCCGCTCTACGACTGGTTCATCGAGAACCTGCCGGTGCCGTCCACGCCGCACCAGTACGAGTTCGCTCGCCTGAACCTGACGCACACCGTGCTCTCCAAGCGCGTGCTCATCAAGCTCGTCACCGAGGGTCACGTGCGCGGCTGGGACGACCCCCGCATGCCCACGATCTCGGGCATCCGTCGTCGCGGCTACCCTGCCGAAGGGATTCGCGACTTCGCAGCGCTCGTGGGAGTGGCCCGCAACGACAGTGTCGTGGAGTTCGGCATGCTCGAGCACTGCGTGCGCGACGTACTCAACCGCACCTCGCTGCGCCGCTTCGCGGTGCTCGACCCTATCAAGGTGGTCATCGAGAACTACCCCGAGGGCCAGGTCGAGTACATGGAGGTCTCCAACAACCCCGAGGACGAGGCCGCGGGCACCCGCCAGGTCGCGTTCGCGCGCGAACTCTACATCGAGCGCGATGACTTCATGGAAGACCCGCCCGGCAAGTTCTTCCGACTGGCTCCGGGCCGCGAGGTTCGCCTGCGCGCAGCCTACTTCGTCACCTGTAACGACGTGATCAAGGACGCCGAAGGCAACATCGTCGAGCTGCGCTGCAGCTACGACCCCGAGACGCGTGGCGGATCCTCACCCGACGGCCGCAAGGTCAAGGGCACGCTGCACTGGCTTTCAGCAGCTCACGCTCTGCCTGCCGAGGTGCGCCTCTACGACCACCTCTTCACTGACCCGTTCCCGGGTAGCGACGGGCATGACCTCTTCGAGTCGATCAACGCGGACTCCGAGGTCGTGGACACGCAGTGCTTCGTGGAACCGGCGCTTGCTGACGCGGAGACGGGCCAAACTGTGCAGTTCGAGCGCCTTGGCTACTTCTGCGTGGACCCTGACAGCGACGGCGACAAGCTCGTCTTCAACCGCACGCTGACCCTCAAGGACTCGTGGGCGAAGATGCAAGCCTCCGGAAAGACGGTCTAACGCGGACTTCGCCGCGTTAGACGACGTGATTCCAGCTGACAGGCTTCGCCTGCAGCTGAATAGCGTCAGGCCGCCTGCATCGCCTGTCCTTGCTACAATCACCTGCGGAGTGGGCCGGACGGCCGCGCGTGCCCTTGTGGTGCGTGAGGAAAGTCGGGGCTCCATAGGGCAGGATGCCTGCTAACGGCAGGGCGCGGCGACGCGACGGAAAGTGCCACAGAAAAGAAGACTCCCCTGCCTTGTCGGCAGGAGAAAAGCTGAAACGGTGCGGTAAGAGCGCACCAGCGTCATGGCAACATGGCGGCTTGGCAAACCCCATCCGGAGCAAGGACGAATAGGTGCGGTCAAGGTCGGCCCGACCGGCGCACGGGTTAGTCCGCTCGAGGCTGACGGCGACGTCAGTCCCAGATAGATGGTCGTCTTAAACAGAACCCCGCTTACAGGCTCGCTCCACACTCACAACGCAAGAGGCCGGCACCCAAATCGGGTACCGGCCTCTTGAAGTCTCTTGTCGAATCGCGCTAACGCAGAACCAGCTTGACCTTGCTCTTGCTGACCTTCTTGAGCTGGTAGAAGCGCTCTGTCGCCTTACCGGACTTGGTGACCGAGGTGTTGCCAGCGGCGTCGGTCAGGTAGAGCGTCCAGCTGTAGGTGCCTTCCTTGAACTTGCCGCCGCCGCTCTTGCCGTTCCACTTGATCGACGAGGTGCCGGACGAGACGTTTGTGTTGATCGTCTTGAACGTCGTTCCCTTCGACGTCTTGAAGACGAGCTTGGCGGTCGCAGCCTCGCTGGAGGCCAGTTTGATGATGTAGTCGTCGCGATAGCCGTTGCGCTTCTTGGGATAGAAGGGCGACGGACCCTTGCTCACGATCGAGAGCGCCGGTGACGTGATGTCGCAGGTAATCGTCTTCGTGGTGGTGGCCGTGCGACCGTACATGTCCGTGACCGTTGCCGTGATCGTGTGAGCGCCGCTGCCGAAAGGCGTCATGTCGATGGTCGCCGAGTAGGGACTGGTCACATCCGTTGCGACCGTCTTGCCGTCGATCTTGAAGACGACAGAAGAAACCCCACCTTGATCGGCGGGAGTTGCCGCGATGGTCATCGACTTACCTACGATGTTCGTCGAAGGAGCCGATATCGCGATCGTAGGCATGTCAGGATCGATCCAGACAGAAACCGTATTGGAGCGCGGCCCCTCGTTCGTTGCCCTGTCGACCGCGGTCATCTGAATCAGATGATGGCCCGGTTCCAAGTCCTCGATCGTGAGCGACGGCATGCCACCTGCCCCAAACCAAGGCACACCTTGGGTGTTCTCCCCCGACGTTGGGTTCGCTGCCGACGGAATCCGTAGCGCATTGTCGACATACACCCTGAAGTACGCGGTGCCTGACAGAACGTCGTAGTCGTTCCAATCCCACTTCAGGCGCAGTCGCCGAGTGGAACTCACGAAAGCACCAGACGGATCGAATGAACCAGAAGTACCGCTCGCAACGGCTACACCGGTCGGTGCCGAAGGACTGGTCTCGTCGTATCCAACCCTCCACACCCAGGTCACGGGGCTGTACTCGTGGGCCAGTGAAGCAGGCTCTACCGTGTATGAGCGGAACGTTGGATACCACAGTCCCTCAAGCGACCTGGTACTGCCGGGCATTACGAGACCGGCTATGCCTGGCAGATCCATGGTGCCGCCGAAGTGGGTTCCCTGGATTCGAACCATTCGGTCGTACGCGCCTGACACGTCAACGAAGATGGGTGACCGCGACATGTTGTACAAGAAGCCGGCCGCGTTGACCAATGGAGTGCTGATCTCGAAGTCCGGGTAGTAGGAGTTGCCCCAGTTCCTGCGCCAAGCGAAGTCATCCACGCCCGCGTTGGTAGTGCTTGTTATCTTAGGCTCAACCGCCACGGTAATGGGTCCACTTGCCGAGTCGCTGAACACGCCACTCTCATCGAAGAGAGTGAGGGTCCAGAAGTACACACCCTCGTGGAACTGATCGGCTCCATTCGAGCCGTTCCAAGAGATCGAGTTGTCGCCTGGTGCTACTGTGCCTTCCAACAAGGCGTAGGGCTGACCTCCCTGCGTCGTGATCGCGAGGGTCGCGGTGCCAGTCCCATCCGATGAAAACACCAATGAAGCAGATTGGCCGACAGGGTCAATCAGGGGTTGGGGACCGATGTAGTGCGCTGGATCGATTGTCGGGTCCCACCCCACGCCGAACGCGTTGGGTGCCGCAGACGCGACCGATGTCCCCCCTATGCAGAGTGCCACCACGAATGCTGCGATCAGCAGCGGACCAGACGTGCGACGCATGACGCCCCCTAAGCTTCGTTCGGTGCTACGACTAGAGTATCGGCTTTGTCGGTGTATCGATTGAGGACGAATCGAGTGTATAGCTACGGCGAAATGAGTTCCAACTAGGCGCTTCGCGACTCATTTCCACTGGAACGACCCGCATGAGGCCGGATCGCGCTGGTCTTTGTTGGGACACGTGTCGACCCAGACGCAGTCGTGGCAGGTGAGGTCCGCGACACCCTCTGAGTCGGGTGTGTAACCGGGCGCCCCGGCGCCAGCGGGCACCATCAAATCGTGCGGGTCTGCCGCCGGTACCTCGTTGGACTCGTCTACCGGCGACGACTCCGCGGGCTCTGTTGTCGCGGGCTCGGCCGCAATCGCCTCAGACGCGGGGGCCTCGACGGGTTCGACGACTTCAACAGGCTCGAGCACTGGCTCGGCGGACACTTCGGGCACCGCGAACGAGATCGGCTGCAGCAGGCTCGTGTAGTCCTCACCCTGGCCGTCGAACGCGATTTCCGTCTCATCGCCACTGGTCACCGACATCGGCTCGACCGGCACGGGAGTCGCGCTCGCGGCAGCAACCGCGGCCGATCCGAGGACGTTACCCGCCATCGCCTCGGCTGCTACATCGGCCGGGGCTTCGACGTCGGACAGGCTTGCCGAAGCATCGACGGGCTCGGCATCGGGCTCGATCTCAGGAAGCTTCGCGGCCCACGGCCATTCGGCGGGCTCAGCGGTTTCGATGGCTTCGGGTGTTGGGGCGGCCTCGATCTCGGCGTCGATAACCTCGCCGCACTCGATGGCTTCGTCTTCGGCCAGCTCGATGATGGGCTCATCGACAGCGGGCTCTTCCAACGCTGGCTCGTCGACGGACTCCGCGTACTCCTCAAGGAACACCTCGGGGGAAGCCTCTGCATCTTCGGCTTCATCTTCGGCGGGTTCGGCTACTACGTCTTCGGCGATCGCGATCGTCTCGGCTGCTTCGACCGGCGCCGCTGCAACTGAATCGGCGGCTGCCGCCTGAGCTTCGCTGACCTCGGACGCCATCTGGGCTGCCGACCGCTCGAGCGCCTCGCGCAGGTCGGAGAAGGAGTCCTCCTCCGTTGCAGTGGGCTCGGGTTCGGGCTCGGGAATCACCAGGTCATCGAGGATTGACTCCCCGACGGCCACGGCAGGCACGACGGCTGCGACGCCCACTGCTGGCGCGGCGGAAACCTCGTCGGCATTCTCGGCTTCGACAGACGCGTCGGCTTCTATCTCGGCCTCGACCCCATCTTCCGCGACAACCTCGCCGGCATCCTCGACCGGCAAGACCGCGTCTTCAGCCAGAACCGGAAGGACTACCGGCTCGGGTACTGGCGCGGGAGCAAACGCCGCATCGGGCTCGAACACCGCGCCCGGTTCGGGCAGATCCAGCCCGGGGGCCGGCACATCGATGGGCGGTTCGGACTCGGCGACAAGCGCGGCCTCAACCGGCAGCTCGGGCTCGATTGCCTCTTCTAGCTGCGGTTCTTCGGCAACCTCAACCTCGGGTTCAGGCTCTGGCGACACCTCGATGACTGCCTCAGGCTCGGGTGCTACCTCAACCTCTGGCCGAGGCTCGAAAACGGCGCCGCCGCCCATCGCGGGTCTGCCAACCAAGACGACGGGAGCCACGCTCGATAGATCGATCAGCCAGACCTGGTCGGTTGCGCAGTCAACGCCTCCGTTGTCCGCACACGACGCCAGCGTGTCGAGCGCCTCGTTGCGTGTATCGAACGGCGTTTCGGACAGAAGCTTCAGGCTTCCGTCCACGCACTTGATGAGCAGGCAATACGACATCTGTGTCCTCACATCGAAGCCGCACTAGCAGACGACCTTCAACGCACAGGGCCCCTCAAGGCCCATCCTAGAGCGGTAGCACGGGTGCGGCAACATACCAGCGCCACCCGCGCCGACTACTGTGACGGAGAGCACTCCAGACGTAGTGCCTTGAGCCTCTCTATGTTCACAATGTCTTTTTCGGGCGTTTCACCCGGCATCTCAAGGGCTAAAGGCGCACTCTTCAGCTCTGGCCTGCAGAGCATGGCCCTGAAGCCGTCCACTCCGATGTGCCCGTCGCCTATCCACGCGTGCCGATCGCGCTTCGATCCACGCTCGAACATGCAGTCGTTTCCGTGCACGAGGCCGAGGCGCTCGACCGTCACTGTAGTCTCGATCTCCGAAATGACTTCTTCCCAGCCGGCTTCGCTATCAACGGGCATGCCGTAGGCGAAGCCGTGGCACGTGTCGAAACACCATCCGAGCTGCTCAGGCGGCATTTCTGCGTGCCCGAAGACGTCCGCGAGCTCGGTGAAGCAGCATCCGAAGCTTCGGCCTGCACCAGCGGTGTTCTCCAGCAGCAGCCGAGTGCCTTTCGCGTCGGGTCCAGCAAACTCGAAGGCCTGCCGAATGCTTGCAGCTGCTCGCTGTGCGGCGGCTGCACTGTCACCACCGGGGTCGTTTCCAATGTGGGTGACGACGCCTGCAACGCCCAGATAAGCTCCGCGAACAATTTCGTCGGCAAGCGCTACAACCGACTTGGCGCGCAGCTCGTCATCGGTGGTTGAGAGGTTGATGAGATAGGCCGTGTGGCTGAATGCCGGCCCGAACGACCGACGCTCGCGCTCGGCCACGAAGTGCGCGCCTGCCGCCGGATCGATCTTCGGACCACGCCACTGCCGTGGGCTCTTCGCAAAGATCTGAATGCACTCGGCAGCAATGCTCTCGCCGTAGTCGAGACCGTTGACGTAGCCGCCGGCAACCGAGACGTGTGCACCTATCAGCATGGCTCTCCTTCGATACATGGGCCTAGGACCATTGTATCTGCGACCAAGCCAGCCGAAACGTCACAGTCCGCAGGTACACTCAGCACGTGAGCAGCGTATCTGACATGCATCCATGCGAGTCGTCGCCGTGGGCCGGGCGCGCGATCCTGCACGTCGACCTCGACGCCTTCTTCGCCGCCGTCGAGCAGCTCGACCACCCCGAGTGGCGCGACAAGCCCGTCATAGTCGGTGGCGACCCCGGCAGGCGCGGCGTCGTCTCTACCTGCAGCTACGAGGCGCGACGCTTCGGCGTGCGCTCTGCGATGCCTTCGGCGCGAGCAGCGCACCTGTGCCCTGACGCCATCTGGGTGCACGGCTCCTACGCCCGCTACCGCGAGATGTCAGAGGCCGTATTCGCGATCTTTCGCGATGAGAGTCCGCTCGTGCAGCCCGTGTCGGTCGATGAGGCATTCCTGGACCTCACCCCCGGCGTGCACGCGAGCGAGCATCCCGTTGCCGTGGCTCGCCGAATCCGTACGCGCATCGCCGAGCTGGGCATCACCGGCTCCGTGGGAGTAGCGACGTCCAAGACCGTCGCCAAGATCGCCTCAGACCACGACAAACCCGATGGCCTCACCGTTGTGTGCCCGGGTACCGAGGCCGAATTCCTCGCTCCCCTGCCTATGCGGGACATGAGTGGCGTCGGCCCAAAGACAGCGCAGCATCTCGCAGCGTTGGGCTTAAACACCCTCGGTGACCTCGCGGCCCTCGACGCCGACACGGCGCGCGCGGTGCTTGGCGCCCACGGTGAGGGGCTCGTGCTGCGGGCACGCGGTATCGACCCGCGGCCTGTGCACGCCAACGACCCTGCGAAACAGGTCTCCAACGAGCGCACCTTCTCCACTGACGTGCGTGACGCCGAAGAGATCGCAGCCGTTCTTCACCAGCTGTGCGAGAAGGTCGGCCGGCGCTCGCGCGCGAAGGGCATGGCCGGACGCACCGTGACCATCAAGATCCGGTTCTCGGACTTCAGCACGCGCACGGTTCAGCGCACCCTTTCAACCCCCACCGATGACGAGCAGCTCTTCTGTCCCATCGCACTCGAACTCGTCATGAGCGTGTGGACAAGAGGTGTTGGCGTCCGGCTGCTAGGCGTGGGGCTTTCAGGCTTCCAGGACACCGCTGAGCAGCTCTCCCTCGAAAGCCCTGAGATTGAAGCTCCCAAGGACCAGCCGAAACCGCAGGCTCGCAAGGCGCGGGCGGGCATCGATGCCGTGCGCGAGAAGTTCGGCGACGACGCGGTGGTGTTCGGACGCGACCTGTTGCACCCGAAGTCCAAGCGCCGCATCGACGGCTCGCCCGACCACGACTCCTGAGGCTCTAGCGGTTCGCGGGCCTGAGCTGGCCGCGCGCGTCGTAGGACGCGGCATCTTCGGCAGCCATCGGCATCCCCCCGTCCCCCTCGCGATAGCTCACCGCGTCCTCCCACGACTCCTCTTCGGGAGCACCTGCACCACCCAGCGACGGCCCCATCGGACCGCTTGCGACTCCCCTGCGCATCCGCACAGGAGCGCCTGAAGCGCTGCGTACGACGTATGGTTTGACGTCGTCGGCGACGATGGCGAGCCCGCGCTCGGGGTTGTTTTGCAGCGTGCCCTCGATGAGATAGGCGCGGTGCTTGACGATGACGTCGCCCACACGGTTCAAGACGTCTTCAAAGACGACGACGTCGAGCAGGCCGGTGGGATCCTCCAGCGTCAGAAAGCAGGTGCGCTTGCCCGAGCGCGTCCGTGGCGTCTGCGCGCGCTCTCGCACGCCTACGACCTTCACCTTGGTGCGATCGGGCAACTGGCGTAGGTTATCGGCCCACGTCACCCCACGCGCCTCCAGATCGCTCGTAGCGAGCGCGAGCGGGTGGTCGGTGAGCGAGAGTCCCACGAGCTCGAGCTCTGCCGAAAGTCGGCGCACCGGACTCCAGCCACTAGGGTGCGTGCGGTCCTCGGGCGGACGAGTGGGTGCGGGCGCCAGGCAGAGCGTGTCGTCACCAGCCACGCCTTCGCGCGCAAGCACGGCTTTGATCTCGGGCAGCAGCACGAGTAGCTCGTCGCGCGTGGGCGGCCTGCCCTCTTCGGTGATGCCGAGGCCATCGAGCGCGCCGATGCGTATGAGCGACTCGCAAGCGTTGACCTCGGCGCGTGTGCGGCGCACGAAGTCGGCCAGGTCGCGGAAAGGACGAACCTCGCGCTCGCGCGGAATCGCTTCGAGCAAGCGCGCCGTCATCTCGTGCACGTCTTTGAGGCCGACTCGTATCGCCCGCCCCTCGTCTTCGACGGTGTAGTTCGCGTCGCTCGCATTCACATGAGGCGGCAGAATGGCGATGCCGTGCCTGCGCGCGTCGTTGACGATGAGACGCGGGCTGTAAAAGCCCATCGGCTCGTGGTTCAAGATGGCGGCGGCGAACTCGGCCGGGAAGTAAGTGCGCAGCCACGCGCTCGCATAGCTCACCACCGCGAAGCACGCCGCATGCGCCTTGTTGAAGCCGTAGGCAGCAAAGCCTTCAAGCTGCCGAAAGACCTCTGCTGCCACGCCAGAGTCCACTCCACGCTCCAGTGAGCGCTCGAGGAAGTGCCCGCGGATGCGCTCCATCTCCTCGCGGCTGCGCCCCTTGGTCATCGCGCGCCGCAGGCTATCGGCCTCAGCGAGCGAGAAACCCGCAACAGCCTTGGACACCAGCAGTACCTGCTCTTGGTAGACGATGACGCCATAGGTGTCTTTGAGGCAGGCCGCCATGCCCTCGTGCGGAACGGTGACGGGCTCGAGCCCGTGTCGTCGCCGAATGAACGGCGCGATCATCTCCGCCTCGAGCGGACCGGGCCGAAACAGCGATATCTGGGCGATGATGTCTTCGAACTCCGACGACTTCAGGCGTGTCGAGAGGTTGCGCTGGCCGCTCGATTCGAGCTGGAACATGCCTACGGTGTCGGCGCGCGCCACCCGCTCGTAGACGACCGGGTCGTCGGGCGTAAGCCCGAAAGGCTCGGGCACTGCAGCCTCTCCCACGCGCTTACGTGCAAGCTCGACCGCCGTCGAGATCGCCGAGTGCATACGCAGGCCCAAGATGTCCATCTTCACGAGCCCAAGAGCTTCGACGTCGTCTTTGTCGTACTGAGAGACCACAACACCCTTAGCGGCCCACTGCAGCGGCGTCCAGCTCGCAACCGGCTCTTTGGTGATGATGAAGCCGCCCAGGTGCGTGCCTAGGTGTGTAGGCGTCCTGTCGAGCTCTTCGGCAATCTCGAGGACGGGTGCGTACCGAGGATCCTTGAGCGGGTGGTCCCTACACTCCGGGTAGGTCTCGAGCACCTCGCGTATCTTGCGCGCGCTCACCCACGGTAGATGGCGCGAGAGCGAGTTCACCTCGTTGATGGGCAGCCCGAAGCTGCGTGCAGCGATGCGAACGGCCGAGCGCGCCGTGGTGGTGTTGACAGTCGCCACCATCGCCACGTGTTCGTGGCCGAATCTTCGGTAGATGAAGTCGATGACCTCGTCGCGGCGCGCCGAATCGAAGTCGACGTCGATGTCGGGCATCTGGCGGCGCTCCGGGTTCAAGAAGCGCTCGAAGAGCAGGTCGTAGCGGACCGGGTCCGCGTCCGTGATCCCAAGCGCGTAGGAGACGATGGAGTCACCCGCGCTACCGCGCCCAGAACAGCGGATGCCGCTTCTCTTGGCGAAGTCGACGATCTCTTTGACCACGAGGAAGTACTCAGGAAAGCCCATCTGATCGATGAGTGCGAGTTCGTGCTGCAGGCGCCGAATCGCCTCGGGCGTCATCGGCTGGTAGCGGCGCTCAAGCCCCCTCCACGCCTCTTTCGCAAGCACCGAATAGGGTGTTTCACCTCGGGGAATCTCGGCCGATGGGAAGTGGAACTGCCCGAGCGGTAGCTCGATTCGGCAGCGTGCCGCGATCTCGAGCGTGGTGTCGCACGCTCTCTGGCACCCCTCAAAGAGCTGCCGCATCTCAGTCGCCGACTTCAGGTAGAGCTCGGCATTCGGCCGGTCGAACGGCCCGGGAAGCTTCATGCGCGCACCGACCGAAGCGAGCACGTCGTGGATGCGCATGCCTTCGGCGTGCAGGTAGTGGACGTTGTTGGTGGCCACCACCGGCAGGTTGAGGTCGTCGGCGGCCTTCACGAGCCCGGCGATGATGCGCGGGCCGTCGGTCGTCATCGGGTGCACGAGCTCGACGTAGAAGTCACCGGGGGCAAAGCACGACGCGAGGCGCGCAAGCACGTTGCGTGCACGCCCGGGGAGTCCCGCCGCAATCGCCGAGGCCGCCTCACCGTTGCCGCAGCCCGACAGCCCGATCAGCCCGCCGGAGAGCTGCGCGAGATCGGTGAGCGCGACGATGCTGTCGATCTCGGGCCCGCGCAGGTGCGCTCGCGACAGCAGGCGGCACAGGTTGCGGTAGCCCTCGAAGCTCTGCGCGAGCAACGTGAGGTGAAAGCCGACCGCGGACGCCCGCCCGAAGCCGGTCCGCGCGGGCAACAGCAGACGCGCTTCGGGCGGCAGGTCGGCCTCTTCGCCCAGCACGCCTGCCGACTCCACCACGATCTCGGCACCGATGATGGGTGCGATTCCGGCCTTCTTGCACGCCTGGTAGAAGCGGATGGCACCCGACAGCCCCTGGTGGTCGGTGAGCGCGAGCGCTGGCATGTCGAGCTCGGCGGCTCGCGCCACGAGTGTCTCGAGCGGGCATGCGCCGTCCATGAAGCTGAAGTTCGAGTGAGTGTGCAGGTGCACGAACGACATGCGAAGGGTCCTTTGTCAGTCTTGGATGCCGACGAGCATCCACTCGCCGGTAGAGCGGTCGTATGCGAGGTCCCAGACGCCGCCGCGTGCCAAAACGCGCCAGTAGCGGCGAGAGACGCGCCTGCGGGGGTCCCACCATGCGCGGTCGGTCGCCCAGACCTGCACCACAGCGTCGATGCGGTAGCGGACGTGTTCGCGCGTGAACGCCTTCGGATACTGGCGTTCGGCGTCCCAGCTCACCGAAACGAGCTGCTCAGCGCGGCGTGTGGCACTCGAGCCGTCGCGGCGGACAAGTTCTGACGCCCGCACGATCCACGGGCTGTTGAGCAACTCGACGATGACCGGCAGATGGCCGTGTTTCTCCTCGAATAGCTCGATCGGCTGACCGGCCGGGGTCATCTCGTAGTGCTTGATTGCGGCGTTGCGTCCCACGCTCGGTCACCTCCCTCATCGCCCTCATCTCGCAGATGAAGCGTACGTATCGGCTCTGACAACTATATCGAACACATGTTCGATATGACAGAGCGAACGCAAGGGAGTCCGCCGAACGCGAACCTCTGAGTGATAAGCGGTTTCATGCCGCCGAAAGGCCGCTACAGCAGCACATTCGGCAGGCAATAGGGTGAGGACGGCGGTGCGCTAGAGGACAGCTACCCCACCGTGACGTGGCGCGCCATGTCGATCGAGAGCACGAGAGGCGCACCGTCTACGGCCAGGTGGAGCAGCCCGCCGACGGGTTCGCGCTCGGTGACCTCTACGACCGCGCCCGGCTTGAGGCCGTGCGCGCCCAGGTAGCCCAAAACCGCCTCGTCTTCGGCGACGCGCAGCACATGCGCGCTCTGTCCCGCATCCACGTCGGCAAGGGGCCGGCCGGGAGTCTGCGCGATCGTGCCGGCAGCTGTGGGGATCGGGTGCCCATGCGGGCAGACGTCAGGGTTCTCGAGGTAGTTCTCGAGCGCTTCAAGGACGCGGGCCGACATCGCGTGTTCGAGCAAGCAGGCATCCTCGTGCGCGGCCTCCCAGTCGAGCCCCAGGACGTCGACGAGGAAGCGTTCGGCGATGCGGTGCTTGCGGACGATGTCGAGCGAGCGCAGCATGCCTTCTTCGGTCAGCTCGACTTGCTTGCCGGGCCGCGTGATCAGCCCGCGCGTCTCCAGCCGCTTGAGCGTCGCAGTCACCGTCGGACCCGACACGCCCAGCGATTCGGCAAGCTGGCTAGGACGCACGACGCCGTCTTGGGAGAGCTTATAGATCGTCTCGAGGTACTCCTCAAGAGTGGCTGTAGGCATGCTGGTCCTTAGCGCCGAAACGGGGCCGGAAAGCGGCTCAAGGTGCCATGCTATGGCACTCGAGCGCGGCAAGCAACGCGTTGATACAGAAGAATCCCCGACCTACCATCGGTCGCAACTATCGGCCCTTTTATCGCCCATTACCGCCCCTTCATCATCCCATCGAGATTTATGCCGAAAGTGCGTTGACGGGGCATTTCGGTGGCAGTAAGGTACGTGTTGTCCCGAGAAGTCGGACGCAGCGGAATCGGAAAGACGGTGTACCGGTAGCTGCCCGAGGGGACCCGATTTGAAGGCGACAGGCCGTGAGGTGGTTGCTGGAAGCGGGGCCTTGAAGGTAAGAATCGTTGGGAAGCCGTTCGAGTACGAAGCTCTGTGGGCGAGGTTTCTCGGGACACTCTATGCCCTGAGCCTTTTACAAGTGCTCAGGGCTTCGTGTTGCCTAAGAGATCGCGCTTCCCTACGGGCGGTAGACGAGCTTCGCGATCGGTGACTCCCAGACCACGACTTCGATGACGCGCACCCGCGGATCGACGCGCTCCTGCAGTCGCTCGCAGATCACGCGCGCGAGGTTCTCAGCGGTTGGGCTGATCTCGTCGAAGGGCGAGACTTCGTTGATGAGCACGTGATCGTAGTCGTCGATGACGCCCGCCAGGTCTGCCTTGAGCGACTTGAAGTCGTAGACGATCCCAATCTCGTCGAGCTCGGCGCCAGCAACCGTCACCTCGACGTCCCACGTGTGTCCGTGCAGGTTACGGCACTCGCCGGGGTAGCCGTACAGGTGATGCGCGGCGTCGAAGTGGCCCTTGACCGTGAGTTCGTAGGTTCCCATGTGCCTCTCCTAGAAGAGCGTTGCTGCCGAAGGACCGCCACCCGGTTCGCACGCCGGACTGCCGACGGTCCCGCGCTCGTCCATCGCCTCGTTGGCAAGCGCATCGGCGAGCTTGTTGAGTTCACGCCGAACGTGCTCGACCTTGAAGTCGTCGAAGCCGCGCAGCAGGCTGAGCGTGCGCAAGAACAGCGGCTTGAGGCCTTCGTTCTTCACCCGGTACTGCCCGTTGATCTGCTTGACCAGCAGCTCGCTGTCCGCGTAGACGCTCACCTCGCGGTGTCCGAGCGCGTAGACGTTTTCCAGACCCCAGATCATCGCCTCGTATTCGGCGACGTTGTTCGTGTATTCGCCCAGGTAGCGGCCACCGTCACAGACCACGGAGCCGTCCACTTCGATGACGAACCCGATACCGGCCGGGCCGGGATTGCCACGGCTTCCGCCGTCGGTACGAAGAACGGCTCGACTCACTACTCGTCTCCCCCACGGACGACGATGGCACGGCGGCACTGCGGACAGATCCCGATATCGGGACCCGTGGTGAGTTCCTTCAGACGCTCGGCCGGAAGCGACATGCGGCAGGCGCTGCAGCTGTCTCCCTCGAGCTTGCCCACGCCGATGCCGCCCTTGGTCTCCCGAGCGGATTCGTAGCGCTTCAGCACGTCTGCCGAAACGGCCGCGGCGATCTTGGATCGCTTGGCCTCGAGCGCGGCGATCTCGTTCTGCAGCTCGCCGCCGACGGCCTTGAAGCGCTCGATGAGCGCGGCCTCCTTGGCGCCAAGCGACGCCTTGGCCTCGTCGATCTTGTCGGTCTGCAGACGCGCCTTCTCGATGCGCTCCATGAACTGGAGTGACTCCATCTCGAGCTTGTCGACTCGGCGGCGGAAGCCGTCCATCTCGCGCGTGATCGACTGAACCGCGCGGTGATCGGTGGTCTCCATGACCTTGGTCTGCTCGTGGGCAAGCTTCTCGCCGAGCGTGGTGATCTCGTCCTGACGAGCCTTCAGTTCGGCCTCGAGCTTGCGCACGAGCATGCCGGCCTTAGCCCCCATCTCGGCGACCTCGCGCCCTTTGGCGCGGACCTCAAGGATCGCGGTCTTCTCAGGCAGGCTGTCGAGACGCTTCTTGGCGCGAAGCACCTCGACGTCGATGCCCTGCAGTTCGAGCAAGGCCGATGGCTCGTTCATAGCTCTCCTTGAGATTGCCTACGGAGTCCACCAGGCCGCGGTGGCCGGCAGCGAAACAATCGTGTCAGGGTCCAGGCCGTCGATTCCGCGGACTACGCGCTCGAGCAGCGTCACAAGCGGCCACTCGCTCACGTCGTGGCCGAGCTCGACGATGGCGAGCCCGGACTCCATGGCGTCCAGCGCGTCATGATAGCGCACCTCACCGGCCACGAGCGCCTGTGCACCACACGCTCGCACCTCCCTCAGAAGCGCGCCCGCCGAGCCGGTGGAGGTGACGAGCCTAGAGATCGTCGTGTCCGGATCTCCCCACACGCGAGGCGTGACGCCGAAGGTGCTTGCGCAGCGCTCCACGAGTTCGCGCAGCGTGACCGAGCCGGCGTCGCACACCATGCCCATCGCCGCACCGTTGCGGGCGATCGCGACGTCCGAGACGGTGACGAGTGGCTCCTCGTACGGATGCGCGGCGATCGCGGCGGCAAGCACGCTTGTGGCCGCGCCACGGGCGCAGACCATCTCGACGCGCGCCTCTTCAGCCTCGCTCGGCGTACCGGGCGCACCGACGCACGGTGCTGCGTCGGTGCTGGGTGTGAATCGGCCAACGCCGTTGTCAGTGAAGTTGCAGCCTGTGTAGTCGCCGATGCGACCCGCTCCCGCACCCGCCATGGCAGCCGTGACGGCCTCTCGCGCACCCTCAGGCACGTAGACGGTCACCAGCGACATCGGCATTGAACCGCGCTCCAGCGGCGCCACAGGGCTCAATCCGAGCGCTTCAGGGATGAGCCGCTGACCTTGCGCGTCGCGGTCCAGGTTGGTGTGGCAGTTGATGAGCGCGATACCTGCGTCGAGCGCTGCGAAGACCACACCACCGGGACCGGCGCCCGGCTTCAGCGTCTTCGGCGGCTCGAGAAAGACCGGATGATGCGTCACGAGCACGTTCGCGCCCATCGACGCAGCATCTGAGAGCGCCGAAATCGTCGGATCGAGCGCCAGCACGACGCCCGTCACCTCGCGGTCGGGGTCGCCGGCCAGCAGGCCGCCGCGGTCCCAGCCTTCGGCACGCTCGAAGGGAAATGCGTTTAGAAGTGCGCGCTCGATATCGCGAACCGTTACCGTCACAGCTCGATCCACCTCACTTCGCCTCGCCGAAGCGGGAAAGCTACCCGTTCGTATCCTGCAGATGCTGCCGCGTCGTACGCGGCCAGAATGTCGCGTCCCACGTCGCCGGGTTCGTGCGCGTCCGAGCCGACGGTGATCTCGACCCCCGCCTGCCGAAAGGCAGCCAGAAGCTCCGGACCCGGGTAGAGTTCGCCGACGGGCTTGCGCAGCCCGGCGGTGGAGACTTCGATGAGTACGCCTGCATCGGCGGCCGCCTGAGCAGCGCCCGCGTACAGTTCGCGCGTGTCGAAGCTGGGCTTGTGGCCGAACTTCTTCGGCAAGTCGGGGTGGGCCATGACGTCGAAGTGGCCGCTTCGGGCTGCGTCACACCAGCGCTCGAAGTACTGGACCCAAACTTCGTCAACGTTGCGGTGGTCCCACTCGGAGGTGTCGGTGGGGTCGTCAAAGACCCAGCCGTCCAGCGAGTGAACGCTGCCCAAGATGATGTCCACGCCAGCCTCGCGTGCGAGCAGGAGCTGCGCTTCGGTGTCCTCCATGCGCCAAGGCAGCCAGTCGGCTTCCGCACCCAAGACGACGTCGACGCCCTTCACGCGCGCCGCCATGCCGCGAACCTCTTGCGCATAGGAAGCGAACTGGCCGGACTTTGGCGAGAGGTACTCGCCAGGATCGAGGTCGGCGGGAAGCGGCAGGTGCTCGGTCATGACGATGCCCGTAAGCCCGGCGAATACCGCCGCCGAGACCATCTGGGCGACCGTTCCGCTCGCATGACCGCATGCTTCGGTGTGCAGGTGACAGTCGATCAGCTCGCGCACGCGATCACTCCTCCGCCGATGACGATGTCTTCACGGTAGCAGACGACCGACTGGCCGGGCGCGACTCCCTCGACGGGCTCGTCAAAGTCGACGGTGAGGGTCTTGCCGTCGAAGCGCGCGACGGCCGGAATCGGCTTCATGCGGTAGCGCACGACTGCGCCTACGCGCTCTTCAGCAGCCCCTCGCCACACGACTTCGTGCGCCTCAACGCGGGCGACCCGCAGCGACGAACGAGGTCCCACAACGACACGGTTCGCAGGCACGTCGATCGCGACCACGAAGAGCGGCTCGGCGACTCCGCCGATCCCGATGCCTTTGCGCTGGCCGACGGTGAAGTGCCCCACACCTTCGTGGCTGGCGAGCACGTTACCTTCCGTATCGACGATGTCGCCGGGCTCGTATGCGTGCGGCGCCCGAGAGCGAACCACCTGCTCGTAGCCGTCATCGGCAGCAAAGCAGATCTCCTGGCTCTCGGCCTTGCTTGCCACCGGCAGGCCGAAGCGCTCGGCGAACGCACGGACCTCGGTCTTGTGCAGCTCCCCAACTGGGAACATGACGTGCTCGGCCTGGGTGGGCGTGAGGCGGTAGAGGAAGTAGCTCTGGTCCTTGCCGGGATCGACTCCGCGAGCAAGCCAGCGCTCCCCTTCTCGCTCCACCAGCCGCGCGTAGTGGCCGGTCGCGAGGGCATCGGCCCCCTGAGCCATCACCTTGGCGAGCAGGTCCGCGAACTTCACGCGGTCGTTGCAGACGATGCAGGGGTTGGGCGTGAGCCCGGCTGCATAGGCCTCGGCGAAGGGTTCGACGACCTCGCGCTCGAAGATCTCACGGTAGTTGAGCGTGTAGTGCGCAATGCCCAGCTGATCGCACACACGCCGGGCATCGCGAATCGCGCTCACAGAACAGCAGCCGCCCTCCGCTTCGGAGGACGGCCACAGCTGCATCGTGACACCGGTGACGTCGTGACCCTGCTCCAGCAGCAGTGCTGCAGCGACACTCGAGTCGACTCCACCGCTCATCGCGACGAAGACGCGCGCCATCTAGCGCACCGCCCCGCGTCGCTTAGCGCGAATCACTAGTCTCAGGCCTCGTCGTGATCGTGGCCGTGGTCCTCGTCACCGTGCGGGTCGAAGTTCGGGTCCGAGCTCTTGATCTCGCCGGCGATAGGCTCGCGATCGTGCTTCTTGAGGTAGTCGTCGACGGCAACCTTCAGTCCGTCGGTGGCCAGAACCGAGCAGTGCATCTTCGCAGGCGGCAGTCCACCGAGCTCGTCGGCGACCTGCTGCTTGCTGATGGCCACGGCCTCATCCAGCGTCATGCCGCGCGCCATCTCGGTTACGATCGAACTCGTGGCGATGGCGGCACCGCATCCGAGTGTCTGGAACTTGATGTCGTTGATGTGGTCGGAGTCGTCGACCTTGATGGTGATCTTCATCATGTCGCCGCAGACCGGGTTGCCGACCTCTCCCACGCCGTCGGCATCTTCGATGACGCCCACGTTGCGCGGGTTGTTGAAGTGGTCCATGACCTTTTCGGAATAGAGCACTGCTTCTCTCCTATCGAGACAACGTGGCGGCTAGCTAGCCGAACCGAACATGCGGGCATAGACGGGCGACATCGCACGCAGTCGCTCGACGATGGGCGGGAACACCTCGAGGAAGTAGTCGACGTGCTCCGCAGTGGTGAAGCGGCCGAGCGAGAGACGCAAGGAGCCGTGCGCGACCTCTTGCGGCACGCCGCAGGAGAGCAGCACGTGGCTGGGCTCGAGCGAACCCGATGAGCACGCCGAACCGGTAGACACCGCGATGCCCTTGTTGTCGAGCTGCAGCAGCATGGCCTCGCCCTCGACGCCCTTGATGAGCAGCGGCGCGATGTTAGGCATGCGGTTGGTCGCGGGCGTGGTGACCTCGGTGTTCTCGAGCGCGGACGTGACTCCGTTGAGCAGCTTGTCGCGCAGAGCGGCGAGGCGCGGGGCCTCTGTGGCCTGTTCGGCGAGCATGATCTCGAGCGCGGTGGCGAATCCGACCGCACCAGCGGTGTTCTGCGTACCGGAGCGCTTCTTGCCCTCTTGGCCGCCACCCTTGAGCTGCGGCTCGAACTTGGTGCCGCGCTTGAGGTAGAAAGCACCGATACCCTTCGGCGCGTAGATCTTGTGGCCGGAGAAGGACGCAGCGTCCACGCCAAGCTCGTTGACGTCGAACGGCAGCTTGCCGAGCGTCTGCGCGGCGTCGGTGTGCATCAGCGCGCCACCGGCGTGAGCGATCTCGGCGAAGGCCTTGATGTCGTTGATCGTGCCGATCTCGTTGTTGCCGTGCATGACTGAGACGAACTTGGTGTTCTCGCGCATCGCAGCCTGGAGGTCCTCGGCGTGGATGTGACCGTCGACGCGCGGCTTGAGGTAGGTGACCTCATAGCCGTGCTTCTCGAGCCAGTGGGCCGGCTCGAGAATCGCGTGGTGCTCGTAGGCAGAGACGATCACGTGCGCACCGCCGTCGGGGGCGACGCGCGAGAGGATGCCGATGAGGGCAGCGTTGTCGGACTCTGTGCCGCAGCCGGTGAAGATGACCTCACTGGGGTTGGCGGCGCCGATGGCGGTAGCGACGCGCTCGCGCGCATCCTCAAGGCCCCGGTAGCCGTCGCGGCCCAACGCGTACAGCGAACTCGGGTTACCCCAGCGCTCGGTGAAGAACGGCATCATCGCCTCGAGCACACGCTCGTCGACGGGGGTGGTTGCCGCGTAATCGAAGTAGACGTTGTCCATTCTGAAATCGCCCCTTGCTATCAGTTCGCCGGAACGTTTGCGTCGAACGTGCGCTGCGTGCCCGCCAGCTCGGCAAGGGTGCTCGCAGCGAATACCTCTCGAAGCGCCTTGGTCGCACGCACCCAGACAGGGGCCGCAGCGCAGGCACCGGCATGTCCACACTCAAGACCGCGGTCCGTGTCGCAGACACTCGCAGTGAGCGGGCCCTCGAGCGCCTCCACGACGTCAAGCACCGTGATCGTCTCAGGGTCACGCGCGATCACGAAGCCGCCACGGGCGCCGCGTACGGCGGTCACCAGCTCGGCCCGCCGAAGAGCCACGAACAGCTGCTCGAGGAAGCGTGCCGGGATAGCGCGGGTCTCTGCGATCTCCCGCGCGCTCACGGGGCCTTGCCCGTTGCGTGCAGCGAGCTCGATCATCGCGAGCACTCCGTATTCGCTCTTAGCAGTCAATCGCATGACGTGCCCTTCCCAATCCCTACATAAACAGTAGTAATTGGGATGATACCCCCTAAACCTGACGTGTCAACTCGTGATTCCCTCATGGACGGCGCCTCAAGCAGACGGTAGAGAAGATGCGCCGCCGCCCAGATAACCTCATTGCACCTTCCATCGTTTCGCGACTACCGTTCGGCTCTCCAGAGCGACACTTCGGCGGAACGAACACGCGTCCGATTGCGTACGGGGTCGGGCAGCACTACGATGGGCATCCGCCCCTGAGGGGTGGTGCTTGGAAGGACCATGGTCGATAGCCGCGGGGTGGCGAGGACCCACTGGATCCGACCACTAAATGCAGGGCCCCGGCCACTTTTCGGCGACCGGGGCTCCGCTGTGTTTATGGGGTGATTCTCGGCCCTACTTGGGGCCAGTATCGTGCTTGAGAGCTACATGCCCTTCATGAGGTTGGCCATCTCGATGGCGGCCTCAGCAGACTCCCAGCCCTTGTTGCCGGCCTTCGTGCCAGCGCGCTCCACGGCCTGCTCGATCGTGTCGGCGGTGATCACGCCGAACAGCACGGGGCAGCCGCTGTCGAGCCCAACCTTCGCCACGCCCTTGCTGACCTCAGAGGCCACGTACTCGAAGTGCGGCGTGCCTCCGCGGATGACGACGCCCAGCGCGACGACCGCGTCGTAGCGACCCGATTCGGCGAGCTTCTTTGCGATGAACGGGATCTCGAAGGCGCCAGGAACCCAGGCGACATCGATGTCTTCGGCAGCCACACCGTGGCGCACGAAGCCGTCCTGCGCGCCGGAGAGCAGCCTCGAGGAGAGCAGCTCGTTGAACCTGCTGACCACGATGCCGACTTTCAGGCCGGTACCTACCAGGTGTCCTTCAAACGTAGCCATGCTAGTGAGTCCCTTCCGTTTCGGGCGCGCCTTCGGAAAGCCGAAGCGTGTGCGCCATCTTCTCCTTCTTCGTTCTGAGATATGCGTAGTTCGCGGGGCACGACTCGACCTCCAGCGGAACTTGCTCGCTGATGGTCAGACCGTATCCCTCGAGTCCTACGATCTTCTTCGGGTTGTTGGTCATGAGCCGAATCGAACACAGGCCTAGGTCCGCGAGAATCTGCGCGCCCACGCCGTAATCGCGCAGGTCGGCGGGAAAGCCCAGCGCCTCGTTGGCCTCGACGGTGTCGGCACCCTGCTCCTGCAGCTCGTAGGCTTTGAGCTTCATCTCCAGGCCGATGCCGCGGCCCTCGTGCCCGACGATGTAGAGGACGACACCCGTCCCCTCTTCCTGCACGCGCCGCATCGCCTCTTCGAGCTGGGCGCCACAGTCGCAGCGAAGCGAGTGGAAGACGTCGCCGGTGAGGCACTCGGAGTGCACGCGCACGAGCACGTTCTCCTTGTCTGCCACGTCACCGACGACGAGTGCCATATGCGTGCGGCCGTCGGTGCGGGAGGTGTAGCCGTAGCCAGTGAAGAGGCCGAATCGCGTCGGCATCGTGACGGTGGAGGTATGGTCCACAAGCCGCTCGGTCTTGCGACGGTAGCGGATGAGGTCGGCGACCGTGATCATCTTGAGGTCGTGCTCGGCGGCAAAGGTCTCGAGCTGCGGGCGTCGCGCCATCGTGCCGTCCGCATTGATGATCTCGCAGATGACGCCGGCCGGCGTCAGGCCCGCGAGGCGAGCGAGGTCGACTGCAGCCTCGGTGTGGCCGGCGCGCTCGAGCACGCCGCCCGGGCGGGCCTGCAGCGGGAAGACGTGGCCGGGCATCGAGATGTCCTCGGGGCGCGCCGCCGGATCGATCGCGGCGAGCACTGTCGCGCAACGATCGGCCGGCGAGATACCGGTCGTGATCTTGCCCTTGGCTCCGATCGAGACGTGGAAGGCCGTGCCCTGCTCTGAGGTGTTCTCGTCGATCATCGGCGGGATGCGCAGGTCCTCGAGGCGCTCGCCGGTCAGCGGCAGGCACACGAGGCCCCGGCCGTGCGTGATCATGAAGTTGATCGCCTCAGGCGTGGCCTTTTCGGCAGCCATGACAAGATCGCCTTCGTTCTCGCGGTCCTCGTCATCGACCACAACGAGCAGACGGCCCGCCGCGATCTCGGCGATGCCCTCTTCGATGGTAGAGAAAGGTGAGTTCGTGGTGTCGGTCATCAGTCGCGGGGCCCTTCGGCGAACTCGCGCAGCATGTCACCTAGACCGCGCTTGGGGACGGGAGGCGCCGATTCGGGGTCGGTGTAGACCTCGACGAAACGGCGGACGTACTTGGCCATCATGTCGACCTCAACGTTGACGGGAGCGCCGATGGGCTTCTCCTTGAGATTCGTGGAGGTCTCTGTGTGCGGGATGACGGCGCACGCGAAGCTCTCGCCTCGGATCTTGGCCACCGTGAGCGAGATGCCGTCGACGGCGATCGAGCCCTTCGGCATCACGTACTGCATGAGCTGGGCGGGCACCTGGAACTGGTAGATCGTGCTGTTGCCGGCCGGATGGCGCAGCAGCAGTCGCCCCACCCCGTCGACGTGACCAGAGACGAGGTGGCCGCCAAGACGGTCCGAGAGGCGCAGCGCGCGCTCGAGGTTCACCTTGCTACCCGGCTGGAGCTGGCTGACGGTCGTCTTGGCGAGCGTCTCTTCGCTCACGTCAGCGACGAACGCGCCGCGAATGAAGCGCACGACAGTGAGACATGAGCCGTCCACGGCGATCGAGTCGCCTATGGCCATGTCGCGACCGAACTCGGGCGCGTAGACCTCAAGCTGCGCCCCGCCGGCCACGCGGTCGATGCGAGTGATGATTCCTTGTGTCTCGACGAGTCCCGTGAACATCTGGTGCTATCCCTTCACAGAGTTGCTGTGTTGGCTTGCGGTGCGCGGCCGCCAGGCGGTCGCGATGACATCTCCCACGATACCCGTCTCGACGGGCACGAGGACACGCTCGATCTCGCTTTCGGTGACAGTCGTCGCTGTCAGGGGCAGAACGGGGGCGTCAGCGCCCGCGAAGCCGCCAGCGGTGACGGTAATGAGCTGGTCGATGAGGCCTTCGGCAAGCAGGCTGCCGAAGAGTCGCCCTCCTGCTTCCACGAGCAGATCCGTGACGCCGTGCGTGCCGAGCGCAAGCATGATGTCAACAAGAGACGCGTCGTGCGCAAGCCGCGTCACCGCGACCCGCTCGTCTAGCGGCGGCACCGTAGCATCGCCGACGACCACAAGAAGTGTGGGCGCGGTCTTGTCTGAGAAGACGCGAGCGTCTGCGTGCGGTACCACGCTGCGCGCGAGCACGACACGCAGCGGCTGCTCTTCGGCAGGCTGACCCACGACGTCGCGACGGGTCAGTGCGGGGTCGTCTGCTACTACCGTCGCAGCACCCACGAGCACGGCGTCGGCCGCCTCGCGCAAAGCGCGCGTCACGATGGAGCCGTCCGAGCCCGTGATTGACGTCCGCTCCCCCGCCTGCATCCCCAGCCTGCCGTCGAGCGTGAGCGCCAGCTTCACCGTCACGAACGGGCGACCGCTCCGCACGCGGTGTAGCCACGCCTCGTTGATCGCCTCGAACGGTCCTGCATCATCGGCGAACTCGACCGCGATACCTGCGTCGGACAGGCGCTGCGCTCCCCCGCCCGCCTCTGCGCTCGGATCGGGCATGCCGATGATCACGCGAGCGACGCCGGCAGCGACGAGCGCATCGGCACACGGCGCTGTTCTGCCGAAGTGCGCGCAGGGCTCGAGCGTCACGTAGACGTCAGCGCCACGAGCGAGCCTGCCTGCTGCGGCTAGCGCGAAGACTTCGGCGTGCGGCTGGCCGGCGCGCGGGTGGTAGCCCTCGCCCACTATGTGGCCGTCGGAAACGACCACGCAGCCAACGAGTGGATTGGGCGCAGTACGACCCTGTGCGCGCAGCGCTAACGACGCCGCGTGGCGCAGGTAGGGGTCAGCGACCCAAGAGACGACGTCTGAGAGCAGACGCACGACGATGCGACCTTCCTTCTCCCATCCGGACTATAACCGTCGGCCCCGGAATCTCACCGGGTCGGCCCCATCACGGGGTTCGCGGGCTATCACCGCCGGTGGGGAATCTCACCCCGCCCTGAAGAAAGCGTTACGAATTCTAGCATACAAAACAGCCGGACCCTGTTGGGCCCGGCTGCAACGCGTTGGACTGCTACTACTAGTCTTCATTCCAGGTGGAGATCTTGAGTGTGCCGTCGCGAATCTGCGGGAACATGGGCGGTGGGTGGATATCGAGACGTTCGTCGTAGTCGTAGACACGACTCGCCCAGCCGGTGCTGCCCGAAACAAAGTACGGCTGCCCCTTACAGGCTATCGACCCGAGAATCGTGATCTTGGTCTTGTAGTAGCCCGAGTAGCACTCGCCGTAGATCTGCCCGTTCTGAGCGAGCAGAGCGGCGGTGACCTGCATCGTGCTGGGAACTGACGTGAACCGCGTCGGGACGATGATATCCTGCGCACCGATCAGACCGGAGGTTGCGGTGCTGTTGAGGTTGGCCGGCACGAAGTTGTCAACGATGTAGATGGTCTGGGCGCTTGCGATGGTCAGTCGCTCGGAGTAGGTACCGCTCACATACACCTTGTCGTTGAAGTACATGACGCCCGAGGCAGGAATAGTGTAGATGCCGACGGTCGTGGACGAGCTGATGACGCCAGTCGTCGTGTTCATCGCGGTGATCTTGAGAACCGTCACCCGGTTGCCCGAGACGGTAGCTCGATAGCCGAGTGCACCCGAAGGTCCGAAGTAGGTGCCCGCGGCAGTCGCCATATTTCGAATGTCGCCAAGATCCGCCGTGACTTGCGCGAAGTCGACGATTGGCACGGGGCACTTCTTCCCGCCGCCGAAGACACCTGAGCCGGAGATGTGGTCGACCGCTTCGGCGACGCCGGTGATGCGTCCGTCGTTTTCGATGTACTCGTTGCTGCGCACCTTGCCGACGATCGTCGCACCCGAACCGATGCGGTTGAATGCGTCGGTGAGAAACATGTAGTCGGCATAGGTCGGGAAGCGCACAGACGCGATGACGACCGACGTCGAGTCCATCGACGGAATCGCCCCGGTGACACGAAGCATCAGCGGGTCTTCGCTCGTCGGTGCGGTAGAAGCCACCGACCACGTCCCGTCCTCAAGAGTAGTCGGTCCGAGGGTCGGGTGCGCGACGTAGTAGCTCGGGTTGCGGCGAAGCTCGTAGAGGTAGGCGTTCAGGCCAGCATCGGCCATGTGGACGGCCTTCGTCTGCGCCGTACGGCGGGTTGACGAAAACGTACTCTGAGCGACCATCGCAAGAACCATGGTGGCCAATACGAACAGCATCACCATGACAACCAGGACGATCGGCATGACCACACCCTCGTCGTGGCGGCATTGGATGAGTCGTTTGCTGTGGTTGTTCATCGGCATCACTGAATCGCGTTGTGGACGGTGCGCAAGCGCACCCAGGTGGACAGGTCACAGTAGGCCGTGCTCCGACCGACGGTGTCTTGGTTGACTACGTGCATCGAGACGGCGGCGACAGATGCCGGACTCGATGAGTTCACCACCAGTGCTGGCGAGGAGGAGTCGTAGTAGACGAAAACGGCATCGCTCCAGCCGGCCTTGAGGTCCTCGACCACGACCTGAGGCGTTGAATCCGCTCCAAATGTGAAGGGAGGCACAATAGTGGTCGCAGCCGCCGTCGTTCTGAGCAGCTGAGTACCAGAGACGTAGTAGGTTATGCGCTCAGGGACGTCGTTGTGATCCAGGTCGACGTAGAACGAGCAGCGCCGTGCCTGATTCACTGCAAGCGCGCCACCACCGTTACTGATCTCATACGACTGGCGCAGTTCGCGAGTGAGCCGCTCCATGGCGACTTGTCCCTCAGTAACAGCAGTGTCGCGGGCCTGCAGTGAATCGACTATGCGGCTCCCCGTACTGAGCAGAAGGTACGCCGTCGACATGATGACGCCGACCAGTGAGAGTACGACCATCATCTCGGGGAGCGTCATGCCCTGATCGTTATTGACCGATATGTGACGCCACACACTGATCACCCTACCAAGTCACTTGGACGTTGTCGCCGTCGGTAATCGTTGCGGACATGTAGTTGGTACCGCTCGGTGTCGAACCAGGGTTCACATAGACGCGATACGTACCGGGGCTGATGTTGGTGAAGGTGTAGTAACTGCGCCTGCTGACAGCCACGGCAGCCGCCGCCCAGCCTGCAGGAGTCGGCGTAAGCCGGTACACCCGGAACGTGTTACTCGAGTTCTTGGAGTTGTAGACCTGGATCGTGCCCGGAGACACGGCGGGCAGCGCAATCGTCACATATGCGCCCGCGGGGGTCACGTAGGCCGAAGTCGAACGCGCCGAATAGCCGGTCTTTGAGGCCGCGATCGTGTAGTTCGCACTGTCCACGATGTTGAAGGTCGCCACTCCGGAGTCGGCAGTCACGGCCGACATCGAAGCGCCCGTCGACTGATTGGTCACCACGACCGTTGCCCCGGGCATCTTCACGCCATTCGAGTCGTTCACCCGAACGGAGAGAGGCTGAGGCTCGGCGAGTGTGACAGTCTGCTCCGTGTCCGACGCCTCCGCCACAGCGAAAGCGATCGTGGCACTGGTGTAGCCGGCCTTAGCGGCGCGCAGCGTATAGTCGCCCGAGAACAGATTCGTGAAGCGCGCGTTGCCATCCGCGCCGGTGGTCGCGTAGTAGACGCGAGACGTACCTGTCTGTGTGAGCGTGAGCGTGGATCCGACGAGCGCCGTGCCTGAGGTGGTTCGGACCTTGCCTGTGAGCGATGCTCCTCGCTCTGCCACCAGTGTCAGCCGTGTGAGTGTGTCATTCGTGACCACTGCCCCGGCGATGGTATTCAAGTCCACGATGTAGCCTGACGGGGCGACATTGAACGTGACCTCACCGGTCGGCACAAAGCCGAAGAAGGCCTCTCCGTTCTCGTCGGTCATGACCGTACGTGACGACCCCGAGGAGGGCGTCAGCCGGACAGCTACGTCCGGCAGCCCGTCGCCCGAGAGCTTCTCAATCACCGTTAACACGACATCGCCTGTGTTGACCAGATCCGACTGTCCGAAGACGTTGGTGCTGACGCGAACCTGGCTCTCTGTCGGCTCCGACCATCCGACAGCGACCTCGACGTGCTTGTAGGTCGCTCGGCTTGTGTTCGGATCGCGCGCCCAGGTCACGTCGGTTGAGACAGTGTAGTCGCCGTCGGTCTCTTCATCCGCGAGCGTGCCTCCAGGATCGCCCCCCACGACGCCAAGGGAGTCATAGGGAATGTTCCTCGCCTGCTCAATGCGCTGGTTAGCGAGCTCAGTCGCATGCTCGCGCATCGAGTTCGAGCGGGTGCTCAGACTCGCGAACGCAAATACCTGCGTCACCCCTAGCGCGATGATGAGCAGAATCGCCGAAGCGGCTAGCGCTTCGACTACTGTGAAACCCGCATCTGACTGGCAACGCCGACCCAGAGACATGAGGCCTCTCCCTCTCCACAAAGAGCTACACATCGATTATCGGCTCAGGGAATGGGATTCCTGATACGTATACGGCACATTCTGTGTTCCCGGTCACACAGAGCACACGGGAAACCGGTCCCCGCTGGCCACCTGCCAAGCGCCTAGCGCGCTGCAGCCTCTGCGGCCGAGCGGATGGCGTTGATCGCCGCGATGGGGTCTGGCTCGCCGAACACCGCGTTACCAGCGACGAGGCAACGGGCGCCTTCGGCACATACTCGGGCGGCCGTTTCCGGATTGATTCCGCCGTCGACCTCGATGATGGGCGATACGCCTTCCGAATCGCAGAGCTCGGCGAGTTCGGCGACGCGTTCGACGCTTCGCTCGATGAAAGACTGGCCGCCAAAGCCCGGGTTCACGCTCATGATGAGCACCATGTCGACCTCGCCGAGCACGTCTCGAATGGACGCGACAGGCGTAGCGGGGTTCAAGGTGACTGCGGGCGAGGCACCCTTCTCACGGATGCGGCGCAGCGTGCGGTGCAGATGCGGAGAGGCCTCGACGTGCACGGACACCAGATCAGCCCCGGCCTCTAGATACCAGTCGATGGTAGCGTCCGCGTTGGTGATCATGAGGTGGACGTCGAGCGGAATAGTCGAGACCTTCTTGAGCGCCTTGATGACAGGCGGTCCGTAGGTGAGGTTGGGTACGAAGTGACCGTCCATGACGTCGACGTGAATGTAGTCAGCGCCACCGGCCTCAACGATCGCTACGGCCTCAGCCATGCGGGTGAAGTCGGCAGACAGCAGAGACGGGGCGATCAGTACGCGCTGGTCGCTCATGTTGGCGCCTTTCGGTCTAGTCGACGAGGCCCATCCCGTGAAGCTCGTCACGCGCTTCGCGGCCCATCAGGATCTCCCCAGCCTTCATGGGTGAAGCACCATCATAGAGAATCGAGCGAACCTGGTGGGTGATGGGCAGCTCGACGCCTTCGGCCTTGCCAAGCTCGTCGACGGTCACGCAGCTCACGGCGCCTTCGGCAACCATATGCGTGCGCTCGTAGAACTCGTCCATGCTGCCGCCGGTTGCCACAAGCTCGCCCAGCCCGCGGTTGCGTGAGTGCTTCGAGGTGCAGGTGGCGATCAGGTCGCCCATGCCCGCGAGTCCCATATAGGTGAGCGGGTTTGCGCCGCGAGCCTTGCCTAGACGCGTCATCTCCGCCAAGCCGCGCGTCATGAGCGTGGCTTTGGTGTTGTCGCCATAGCCCAGGCCGTCGCACATGCCGGCAGCGACAGCGATGACGTTCTTGCTGGCACCCGCGAGCTCGACACCGGTGACGTCCGTGCTCGTGTAGACGCGGAAGAATGGCGTCATGAAGGCGTCCTGGAAAACGCGCGCCACACCCTCGTCGTAGCCCGCGATCACGGTTGCCGAAGGGATGCCGCGGCTCACTTCCTCGGCGTGGTTCGGTCCGGAGAGGCCAGCGAGGCGAGAGTCGTTGCCGAAGACATCCGCGAGCACCTCGGTCATGAGCATGAGGCTGCCGTTCTCCACGCCCTTGCTCAAGATGACCACCGGCGTGTCGTCGGCCAGGTGCGGCTTCATCGACTCGGCGGTGGTGCGAACGCCCACGCTGGGGGTGACCATCACGACCGCTTCGGCGCCGACGAGTGCTTCTTCGATGTCTGAGGATGCGAAGACGCTGTCAGGGAAGACGACGTCGGGCAGGTAGACGGGGTTCTTGCGCGTCTCGTTGACGCCTTCGGCGATCTCGGGCTCGCGAGCCCACAGCCGGACTTCGTGGCCCTTGCCACCCAACAGCCAACAGACCGCGGTGCCCCACGAGCCCGCACCGATCACTGAGATGCGCACGCTACTGCTCCTTGTCGGAAGACTCAGCCTCATCAGAGCGCGCCGCGCCCCGACGGCTAAACGATAGCTTATTCTCCTCGCCTCGCACGATGCGCACTATGTTTGTGCGGTGGCGCCATAAGACAAGGGCGGCTAGCGCAAATACCGTCACGATGGTGGGCAGGCTGTCGGGATACATCATCAGAACGAGTATCGGATACGTGATCGCCACGACTACCGAGCCCAGCGAGACGATTCGTGAGGTCGCGATGACGGCGGCAAAGACCGCAAGCTCGATTACGAGGCCTAGCGGCGTCATGACTGCCAGCGCACCCGCTGACGTCGCGACGCCCTTGCCGCCCTTAAAGCCGATGTAGGGCGAATAGGCGTGCCCCAGTACGGAGGCGGCCATCGCCCCGACCGCCACCCAGTCGGCCGCAGTCACGCCGAATGCCTGCGACGACACGAGGAGCTTCGCCAGACCCACCGCGAGCGCACCCTTGCCGGCATCAAGTACCAGTGTCGCGCCACCCGCACGCGCACCGAGCACTCGGAATACGTTGGTGGCACCCAGATTGCCCGAGCCGTGTTCGCGCGGATCGATGCCGTAGAAGCGCTTCCCCACCACGAGCGACCACGGGATGGCGCCAAGCAGGTACGCGCCCACGAGTACGAGCGCCACCAGCGACCAGAACCCGAGTTGCGAGGCGAGCACTAGTGCGATTCCTTCTTACGGAACTTCAGGATCAACGGCGTGCCGGTGAAGTCGAAGCGCTCCCGCATACGGTTCTCGATGTAGCGACGGAAGTTGTCGTCCACAAGCACGGGGTGGTTCGCGAAGAAGGTGAATCCGGGAGGCGCGGTGCGCGTCTGCGTGACGTAGTGCATGCGCAGCGTCATGCCGCCCTTATTGATGGTATGGCCGAAGTCGCGCATCTCGGTGAGCAACTTGTTCAGCTGGCTCGTTGAGATCTCGGTGGTGAAGCTCGTGTAGACCTGGTCGATCTTGTCCCAGATCTTGTGAACGTTGTGCCCGGTCAGCGCGCTGATCCGCAGAACGGGCGCGTAGCCCACGTAGCCGAGACGCTCCTCGATTCGGACGAGCAGGTCGTCCTTCTCTTCTTGGGTCTCAAGCGTGTCCCACTTGTTGAGCAGCACGATCATCGCGCAGCCGCGCTCTTGGGCGAAGCGCGCAACGCGCTGGTCCTGGTCGGTAAGACCGATCGATGCGTCGATGACCAGCAACGCGACGTGTGCACGGTCGATGGCCCTCATCGCGCGCACGAAGCCGTAGTACTCGACGTCCTCGTCGATGACGGCCTTTCGGCGAATACCGGCGGTGTCTACGAGGCGGTAGCGACGGCCATCGCGCTCGATGACCGTGTCGATCGCGTCGCGCGTAGTGCCGGCGACCTCTGAGACGATGGAGCGCTCGCGGCCGGAGAGCTTGTTGAGCAGTGACGACTTGCCAGCATTAGGACGTCCGATGATGGCGATATCGATCGCGTCGCTCTCGACGACAGGCTCGGACTCGGGCAGCACGGCGACGATCTCGTCGAGCAAATCGCCGGTGCCGTTGCCGTGGGTGGCAGAGACGGGCCACGGCGTGCCCATGCCGAGGTTGTAGAACTCGTAGGTCTCCTGCTCCGAGCCCGGGTTGTCTACCTTGTTCACGGCGAGGAAGACCGGCTTGTTGGTGCGCTTGAGGATCTTGGCGACCTCTTCGTCCTCGGCGACCAGGCCGGTGCGGCCGTCGACGAGAAAGACGATGGCGTCGGCCTCTTCGGCAGCCATGACCGCTTGGGTGCGGATCGAGGTTTGGAACTCATCGATGCCACCCGACTCGATACCACCGGTGTCGATGATGAGAAAATCGACGCCGTTCCAGTCGGCGCGGTGGTAGCTGCGATCTCGAGTCACACCGCGGGCCTCGTGAACGATGGCCTCGGTCTGCTGCGTTATTCGGTTTACGAGCGTGGACTTGCCGACGTTCGGCCTGCCGACGACTGCGACGATGGGTAGCGGCACTGCACTACTTCCTTTCGGTTCCTCTCGCAAGCTCTGCTGCGGCCATCTCGAGGCCAGCCAGCAAACCTGCGGCGTCAGAGGATACCAGACGGATGTCGGCACCCGCCTCAGCCCGAACATCGTCAAGTGTCATGTCGTCGAGCGTAAGGCCGTCCGCATTCAAGACGATGTCCGGTAGCAGGTATATGCCCGCGTTGCCATCCGATGCGATCGCTGCCGACAGGTCGCTGCCCGTGAGCAGCCCGGTAACCGACACGTTGCCGCCGAAGAAGCGGTTGGGCACCGCCAGCAACCGCACGCGACCGACGGCCTCGCACGCCTGCAACGCGCCGGCAAGCGTGGTGGCCGCCATGATGCCGGTGATGATCGTGACCGCTTCGGCTTCGGCGGGCAGCGCAGCGATGGCCTTCTGAAGGGTCCCGCGGGCCGCCGTGACCTCGTCGACGAAGCTGCGTACAAGCCCGATACCGTTCTCGTACTGCGGGAAGCCGTCGTACCACTGCGCGCTGGGCATCGGGGCGCGCGCGTTGAGGTAGAACTCGTCGGCGAGGTGCACCCACGAGATCTTGTCGCGCTCCATGAAGGCGAACTGCCAGCGCTGAACCTGCTGGATGACGGTGGCCGAGGCTATCGGATCGTTGTAGCTGCTGTCGAAGATGGACTGGTGCCGCGTGTAGCCCAGCGGCACGATGCCGACGCTCTCGACGCCCTCGCGCTCGGCGAGCCAGGTGAGCGTCTCGTCGAGCTGTTCGCCATCGTTCACGCCGGGCACGAGCACGATCTGCACGTGCAGCTCGATGCCGGCCTCAACGAGTTGGTCAAAGCGCTCCAGCGCTCGATCCTCACGCGCGCAGACGAGCTGCTCGCGCACGTCGGGATCGACGGCGTGCAGTGAGACGTAGAGCGGTGACAGGTGCTGCTCGACGATGCGCTCCATGTCCTCGTCGGTGAGGTTGGTGAGGGTGACGAAGTTGCCCTGCAGAAACGAGAGCCGGAAGTCGTCGTCGCGCAGGTAGAGCGCGCGGCGCAGGCCTTTCGGCAGCTGGGACATGAAGCAGAAGGCGCAGTTGTTGCGGCAGGTGCGCACGCGGTCGAAGACGAGCTCCGCAAAGTCGAGTCCCCACGTCTCCCCCGCCTCGCGCGTCATCGTCAGTGTGAGATCGGCGCCGTCGCGGCGAGCGACCACGTCGACAGACGCAGCGTCGGCAAGCCATTGCCAGTCGATGATGTCGCGTAGCGCCACACCATCGGCGGTGACGAGCACGTCTCCGGCACGCAGGCCCGCGCGCTCAGCGGGAGAGCCGGCGTCGACAGATGCGACGAGTCCACCGCTCTCGCCAGGCTCTGAGGACGGCGCGTAGTCCGCGCGGGATCGATCCAAGGCCACCTACATCGCCTCGATTGCGGCGATGACACCGCTGATCTGCTCTTCAGGCGTGGATGCCCCGGCGGTCACGCCCACAACCTCGACACCACCGAACCATGCCGGGTCGAGCTCATCGGCGGTCTCGACGTGCTGCACCTTCGGGTTCACGCTCTTGCAGACCTCCACGAGACGCGCCGTGTTGCCGGAGTTGCGCCCGCCGACCACTACCATCGCGTCAACGCGAGCCGCCAGCTCCTCGGCGGACTGCTGGCGCTTGCCGGTGGCCGAACAGATCGTGTTGGCGACGCGCAGGTCGCTCGTGCGCGGAAGAAGCGCATCCACGATCTCAGTGAGCCGCGCGAGTGATTGAGTGGTCTGCACCACGACGCCGATGCGGCGTGAGGGCAGACGCTCTGGCAGCTCCTCGGCGGTACCCACGACCAGCGCTTCCCCGCCGGCGTGAGCCATGATGCCTTCGACTTCAGGGTGATCGGCCTCGCCGACGATGACGATCGCATAGCCCGCGTCGCGCAGCGCTTCGGCAGCCTCGTGCGCCTTGCTCACGTGCGGGCAGGTGGCGTCGACGACGTTGAGCCCCTTCTCGAAAGCACGGTCGATGATCGCCGGGTCGACACCGTGGGTGCGGATGACGAGCGTGCCGTCCTCGGCCTCGTCCAAGCACGCAGCCACCTCAACGCCCTTGTCGCGCAGCGCGGTGACCGCCTGCGGGTTGTGGATCAGCGGCCCAAGCGTCTTGACGGTAGCGCCGCTCGCGGCGGCCTCTTCGGCAAGCTTCAGGGCGCGCTCGACGCCGTAGCAGACGCCTGCATAGCGTGCGACTTCCACGCGCATGTGACTACCTCGCCTCCTCGGCGCGACGCCGCTCGATTGCGATGCGGCGCATGATCTCCTCTGTCATGGCGGCGACCCGCTCCTTGCGCGAGCCTTCGAACTGCTCGGGATGGACCGGCTCGCCGTAGCTGATCGTGACGCGTGTGAACCGGGGCAGCTTCTTGCCCGGCGGCCACGCTTCTTTCGTACCACTGATGCCCACCGGTACCACGGGTACGCCGGCACGCGAGGCGATGAACGCCACGCCGCCATGAGCTTCACCAAGCTCTTCACCGCTTTCGCGGCTGCGAGTGCCCTCGGGGAACATCCCCACGAGCTCGCCGCGCTCCAACAGACTGGTGGCCGTGGTGATGGCCTCGCGGTCCGCGCTCGCCCGGGTGATGGGAAACGTCCACAGATGGTCGAGCGCCCAGCCGAGCGGCGCGAAGTCCCACAGCTCGGACTTGGCCACGAAGTGTGTGGGTCGGGGAGCTACACACCACAGCAGCGTGGGATCCAGATAGCTCACATGGTTGCCGGCAAGAATCGCTCCGGTCTCAGGCACGTTCGAGTCGCCGATGGTCGTGACGCGAAACAGCGCGATGAGCAGCCGCCCGAGTGTGGCGCGCACGAAGTAGGTCAGTCCCCAGGATGGCGCGTCCTCGCCAAAGACCGGCTTGCCGCGCCGCTCGGCCGCCTTCACGCCGACGCCTTTGCGGCCAGCTTCGCGATAGCCTCTACCACCTGCTCGATCGACAAGCCGGTTGTGTCGAGCTGTATGGCGTCTTCGGCGAGCGTGAGCGGCGAGACCTCGCGCGTCGTGTCGATCTTGTCGCGGCGCTTCATGGCCTCGAGTGTCGCCGCAGCGTCCGATGCCATGCCGCGGGCCGCGTTCTGTGCCGCACGGCGGCGCGCACGCTCTTCGGCGCTCGCAGTGAGGAAGACCTTCACCTCGGCGTCGGGGAAGACCACGGTGCCGATGTCGCGCCCCTCGACCACGATGTTACTGGCACGGCCGATGGCCCGCTGCTGCTCCACCATCGCGGTGCGCACCTTCGGGCTGCGGGCGACCACAGAGACGGCTTCGTCGGCGCGCGGGGTGCGAATAGCGTCGGTGACGTCCTCGCCACCGATGAGTACGCGCGTGGGCAGCGATTCGGCGCCCTCGTGCTCGAAGCCGATCTTCTGGGACGCAGCGATCTCGGCAAGCGCGGGCTCGTCGGAGAGCTCAAAGCCGTTGTCGAGCGCGCGTACAGCCACGGCGCGATACATCGCACCGGTGTCCAGGTAGTGGAAGCCGAGCTTGGTCGCGACGAGCTTGGCGACGGTGGACTTGCCGGAGCCGGCAGGCCCGTCGATAGCGATGATCATGTGGCGTGAATCCTCTTGGTATGCCGAATGAGATACGCGGATGCGCGCGTGTGGATTGTACTACGCGCCGAGTGCGACAAGGTCGTCGGCGAAGCGCGGGTAACTCACGTCGACAGCGTCGTAGCGAAGCACCGTGACCGGCGACTCTCCGGCCAGGCCTGCGAGCGCCCAGCACATCGCGAGGCGGTGATCGCCCAGCGAATCGAGGGTTGCCTCGCCGAAGGTAGCGGGGCCGTCTACCTCAAGCCAGTCCTCGCCCGCGCGCACGGTGACGCCAAGCGCGGTAAGACCCTCTTCGACTGCGGCAAGCCTGTCGCTCTCCTTGACGCGCAGCTCGCCCGCGCCCTCGAAGCGCGTGGTGCCGTGCGCGGCAGCAGCGATGAGCGCGAGCACCGGCACCTCGTCCACAAGCGACGGAATCTCCTCGGCAAGCACGGTGGTGGCGCGAAGGCCTGTGGAGTAGCGCGCGGTGATGCTGCCGATGGGCTCGGCGCCAGCACAAGGCGCTTCGGCAATCTCGATGTCGGCGCCCATTCGCTCCAGCACTCGCAGAAAGCCAATCCGCGTCTCATTGAGCGAGACGCCAGGCATCGTGACGGCGCTGTAGGGCACGAGCAGCGCCGCGGCCACCATGAAGGCTGCCGAAGACGGGTCGGCCGGCACGTCGATATCGGTGGCGACCGGAACCTGCGGACCGCACAGCGACGCCGAGTTGTGCTCGGGGGTCACCTTCACGGTCACGCCGAAGGCGGGCAATAGCCGCTCTGTGTGGTCGCGCGAGGGTGCGGGCTCGGCCACGCGCACACCGCCGGCTGCGTGCAGGCCGGCGAGCAGGATAGCTGTCTTGACCTGCGCGGATGCGACAGGCGAGTCGTAGTTGAAGGGCTTGAGACCGGAGACGCCGCGCACGGTGACCGGCAGCGTACCGCCCTCGGCGGTCTCGAAAGACGCTCCCATTGCCGTGAGCGGGTCGGTCACGCGGCGCATGGGGCGCTTCGAGAGCGACTCGTCGCCCGTGAGTGTGACTTCGATAGGCCATCCCGCAAGCACGCCCATGAGCAGGCGCGCGGTGGTTCCGGAGTTCCCGCAGTCGATCGGCGCGGCAGGCTGCGCGGGGCCAGACGCTCCCCAACCTCTGACCGAGCCGGCGAGCGAGCCGTCGGCCTGCTCCGCCAGATTAACGGTCGCGCCCAGGGCGGTTACGGCACCGATGGTAGCGCGCACATCCGCCGAATCGAGAACGCCAGTGAGCTTGGAGGTCCCCTCAGCGAGCGCCGCGAAGAGCACAGCGCGATGCGAGAGCGACTTGTCGCCCGGCAGCGCGATCGTTCCGGAAAGCGGGCTGGTTGCAGGAGCGAACGCGCGATCCACTACTCGGCCGCCTCATCGTCGGCAGCTTCGGCAAGCGAGCGGAAGCGCGCCTCAAAGCCGCGATCCGCGAGGTCGCGCGCGAGTCCGTCGAGGTCGCCTTCGTCGACGAGCACGAGCACGAGCAAAGCGCGGTCCTCGGTCTCGTGATCGATGTCGATGCCCTCGATGTTGCAGCCGGCGGTGCCGACAGCGCCCGTGACCTCAGCGACCACGCCGGGACGGTCCTCCATCGGGACGGTGAGCTCGACCAGGCGCGCCGTTGCGGGCACCCACTGGGCGGGCAGCGACTGGCGAACTGACGCAGCGCCGGCAAGCCAACGCCGAATGGCGTCGGAGTCTCCAGCGCGTACCATCGCCTCGAACTCGCCCAGAGAAAGCCGCAGCTCACGCAGCCCGTTTGCGAGTGCATCGGCGTTGTCCATGCAGATGCCTGTCCACAGATCGGGGCTGCCGGCGGCGATGCGCGTCGTGTCTTTGAATCCGCCCGCAGCCAGACGCAGCAGCTCGCCGCTCTTGCCGGCATGCGCGCCCGCAACCTCGCACAGCGCAGCCGCTGCGACGTGCGGGACGTGGCTGACGATGGCGACGGCCTCGTCGTGGCTCTTGGGCTCTACAGAGATGACGCGCGCACCGAGCGAGGTCACGAAAGTGTGCACGTGGGAGAACGCGTCAGGATCTGTCTCGGCCGCCGGGGTAAGCAGCCAGTAGGCGCCGTTGAACAGGTCGGGCTTGGCGGCACCCACGCCACTGCGCTCGCTACCCGCCATCGGGTGCCCGCCTACGAAGCGCGCGGCACTACCGAGCGCGCGGCGAGCGGCGCGCATGACCCCGCCTTTGGTGGAGACGACGTCGGTGACGACGCCGTCGTAGCCAAGCTCGCCAAGCGTCTGAAGCCAGCTCTCGATGAAGCGCGCCGGGGTCGCGAGCACCACGAGTCGGGCACCTCCCGCCGAAAGCCACTCAGCGGCCTGCGCCGAGCCGGGCAGCGCACCTTCGTCGATGACGCCGCGCTCGACCGCTTCGGCAATCGAAGCCTCATCGGTATCGATGCCGAAGACGCGCGGGGCGTCGTCGAGTTGCCGGCAGGCGGCGGCGACCGAGCCGCCGATGAGCCCGACGCCTACGACACAGACGCTGTCGAAGCCCGCGGTGCTCACAGCGCTCCCCTTTCGGCCATCACGCGCTCGAATGCGGCGATCGTCGCGTCGGTATCCTCCGGCGTCCCAACTCCTACGCGAAGCGCAGGCGCCGTGCCGAAGTCACGCACGATGATGCCGTGACCGAGTAGCTCGTCGAAGAGCTCCTTGGAGCGCTCGCTGGCGATATAGACGAAGTTCGTCTCCGACGGCGCCCACGTGATGCCCAGGCGATCGAAGGCCTCGCCTAAGCGGTCACGTTCACGCGCGTTCTCCGCCCGACGGCGCGCGACCTCAACGGCCGCATCAAGCGAGTAGTATGCGGCGACCTGGGCCACCGTGTTGACGTTGAACGGGTCACGCACCTTGTTCACAGCGTCGACCATGGCCTCGGGCATGACGCCGTAGCCAACGCGTAGGCCTGCCAACGAGTACATCTTGCTGAAGGTGCGCAGCACGACGATCGGCTTCACGCCGTCGAAGTAGTCGAGACCGTTGGGGTAGTCGGGCGAGGTCACGTACTCGAAGTACGCCTCGTCGAGTACGACCAGCACGTGTTCGGGCACAGCGGCGATGAAGCGATCGAACGCCTCGCGCGTGTAGATCGTGCCGGTGGGGTTGTTGGGGTTGCACATGAAGACGATCTTGGTGCGCTCGTTGATGGCGGCGAGCATCGCGTCGAGGTCGTGGACCTCGCCAGCGGCCAGCGGCACCTTGACGGCAGTAGCACCCATCAGCTGGCAGACCATCGGGTAGACCACGAAGCTCGGCCACGCGAAGACGGCCTCGTCACCCGGGCCGAGAATGGCCTCGCCAATCACGCGCAGAAGCTCGTTGCTGCCATTGCCAACCGCCACGAAGCGCTCGTCGACACCCAGATGCTCGGCGATCCTTCGGCGAAGTGCACGCGAGGAGCCGTCCGGATAGCGATTGAGGAAGGGCAGCACGGCGCGCATCCCCGCGATCGCCTGCGGCACCGGCCCGTAGGGATTCTCGTTGCTCGAGAGCTTACGAATCTCGTCGGCGCCGGTGCGCTCGCGCACCTCAGAGCCGCGAAGGCCGGGTGCATACGGGGTGAGCGGGGCGACGTCGGCGCGGATGAGCGCGTCCCAGTTCATGAGCTCCTCCGAAAAGTGGCTGATGTGTGCCGAAGATTGTCGCACATCGAGGCCGCTTCTATGCCCCCAGACGCAAGTGGGCGCAAGGCTATCCGCCCGGATCAGCCCTCGACGTACTCCTCAAGCATGCCGTGGCCGTCGACGATGCGCACGTGACCCAGCTGGACGTTGTGGATGTGGAAGGCCCAGATATCAGTAGAGGCCAGCCCTAGAAGGTGCACGAGTGAGGCCCGATAGACGCCGCCATGTGTCACGATCGCGTGTCTGCCGCCCATCGCCACCAGCTCGTCGCAGAAGGCCGCCGCACGCGCCTCGATGCTCCCGCGAGACTCCCCGCCCGGTGCGACAGGGTCGTTGAGGTTGCGGTAGTTGAAAGACATACCGGCCGCCTGGATCTCCTCGAAGCTCATGCCTTCGGCGTCGCCGAAGTCTAGCTCGATGAGCCGTTCGTCGATGGAGAGCGGTACCTTGCTCGCGGCCGCAGCGCCTTCGGCAAGCAATCTCGCACGCTCCAACGGGCTCGCCCACACGTGCTCGGGCTCGAAGGCCGCTATGCGGGCGGGCACACGTTCAAGCTGTGCGCGGCCCGTGGCGGTGTAGGGCGAGCTCCCGCGGCCGACGAAGCGGCCATTCACGTTGGCCTCGGTCTCCGGGTGTCTCACCAGCAGTATGTGCGTCTCGTTCACGGGTGCACCCCCACGAGCGGCAGGATGGCGACGATGGCCGCAGCACACACGAGCACCGCAGTCTCGGTGACCACGACGCTGGCCCCCATCGTGTCGCCCGTGACACCGCCGAAGCGCATGGCGATCAAGTGCGGGACGCCTGCGGCCAGCAGAATGGCTACCGCCGTCGTAACCATCAGTGGCACGAGAGACGCGTCGAACACGATCATCGCGACGAAGATGCCAAGGACGGCGGACATGAGCGCGATGACCAGCCCGTAGAAGCTCGGGGAGCCCATGACACTCGAGCCCAACCCGCCAGGCCGCGCCGGCTTTCCGAGCCATGCCGAGAATGTAGCGGCGGTGCGCCCAAAGAGCGGCGCAAGCACGAGAAGCGCTGCTCCCTGGGGGGTGGTTGCGAGCTCGACTACCGCATTGACCTGCGCAATCGCGGCGAATGCGACGACAATCGCGCCGAACGCCCCGATGTGGGTATCCGCGAGCACCTCGAGCCGGCGCTCCGCGGGCACGAACCAGCCGTCGGCCACGTCGGCGAGGCCGTCCCAGTGGAAGAAGCGGGTGGCCGCAGCGAGCGCGAACAGGATGATCACGGCACCGGTTGAGGCCGTGGCAGGCAGAAAGCGATGCCCCATAAGCGCTACGCCGGCCAGAAGCATGCCGAAGACGAGCCCGATGAGCGGGAACCAGCAAGCGACATCGCGCCGTTCGCCTTCGGCAGGCATCTCCACTGGCACGGGCAGCGCTGTAAGCAGCGTCACCGCGAGGCCAAGGTCGCGTATAGGTCGGCTGCGAGCCAACTAGGCCTCCGCGGTGTCGACGCCGGCTTCGGCAAACGTTGCCATACCCGCCAGCACGCGGCATGCCGCATCGACGACGCCCATCGCCAATGCCGCTCCGGTTCCCTCGCCCAGACGCATGTCGAACTCGAAGATGGGCTCGAGCTCCAGCGCACGAAGCACGACCGCGTGGCCGGGCTCAGCTGATAGGTGCGAGGGCAGCAGGTAGTCGCGAGCGTCGGGGCACATCCGAATCGCCGAAAGGGCCGCAGCGCCGGAGATGAAGCCATCCGACACCACGCACACGCCCGACTCGGCCGCGCCGATCACGACGCCCGCGAGTGCGGCGATCTCAAGGCCGCCGACCGCCGCAAGGATGCCGAAGGGATCGAGCTCAGAGACGGTGTTGTGTGCGAGTGCGCGCTCGATGACAGCGGCTTTGCGCGCGACACCCTCGTCGTCGAGACCGGTACCGCGACCCACAACCTCCGACGGAGCCGCATGGGTGAAGGCCGCTGTGAGCGCGGCGGCGGCCGTTGTGTTGCCGATGCCCATGTCGCCGGTGGCGATGAGCTTCACGCCAGAGTCGGCGGCTTCGCGAGCGAGCCGCACCCCTACGAGCACCGCCTGCGCGCACGCCTCACGGGTCATGGCAGGACCGGTAGACATGTCCGCCGTGCCTTCGGCAACCTTGGCGTGTACGACATCGGGGATGCCGGTCGTGTCGCCGGCGACGCCCACGTCACACACAGCGACGTCGGCGCCCACCGATTCGGCGATCTGGTTGATGGCGGCGCCACCGGCGGCGAAGTTCGCGACCATCTGTACCGTCACGGCCTGCGGGTACGGCGAGACGCCCTGCGCGACGACACCGTGGTCTCCGGCCATGAGCAGCACGGCCTTCTTGGCGACTTCGGGGCGGTCGGTGTCCTGCACGCGCGCGACGTGCGCTGCGATGCGCTCGAGGCGGCCCAGTGATCGAGGCGGCTTCGTGAGCTGGTCGAGCCGCGTCCACGCGCGCTCTTCGGCGGCCGGATCGGTGGGGCTCACAGCCTGCACCACGACGGACAGCTGCTCTTCGAAGGTCATCTCGAAATCGCTCACGTGGGTTCGCGCCTCGCGTTCTTTGTTGTTGTAGGGGACTACTCCGCCGGCCAGGCGACCTGGGACGACACTTCAGAGAGCGGCATCAAACGGCCCGCAACCGCCAGGTAGGCGGCGTCGGCCCGCGACACGAGGGAGCGGTTCGCAGAGCCCAGCAGGTCGCGGAAGAGCCGAGCGCTCGCCCACTCGGGCACGACGCCTGCGCCAACTTCGTTCGTGACGACCAGCGTGTCACCTGCGCGCGCGGCGATTCGAGAGACCAGCGAGCTAAAGGCAGTGTCGACGCGGTTCGCGTAGCCGTCAGGCAGCCCGACGGCAGCGGCTTCTCCCAGCTTGCCGGCACCGCACTCGGCCCATGCGACCTCCATCACGAGCCCGAGCATCGTGCCTAGGCAGTCGATGACGAGCAGTGAGTGGTCGTCAACTCGCGAAAGCCAGTCCGGCCCCTCAATGGAGGACGCGGCCACCGCGGCGGTGCCTACCTCGAGCGTCTCAAAGCCAGCGGGACGCTCGGCTCTGTGGCGCGCGATGCGATCGCGCATCTCTTCGTCGGCGGCACGCCCGAAGACCGCGACCGTCACAGCCGCGCCATCGCGCTGTCTGGATTCGGCAAGCCGGGTCGCGGCGTTGGACTTGCCGCTGCGCGCCCCGCCGGTGATGACCACGAGCGCCATGCTATGCCCCGCCCGCGTCGACGGCCTCGGAGAGCCCCGCGACCTCTTCGGCGGTGAGCATGCGCCACACGCCGGGCTCGAGATCGCCCAGCTCGATGGGGCCGAAGCTCTCTCGGGTGAGCAGCACGACGGGGTGATGTACCGCCGAAAGCATGCGGCGCACCTGACGCTTGCGGCCCTCGGAGATCACGAGCCGAACCACCGAACGGCCGCCTTCGAGCTCCTTGAGCAGCTCGGCCTGAGCGGGGGCGGTGAGGCCATCGTCGAGCTCCACGCCCTCGCGCAAGATGCGCAGGTCGTCTTCGTCCGGGATCCCTTCGACCAGCGCGCGATAGCTCTTGGGCACCTTCCAGCGCGGGTGGAGCACGCGGTGCGCAATCTCGCCATCGGTGGTGAAGAGCAGCAGCCCCGTCGTCTCGAAGTCGAGGCGGCCCACCGGGAACAGGCCCGGATACTCCTCGGTCGGGACGAACTCGGCCACCGTGGGCCGACCCTGCGGATCCGACATCGTGGTCATGACGTGGCGCGGCTTGTTGAGCGCGAGGTAGACGCAGCCCGTTCCCAGACGCACCTCGACGCCGTCCACCGTCACCACGTCAGAAAGCGGGTCGACCTTGCCGCCAAGCTCGGTTACGACAGCGCCGTTGACGCTCACGCGCCCTGCAGTCATGAGGTCCTCGCTACCGCGACGCGAAGCCACCCCGGCACGTGCCAAGAACTTCTGCAGCCGCATCGGGACGAGGCGTTCGGCCTGGCCTTCTTGTGAGGGACTGTCGCTCATGGCGCTAATCGATCATCTCGAGGTCGCCCTCGTCATCCACGCGCGGTTCGCCGTCTTCGCCGAACTC
>DASRYH010000022.1:0-14339 GCA_035687245.1 Coriobacteriia bacterium
CCGGCATCCAAGGAGCCGAAAGCTCCGACCGAGAGCTTTGAGGTGGGCGACGTGGTTGACCACAAGGTCTTCGGTCGCGGCCGCATCGTCGACGCGAAGGGCGACTCGCTCTCCATCCGTTTCGACAGAACGGGCGAGACCAAGAAGCTCCTGGTGGGTTACGCTCCCATCGTGAAGATCAAACAGTAGGGAGGCCCAAGCAGTGGGACCCGTACTCGTCTTTGGCCATCGCAATCCCGACAACGACTCGATCTGTTCGGCTGTCGGCTATGCGCACCTCAAGAACCTCGTGGACCCTGACAACGTCTACGTGCCCGCCAGGCTCGGCCCGGCGCCGCGCGAGACGCAGTGGGTCTTCGAGCGCTTCGGCGTGTCACTGCCCGAAGAGATCACTCACGTCCGCACGCGTGTGCGCGATGTCATGAGCGAGAACGTCGTGACGGTTGCGACCTCGATGTCGATGCTCGACGCGGGCCGTCTCATGCGCGGCAAGGGCGTGCGCGCCCTGCCGGTCGTTGACGCCGACGGCGTGCTGCAGGGCCTGCTCTCGCAGCGCATGCTCGCCGAACGCTACCTCGAAGAGACAGAGATCGCGGGCTTCACGCAGATGGCGGTCGAGGTGGGCGCGCTCGCCCAGGTGCTCGACGGCGAGCTGCTTGTGGGCGACGCCTCGGCGCTGCTCTCCGGCAACGTGCGTATCGGAGCGAGCGAGCCGACCACCGTCGCCGAGTACCTCGTCGAGGGTGACGTGCTCATCGTAGGCAACCGCATCCGCACCCAGCCGCTTGCGCTCGCCTCTGGCGCGGCCTGCCTCGTCGTTACCGGTGGCAATAGGCCTGCCGACGAGGTGCTGGAACTCGCACGAGCAAACGGTGCAGCGCTCATCCTCACGAAGCACGACACCTATTCGGCGGCTCGTCTTGTCTCGCTCGCACACCCGGTGAGCGATTTGATGGAGACCGAGGTTCTGCGCGTCGGCCCGGAAACGCTGCTTGCCGAAGCTGCCGAGGACCTGCTGGGCTCAAAGCATCGCGATGCGGTGGTCACCGACGAGCACGGGGGCGTGGTGGGCATCCTGACGCGTACCGACATCGCACGTGGCATTCGCCGGCGTGTGGTGCTCGTGGACCACAACGAGAGCTCGCAGTCGGCGCACGGCATCGAGGAGGCCGAGGTCGTTGAGATCGTCGATCACCACCGAGTGGGCGACATCGAGACCGCCGGCCCCATCTTGTTCCTGAACCTGCCGGTGGGCTCGACAGCTACCATCGTCGCGAACCGCTACGAACAGCTGGGAGTCGAGGTGCCAGAGTCTATCGCCGGCATCCTGCTCGCCGCGCTGCTCACCGACACCGTCATCTTGAAGTCGCCGACGACCACCGACCTCGATCGCGCAACGTGCGAGCGGCTCGCCAAGCGCGTGGGCGTCGACCCGGTCCAGTTCGGCGTCGAGGTCTTCCGCGCGCGCACCTCAGGCGACGCGTTTTCGGCGACAGAGATCGCCCGGACCGACCTCAAGGAGTACCGCGCAGGCGACACGCTGTGCGCTATCGCGCAGTACGAGTCGGTCGACCTCGGGCCGGTCATGGAACACGCCGACGAGATAGCGGCGTCGATGAAAGCGCTCGCCGACCAGCGCGGCTACGATCTGGTGGTGCTCATGGCTACCGACATCGTGCGCGAGGGCTCCGAGATCTTCGCCGTGGGCAAGACGCGGCTAGCTGAGCGTGCCTTCGGCATCGACCTAGGTAGCGGTTCGGCGTGGATGCCGGGCGTGCTGTCGCGCAAGAAGCAGATCGCAGCACCGCTGGTGCGCGCAGCGAGCTAGTGAAGTACCTGCGACCGGGCGCGTGGCTGCTGGCGAGCGTTGCATGCCTCGCCGGCTTCTTCGAGCTCGCGGAGGACTTCGCCTACTCGCCGAAGATCCACGCGTTCGACCACGCTGTCACATCGGCGATCATCTCACTGCGCTCGGCGTGGCTGAACCCGGTGATGACATTTGTCACCGTGCTGGGCGGCACCATCGTGGTGAGCGCAGCAAGCGCGGCCGTGGTCGCCATCGCCTCGCTGCGAGGAAGGCCTCGCGCGGCGGTCTACACGCTTGCGGTGCTGGTCGCTGGCGTGGCCTTCTCCGCCCTTGGCAAGAGCATCTTCGACCGCCCGCGACCGCCGGTGTCGGGCGCGCTCATCGCGCTGCCCACTTCCTACAGCTTCCCTTCGGGGCACACGATGGGCTCGCTCTGCCTCGCGTGGGTAGTCTGCTATCTCGTGCTCACGGCCACTTCGGCCAGTCGCAGTACCCGCAGCGCCGTCACCGTGGCAGCCGTTGTCTACGCGCTTGTCGTCGCCTTCTCGCGCGTCTATCTAGGCGTGCACTACCCGAGCGACGTACTCGCATCGTGGTTGCTTGGAGCGGGCTGGATCGCGCTTGTTACCACCGTCTACGAGCTGGTGACCGGTCGAAAGCTCGCCGAGGCCGGCTAGCTCGCGCGCGGTAGCCTTATCGTGAACGTCGAGCCGAAGCCGACGCGCGAGTCCAGCGCGATCGAGCCGCCGTTGCGCTCCACCACGTGGCGCACGAGTGCGAGGCCCAAGCCCGTGCCGCCAGCGTCGCGAGAGCGACCGCGATCGACGCGGTAGAAGCGCTCGAAGACGCGCGCCAAGTGCTCGCTTGCGATGCCGGGACCGGTATCGGAGACGGCAATCTCGACGACGTCTGGCAGCGCGGCGAGCCGGAGACTCACCCGACCCGTCGCGGTGTAGGTGATCGCGTTGTCGAGCAGGTTGTCGAGCGCGACAGCGACGTCGGTGGGATCAGCGGCCGCGAATACATTCGCGCCCTCCACGGCGTCCACGTCCACCAGTAGGTTGAGCCCCTTACGCTCAGCCGCGGCGCGATGACCCACGACGGCGTTCTCGACTGCCGCACGCAGGTCGGTGAGCGAGTCGGGAGCAGGCGGCGTCTCGAGGCGCGACAGGTCCAGCAGATCGGTCACGAGGCGCTGTAGCCGCACCGTTTCGGCAGCTATCTGGCGCGCGAAGGCGATTGCCTGGGCGTCGTCACCGTCTTCGGCAGCTGTCGCGGCAGACTCAGCCAGCAGCTTGATGCCCGAGACCGGCGTCTTGAGCTCGTGGCTGGCGTTGGCCACGAAGTCGCGCCGCACGCTGTCCAGCCGCGCGCGCTCGGTGTAGTCGGCGACCACGGCGATCGTGCGGCCGTCGATGCCACCCGGATCGAGCGGGGCGATCGTGAGACGGAGTGCGCGCCCTGTGGGGTCGGGCTCGAGTTCAAGCGTCGTGACGCTGGTCGCGCGCAAGCTCCCACGAATCGCCGAAGCGACCGGCGCGGGCAGTCCGGCTGCCTCAAGCGAGGCACCCTCCCAGCCGGCGGCTGGGGCGCGAAACAGCCGGTCCGCTGCGCGGTTCGCGAGCTGGATCACATCACCGTCGAGCACGAGGACGACATCGGTGAGGCCGTCGAGCGCGGCGCGAAGGCTTCGGCGCTCCGCATCCAAGGCCTCAAGGCGCGAGCGCATCTGGCTCTTGAGCGTCGTGAGGGCGTGGGCGAGGCCGGCGAGGTCCGTGGGCACTTCGGGGATGCGCACTGAGAGGTTGCCATCGGCCATTCGGCTTGCCGCCTGTGAGAGCTCCTCGACAGGTCGCGCTGCCGCGCGTGTGGCCGGCCAAGCGATGACGAACGCAGAGGCTAGGGCGAGTGCCAGCAAGCCCAAGCCGACGCGGCGCAAACGGGCTGCGATCGCCTTGATCTGGTCGAGCGACTGCGAGACGCGCACGGCGACCTTCTCGCCGTTGACTGCGCCGGGAACAGCGACGTAGAGCTGCTCGGTGCCTTCGGTCTTGGAGTTGCGCCGGTCGGTCCCGGTCTGACCTTGGAGTGCGGCCTGCACCTCGGGGCGATCTGCGTGGTTCTCCATCGTCTTGGGGTCGACCTCGGAGTCCGCAAGCACCTTCCCGTCGGCGGCGACTATGGTGAGCCGCAGGTCAGAGCCGTTTACGACCGCGCGCGTTGACTCAAGAAGTGAGTCCGACGGCGTGGCCACGACCATCGCTGCGGAGTGCGCGACAGCGGTCATGTTCGCCAGTTGCTGGTTGGCCACGGCGTCGGTCAGTGGCCCGTACAGAGACCAGAGCCACGCGGCTGCAAAGACCGCGGCAACGAGCGCGAAACCGGCGAGCAGGCGTGCTGTGGCCGAGCCTACGATGTGGGCGATACGGGTCATTCGGCGGGCGTCCCTTCGGACTTCAGCACGGCCTCGAAGCGGTAGCCCATCCCGTGCACGGTGTGTATGTAGACGTACTCCGATACGTCCTCGACGACCTGCCGAAGACGCCGGATATGCACATCGATCGTGCGGGAGGAGGCAAGGTGCTCGTAGCCCCAGACCTCTTCGGCCAGTGCCTGGCGCGTGCACAGCTGTCCCTCGCGCTTGGCGAGTGTGTGCAGCAGCTGGAACTCCTTGAGCCGCAGCTTCACGGGCTGCCCGGCGACCGTCACTTTGAAGCTGCGCGGCTCGATGACCAGGTCGCCGACTTCGATTGCGGTTTCGACCGAGAGCGTCTCGCGCGTGCGTACGCGACGCAGATTGGCGCGTACGCGGGCGAGCAGCTCCTCCATGGAGAACGGCTTGGTGATGTAGTCGTCGGCGCCAACGTCGAGGCCGCGCACCTTGTCGCGTTCGGTGTCCAGCGCCGTGACCATGACGATCGCGACCTCTTTGTCGTCGGCGCGCAGCCGCTCAGCTATCTGGTAGCCATCCATGCCGGGCAACATGAGGTCGAGCAGCACGAGGTCGGGATTGGCCTCACCGGCCACCGCGAGCGCCTCGTTGCCGTCGGATGCAGAGCGCACGCTGAAGCCGGCACGCCTAAGCGCGTACTCGACGGTCTGTCTGATGATGGGGTCGTCTTCGACGACGAGGATCGTTGACATCGTCTCCCTCGTTCGTGAACAGGTGCGGGACTGCAACGCCGCCATTGTAGGGAGCTGGCATGTCGGATAGCGAGGCATTTTACAAATGCTTTACAGCCATGTTGCAGAGTTTACACCCGTGTAACCACTCGCACCCACATCCCCCCGTAGCATCGGTGCAGGCACTGGAGCGGTGCCTAGTTCTCTACTGAAGCGAACGAAGGGGAGTTACACGTGAAGGCAACCAAGTGGATCGCAGTGGCGCTCGCGGCAGTCGTCGCACTGTCGCTCGTCGGCTGCGGCGGCACTGGCACCACCGGCAGCAATAGTGGTTCGTCAGACAGCGGCTCGGGTGAGCTCTCCGGCTCGCTGACCGTTCAGGGCTCTGACACCATGGTCAACCTCGCGCAGGCTTGGTCTGAAGGCTTCGGCGCAGAGAACAGCGGCGTTTCCATCTCAGTCACCGGTGGTGGCTCGGGTACCGGTATCGCCTCGCTGATCAATGGCACCGTCGACTTCGCCAACGCCTCGCGCCAGATGAAGCCTGAGGAGATCCAGCAGGCGAAGGACGCCGGCGTCGACCCGGTCGAGACTGAGGTCGCCAAGGACGGCATCGTCGTTCTCGTGAACCCGGCCAACAAGGTCGAGGACCTCACCATCGAGCAGCTCGGCAAGATCTACCGTGGCGAGATCACGAACTGGAAGGACGTCGGCGGCGACGACAAGCCGATCGTGCTTCTGGGTCGTGACACCTCGTCTGGCACCTATGAGTTCTTCGGTGAGGCCGTCGTCGGCAAGGATGCGAAGTACGCGAAGTCCATGAAGAACCTGCAGTCGAGCCAGGCAATCGTCGACGAGGTCGGCAAGAACGCCGACGCCATCGGCTACGTCGGACTCGGTTATGAGAACGCGAACATCAAGCCGCTGAAGGTCGCCGGCGTCGAGGCTAACGTCGACACGGTGCTCGACAAGAGCTACCCGCTGAGCCGCGGCCTGTACATGTACAGCAACGGTGCGGCCGATGGCGCGAAGAAGGTCTATCTGGACTGGATCCTCTCTGCCGAAGGCCAGAAGCTCGTGACCGACCAGGGCTTCGTCCCGCTCAGCAAGTAAGCGAGACGACCACGCATGCAGACGCCGTCTGAAAGACAGATGGCGCGGCGGGGCCGCCCGGGGATCTCCCGGGCGGCCGACGCCGTCGTCAACAAGCTCATAGCGCTGTCGGGCTGGATCGCGATCGTGATCCTGGCCGGCATCTTCATCTTCCTGGTGATCAACGCTCAGAAGGCGTTGCACGAGGTCGGGCTGCTCGCGATGCTGCGAGGCTCCGACTGGTTCCCCACGTCCGATCCTGCAGAGTTCGGCTTCCTCCCCGCCGAAGTAGGGTCGATCTGGGTGACGCTGATTGCGCTGCTGATGTCGGTGCCCTTCGGCATCATGGCCGCGATCTACCTCTCTGAGTTCGCGACGGGCACGTTCAAAGAGATCGCGAAGTCGCTCGTCGAGTTCATGGCTGCGGTTCCCTCGGTCGTACTCGGCTTGCTCGGTCTCGCCTTCGTCGTGCCGTGGGTTCGCGCAACCTTCGGGCTCTCAAGCGGCCTCACGGCGTTCTTGGCCGGCGTAGTTGTCGGCATCCTGACGCTGCCGACGATCATCTCCATCTCCGAAGACGCGCTGCACAACGTGCCCGACGCACTTCGGCAAGGCTCGCTCGCGCTGGGCAACACGCGCTGGCAGACGATCTACAAGGTCGTCGTGCCAGCCGCGGGTTCCGGCATCTTCGCCGCGGTAATGCTCGGACTGGGCCGTGCGATTGGCGAGACGATGGTCGTGCTGATGCTCGCGGGCAACTCGGGGCTGGTCATCGCCACGCCGCTCGACGCCGCGCGCACGCTCACGGGCACGATCGCCGGCGAGATGGCCGAGGTGGTCCGTGGTGGTCTGCACTTCTCGGTGCTGTTCGCCATGGCGCTCGTGCTCTTCGGCGTGACATTCGTGGTGAACCTGGCAGCTGACATTGTTCTCGAGCGACAGCGGGCCAGGTGGCGCCGGTGAGCCGCCGACGCACACGCACCTCCGCCGCCCGTGCGGTAGAAACGCTCATGAAGTTCATCACGGGGGCGTGCCTCTTCGGCATGATGGCGCTCACCGTCGCCATTCTTGGCGCGATCGTGTGGCGTGGCGCCGGTTCGATTACGCCTGAGTTCATCTTCGCCATGCCGAAGGACAACATGACCGCCGGCGGCATCTGGCCGGCGATCGTGGGCACCTTCTGGCTCGTGATGGGCACCGCGGCGTTCGCCGTCCCCATTGGCGTGGCGGCAGGTGTCTACCTCGGCGAGTACGCCAAGCGCGGTCTGGGAACCCGGATCATTCGCCTGTCGATCGCTAACATGGCCGGCGTGCCGTCCATCGTCTACGGTCTCTTCGGCCTGTCCGTCTTCGTCATGGTGCTGAAGTTCAACCAGTCGGTCCTGTCGGGATCGCTCACACTGGCCTGCCTGACGCTGCCGGTCATCATCACTTCGACCGAAGAGTCGCTGCGCCAGGTGCCCGCCGACCTTCGGCAGGCTTCGCTCGCGTTGGGCGCCACCAGGCTGCGCACTATCCTGCGCGTCGTGCTGCCCGCCGCGGCGCCCGGCATCGTGACCGGCTCGATCCTTGGACTCTCGCGCGCGGCCGGTGAGACCGCTCCGATTCTCGTGACCGCTGCGGCGTTCTCGGCTCCGCTGCCTCGCACTCCGTTCGACCGCATCATGGCTCTGCCGTACCACCTCTACATCATGGCCACCCAGGCCGTGAAACCCGCCCCGAACATCGTATGGGGCACCGCACTCGTCCTCGTCGCCGGCGTGACTGCAGTGGGAGTCGCTGCTGCCGCCTGGCGTTCGCGTCAAAGGAGAAAGATCAGATGGTAGTAGCAACCCAAGGCGTCTTCGAACTCGACGATGTCTCGGTCGCCTACGGCAAGGAGACCGCGATCGCCGGAGTCTCGATGGGCATCGAGGCGCACGCCGTCACCGCACTCATCGGGCCGTCGGGCTGCGGCAAGTCCACGCTGCTGCGTTGCCTGAACCGCATGAACGACGAGCTGGGCAACGTCACCGTCGGTGGCCGAATCGAGCTCGACGGTCTCGACATCTACGAGGGCGGCATCGACCCCGTCGACCTTCGCATGCAGGTGGGCATGGTATTCCAGCGTCCCAACCCGTTCCCGATGTCGATCTACGACAACGTGGCCTACGGGCCGCGCACGCAGGGCATCCGCAAGAAGGCTGAACTCGACGAGCTCATCGAGGACTCGCTCAAGAGGGCTGCTCTGTGGAAAGAGGTCAAGGACTCTCTGAAGAAGCACGCCTTCGAGCTCTCCGGCGGCCAGCAGCAGCGTCTGTGTATTGCTCGCGCACTCGCGACGCGACCCGAGGTGCTGCTCATGGACGAGCCCGCCTCAGCGCTCGATCCCATCTCCACGCAGCAGATCGAAGACACCGTTAGCGAGCTGAAGGATTCGGTCACCATCGTTATCGTCACGCACAACATGCAGCAGGCGGCGCGCATAAGCGACACCACCGCCTTCATGCTGCGTGAGTCGATGGAGCGCCCTGCCACGCTCGTCGAGATCGGCGACACGAAGACCATGTTCACCAATCCCAGCGACAAGCGCACGGAGTCCTACATCACCGGCCGATTCGGCTAGGCTGCCGAAGGCCTTGGCATGAGCTACGCTGAGAAGAGGACATAAGCTTGCGACTCAGTGAAAGGCCAAACGTGTCGCTTCTTGCTCGCAGACCCCTACAGGTCGCCCTCGCGCTCGTCGTGGGGGCGGCCTTCATGCTGGCCGCTGTCGTTATGGCGTTTGGGCCAGCCCGGGCCAACGCCGAAGCCAAGCCCTACATCGTCGTGATCGACGCGGGTCACCAGAAGAAGGCCAACCTGCACCTCGAGCCTATCGGCCCCGGCTCCTCGAAGAAGAAGCCGAAGGTGAGCGCGGGCACGCGCGGTGTGGCGACCAAGAAGCGCGAGGCGACGATCAACCTGCAGGTCGCGCTCAAGCTGCGCGATGAGCTCGAGAAGCGCGGCGTGAAGGTCGTCATGGTGCGCACGAAGGCTGATGTGAACATCGCGAACTCCGAACGCGCCAAGATCGCGAACCGTGCCGGTGCCGATCTGCTCATCCGCGTGCACTGCGACGGTTCGCCGAAGAAGAGCACGCACGGTCTTCTGGTGCTCGTCCCCGGCAAGAACCGATGGACCGGCCCGATTCTCGCCACGTCCCTCCAGGCAGGCAAGGACATCCAGGCTGCCACCCTGAAGACCACGAAAGCCAGGAACCGCGGCATCAGCAAGCGCACCGACATGACCGGTTTCAACTGGTCGAAGGTGCCGTGTGTGGTCGTAGAGATGGGCGTGATGACCAACGCCGCCGAAGACCGACGCCTCGCGAGCTCGAGTTACCAGAAGAAGCTCGTGACCGGCATGGCCGACGGCGCGATGCGCTACCTCAAGCGCTAGCAGCACCGCGCACCCGCTCCGCATCGGCCCGGGCCCTCGCCGCTTCGGCATCTTCCCTGTCACCTCGGGGGCAGTTCACAACCATGTAGTAAACGCGAAGGACAGTCCTTACATCCTTCTTGCTCGCGTGCAACCAATACCTTCCGATTCCTCCCTAGACTCGGCCTACATCAGCACTCCGTCGGTGTTCCGCGACAGTCGCGGGCGGGACGAGTGCACTGGCCGATTCGAATTCGGAGGGAAACATGAGGAAGAGGTTGTGGGTTGCCTGCGCGGCTTCCGTCATCGCGTTGGCGGTCGCGGCGGCTCCCGCAGTCGCTGCCGTTACGCGCACCTGGCTGAGCGCCTCGCGTACGCAGGGCTACTACGGGCAAGACATCGCCTTGCAGCCGAGCGTCGACACCACTATGGCGCCGGGCGACAAGTTCGAGTTTCAGCGCTTCGACACCGCTACGACCACTTGGGTCAAGATCGACGAGCAGACGATCGAGGAGACCGACTCGGTCGACCCGCTCTATCTCGGCGTAGGCGATCCTGAGCTGCCGCTGCCGATGACCGTTCGGAGCATCTTCCACAAGGGCGGGTCCGTCGTCGCGACCGACCCGGTGAGCGCCGAAGTCTCCCTTGCTGCTCTCAAGTACAAGCAGGTCAAGACGGCGATCACCGCGCCTAAGACCGTCAAGAAGGGCAAGTCGTTCACGATTGGCGTTGCCGTCTCGCCGAACCCGGGCCCCGGTGTGGTCGAGGTCAAGATCGCTCGTCACAAGTGGGGTTCGAAGTACCAGACCCGCAAGACCGTGAAGGTCACGGTTGACGAGAGCGGCGAGGGTTCACTCACCTTCAAGCCAGCCACCAAGGCCAGCTACCGCATCTCCGCCCGCTTCTTGGGCAACGCGTATGGCCCGAAGAGCGCCACGGTGAAGAAGTCCGTGCGCGCCAAGTAGTGCCGGTTCGGACCTGATACCTGCCTTGAAGAAGGGACTCCTTTCCATGAAGCTTGTTCGATCTTCCAAGTTCGTCTTCGCCGCGTCAGTGATCGCCCTGGTCGCCGCGATGGTGGCTCCCGCCTTCGCTTCGGCGGCCACCCTCAAGCTCAGTGGCTCCACTACCGTCTATCCGGTCGCCCAGCTCCTCGCTACCGGCTACAAGGCCAAGACCGGCAACAACGTCACCGTCACCGGCGGCGGCTCCTCGGTCGGCATCAAGGACGCCATCGCGGGCCGCGTGGACGTCGGCATGTCCTCGCGTGATCTAAAGGATGCCGAGAAGTCGAGCGGCGCTGTCGAGACCGCCTTCGCCCGCGACGCCCTGACCATCGTCGTGAACCCGAAGAACACCGTGAAGAACCTCACCGAGGAGCAGGTGCGCAGCATCTACCGCGGCGAGATCACCAACTGGAAGCAGGTCGGTGGCGCTAACCGCCGCATCGTGCTGGTCGGTCGCACCGCAGCTTCGGGCACCTACGAGTTCTTCAAGGAGAAGTTCCTCCTTGGCAAGCGCCAGTCGTCCAAGACGCGCGCCTACTCCTCCAACGGCATGGTTCGCTCCGCCGTCAAGGCCAACAAGGGCGCCATCGGCTACGTCTCCATGGCCTACGTCGACAAGCGCGTTCGTGCCCTGAAGATCGGTGGCGTCTCGGCCACCAGGGCCAACGCTGTCAGCGGTGCCTACATCTACGTCCGCCCGCTGTACTGGATCACCAAGGGTGCTCCCGCCGGCGAGGCCAAGGCGTTCATCGACTGGACCAAGTCCGAAGCCGGTCAGAAGATCGTCGCGAAAGAGTTCCTCCGCTACTAGCCCCCTCGCTCCCTTGGGCGGGTTCCCCGGAACACGGGGAGCCCGCCCAAGCCCTATCGAAGGACGATCGTGAAAGGCGAAGAAGTGCCACAAGATTCGACTCTGGCGGTGGATGCGCTGTTGTTCGCCGACCCCGATGGCTTCACGGATAACGAACCGGTGGACCTGACGGGGCCTCAGACGGGGGCAGATCGCATAGTCGAAGCGTTCCTGCTGGCGGCTACCGTCTTCTCAGGGCTGGTCGTCACGCTGGTGGCGGTATTCGTGCTCCAGAAGGGCTTGCCTGCGCTGTCGCACAGCGGTCTCGCGTTCCTGACGAATGGTGGCTGGGACGGCAACCTCGAGTCAGCGTGGGAAGACACGGGCAACGTCATCTTCGGCGCTCGACCTCTGATCGCAGGCAGCCTGCTCTCCACGCTCTTTGCACTTGCCTTCACGCTCGTCCTTGGCACGGGCTCAGCCATCGTCATCACCGAACTCGCCCCGGGGTGGCTCCGCCGTCCCGTCGAGGCTGTGGTCCAGCTCTTGGCCGGTGTGCCGTCGGTCGTCTTCGGCCTCGTTGGCTTCGCGCTCGTCGTTCCGTTCGTGACCGATCACGTACTTCCGGCTGACGCCTTCGACAAGGTGCCGAACATCCCCTACGACGGCCAGTCCCTGTTGGCCGCCGTAATCGTGCTCACCTTCATGATCCTGCCGTTCTTCGTCTCGGTGGCGTCCGACTCTCTGCGGGCGGTCCCTTCGGCGCTTTCGGCGGGAGCCCGTGCGCTGGGTATTACGCGCTGGCGCACGATTGCTCGCGTGCAGATTCCCGTCGCGCTGCCCGGCCTGATGGCGGGGGCGGTGCTCGCTGCTGCGCGAGCGATCGGAGAGGCCATCGCGCTCTCGATGGTCGCCGGCGCGCTCGCGCTCACCCCGGGCTTCGCTCATGGCCCGCTCTACTTCGCGCTTACTCCCATCCGCACGATGGCGAGCGCGATCGTCGACACCGGCGGTGAGGCGATGAGCATTCCCGCGATCGAAGGTGCGCTGTTCGGCCTGGCTACGCTGCTGCTGGCGCTGAGCCTGTGCCTAAGCCTGCTCGCGCGCTGGGCGTATGCGTGGTCGGCCAAGAAGCTCAACCTCACAAACGACAGGGACGTGTAGATGAAGCCCAACGCAAACGAACTGAGCGAGCGCAGCCCGATCTCGTCGGCTGTGTGGGAGTCGGCGTCTTGGGTGGCTACTGCCATCGTCGTTCTAGGTTGCGCGGTGATCGTCGGCTTCCTGCTCAAGGAAGGCCTCGGGTCGATCAACTGGCGCTTCCTGAGTACCGATCCCAACGTCAGCATCCTCGAGGCTGGCAAGAGCGGGATCCGAGTGCCGATGGCAGGCACGCTTCTGCTCATCGTGCTTAGCATGGCCTTCGCGGTACCGCTTGCCGTCGCGTCGGCCACCTACCTCGCCGAATACATGGACGAGAGCCGGCCGCTCACGCGCATCGTGCGCGTGGGGCTCGAAGTCCTCGCGAGCGTGCCGTCGGTCGTCTTCGGCATGTTCGGCATCGCTATGTTCAGCAAGCACGCGCTGGCGTTTCTCTCGAGCCAAGGCGCGATCGGTGCGGACGCAGCATTCGGCCGCTCGTTTCTTGTCGCCTCGATCGTCATGGGCGTGCACGTGCTGCCGTTCATGGTGAAGGCGATGGAAGAGGCGGTACGCGTCGTGCCGAAGGCCTTTCGCGATGCAGCCGCCGGGCTTGGTATCACCAAGTGGCGAGCACTGCGTCGTGTCGTTCTTCCCGCCGCCGCGCCCGGCCTGGCGACCGCGGTCATCCTTGGTATGGGTCTCGTGGCCGGTGACACCGCCATCGTCTGGATGACGCTTGGCGGCACCGTGACGATGGGCGCCGACAAGTGGTGGCTACCAACCAACGCGCTGGCCGTGCTCAAGGGCACCGGATCTACGCTGACCACCTTCACCTACTTCACCTCGCCGGTCGGAGAGGGTACGGCACCCGAACTCGCTTTCGGCGCCGCACTGGTGCTCATGCTCATCATCCTGGGCCTGAACATCGTCGCCGTACTGGTAGGCGCTTACGGCGCCAAGCACCGCAAGTCGTAGATCATGAGAGGAATCGATTCGATGACAACCACCGGACTCGGTGTGCTCGAGCCGCCACTGCTGGCAGAGACGATGATCTCGATCGACGGGCTCGAGGCGGCCTACGGCACGAACCGCGTGCTGCACGGCATCAGCCTCGACATCCCCAAGAACCGCATCACCGCCTTCATCGGTCCCTCCGGCTGTGGCAAGTCGACAGCGCTGCGCTGCATCAACCGGATGAACGACCTCATCAAGTCGTTTCGCACGGACGGGACGATCGCGCTGCAGGGGCAAGACGTCTACTCGCGCACGGTCAACGTGAACGTGCTTCGGCGCACCGTGGGGATGGTCTTCCAGCATCCCAATCCGTTCCCGATGTCGATCTACGACAACATCGCGCTTGCGATTCGCGAGCACGAGAAGGGGTTGGACAAGGCAGAGCTGGACGTCCGTGTGCAAGCGGCTCTTGAGCAGGCCGCGCTGTGGGAGGAAGTGAAGGACTATCTCGACCGCTCCGCGATGGCGCTCTCCGGCGGTCAGCAGCAGCGCCTGTGCATCGCCCGCGCGCTCGCCATCAAGCCGCGCGTTCTGATGCTCGACGAGCCGTGTGCCTCGCTCGATCCGATCTCGACCGCCGCGATCGAGGAACTCCTGCTGCAGCTGAAGCGCGACTACACGATCGTGATCGTGACCCACAACCTCGCCCAGGCCCGCCGAATCTCGGACAAGTGCGCGTTCTTCTTGCTCGGGGAGCTAATCGAGTTCGGCGACACCACACAGGTCTTCGCCGCGCCCGAGCGCGACGAGACAGCCCGCTATCTGTCGGGGGTCTACGGCTAGCCAGAGCGCTACCGGCGAAGGCACCAAGCCCTTCGTCCGCCGCCCTCACCGCTCACTTGGTCTCAAGGCGCAGAAAACGCCCGCCATATGGCGGGCGTTTCTTTGCTTCCGGGCGGAGGGGGTCGCCCTAGAAGCTCAGGGTCCCGGCTGAGGGGGGTGCCGAACCCTGTATGTTCGGAGG
>DASRYH010000023.1:0-4043 GCA_035687245.1 Coriobacteriia bacterium
TCCTTGTGTTCAAGGCCCTATCGGCCGATGAAAGAGTGGAGGAGTTCCGCGAAGTCTCTTGTACCACGAAAAACACTCGGCACCGGCGCCGAGCGGAATGGCAGACTCGCGGCGCATCAGTGAGATGAGCGGCAAGCTGAACGTCAGCATTGACGAGGCCTACTACCTCGCCGCACGCGCTTTCGCCACGTTAATCATGGCGGGGCTGCTGCTGTTCATGCCCGACAACCTCGTTGCATCACGCACTGCGCTGATCGTCGGCGTCATCACAGCCGTGACTGGCTGGGCGCCGCTCGCGTTTGCCGTGCACAAGGGGCGTGTTACCGATGCGATGATGGACGTGCTCCTCCTCGACCTCGTTGGGGTAGGCGCTCTCGTCTACGCGCTCAACAACGTCGCCGACCAGGCCTACCCGCCGCTCGTAGCGCTGGCACTCCTCTACGGCCTCACACAGCCGAAGCGTCGCGCTGCGATCGCCTCCGCCGGCATCGCCACGGCCTACATCGGCGCCCAGACTCTGCTCGTGCCGGGAGAGATCCACCTCGGCCGGCTCGCGATGGTCGCGCTGGCTTCGCTCACCCTGCTGGCGCTCAGCATCCTCGTGTCGCTCGTCGTCGAAGGCAAGCGCACGCGCGAGCGTGACGCCAGCGAAGCCACTGCCCGTGCTGAGCGCATCAACGTCGAACTCGAGGAGCGCGTTCACGAACTGCAGACGCTCCAGCGGATCTCCGAGGCCATCCACTCCACGTTGGAACTCAGCGTCATGGGCCCGAAGGTCCTGCAGATCATCGCTGGCTGGCTAGGCATCGAGACCTGCTCACTGTTCGTTCTAGACAGGCAGAGCCGTGAGTCGATCATGACTGCCGACTTCGGATACGCCGAAGACGAGCCACACGCGTCCGTACCGGTCGCCGACCGGGCCGACGTCTACACCGCCGATGTGTTCGCGTGCCTCACGGTCTTCGAAAACCACGCGATGCGGGTAGTGCTGTGCGCGCACCCTGATGATCTCGCCAAGGTGACCACTCCGGACAGGGGCATTCTCGCGACGGCCTGCAGCGAGATGGTCGTCGCCGCCGACAACTCACGTCTCTACCAGTTGACGAAGACGCTCGCGGTCACCGATGAGCTGACTGGGCTGTACAACTATCGCTACCTGCAGCAAGAGCTCGAGAAGCAGATGGACAGGGCTCGTCGCTACCCGTCTTCGCTCTCGTTCATCATGTTCGACATCGACAACTTCAAGGCGTTCAACGACGCACACGGGCATGTCGCCGGCGACCAAGTACTCGGCGAAGTAGGGCGAGTTGCTCGCTCGGTCACGCGTGACGTCGACATCGTTGCGCGCTACGGCGGCGAGGAGTTCTCGGTCATCCTTCCCGAGACCAACGCGCACGGCGCGTATGTCGCCGCCGAGAAGATTCGGCAGGCGATCGAACACCACACCTTCACAGATGCGACCGGAAACAGCGTGAGTGGCTTGACGGTCAGCGTCGGCCTCGCTACGTTCCCGACACACGCATGGGACCACGAGGCGTTGCTTCGCGAGGCGGACAACGCCCTGTACCATGCGAAGAACGGGGGCAAGAACCGGATCCGGACGCCGCAGGCGATCACGGCCACCGGGCTTGTCGATACCTTCTCTTCGGAAGCCGCCGAGGAGAGTGAGTCGTAGTGAAGGAAGCCGCACATGCCGCGCTACGCGTTCCTCGGTCCTTCGGGCACCTTCTCTGAAGAGGCCCTTCTCTCCTTGGGTGTCGAGAACCTCGAGCCCATCTCCTGCACGAGTATCGAAGAGGTCTTTGAGGCCGTCGAGCGCGGTCTGGCCGACGCCGGTGTCGTGCCGATCGAGAACTCCATCGAGGGCTCGGTTCCCGCAACGCTCGACGGGCTTGCCTTCGGCAACACGCAGCTCGAGATCCAAAGCGAACTCGTCTTGGACATCCACTTCTGCCTGGCGGTAGCACCCGGCACCTCGCTTGCCGAAGTGACTTCGGTCTCAGCACACCCTCAGGCGAGCGGCCAGTGTAGGCGCTGGTTGGAGCGCAATCTCCCCGGCCGCCCGGTCGTGGCAGCGAACTCGAATGCGGATGCGGTGCAGACTGCCGTGGCGACGCCGGGTATCGCCGCGCTCGGCCCGACGCTGGCAGCCCAGATGTATGGCGCGGAGATCCTCGTGCCCGTCGTCGAAGACTACGCGGGCAACCAGACCCGCTTCGTGGTTATCGGACGGGGGCTGTGCGCTCGCACCGGCCACGACAAGACCTCGCTCGCGCTGTTCATGAAGCAGGACCGGCCCGGCACACTGCACATGATCCTGAGCGAGTTCGTATACGCGCAGGTCAACCTCACCAAGATCCAGTCGCGTCCCACCAAGCGCCAGCTAGGCGACTACATGTTCTTCATCGACCTCGAAGGGCACGTGGACGACCAGAACGTTCGCACAGCGCTGGACTGCCTGCGCTTGAAGCTGCGCGAGGTGAAGGTCCTAGGGAGCTACCCGCGCGCGTAGGGCGGGTACTGCCGAAAGGTCGCTACTTCCCGACGTCGGACCTCGTGAGATCGCCGCCGTTGTAGACGCGTCCGGCGTCGACCACCCCCGCGGTCACGTGAAGCTTGCGCACGGCGGACTCCTCGGTGCCAGCATCGACCGAGACGACCCAGCGGCCCTTGCCAAGGCTCACCTTGCCGTTGCTGGAGACGCGCGCCTTTGCGAGCACGCCGCCGATGCTGTGCTTGCCGTCGATCCACACGGAGATCGAGCCTTCAAGCGGGGACTTGCCTGAGACGCCCTCTATCGCCTTGTCGCCCTCGCTGGTGCTGACGCTACCGGGGGCGGGGCAGCCGCGCAGGAAGAGGATGAGCGCGCCGGCAACCAGTATCAGAATGAGGCCGAGCACGCGCACGCGGTCCTCGCGGCTGTTGTGTGCGTTGTCTTCGGCAGCCTTGGCCTGGGCCTGCAGCCGATACAGTTCCTCGGCGTCCAGACCCTCTTCGATGGGGTTCACGTGCTCGGTGGCCATCTACTCTCGTCCCTCTACGGGCGGGCGTCTGCCCTCCCACGAGTATATCCGAGAAGACGTGCGGTACTTCTACCGCTCGATGGTGCCCATGCTCGCGTCGTAGAGGAGCCAAGAGTGGTACGGGTCGCGTTTGGCCTCGTACATCGCCATGTCTGCTTTCACGAGCAGGCGGCGGGCGTCGTCTTCCTTCGGGTCGAAGATCGAGAAGCCGATGCTGGCGCCGATCTGCACAGTGCCAGTCCCCACCATGATTGGCTGGCATATCGCGTTGTGCAGCCTGTCGCCGATGCTGGCGACCTCGTCGAGCGACTCGACGCGCTGGAGCAGCACGACGAACTCGTCGCCACCGAGACGCGCGACCACGTCTTGGATGCGCACGCTGCCCACGAGCCGACGTCCGATCTCGATGAGAGCGGTGTCGCCGGCATCGTGGCCGAAGCGGTCATTGACCGGCTTGAAGTGGTCGAGATCGACGTAGGCGAGCATGAGCAGGTCGCCGTGGCGGATGGCGTCGGCAATCGCGATGCGGAGCCGCGAGTCGAGCGCAGCACGGTTTGAAAGGCCCGTGAGCGCGTCGTGATAGGCGAGGTACTCGAGGTGCTCCTGTGCTTCGGCGCGCTCGCTGGTGTCTCGGATGACTGCGACGACCAGGGGACCGCGCTCCGTCTCGAGCTTGCTCGAGTAGACCTCAGTCGGGACGACTTCGCCTGACGCCCTCTGGACGCTGCTTGCGAATACGGCCTTGCCTTCGTGCAAGATGCTCTCGAGCCGCCCTGCCGCGCCTTGCTGTGACGCTGCGCCGACCCAGCCGTAGGGGGGCAGCGCGTGCATCCCGGCGTCGTCGAGACCAAGCAGGTTCTTCGCGGCGAGGTTGTAGAAGACGAGACGCCCGTCCGGCTCGTGAACGATGATTGCATCGCCGGTGGAGTCAACGAGGGTGCGCATGAACCCGAGCTGCGACTCCGGCTCGAAGTGTGTATCGAGCTTGATTGGCTCGAAGATGTCGTCGTTGTCAGTCAT
>DASRYH010000024.1:0-2500 GCA_035687245.1 Coriobacteriia bacterium
AACCCAGCTCGCGTACCGCTTTAAATGGCGAACAGCCATACCCTTGGGACCTACTCCAGCCCCAGGATGCGATGAGCCGACATCGAGGTGCCAAACCCTCCCGTCGATGTGGACTCTTGGGGAGGATCAGCCTGTTATCCCCGGAGTACCTTTTATCCGTTGAGCGACGGCCATTCCACTCTGAGCCGCCGGATCACTAGAGCCTACTTTCGTATCTGCTCGACTTGTAGGTCTCGCAGTCAAGCCCGCTTATGCTCTTGCACTCTACGAACGATTGCCAACCGTTCTGAGCGGACCTTACGCGCGCCTCCGTTACATTTTAGGAGGCGACCGCCCCAGTCAAACTACCCACCTGACACGGTCCCCCGCCCGGATTCACGGCACGGGGTTAGATCGTCGATCTGCCGAGGGTGGTATTCCAAGGTTGGCTCCACCGGAACTGGCGTCCCGGCTTCAAAGCCTCCCACCTATCCTCTACACGACAAACCAACGAACAATGTCAAGCTGTAGTAAAGGTTCACGGGGTCTTTCCGTCCTTCCGCGGGTAATTCGCATCTTCACGAATAATACAATTTCACCGAGTCTATGGTTGAGACAGCGCCCAAGTCGTTACGCCATTCGTGCAGGTCGGAACTTACCCGACAAGGAATTTCGCTACCTTAGGACCGTTATAGTTACGGCCGCCGTTTACTGGGGCTTAGGTTCAGAGCTTCGCCCGAAGGCTAACCCCTCCCCGTAACCTTCCAGCACCGGGCAGGCGTCAGACCCTATACGTCGTCTTACGACTTAGCAGAGTCCTGTGTTTTTAGTAAACAGTCGCTTGGGCCGTTTCACTGCGACCACAGCTAGCTCACATCGCGTGGATGATCACCGGCCATGGTGCTCCTTCTCCCGAAGTTACGGAGCCATTATGCCGAGTTCCTTAACCATAGTTCTCTCGATCGCCTTGGTATTCTCTACCTGCCTACCTGTGTCGGTTTGGGGTACGGGCACCGACAGCACTCCCTAGAGGTTTTTCTTGAAAGCATGGGATCACTGACTTCACTCAATCGCTTCGTCATCAGGTCTCAGGCATAAGTGCGACGGATTTTCCTATCGCACGCCCTACACCCTTTCACGCGGACGTCCAGAACCGCGCTCAGCTACCCTTCTCCGTCACCCCATCGGTAATAACGCACTGCCAGTGGTACAGGAATGTCTACCTGTTGTGCATCGACTACGCCTCGCGGCCTCGCCTTAGCTCCCGACTGACCCTGGGAGGATTAGCCTTGCCCAGGAACCCTTAGGCTTACGGCGGAAGTGTTTCTCGCACTTCTCTCGTTACTCATGCCAGCATTCGCTCTTCTGTACAGTCCACAGACGGTCACCCGCCTGCTTCAACCCGGTACAGAATGCTCCCCTACCACTCCACATAGTGAAGTCCGCCGCTTCGGTATCATGCTTGAGCCCCGTGAATTGTCGGCGCATGTCCACTTGACCAGTGAGCTATTACGCACTCTTTAAATGAATGGCTGCTTCTAAGCCAACATCCTGGTTGTCTGAGCAAACGCACATCCTTTTCCACTTAGCATGAATTTAGGGACCTTAGCGGGCGGTCTGGGCTGTTTCCCTTTCGACTACACAGCTTAGCCCACATAGTCTGACTGCCGTGCTCTGGAGTACCGGCATTCGGAGTTTGGCTGATTTCGGTAAGCGGTGAAGCCCCCTAGACCATCCAGTGCTCTACCACCGGAACTGAACGCACGACGCTAGCCCTAAAGCTATTTCGGGGAGAACGAGATATCTCCAGGTTTGATTAGCCTTTCACTCCGATCCACAGGTCATCCCCTCCGTTTTCAACCGAAGTGGGTTCGGCCCTCCACGAGGTCTTACCCTCGCTTCAGCCTGCCCATGGATAGATCACCTGGCTTCGCGTCTACCACATGCAACTGAACGCCCGTTTAAAGACTCGCTTTCGCTACGGCTCGCTTTGAGCTTAACCTTGCTGCATACGGTAACTCGCTGGCTCATTCTACAAAAGGCACGCCATGACCCTGCCTGATCCGAAGATCAGGCTTTCCGGGCTCTGACTGCTTGTAGGCACACGGTTTCAGGTACTATTTCACTCCCCTCTCGGGGTGCTTTTCACCTTTCCCTCACGGTACTGGTTCACTATCGGTCGCTGGAGAGTATTTAGCCTTGGAGGGTGGTCCCCCCAGATTCCTACCGGATTTCACGTGTCCGGCAGTACTCGGGTGTCTAAACGCGGAGTCGCAGCAATTTCGTTTACGGGGCTTTTACCCTCTATGGCCGACTGTTCCAAGTCGTTCTACTACCACTACGTTTTGTAACTCCGCCCCAGCATGACAGTACTGAGATGTTAGATCCCACAACCCCACATGCAGCAACGCCTGTCAGCTATACGCATACATGGGTTTAGGCTGTTTCCCGTTCGCTCGCCACTACTAGGGAAATCTCGGTTGATTTCTCTTCCTCGGGGTACTTAGATGTTTCAGTTCCC
>DASRYH010000024.1:5000-21688 GCA_035687245.1 Coriobacteriia bacterium
AGCGTGGACCAAACACTTCGCAGGTCACAGCGCGCACGCCCGGGGCGAACGCGGCAGACGTCGCCCGCCCTTCCGAACCGCATGTAAACGGTTCGTCGCTAGCCAGCGATGATGCGGACGAACTTGCGCTTGCCCACCTGGACAACCTGACCTTCTACTCGCGCACGCGCAACACTATATAGGCGAGCCTCTACAGCCTCGCCATCGATCTTCACGCCGCCACCATCGATCATGCGGCGTCCCTCGCCTGCAGACGCCACCAGGCCCGCCTCATGAAGCAGGCCGGGCAGGTAGACCTCGTCTGCCAGAGCCGTCGCGAACTCGGCGATATCCTCGGGCAGCGCGTGCTGCTTGAAGACGCGATCGAAGGCCGCCTCGGCGTCTTCGGCAGCTTGTGCGCCGTGATAGAGCGTGACAATCTCGCGCGCGAGACGGCGCTTCACCTGGTTGGGATGGGCCTCGCCGGAAGTGAGGGCTGCCTCGATCCCATCGACCTCGTCGACGGGCAGTCCGGTAGTGAGACGGTAGTACTTGACCATGAGCTCATCGGGGATCGACATGACCTTGCCGAACATGTCGGCCTGCTCGTCGGTGAGTCCGATGTAGTTGCCGTAGCTCTTGCTCATCTTCTGCACGCCGTCGGTGCCCTCTAGCAGCGGCAGGGTGAGGCAGACCTGCGGCTCCATACCGCGCTTCTCCATGAGCTCGCGGCCGGCCAGCAGGTTGAAGAGCTGGTCGGTGCCGCCCAGCTCGACGTCGGCCTCGATGGCTACCGAGTCGTAGGCCTGCGCGACCGGATAGAGGAACTCGTGCAGCGAGATGCCGATGCCCTCGCGGTAGCGCTTCGAGAAGTCGTCGCGCTCGAGGATGCGAGCAACGGTGAAGCTGCTGGTGACGCGCAGGAGGTCAGCGAAGCCAAGCGCGTCGAGCCACTCGGAGTTGCGGCGCAGCTCGGTGCGCTCGGGGTCGAGGATCTTGAAGGCCTGGTCGATGTAGGTCTGCGCGTTCTCGTCGATCTGCTCGCGCGTGAGCGGGGGGCGAGTGGAGTTGCGGCCCGACGGGTCGCCGATGAACGCGGTGAAGTCGCCGATGATGAGCACGACGGTGTGCCCGAGGTCCTGGAACTGGCGCAGCTTGCGCAGCGGGACCGCGTGGCCGATGTGCAGGTCAGGCGCTGTCGGATCGACGCCGAGCTTGATGCGCAGCGGTACACCGCGGGCCAGCTTCTTGGCGAGGTCGGCTTCGGGAACGAGGTCGGCGATGCCGCTCTTGATCACGTGAAGCTGTTCTTCGGCTGAGAGCACGTGCGCTTCCTTCCGCATGCGTTGAACGCCGAGTAACGAGGCGTTCACGGGGTCGGGCACCACCGCGGGTGGCGTGTGTTTTGCGTGTCATACTACATCACGAAACGAGGGCGACACGTGTGTTACGCGCTGCCGAAAGGCACGCCCGCCGCGCGCGTGCGCTCGCGTCTGACCCGACACACGAAGGAAGAGCATGAGCGAACGGCGCTACTCGCGCAGCGACACTCCCCGCCCCCGGCAACCTCGCGGTGGCTCCCCGGCACCTCGTGCCAGGTCGAGCCGTTCGGCAGGCGCACAACCCCAGACTCGCAAGGCGCCGCGCAACCCACGCCCGAGCGCGCCCAAGAAGCCGCGCAGGTGGCTCAAGACGCTCGCAGTGATCGCCGCTCTGTTCGCAGTGGTGGTAGGTGTCGCCGGCTGTGCGATGTATCGCTCGATCTCGTCTGACCTGCCCGACCCCGACATCCGCAAGGCCAAGGGTCGCGACCAGTCCTCGGTCATCCTCGACAAGGACGGCAAGACGCTCGCACGCCTGTTCGCGGAACAGAATCGCCAGGACGTCGCGCTCGACAAGATGCCGAAGTACCTGCCGCAGGCCGTCATCGCCACCGAAGACCAGCGCTTCTACGAGCACGAGGGTGTCGACCCCTTGGGTATCGCACGCGCCATCGCGGTCGACGTCATGAAGCGCTCGAAGGCCCAGGGCGGCTCCACCATCACGCAGCAGTACGTGAAGCAAGCCTTCGTGACCTCGGAAAAGACGCTCAAGCGCAAGGTCCAAGAGGCGGTGCTCGCGCAGCGCGTCGAGCAGCGCTACAGCAAGAACGAGATCCTCGAGCTCTACCTCAACACCATCTACTTCGGCCATGGCGCCTACGGCGTGGAGGCCGCTTCGCGCGCGTACTTCGGCAAGGGAGTGGAGAAGCTCACAATCCCTGAGGCCGCAATGATCGCGGGTGTGATCAAGTCGCCGGGACGCTACTCGCCCTACCTCGACATGGACGCCGCGACCACGCGGCGCAACACGGTCCTGATGCAGATGAGGGCACAGAACTACATCACCGAGGCGGAGTACCAAGACGCGAAGAACGCGCCGGTCGAGGTGGCCGGACTCAAGCCGCCTTCGACGCGAGCCCCCTATTTCGTCGAGTGGGTGAAGGAAGCCCTAGTCAAGAAGTTCGGGCAGAAAGCCGTCTACCGCGGCGGGCTGCGCGTCGAGACGACGCTCGACCCCAAGGCGCAGAAGATCGCCGAAAAGGCCACGCGCGAAGCGTTGAATCGCGACGGCGACCCTTCGGCAGCTCTCGTGGCAATGAGCCCGAAGACCGGTGCGGTCGTGGCGATGGTGGGCGGCAAGGACTTCAAGACGCAGCAGTTCAATGTGGCGGTACAGGGCACCCGGCAGCCGGGTTCGTCGTTCAAGCCGTTCGTGCTGGCGACCGCGCTCGAGAAGGGCGTGAGCCCCGAGCAGGGCTTCAAGTCAGGCCCGCGCACCTTCAACATCAACGGGCAGACGTGGAAGGTCACCGGCGCCCATAGCGGCGGCGGCGGGCTCATGCGGCTTCGCAAGGCCACCGAGCAGTCGGTGAACTCCGTGTTTGCGCAGCTCATCTTGGATGTCGGTGCGAAGGAAGTCGTGAGCACCGTGGAGAAGCTGGGCATCCGTGAAGGCATCAAGCCCGTGCCCGCGATCGCCCTCGGCGGCTTGGATGAGGGTGTCTCCCCTCTGGAGATGGCGACCGCGTATTCGGCGTTCGCAGCCGGCGGGCAGCGTCCGACGCCCTACGGCGTGGCGAAGGTCACGGGGCCGGACGGCACTGTGCTTCTGGAGGCCGAGCCGAAAGGTACTCGCGCCATCAAGGCGGACGTCGCCTACCTGACGACCGACATCTTGAAGGGCGTCATCAAGCGTGGCACCGGCACGGCTGCGCAGATCGGGCGCCCCGCCGCTGGCAAGACCGGCACTACTCAGCAGTACCGCGACGCCTGGTTCGTGGGCTACACGCCCGACCTGACGTGCGCTGTATGGGTGGGCCACCCAGACTCGCAGCGCGAGATGCTCAATGTTCACGGCCGCAAGGTGACTGGCGGCTCGTTCCCCGCACAGATCTGGGCGCGCTTCATGCGCAACGCGCTGGCGGGCAAGCCATCAAAGGACTTCACGCGCCCCGCCGGTCTTGTGAGCGCCAAGGTCTGCTCCGAGAGCGGCATGACACCCACGGAGTTCTGCCCCAAGACGGTCTCGGCACTCGTGCTCGCGCGTCACAAGCCGAAGAGCTGCACCGTGCACACTAAGCCGGTCGAGGTGAAGGTGCCCAACGTCGTCGGCATGACCAAAGCCGACGCGATGGCTGCACTTGAGGACCTGGGCCTGGTGGTCACCGTGACCGAGCAGGGCATCGCCGGCGTCGCGCCGGGCGTGGTTGGATCGCAGAACCCGCCGGCTGGCACGATCCTGAAGCCGAAGGACCCCATCACCATCTTCGTTTCGGTCACCGGCGCGGCCAACCAGCCGCCAGTGGCCGCCTTCACAGCGCCCGCGTCGGGCAAGGCGGGCGAAGTGCTCGCGCTCGACGCGAGCGGTTCGACCGACGACGGCTCGATCTCGCAGTTCTACTGGGAGTTCGGCGACGATGCGACCGGTTCGGGCCAGAAGGTCAGCCATGCATGGTCGACGCCGGGCACCTACGAAGTCACGCTCTGGGTCACCGACAACAGCGGCACACAGTCGTCGGTCTCCAAGACGATTCAGATCAAGTAGCCACGCCGCTTGCGCGGGTGCTTCGCGAGGGCCGGGTGACCACGACAGGTCGCTCGGCCCTCTTGTATCAGCTCACGCCGCGGAAGAAGTGGCCCGTGGTAGCTGGCGCATCGGGCTTGGGCGCGACTCGGCCCGCAAGGTGCGCTGCGATGCCGGCACGCACCCGCGAGACGAGCGCAGCGGCCTCGTCCGGAGACAGCAGCTCCGCGTCGATGCGCAGCAGCGAGACGCCCGTAGCGAGAACGTCAGGCAGCGAAGCAACGACGTCGAGTGGCACTGCGTTGTACAGATGAGTGCGGCCCAGGGCGTCCGTGACGACCGGGAAGCGGTAGCCCTTGCGGTCCTTGAGCCAGCGGTGCGTGGCGCGACGGCTACACGACGCGCACTGGCGGTCGCACTCCCCCTCCGACATCAGCACACAGTGCTCGGTAACCATCAGTTCCTGGCTACCGGCGACGGCGACTCCGAGCGGCACCGCCGAGGCATTTGCGACGTCGGCGATCTGGCGCGCCGAAAGCTCCGGCGAGAGCCAGACGCTTGAGGCGCCGCTCTCTGCGAGCAAGGCAACCGCCCACGGGTTGAGCGCGTTGAGTGACCAGTGCCCCTGCACATCGACGCCTTCACTCGCAAGCAGCCGTAGCGCGCCGAGCGTACCGGCGACCGCACGTTTCGCGGCGCGCGCCGGCCTGAGCAGGTAGTCGGCCTGAGCATCGTGCATGATGCGCGACACGACCGGGACGATGCGCGGATCGCTCATCGTGTCCGCGCGCCACGCGTGAGCGGCGACGTGGACTTCAGCGGCACCGGCGTCGAGGCAGGCGCGAGCGGCCTCGGCGCTGCCGACGACAGCGATCACCGCTGGCTCCTCGGTCGTGCGCATGGCCGTGCGAGGCGGCCTCGGCAGCTTCGGCGAGACGGATTCGCGCTCGTCCCACGCCGAAAGCAGGCCAGACTCGTAGCAGGCTATCGCGTCGCGACGCACCCGGTGCAGCGTGGAGAAGCCCATTCCGGCATCGGCCGCGAGATCGACGTCCCACGAGGTGACCTCGTAGGGCGTGCCGCCAAGGCGGCCGATGTGCTCCATCACTTCGGCGATAGAGAGCGGCTTGGTGCGGGCGGCTTCGACTGCGGCCCCTTCGGCCACACCGGTGCGACCCTGCTCGTCGGTGAATTCGATGCGCAGCGGCTGGCCAACGAGGATACGCACGCTCGCGCGCACGGGCACGGGGCGCCCTTCGTTGGAGGCGTAGACGCGCTCGGCAGCGTCGTTTAGGGAGGCGTTGCGGACGCGGAAGACGCGGTCGCCGGGGGACGCAGGCTCCTCGAGGGCGACTTCTACCCGCTCGCCGCCCGGCGCACCCACGTGCGTTCCGCCACCGAAGCCCAGAGCGCCGAGCTTCTGCGCGAAGCGGCCCCGCGAGGTCCAGACCTCGATCGTGTCTTCGGCGTCGACCGCTGTCTCGAGCGCGATCGTCGCGTGCCCCGCCGTGGCGGTGACGATGCGGCCGATGAGCACGCCGCGGTTGTTGGGGCGCCGGTAGCTCATCATCTCGTTGCCGCGCTCGCCCGTGAGGTAGGCCTGCGTGAAGCCGCGGGAGAACGCTTCGGAGAGCACTGAGAGTTCGCCGGCGCGCACCTCGTAGGCCGCCGGTCCCGCAATCGCCCGGTCGAGCGCGGCGCGGTAGACGCCGGTAACGAGAGCCACGTACTCGGGACTCTTCATGCGGCCCTCGATCTTGAGTGCCGAGACCCCCGTGTTCACGAGCTCGCCGAGAATCGCGATGCCTGCCAGGTCCTTCGGCGAGAGAAGATGTGCTCCGACGTCACCGAGCGCGCGGCCCGCTTCGTCCTCGAGTTCGTAGGGCAGCCGACAGGGCTGAGCGCACATGCCGCGGTTGGCCGAACGGCCTCCAACCATCGACGAGAGCAGGCACTGTCCCGAGTAGCAGATGCACAGCGCGCCGTGCACGAAGGACTCGATCTCGACGCCCACCTCGCGGCCGGTCTCGGAGAGTGCAGCGATTTCTGCGAGCGACACTTCGCGCCCCAGCGTGATGCGCGATACGCCCAGCTCCGCCAGCGCACGCACAGTGGCCGAGTTGTGGGTGTTCATCTGCGTCGAGGAATGCACGCGCACATGCGGCAGTGCCTCACGGATCACCCGCAACAGGCCGAAGTCCTGAACGATGACGGCGTCGACGCCCGCGCCCCACGCGAAGTCGATCGTCTCAAGGGCGTGCTCCATCTCGCCAGGCAGCACCACGATGTTCGCGGTCAGATAGACCTTGGCGCCGTGTAGGTGGGCGAGCCGACAAGCGTCGGCGAAGTTCTCGCGCGTGAAGTTCTCAGCGCCACGACGTGCATTGAGGTCGTCGAGGCCGAGGTAGACGGCATCGGCGCCTGAGAATACCGCGGCACGCAGCGCGGCTGGCCCTCCGGCAGGAGCGAGCAGTTCAGTACGAGGTGTCTCGGGCACGGGCGAGGCCGCCCCTTTCCCTTCGGCAACGGTGCGTTGACCGTTAGTGTGTGTTGTCTAGCACGCCTATCGTCCAATAGGCGACAATGTAGCACCAGTAACGGCCCGAGCATGGAGTCAGATGTACGCTCGTAGTAGACGCATCCAGCGTCGGCGCAGGACAAATCGCAAGAACGTGCTGCTGAGAGTGCTTGCGATCATCTTGATCGCAGTGCTCGTAGTGGCGCTTTCGGGCGTTGCCGTTGCAGCCGCAGCGGTGAACACGTGGCTCGACAATCTGCCGGACCCCAACGCGCCGGGCGCGTTCGATGTCGCGCAGGCCACGCGCATCTACTCTTCCGACGGCAAGCTGCTCGCGCGCATCTACCTCGAGAATCGCACCGTCATCCCCATCGCACAGATGTCACCCGACCTGCCTCATGCTGTAGTCGCAGTCGAGGACGAGCGCTTCTACAAGCACAACGGCGTGGACATGGTCGGCTTGGCGCGTGCCGTTGTCATGAACCTCACCGAGGGCTTCGGCGCCGAGGGCGCCTCCACCATCACGCAGCAGTACATCCGCAACACCATCCTGCTCGACGAGGCGCTCGACGTGTCCATCAAGCGAAAGGTGCGCGAGGCCTACCTCGCCATCGAGCTTGAGAAACGCTACGACAAGCAGCAGATCCTCGAGATGTACCTCAACGCAATCTACTTCGGCGAAGGCGCGCACGGCGCGGAGGCGGCCTCGAGGACCTACTTCTCCAAGCACGCCAACGAGCTGACGCTGGCCGAATCGGCGCTGCTCGCCGGTCTTCCCCAGCAGCCGGGCCGTCTCGATCCCTACGAGTACCCCGACGCGGCCATCAAGCGGCGCAACGTCGTCTTGAGCCGCATGCTCGAGCAGAAGTACATCACGCAGGCGCAGTACGACGAGGCGGTCGCAACTCCGCTCCAGCTGAAGCGGTCCAAGGATCCCGAGGACGGCATCTACCAGGCGCCGTTCTACGTCGCTCACGTCAAGAAGCTGCTGCAGCAGCGCTTCTCCAAAGAAGTCGTCTTTGGCGGCGGGCTGAAGGTCTACACGGCGCTCGACACGCGCTTGCAGGGCTACGCCGAAGAGGCCATGCACGCCGCCTTGCCGGCGAAGGGGCCTGAAGGCGCTCTCGTCTCGATCAACCCGAAGAACGGGCACGTCGTCGCGCTCGTAGGCGGCAAGAACTACCGCAAGAACAAGTTCAACCTCGCGACGCAGGGCCACCGCCAAGCCGGCTCGGCCTTCAAGACGTTTACGCTCGTCACAGCGCTGGATCTGGGAGTCTCCCCATCGACGATGGTCGACTCATCCTCGCCGGCCAGGATCCCGACCAAGCCGCGCCCGTGGATCGTCTCGAACAGCGAGGGTCGCGGCTCGGGCTCTATGTCGTTTAGAAGCGCCACAGCCGCCTCAGTCAACACGGTCTTCGCTCGAGTCGCCTGGGCGATCGGCGCGAAGAAGATCGTGAAGATGGCCAACAAGATGGGCATCGAGACACCGCTCAAGGCTTATCCGTCCCTCACCTTGGGCGCGCAGAACGTCACACCGCTCGAGATGACTTCGGCCTACGCGACGCTTGCCAACAACGGCAAGCACTACGATCCGGTATTCATCACCAAGGTCGTCGACAAGAATGGCCAAGTAATCCTCGATGTGAAGCCTGAGGGCAAGCAGGTCGTCAAGCGCACCGTCGCCTATGCTGCAACCCAGGTCCTCAAAGGCGTCATCTCAGGAGGCACCGCGACCCGAGCCCGCATCGGCCGACCCGCAGCCGGCAAGACCGGAACGAGCCAGGATCACCGTGACGTCTGGTTCGTTGGCTACACGCCGCAGCTTGCCACGGGCATCTGGGTGGGACACCGGACAGAGAAGACGATCTACCTCCACGGCGGTAGGGCCTTCGGCGGTACCGTGTGCGCGCCGATCTGGCGGCAGTACATGACGCGTGCCCTGAAGGGCAAGAAGGTCGTCGACTTCAAGAGCGCACCGTCGCCCAAGTGGCACCCCAGCCGCTTCAAGATCCCGCGCGGCAGCGTCGAGACGTCCAAGACGCCCGACAAGAAGAAGGACAAGACCAAACCGACCCCGGTCACCCCTGTCCCGACACCACCTACGCCCGTTACGCCGGATCCCAGCACGCCGACTTCCCCGACGCCCTAAGATCCGCCTGCGAGAGCGACGACGAGACCCGCCCCTGGATTCGGGAGCGGGTCTCGTTTCGTGCAGAGATAGCGAGGCGGCGGGCGGCTACGAACGCTTCACGCGCACCATGCCGCTCGTGCAGATGATGTCGACCGGGCCCAGCTTCTCGATGTGGTCGAGGATCAGGTTCATGCCCAGCACGTCGCTGGAGATGTGCCCGGCGATCACGAGATTCATCTTGAGGTCGTCGGCGCGCTTGCGGTGCTCCTCGGAGTAGTGCATGCCCACGAGCGTACCGACCCCCGCCTGCGAGAGACGGTCCAGCGCATCTGTCGGGCCCTCGGTGCCACCGGTCATATCGACGACGATGCGTCCCGGGCGCGAGTCCTCATCGCCCAAGATGAGCTCGGGGCCATAGCCCTTGCGCGCGGCGTCAGCGTACTCGGGGATCTCGCGAAGCACCTTCACGATCTGCTCGAGCGTGGCGGGCTTGCGCTCGTCAAGGAAGTCCTGGACGAAGCGGTTCACGTGGTTGTCGGCCGGGGTGTGACACGACATCATCGCGAAGCCGAGGTGCTCGGCGGCCTGGATCGTGCGCCAGAAGTTGTTCGGCATGATGCGGCGACGAATCTCGGCTGCACGAGGACCGATCAGGTTGTCGGCTGCGGCGATGGAGACGCCCTGGGCTGCCCACAAGTCGGCCTGCATGTACATGACCTCATGCAGGTTGGCGAAGCCGGGGCCCTCGGGATGATGGGCGAAGACGAGGTCGATCGTCATGCCCTTTTCGCGGAGGCGGTCGGCGAGCAGAACCTCTGAGACCTCCATGTCGATGCCTACGAGCAGGCCGCGAACCTCCGCGTCCGGGTCACCGGTCTCGATGCGCGTATCGCTATAGGGGTTCTTCAGCTTCTCGACGTCGAAGAACTGCTTGTCGCCTTCGTCGAGCTTCTCGTAGTGGCGCTTGGCTTCGGCGAGAACGCGATCGATCTCAGCCTCAGAGCGCGCGTCAACAGCACGACCAGCGGCAACACAGGTGTCGTAGATGTCTCTCAGTCTCACGTACGCCTTCTCCTTCCTGTCCGACCCGTCATCTGCGGCGAGCCGGCACGCGCGGACCTATGCGGCCGCGTGATACGAACGGGCTATCAGCGATGAGGAAGCGCAGCGGCAGCTCGTGTCCGGCCGAAAGTCCGATGCGCCCAGTGGAACGAACCGATTCGGCTGCCACGCCCTCCCCAGCGAAGACAGCCAGTCGTCCGTCACCTAGTACTGTGGCATTGTCGCGCAGATCGATGCCGAATGCTTGCGCGAGTTTTCCGGGGCCGTTGCACAGTTCGTGGAGCGGCCGTCCCTTTCGGCGATTCGTCATGACGTCGACACCCAGAAGCGGCTCGACTGCGCGGATCAGTACCGCAGCGGCACGCCCCTCGCTGTCGGCAACCACGTTGAGCATGTGGTGGTTGCCGTAGGTGAAGTAGACGTAGGCTTGACCGGCGGGGCCATACATGACCGCATTACGCCTGGTCATGCCCTTGGTGGCGGCGTGGCTGCCGGGATCGTCGGAGCCGAGATAGGCCTCCGTCTCCACGATCCGACCCGCGACGAGCGCGCCATCGGCAACGCTTGCGAGGACGCAACCAAGCAGATCCCGCGCGACTTGGGGTGCATCGTTGGTAAAGAAGGACGGCTCAAGAGCTGTCCCGAACGGTCGAAGCCGAATATCATCGAACGCGCGCATCACGGCTCATATGCTAGCTCACTGCCGATACGAGGAGTCTTGTGGCGTGACCGATACAGAAGACCGCACGCTTGCCACCGAGTCGGCCGGTAGTCGCCGCAACGACGTCGGCGACGATCGCCGGCGCAGCCGCGTTGCCATCGTGGTTCCTGAGCGCCGCACGGGCTTTGACCGGCGCATCAAGCACTACGTCACCGGACACCTGCGGGACAACCCCTCACAGCTGATGATCGTGCTGATTCTCATCAACGTGTTGTCGTTGATCGATTTCGCCTTCACCTGGGTGCAGCTTCAGGGTGGCGTCTCAGTCGAAGGCAACCCGTTTCTCGCGCCGCTCTTCGCACAGAACCCGCTGGGTGCTTGGGCGTTCAAGACCTGTCTCGTGCTAGCGGTCTCGTACGGCATCTGGAGCTCACGACGCTATAGGCCGATCATCATCGTGGCGCTGCTGGCCTTCGTTCTCTACGGCGGCCTGTTCGTCTACCACATCGTGGGCATGAAGGCGACCGGCCTCATCTAGGCGCGCGGGAGTGCCTCGAGCCAGGCGTCGTCGGCTGCGAGCGCGTCTGTTGCCTGCCCGATCTGTGTCCGCACCGCATCGTGGCCCGTGCCGCCTGCCGTAACGCGGCGCGCGACAACCTTGTCGATGTCGACGGCGTCCAGCACATCGGCGCCGAACTCCTTGGCGTGCGCGGCGTATTCGGCGGGAGTGAGTTCTTGCAGCGTGCGGCCATCGCGCTCGAGCGCAAGCACGAGTCGACCTACTACCTCGTGCGCCTCGCGAAACGGCATGCCCTTGCCCACGAGGTAGTCGGCGAGGTCGGTGGCGGCCATGAAGCCGCCGAGGGCGCCTATGCGCATCGCTTCGGCGTCCACCTTGAGCGTGTCGAGCATGCCGCTCATCGCGCGCAGGCTTGCCGCGAGCGTGTCCACGGCGTCAAACGCGCCTTCCTTGTCTTCCTGCATGTCCTTGTTGTAGGCCAACGGTAGGCCCTTGAGCGTCACGAGCAGCGCCGTCAGGTCACCGATGACGCGACCGGTCTTGCCGCGCACGAGCTCGGCGAAGTCGGGGTTCTTCTTCTGCGGCATGATGCTTGAGCCGGTGGAGAACTCGTCGTCCATCGTCACGAAGCCGAACTCGTCACTCGACCACATGATGAGCTCTTCGGCGAGTCGCGAGAGGTGTACCTGCGCGACCGCGCAGGCGTAGACGAGGTCGAGCAGGAAGTCGCGGTCGGAGACGGCGTCGAGCGAGTTGGCCGATACGGCGCCGAAGCCAAGCCGCTTGGCGACGTACTCGCGGTCGAGGTCGAAGGTAGTGCCAGCCAGCGCGGCCGAACCCAGCGGCAGAACGTCGGCCGCTTCGAATGCGTGGCGTACGCGCGTGAGGTCACGCGTGAACATCCAGAAGTAAGCGAGCATGTGGTGGCTGAAGAGCACCGGCTGCGCCTTCTGAAGATGCGTATAGCCCGGCATCACGACGCCGAAGTTGCCTTCGGCGAGCTTGAGCAGCGAGCGGCGGACGCACTGCAGCCGGTAGGCGACGTCGACGACGCGCTCTTTGATGTAGAGGCGCGTGTCGGTGGCGACCTGGTCGTTACGGCTGCGGCCCGTGTGCAAGCGAGCGCCTGCCGGCCCGATGCGCTCGGTGAGCACCCGCTCGATGGCCATGTGGACGTCTTCGTCGGCGATACGCCACTCGAAGTCGCCGCCCTTGATCTCGCGGTAGATCTCGGAGAGCCCGGTCTCGATGGCGTCAGCGTCGGCTTCGCTGATGACGCCTTGCTTGGCGAGCATGCGGGCGTGCGCGATGGAGCCGCGAATGTCCTCGGCCCACATGCGCTTGTCGACCGGCAGCGAAGCGCCGAACTCGGTCAGGAACTTGCCCGGGGACTTCTCGAAACGTCCGCCCCACGGCGTCTTCGCGTCGCTCACCTAGACTTCGCCTTCCTTGCCCATCTTGCGGCGCTGGCGCGCCCAGACCTTGACCGGCAGACCATGCAGGTCGATGAAGCCCTTCGCGGCCTTGTGGTCGAAGGTGTCCGACTCGTCGTAGGTCGCGAGGTTGTAGTCGTAGAGCGAGTACGGAGAGCGGCGGCCCACCGTCACGCAGCTGCCCTTGAAGAAGCGCAGGCGAACGTCGCCGGTGACGAGCTGCTGCGTCGTATCGATGAAGCCGTCGAGCGCCTCTTTGAGCGGCGAGAACCACATACCGTTGTAGACCAGGTCGGCCCACTTCTGCTCGATGCCGAGCTTGTAGTGCAGCACCTCGCGCTCGAGACAGAGGTCCTCAAGTGCCTTGTGCGCTGTGATGAGCGTGAGCGCACCCGGGACCTCGTAGATCTCGCGGCTCTTCACGCCGATGAGGCGGTTCTCGATCATGTCGATGCGGCCGAAGCCGTGCTTGCCCGCGACCTCGTTCATCGCGTTGATGATCTCGTGGAAACTCATCTTCTGGTCGTTGAGCGCGACGGGTACACCCTGCTCGAAGCTGATTACCGCGTACTCGGGCTCGCTGCCGCACGCGTCGGTGCGGGCGTCGTTGGTGAGCGTGTAGATGTCCGCAGGTGGCTCGACCCACGGGTCTTCAAGCACGCCACACTCGATGGCGCGACCCCAGAGGTTGTCGTCGATCGAGTAGGGGTTGTCCTTCGTGGTGGGAACCGGAATGCCGCGCTCTTCGGCCCAGTCCATCTCCTGCTCGCGGGTCTTCAAATCCCATTCGCGCACAGGGGCGAGGATCTGGATGTCGGGATCGAGCGCGGTGATGCCGACCTCGAAGCGGACCTGGTCGTTGCCCTTGCCGGTGCAGCCGTGGGCGATGTACTTCGCGCCCGTGCGGTGCGCCTCTTCCACGAGATGCTTCACGATGATCGGACGCGACATCGCGGAGAGCAGCGGGTACTTGTTCTCGTAGAGTGCGTTGGCCTTGAGTGCCTTGGAGAGGAACTCCTCGACGTACTCTTCGCGGACATCTTTGACGATTGATTCGACCGCGCCGATACCCAGGGCCTTCTGGCGAACGAACTCAAGGTCCTGGCGCTCCTGACCTACGTCGATCGCGAGCGCGATGACGTCGAGGTCGTAGTTCTCCTGAATCCACCGGATCGCAACGGAGGTGTCGAGGCCTCCGGAGTACGCGAGCAGACACTTATCGCGAGCCATGCCGTTCCTTTCTAGTTCTTGATGATGTGAGCCGTGCAGCGAAGCGCCCGTTAAGAGACGCCGCGGAACTTGTTGAGGGTCTCTACCAGCGCATCGCCGTTGTTCTCGCCTTCCACGACCACGAGGATCGTGTCGTCACCAGAGACGCTGCCCAAGATGCCTTCGAGCTCGGCGGCGTCCAGAGCCGCTGCCACGCCAGGTGCGGTACCCGACTGCGCCTTGACCAGTACGAGGTTGCCAGAGCGGCTGACGCCCTTCACGAGGTCCTTGACCATACGCTGCAGGTGCAGGTCTTCGGCGAGCACGTACATGCCCTCGGGGAGCTTGCGCAGCCCCATCTCCGTGATGTCACGCGAGACCGTGGCCTGCGTGCAGTCGAAGCCCTGCTTGCGGAGCAGGTCGACGAGCGCCCGCTGTGTCTTGACCCTCTCGGCGCGTACCACGCGTCGAATGGCGTCCTGGCGTTGCTGACGTTTCCTCATCGCGTCTCGCTTCTCCTCCCGCGCTGCGCTTGGCCGTCAGGCGACGACGAGCGACAGCAGAGCCTTCTGTGCGTGCAGACGGTTCTCGGCCTCGTCGAAAACGACACTCTGGGGGCCGTCGATCACTGAGTCTGTGACCTCCTCGCCACGGTGCGCGGGAAGGCAGTGCATAAAGATCGCCGAAGGGTCGGCGAGCGACATCATCGCATCGTCGACGCGGTAGGGCACGAATACGTCCACGCGTTCGGCGTGCTCGCCCTCCTGCCCCATCGACGCCCAGGTGTCGGTGATGACGACGTCGGCGCCCTCCACTGCGGCCCGCGCGTCGGTAGTGACAGAGACCTTCGCGCCGGTGCCTTCGGCAATCCGCTGCGCGCGCGCCACAATGTCTGCCGAAGGGGCGTAGCCGGCCGGCGTCGCGATACGCGTATCCATACCGGTCAGCGCACCCGCGAGCAGGTAGGTGTGGGCCATGTTGTTGCCGTCGCCCACGTAGGCGAGCTTGATGCCGTCGAGGCGCCCGCACCGCTCAAGGATGGTGAGCAGGTCAGCGAGGCCTTGGCAGGGGTGGTGATCGTCGGATAGCGCGTTGATGACCGGTACCTGCGCGGCGGCGGCGAGCTCGTCGAGAGTCGACTGCGCATAGGTGCGCAGCACAATCGCATCGACGTAGCGCTCCATGACGCGTGCGGTGTCGGCGATGCTCTCGCCGCGCGAGAAAGCGGAGTTGGAGCCCGTCATCATGATGGGGTGCATGCCGAGGCGCACCGCGGCCATCTCGAAGCTCATATGGGTGCGCAGCGACGGCTTCTGGAGCACGACGGCGACCGACTTGCCGTCGTGGCGCGGGCCTTTGCCCGTGGCGATCCACGCCCGTTTTTGCGCGGCCGCGGCCTCCACGACGAAGAGAACTTCGTCGGGGGTAAAGTCGTCGAGCGCGAGAAGGTCGCGGCCCTTGAAGATCTCAGGATTCACGAGCGGGCCACCTCCTCAAGAGTATTGGATAGCATCCCTACGAGTGTATCAATCTCGGCGGTTCCACACACGAGTGGTGGGAGAAACCGCAAAATATTCGTTCCAATGTGGTTCACGACAGCGCCCCGCTCGAGCAGACCGGCCGCCGCTGCGACCGCCACGGGCTCCGCCAGCGAGCAGCCGGCCATGAGACCCGCACCGCGTACCTCGGTGATCGCACCCGACCTTTCGGCAAGCGCTGAGAGCTGGTCGCGCAGATACGTGCCACAGGCCGCCGAGTTCTCGCCGAGCGAAGCGGCCTCCATCGCCTTGATGGTCGCGCGGCCGGCAGCGCAGACGACGGGGCCGCCGCCGAAGGTAGAGCCGTGGTCGCCGGGGCGAAACGCGGCCGCGACCTCCTCTGTGGCGACAAGGCCGCCGATGGGCAGTCCGTTGGCCATCGCCTTGGCGATGGTGACGATGTCGGGCGATAGGCCGAACGCCTGGTGCGCGAAGGCCGGACCCGTGCGGAAGAAGCCCGTCTGCACCTCATCGAAGATCAGCAGCACAGAGCGCTCGCGGCAGAGCTTCTGAGCGGCTGCCAGGTACTCTGCGTCGGCGAGCCAGACGCCGCCCTCGCCCTGCACGACCTCGAGCATGAGCGCGGCGACCGTCTCGTCGAGCGCCTCGTCGAGAGCGCCGATGTCGTTCAAGGGCACGTGTACGAAGCCAGCGGGAAGCGGCGCGAAGGGGCTCTGCTTGGCGCTCTGGCCGGTTGCGGCAAGCGTGGCGAGCGTGCGGCCGTGAAACGAGCGCTCGGCTGTCACAATGACGTGCGCGCCCGGCTTGGCCTCCGAGGCCCAGCGCCGCGCGAGCTTGATGGCGCCCTCATTGGCTTCTGCACCTGAGTTCGCGAAGAAGACGCGCATGCCGCCACCCATGAGGCGAACGACATCGCACGCGAGCTCCGCGCGGTGCTCGACGTAGTAGAGGTTCGAGACGTGCACGAGTTTCGAGGCCTGCTCGGCGACCGCGGCCGTGACTGCTGGATGCGCGTGGCCGAGGTTGACCGCACCGATTCCGGCGACGAAGTCGAGGTACTCCTTGCCCTCGTCGTCGAAGAGGCGCATCCCTTCCCCGCGCACGAACATCACGGGCTTGCGCGCGTAGGTCTGCATCACGCAGCTTGCGTCTGCCGCTTTGGCGGCTTCGAAGAGGGCGCCCATGCTAGTGGCCCTCCTGGTTCGCGTCGTCGGCGATCATCGTGCCCACGCCTTCGTCGGTGTAGACCTCGAGCAGCAGCGCGTGCTGCACCGTGCCGTTGAGGATGTGTGCGCGGCGCACGCCGTTGTCGACAGCCTTCATGCAGGCCGCCACCTTCGGCACCATTCCGCCTTCGAGCTCGTCGTTCATGATCATCTCGCGCGCCTCGTTTGCCGAAAGGGCGCTGATGAGCGACGACTTGTCGGAGAAGTCCTTGTAGAGGCCATCGACGTCTGTGAGGAAGATGATCTTGTCGGCGCCGAGCGCGGCGGCGATCTCGCCGGCGACGAGGTCCGCGTTCACGTTGAAGCTGCCGCCATCATCGCCCGCTGCGACCGTGGCAACGACGGGAACGAACCCGTCTTCGATGAGGTTGTCGAGCAC
>DASRYH010000025.1:0-53968 GCA_035687245.1 Coriobacteriia bacterium
TACAGCGCCCGGCCTCGGTCACAAGATCGACGAGGAAGCGGTGCTCGAAGATGGCCACGCGCTCCGAGGCGCGCAGCTCGTCGGTGAGAGCTTGCTGGATGGCCGCACCGGTCTTGTCGCCAGAGTGAAGTACGCGCGGCAGCGAGTGCCCGCCTTCGCGCGCCAGCGCGGGCTCGCCGCCCTCTGCGCGATCGAACTGCATTCCAGCGTCGGCCAACGCGCGCAGCGCTTCAGGCGCTTCGGCAACGACGGCGCGCACCACGGCTTCATCGCACAGGCCTTGGCCGACCACGAGGGTGTCGGCGAGGTGCAGCTCGACGCTGTCGGCCTCCCCCACCGCGCCGGCGATGCCGCCCTGCGCGTACCACGTGTTGGTCTCGTCGAGGCGGCCCTTCGTCACAATCGCGACCCGCATGTCGCGCGAAGCGTCGAGTGCGGCCGTGATGCCCGCGATGCCGCTGCCGATGACGAGCAGGTCGCAGTCGTGGACGGGCAGCGCGCTCACGTCCACATCGAGCAGAGTGCGTCGCGTGAGCGAGTCGGGCAGTGCAGTCGGGGCCGGCGTCTCCATCGGCGCGCTACCCTATCGCGACCATGCGCTCGACGGCAGTCGCGGCGCGAGCTGCAATCTCAGGCTCGACCACTACCTCGTACTGCATCTCGACCAGGGCGGCATGCACCTTGGCGAGCGTCGTGAGCTTCATGTTGGGGCAGAGCATACGCGGAGCGAGCTCGAATAAGTGCTTCTCAGGCGCGGCCTTCGCTAGCGCGTGCATGAGGCCGGACTCGGTCACGACCACGAACTCATCTGCGTCATCTTCGGCAGCGTAGGCGAGCATCTGAGACGTTGAGAGCACGGCATCGGCGAGATCGACGACATCGGGGCGACACTCGGGATGCGCCATGAGCTTGGCGCCTGGGTGCTCGGCGCGTGCCGCCTGAACCTGTGCCACCGTCACCTCGTCGTGCGTGGGGCACCAGCCGTCCCACAAGATGACCTCGGTACCGGGCAGCGAACGCGCCACCCAGCTGCCCAAGTTGCGATCGGGCGCGAAGAGTATGCGGTCGGCACCGAGCGCGCGCACCACGGCCACGGCGTTCGCGCTGGTCACGCAGACGTCGCTTTCGGCCTTCACGTCCGCCGAAGAGTTCACGTAGGTGACGACTGGCACGCCCGGGTGGGCGGCCTTCCAGGCGCGCAGCTGGTCGCCAGTGAGCATGTCGGCCATCGGACAGCCCGCGCGCAGCTCCGGGAGCAGCACGGTCTTGCCGGGCGCGAGGATCTTGGCGGTCTCGGCCATGAAGTGCACGCCGGCAAAGACGATGACATTGGCGTCGGTTTCGGCGGCTTGGCGTGAAAGCCCGAGCGAGTCTCCGACGAAGTCGGCGACATCTTGGACGTCTGCGCGCTGGTAGTTGTGCGCGAGCACGACGGCGTTTCGCTCGGCAGCAAGCCGGCGAATCTCAACCGCCAGCTCGGCGTTTCGGGCTGCTGCGTCAGGCATCGGCGGCCTTCAGCTCGCAGTTGTCGATGAGGCGTGTTGAACCCACACGCACGGCGACAATCGCTCGCTTCGGCGAATCGAGGTCGTCTGCGGGCTCGAGCGTGATGGGATCGACGACGGCGGCGTAGTCGAGCTCGACGCCTTGGCGCGCGGCGATCTTCTCGCGCACGATCGCCTCGAGCGAGCGCGGGTCACGCTCGCCCCAGCAAGCCGCCTCGACGGCGGCGTTGAGTGCGTCGGGCACGACCACCGCAAGCGCTCTCTCTTGGGCGCTCAGATAGGCGTTGCGGCTCGACAGCGCGAGCCCATCAGCCTCGCGCACGATCGGGCAACCCACGATGCCAACGCCGCCATCGAGGTCGAGAACCATTCGCTTCACTATCTGCAGCTGCTGAAAGTCCTTTTCGCCGAAGAACGCGAGGTCGGGCCTGACGATATTGAGTAGCTTGGTGACAACGGTAGCAACGCCGACGAAGTGGGTCGGACGAACCTCGCCCTCCCATCGCATTGCAAGCTCGCCGGGGTCGACGGTGACCTTCGGCCCGTCGCCGTACATGATGTCGGGGGTAGGCGTGAACACGATGTCGACACCTTCGGCAGAGAGCATGCGCATGTCGGCGTCGATGTCACGCGGGTAGGCCTCGAAGTCCTCGCTTGGCCCGAACTGCGTCGGGTTGACGAAGACGGACGCGACGACCAGGTCTGTGCGTGACGAGGCAGCCCGCACGAGCGACAGGTGCCCTTCGTGCAGCGCGCCCATCGTGGGCACGAAGCCGATGCTCCTGCCCTCGCGGCGCGCCTCTGCGACAGCCGCGCGAACCTCTTCCTTACCTCCGAGGCGTTCGATCACTCGAACTCCTCATCGTCGTCGAGATCCATCTCCCCGTAGACGATCTCGGCCCGAGCGACCACATCGTTGGAGACGTGCGTGAGCGCGCCTTCGCCGGGGAAGCTGCGGTCGCGCACTTCGGCGGCGTATGCGCCGATCGCCGCCGCGATCTGCTCGCCGACGTCGGCGTAGCGCTTTGCGTGGCGCGGCGTGAAAGTGCCGAGCCCGAGAATGTCGGTGAAGACCTGCACCTGGCCGTCGCAGCCTGCGCCCGCGCCGATGCCGATCGTCGGGATAGAGACGAGCCCGCTCGCGCGTTCAGCGATCTCGGCGGGAATGCACTCGAGAACGATGGCGAACGCACCGGCGCGCTCAAGCTCGACGCAGCTGCGCATGAGTTCAGCTGCGGAGTCGGCGTCGGTGGCTTGCGTGCGGTAGCCACCCAGCACGTTGACCGACTGCGGTGTGAGACCCACATGCGCCATGACCGGGATGCCGGCAGCGACGAGCGCCTCGACCGTCATGATGCGGTCGTCGTCAGCACCCTCGAGCTTGACGGCGTGCGCTCCGCCTTCAGCCATCAGCCGGCCCGCGTTGCGCACGGCGTCTTCGATCGACACCTGGTAGCTGAGGAACGGCATGTCGGCTACGACGAGCACACGCTCGGTCGCCCTCGACACCGCGGCAGTCGCCCGCACCATGTCATCCATGGTCACGGGCAGCGTGCTGGAGTGCCCGAGCACGGTCATGCCGAGCGAGTCGCCCACCAGCACACAGTCGACGCCTGCCGCTTCGGCAAGGTATGCCGAAGGGAAGTCGTAGGCCGTGAGCATGACGATGGGTTGCGCAGACGCCTTCAGCGCGCGCAGGGAGTTCACGGTCACCCTCGAGGTGGGCGATTGTGCGCTCATGAGAGCCTCCTTCTCATCGGTTCGCCGTCGCAGCCGGCCCATCCGGTCCACGCAGCGCCTCCGACATGGGAGTGAGAGTATAAACCCTTCTACTCCTCGACGGGAGCTTGATCCACCGCCTCTAGCAGCGCGATCGCGGTTGCGGCGAAGGCCTCGGGCACAACCAGCCTGAAGCTCTGCGGCCGGCCAAGGATGTCGATGTCAGCGCCCGGCTCGAACGGCTCGAACGCGAACGGGATCTGCTCCTGTTCGAGCACCTTGCGCTTGAACTGCAGCGCAGCATCGAAACCGCCCAGCGTGCTCTGCGGACCCTCGCCTTCGGCGACCGCCACCCACTCTGTCTCGGCGATGGGCATGTTGTGCTCAGCACCCGCGTCAGGAATCGGGCCGAGATCGCGCACGATCAGGCCCACGTTCGCCTCCGCGCGGTTCGGACGGCTACCGTCGGGCATCGTGAGGTTAGGAGCGATTTCGAGCAACGGAGTCACGACGAAGTCGCGTTCGAGCATCTTGGGATGCGGCAGTACGAGCGTCTCGCTGATCCGCTCCTCGGAACCGAAGAGCAGCAGGTCGAGGTCGAGGATTCGCGGGCCGTTGGCAGTCTCGCGCACGCGCCCCATCTGGTCCTCGATCTCGAGCAGGTAGCCGAGCAGCGCATCGGGCTCGATGCCCGTTTCGACTTTGATGACGGCGTTGAGGAAGGTGGATTGCGCCCCGACGTAGGCCGGCTCGCTCTCATAGGCGTGAGAAATCGCCTGCACGTGCGTTTCGGGAACGTGCGCGACCGCGTCCACCGCCCGCGAGAGATTCGTCAGCCGGTCACCTAGATTGCTGCCGATGGCGATGAATGCAGTGGACATAGCTCCTCCTTCGCGCGGGCGGTACTCAGGGAAGAGTATTCCCCGAACCGGCGTCGCGAAGAGCCGCTATCTCCCCTGAATCGCTCTGGCTACGGCAAGTGCCTGTACCGTGGCGCCCACGTCGTGAACGCGCACGACAGCAGCGCCAAGACGAACTGCCTCCATCGCCGCTGCCACCGAACCACCGGCGCGCCTCCGAGGTGCGTCCTCGCCCGTGATCTCGCCTATGAAGCGCTTGCGGGACGCGCCGATGACGACCGGGTACCCGTGCGAGGCCAGCCGCGGGATTGCGCGCAGCAGCGAGATGTTGTGCTCGTAGGTCTTGCCAAACCCGATACCCGGGTCGATCGCGATGCGCTCGGAGGCGATGCCGGCCGCCTCGAGCACCGACACCTGCCCGAGCAAGAAGCCTTCGACCTCGGTCACGACATCGTCGTAGACGGGCGCCTCTTGCATCGTCTTGGGCTCGCCGAGCATGTGCATGACGATGACGCCGGCTTCGCAGCCCGCTGCGACCTCGAGCATCGCGGGGTCGCTCATCCCGGAGACGTCGTTGATGATGCTCGCTCCACACTCGACGCAGGCACGAGCGACATCGGGGCGGCGAGTGTCGATAGAGATGGGCATGTTCGATTCGGCGAGCCGCGTCACCACGGGGCGTACGCGCGCGATCTCCGCAGGCACTGGCACGGCCTCTGAGCCCGGCCGCGTCGACTCGCCGCCGATATCAATGATGTGGGCGCCCTCTGCGACGAGCTGCTCGCCCCATGCGACCGCGTCAGCGGGATTCTCGCGCTCGCCTCCGTCGGAGAATGAGTCCGGCGTGACGTTGATGATGCCCATGATGAGTGGCTCGTCGAGAGCAAGCTCGAAGCGGCCGCAGCGCCAGATCTCAGACACAGACACCCACCCTAGCGACGCCCGCGCTCAGTGATGAGCGCCATGGCTTCGGACCGGGTACGAGCGTCGGACTTGAAGATGCCGCGGACAGCGGAGGTGACCGTCTCGGAGCCGGGCTTGCGCACGCCACGCATCGACATACACAGGTGCTCCGCCTCGATGACCACCACGACGCCTGCCGGGTCGAGGTACTCGACGATGGTGTCGGCGATCTGCGACGTCATGCGCTCTTGAACCTGAGGCCTCTTGGCGAAGACGTCGACTACGCGAGCTAGCTTGGAGAGCCCACAGATTCGGCCATGATCGCCGGGGATGTAGGCCACATGGGCGCGCCCCATGAACGGCACGAGGTGGTGTTCGCAGACGGAGTAGAGCGGGATGTCGCGCACGAGCACCATCTCTTGGTGGCCCTCGTTGAACGTCACGCAGAAGTGCTCGGCCGGGTCTTGCTCGAGCCCGGCGAAAATCTCAGCGTACATGTCGGCCACGCGACGCGGAGTCTCAAGCAGCCCCTCGCGCGCGGGATCCTCACCCACGCCCTCGAGTATGAGCCGGACCCCCTGCTCTATCTTCTCGCGATCCATCAGCACTCCCGAAAGACCAAGACGCCGCAACAGGTGCATCAGCGTACCATCAGCACGCGTCGTTGGTCGCACTCCGCGCTCGCCGAAGAGCCGTTCCACTCGTAGTGAAACGCTCGCGGTCCGAGGCCGCGCTGACGAGTACATGATGCCGAGTGCGCGTCCAACGCTGATAACCGCCGAGACGAAGGACCTGTGCGCCTAGCGGTCTAGCCGGACCAGCCCCGCCCTCACCGCGGCAAGTACCGCTTGAGTGCGATCAGACTGGTCGAGCTTGCGCAGGATGTGGCTGACGTGCGTCTTGACCGTCGTCTCGCTGATCCAGAGTTCCCGGCCAATCTCCTTGTTGGAGAGTCCCTTGGCCATGAGTCCCAGGACCTCGCGCTCGCGGTCAGAGAGTGGCTCCTCCATGTCGCCGTTGTTGGACGGCCGACCGCTGATGATGCGATTCACCACGGCGGAATCGAAGACGGCTTGGCCTTCGGCAACCACTCTGATGGCATGAACGATTCGCTCAGGACGAGTGTCTTTCAGAAGGTAGCCGCGGGCCCCGGCTGCAAGAACACCGAAGAGCTCGTCGTCTTCGTCGAAGGTGGTAAGGGCGAGGACGCTCGTCTCGCTGACCCGCTCTCGCACCTGCCGACAGACTTCAACGCCCCCGGGTCCGGGCATATTCAGATCGAGCACGAGGACGGTCGGCTTGAGCTTCGAACAGTCGCGAATTGCGGAGTCGCCGTCGCCGGCCTCTCCCACGACGACAATGTCACACTCCGATTCGAGGACGTTGCGCAGCGCGTACCGTACGAGTTCGTGGTCGTCGGCCAGAAAGACTCGTATCGTCATCATTCACGCCCTTCAACTTGACCTCGACGGAAACGGTCGTTCCTTTCCCAAGGACACCCTCGACCGAGAAGTCGACCCCTCGCGCGCGACCCTTTGCGCACGGCCTACCGGCCCGACCTGCTTGGCTTCGCGCGATCGACGATGACGTCGAGTACCTCTTCGACGCTCATTGCCGAAGAGACCGCCCCGGCGACTTCGTTGAGAATCGGGCTCAGGTCGGCGCGCAGCGCGTGCTGGCTGGTGAAGATGCTCGTCCCGTCAGGGCGTGCGTGATCGAGGAGGCCGCGTCGCGCTCCCCCTGCGCGTACTAATTCGGCCGCGGAATCCGCGGCCTTCTCTGCGGGCGTCATCGGTCCCCCCGATTGCCAACACCGCGCGCCCCACCCGTGGCGCGCCGAGCAGATCTATTGTACCCGTCTGTTGCTGCGAGAACAGGCGGTCAGACCGAACGACGGTAGTCGGCTAGCAAGGCGCGCGAGCGCTGCTCGATCTTGCGACGGACTCGGTCGCTTCGCCGGTCCCAGCGGTCGATACCGTCCCAGTGCCACAGGTGGCCGATGTGCCCATGGCCGATGGCGTCTTGAATGCAGTGAAGCGCCGTGCCCAAGGCGATCAGATCCGCATCGCCAATGGCCGATGCAAACAGACGCCTGGCCCGGCGATAAGCGCCGAGCCAGGCGAAGTGATAGCCCTTGTTTGCCCACACGTACACGTTGTGGATGCGATCCACATCCCAGTCCGCCGCCGCTATGGTTTCGGCGTCGTCCTCCGAGAAGCCCTCGTCGAGCGCCCACTGCCGTGTGAGGGCATAGTGGACCTCCCGGTTCACTCTGATGCCTATGCGCCGAGAACCGGCGGGGCCGAAGGCGGAGGCTCCGGGATGCTACGCCCGGCTTCCTCGGTCAGCTCCGACGACGGCTCCGCGTCGGTTGCGTCAACGTCGTTGTCCTTCTTCGGCGGCTCCGTCGCGACGAACTCCGCCCAGCGGTTCTCAAGCAGAGCTTGGAGCTCCTCGCGATCCACCGTCTCGCGCTCGATGAGCACGTCAGCCATCAGATCCAGCTGCTGCTTGCGCTCGGTCACGATGCTGCGCGCCTTCTCGTACGCCTCGTCGATGAGCCTGGAGATCTCTTTGTCGATCTCGTAGGCGATCTCCTGGCTGTAGTCGGCGTTTGCCGAGAAGTCACGGCCGAGGAAGACCTCGTGGTTTGCCTCGCCGAAGGTCTGCGGGCCCAGCTTCTCGCTCATGCCGAAGCGCATGACCATCTGCTTGGCGAGTTTGGTCGCACGCTCGATGTCGTTGCTGGCACCAGTGGTGATGTCGCCGATCGAGATCTCTTCGGCAACTCGCCCGCCGAGCATCATGGCGATCTGGTCGAGCATCTGGGCGCGGCTCGTGAGGAACTTGTCCTCTGTGGGCAGCGCGAGCGTATAGCCCAACGCCTGACCGCGGGCGATGATCGAGATCTTGTGAATCGGGTCCGTATTGGGCAGCACATGGCCGACGAGTGCGTGGCCGGCCTCGTGGAACGCAATGACTCGCTTCTCCTCGTCGGAGATGATGCGGCTCTTGCGCTCCGGGCCCGAGATCACACGCTCGATGGACTCATCGAGTTCCTGCATGTCGATGCGCTTCTTGCCATGGCGGGCTGCCAGCAACGCGGCCTCGTTCACGAGGTTGGCGAGATCCGCACCGGTGAAGCCCGGGGTGCGGCGCGCAAGCGTCTCGAGATCGATGTCGTCGGCGAGCGGCTTGCCCCGCGAGTGCACCTTCAGGATGCCCAGACGACCCTTGAGGTCGGGGCGGTCGACGGTGATCTGACGGTCGAAGCGGCCCGGGCGAAGTAGCGCCGGGTCCAAGATGTCGGGGCGGTTGGTGGCCGCGATAAGGATGACGTTGTCCTTGATGTCGAAGCCGTCCATCTCGACGAGCAGCTGGTTGAGCGTCTGCTCACGCTCGTCATGGCCGCCGCCGAGGCCGGCACCGCGCTGGCGACCAACCGCGTCGATCTCGTCCATGAAGATGATGCACGGATTGGCAGCCTTGGCCTGCTCGAAGAGGTCGCGGACGCGCGAAGCACCCACGCCGACGAACATCTCCACGAAGTCGGAGCCCGAGATGCTGAAGAACGGCACAGCCGCCTCTCCCGCGACTGCACGAGCGAGCAGGGTCTTACCGGTGCCAGGAGGGCCTACCAGCAAGACGCCTTTCGGGATCTTGGCGCCCAGTGCCTGGAACTTGCCCGGGTTGGCGAGGAACTCCTTGATCTCCTGGAGCTCCTCGATAGCCTCGTCGGCGCCGGCGACGTCCTTGAACGTGATGCGCGGCTGGTCCCGCGTCATGCGCTTAGCCTTGGCCTTGCCGAAGTTCATGATCTTGGAGTTGCCGCCCTGCATCTGGTTCAAGAAGAAGAACATCACGACCACGATGAGCAGGATCGGAATGATGTTGAGCAGGATCGAGCCCCACTGCATGGGCACGCTGTTGTCGATCTGGTAGTTCAAGTCCTCTTTCTGGGCGAACTCGGTGAACGAGTCGTCACCAGACCAGGTCGACTTGAACTCCACCGGCTTCTCTTTGGCCGCCTTGGCCTGCGGCGTCGCCCAGTACGACCCCTTCATGCTTCCGTCGTAGAGCAGGTAGGTCACGTCAGCCACCCGGTCTGTCTTGGCGGCTGACACGAACTCGCTCGTCTTGATGTCGGCGATCTTGGGCGCTGCGTCGCTCAGGTTGGTGATCACCACCCAAACCAGCACGCCGAGGAGGACCAGGTATATGAGAACCGTTCGGAAGTTCTTGTTCACGCGCGTTCGACTCCTCGAGTGAGTCGCGGCATCAGCCGCGAGCCCTAGGCGTAGATCTCAGGCTTCAGGACTCCGATGTAGGGCAGGTTGCGGTAACGCTCTGCATAGTCCAGGCCGTATCCGATGACGAACTCGTCAGCGATGTCAAAGCCGATGTACTTGCAGTCGATAGGTACCCGCTGCTTGCCCTGCTTGCTCAGCAAAGTCGCAACTTCCAGCGACTTGGGCTTGCGCGAAGCGAGGTTCTTCAGCAGGTACTTGAGGGTAAGCCCGGTGTCGAGGATGTCCTCGACGACGAGCACATGGCGGTTCTCGATGGTCTCATCGAGGTCTTTCAGGATGCGAACGACGCCAGATGACTTGGTCGACGAGCCGTAGCTCGACACGGCCATGAAGTCGAGTTCGACTGGGGTAGCGATCGCCCGCGCGAGGTCGGCGACGAAGATTGCTGCTCCACGCAGCACTGCAATCAGCAGCACAGGCTCGTCACCGTAGTCGGCGGAGATGCGCTTGCCCAGCTCATTGACTCGGTCAGCGATGACCTGCTCAGAGAGGATGATGTGCGATACGTCGGGGTGAAGCGCTTCCATCGAGTACTCGCTCCTGTCGTCTTTGTTGAGCGCAGCTAGTCGCGCTCCCACGTCAATCTGACCGGCCGCTTCGTCTCCGGGCGGACGCGGTAGTCATCACTCATTCTGACTCCCGCAAGCCAGACGATGGACGAGCCATCTCGGACTACAGGAATCGAGGAACGCTCGCGCTTCGGCACCTTGGCGTCAACGAGCAGATCAGAGAGCTTACGTGTCCCTTCCATGCCGAGGGGCCGCATCCTGTCTCCGGCTCGAACGGCGTCTACCACCAGCTCTCCCGACAGTGCATCAGCGTCGATTACCACCGAGTGCGGCGATCCCGCAACATCTCCGGCTCCGGCGAGCGCGGCATGCACGCTCCCAGCGTCACCGATGTCGGCTGTGCCAGGCAAGGGAAGCAAGGTCAGTGCCACGACCGTTCCCCTTGCGTCAGAACGGGAGATGATCATTTTATCGTACTCGCCGAAGGCCTTCAGGCCGAATGGCAGATCGTGCGCGAACTCGCCGGGCGCGAGACCATCCACAAGCCGCTCGATGTGCTCCGCATCGAGCCGCGAAGCGTCGGGAAACGCCCGCGCCAGCGAGGCGCGGACGGTGCGGCGCGCCATCGTGCGCTCGAGGCTGGCCATCCACTCGCGCGAGAAAGCGATCTCGACGCCGGGCTCGATCTGCGCGAAGTCGCGTGCAAACGCGTCGGCCATCGAGCCGAGCAGCGCGTCGTCATCGGAGAGCAGGTCCATCGTGCGCTCAAGGTTGGCCCGGAAGCCGGGGTTGAGGCGGGCCGCCACCGGCACGAGCTCGTGCCGGATGTAGGCACGCGTCCGCGAGGTGTCGGTGTTCGACTCGTCTTCGCGCCAGCACTCGTCGCGCTCAGCGAGCCAGGCACGCACGTCCTCGCGGCCGCAGCGGATCAGCGGCCGAACGACTCTCCCGCGACTCGCCGCGATCGAGCCCAGCGCGCCGGCCCCACCGCCGAAGATGGAGCGCGCGAAGAACGTCTCGATACGGTCGTCGAGCGTGTGCGCTGTGGCGATGCGGCCGAAGCCAGGCGTGAACCCCGTCTCGGCTGCCCACGCGTCGAGCTCTTCTTCGGCAAAGCGATATCGGATCCGACGTCCGGCGTCCTCGACGTTGAGGCGCTCCGACTCCGCATAGGCGGCGACGTCGAAGCGAGCGATGCGAACAGGGACGCCGAGACGCTCTGCGAGGTCACGCACGAAGGCCTCGTCGGCGGACGCCTCGTCTCGCAGCAGGTGGTTCACGTGCAAGACGCGCACGGGGCGTTCGCCAAGCTCGTTTGCGGCCAGCAGGTGCAGCAGGGCGACCGAGTCGGCGCCACCGCTCACCATGGCGAGCACAGGGCAGCCGTGCGCCAGCAGGCTGTTGTGCTCGATGGTTTCGCGCGCGATCTCGGGAAGTGTCGTCATGCGACTACCCTACCCGAACTCGGCGGCTTCGGAAGGGCTTTAGAGCCAGCCGTTGTCTTCGGCGATCTCGACGACCCACCGCGCGCACGAGCCACACAGTTCCGCGCAGTGTGCCCATCGCACCGGATGTTGCATGCCACCGAAACGCTCGGCGACCTCGGCACAACTCGACGCGTTCTCCTGCTCCATCCAGCGACCGTTGAGCTCACCGGAGGCGTAGTAAGTTGGCTCCCATGGATGGGTGCTGGATCCCCGGCCACCGAGCATCCCCAGCGCCATCACGCCGCTGGCAAGAGCGCCGCATATGCAGCGCGATCCGCCCAGGCCCTCACAGAAGCCCGACCCCATCCGAAACACCTCGGGAGGCATCGGGTGTCCGGCGAGTTCGTTGACCGCCTTGAGCACCGCTTCGCCGCAGTGATAGCCCTGCTCGTAGTAGGACGCGGCGCGCAACTCAGCCTGTCGCGCAAGCGAGACAGCCGTGGTATCGATCTGTTGCAGGTCGAGCGCTGCCACTTGAAGTCACCCCGCGCATGATTCGGCGTACTGATGATGTGCATCAGGATACCAAATCGTGTGCCAACAATGCGACCCCCTTCTCAGGCAGCGCGCGAGGAGACGGTCCTGCCTGCCAGACGCTCAAACGCCGACAGGTACGCGTCGAGAATCAGCGCGAGCCCCGCGGCGAGCAGGCCTCCCTGAAGAGTGACCGCAGGATCGAAGTTCGCCAGGCCGGAGATGATGGGGCCGCCAAGGCCACCCGCGTTGATCGTCGCTCCGATGGTCGCGGTGGCGACCGCGACGACGACGCTCACGCGCACGCCCGCGAAGATGACCGGTGCGGCCACCGGCAGCTCGAGGCGCCACAGGACCTGCAGCGGCCTCATGCCCATCGCACGTGCGCTCTCCACCATCGCCGGCGGCACGGACTCGAGACCCGCGATCGTGTTTTGGAGTACGGGCAATACGCCATAGAGCGCCAGCGCGAAGACGGTCGGACGGAAGCCCAGTCCAAGTAGCGGGATGGCGAGCGTGAGTACCGCAATGGGCGGAAACGTCTGGCCGAAGTTCGCGAGGTCGCTGATCACGTCGTAGAAGTCGCGCCCCGCCGGCCGGGTCACGAAGACGCCGAGCGCCATGCCCGCGGCAATCGAGACGAACGCGGCGAGACCGACCATCTGCAGGTGCTCCCCGATCAGTTCGAGCATGCCGCTGCGCTCGTAGATGAGCCGCGTCTCGTTCGGGAACAGGTGCCCGAATGCCCACACCCATGCACGCGGCACCGACGCGAGGCCAAGGTAGACCGCGAGCGCGATCGTGGGACGCGCCAGAACGCGCCCTGTCCGACGCCTACTCACTCGACCGGCCTTCGGAAGTGAGACATCAGGTTCTCGAGCGACACGCTGCCCACCACGGCACCGCCCGCATCGGCCACTGGCAGCACATCGGCTCCCTGCTCCAGAAGCATCGCGAGCGCCTGCCGAAGAGTCGCTCCCAGCGGCACCGCCGGCTCGCCCGCGGAGACGGCATCGGCCGGTCCGATGACATCGGCGAGTGCGGCAAGCGAGAGGCGCTTGAGCGCGCGTTCGGAGCCTACGAACTCCTCAACGAAGGCGTCGGCCGGGTAGGCGAGCACTCGCTCGGGCGTGTCGTACTGAACGAGGCGCCCCTCCCGCAGAATCGCGATTCGGTCCCCCAGCTTCACCGCCTCGTCGATATCGTGCGTGACGAAGACGACCGTCTTCTTCAGCCGCGCCTGGATCGCCAGGAACTCGCGCTGCAAGCGATCGCGCGTGAGCGGATCGACCGCGCCGAAAGGTTCGTCCATGAGCAGCACTGGTGGGTCGGCCGCCAGAGCACGGGCAACGCCCACCCGCTGTGCCTCGCCACCGGAGAGCTCGTCGGGATAGGCCCCGCCGTAACGCTCTGGGTCGAGCCCCACAAGCTCCAGCAACTCGTCCACGCGCGCATCGACCTTCTGCTGCTCCCAGCCGCGCAGCCACGGGACGGTGCCTACGTTCTCGTGCACCGTCCAGTGCGGAAAGAGCCCCACACCCTGGATCGCGTAGCCGATGCCTCGTCGAAGCTCCTCGAGCTGTATCGAGCGCACGTCGGTTTCGTCGAGGTAGATGGCGCCCGAGTCGGGCTCGATGAGGCGGTTGATCATGCGCAGCGTGGTGGACTTTCCGCAGCCGGACGGTCCGATGAGGATGCAGATCTCGCCGGCGGCGATGTCGAGTGTCAGCTCGTCGACAGCGAGGCGGTCGGTGCCTTCATATGACTTGGACACGCGATCGAGCCGGATCATCGGGCGCCTTTCGAGCGTCGGGGTGAGACCAACCGCTGCGCTGCGCGCATCAATCCATCGGTGAGAAGCGCCAAGGTGACCAGTGTGATCGAGCCGAGCAGTACCAGATCGGTCGCCGTCTGGGCCACGCCGCCAAAGATGGGCCGGCCCAGCGTGCCCGCCGCTACGAAGACGCCGAGCGTGGCGTTACCGATCGTCTGCTGAGCTGCGATCCTTACTCCAGAGAAGATGATGGGTGCGGCGAGCGGTAGCTCGACTTTGCGCAGCACCTGTCCGCCCGAGAGCCCCATGCCGCGTGCCGCCTCCACGATAGAGCCCGGCACCGAGTTGAGACCCGCGTAGGTGTTGCGGACGATCGCGAGCAACGCGTAGAGCGTGAGCGCAACCACAATCGGCGCCCAGCCGAGCACCCCGATTCCCAAGGCGTGGGCAGCCGGCACCTTTTCGGCAAGCAGACCCAGCGGCACGGCGAGGATGCCGATCATCGCGAGGCCGGGAATCGTCTGGAAGACCGAGGTCGTCGTAAAGACCGCGTCGGCCGCCTTCGGCGAGCGGTGCGCGAAGATGCCGAGTGCCACGCCGAAAGCCACCGCTATCGTGAGGGCAATGGCGGAGTAGGCGACGTGTTGGCCGGTCCACAGGAGCAGGTCACTCGAGACGTTGTGGTACTCGACCACGATCCCGAGGCGCACTACGCCGCCCGTCGCGATGACTGCGGCGATGCCCGCCAGCGGCAACAGCGCCACAAGCAGTGCATCGAAGCCGCCGTCGCCCACCTCGTGCCGCGACGCCATCACGAGCGCAAACGCCGCGAATGCCGCAAGCCATACACCGCTGCCCATCGAGTAGCGCGCGAGCGGTGAGAGCGGCGCAAGCGATCGCACGGCAGCCACACCCGAAAGCCACAGCAGCACTGGAATCGCGGCGCCCGCAAGTAGCCCACGGATGAGCGCGAGCGTGCGCGAGCGAGCGCCCGGAAGCGACGTGACGAGCAGGGCGACCCAAAGCGAGAGCAGCAACCACGCGTGCGGTGCGCCGAGAGCCTCAAACAGCCGCGCCGGTGCGGCATCGACGATGCGCAGCCGTGCCACGCCGCCGAAGGGCATCGACAGCAGCGCGACAAGACCGACAGCCGAGGTCGTCAGACCGACCTTGTGTGGCGTGAACCTTGGCGACAAAGTTGCCCCGTTCAAAGAGATGGCCCCCAGGCGAGACGCACCCGGGGGCCGCCCTTCGTGAACTGTACTACTTGAGGAAGCCGGCTTCGGTCAGGAATGACTTCGCGACATCCTCAGGCTTCTCGCCGTTGACCTGGATGCGGCCGTTGAGTTCCTGCAGCTTCTCGAGAGTGAGCGACTCGAACACCGGCGTAAGGATCGACTCGATCTCCGGATACTTGTCGAGCGTCGCCTTGCGGATGATCGGCGTCGGCCAGTAGACGAGCTGCGCTTCCTTGTCGTCGGTCAGCACGACCAGGCCGAGATCGGCAAGCGCCCCATCGGTGCCGTATGCCATGCCGAAGTTGACGCCGTCGGTACCTTCGGCGACCGCCTTCTCCGTCTGAGCGGTATTGCCCCCCGAGAAGACGACGCGCTGCTTCTTGGTCAGGTCGACGCCGTATACCTTGGCAAACGCAGGCCATGCGTCGATGTTGTTGAAGAACTCGTCGGACGCGGCGAGCTTCACGTCCTTGCCTGCCTTCACGTAGGCCGTGAAGTCCGACATCGTCTTGAGGTTGTTCGCCGCGGCGAACTCCTTGGTGGCGACGATCGCCCACGTGTTGTTGGCCTTCGCCGGCGTCAGCCAGACGACCTGGTTCTTCTCGGCGTCGAGCTTCTTGACGGCTTCGTAGCCCGCGAGCGGATCCTTAAAGGTCTCGGCCGTGGCTGCCGGATCACCTTCGAAAAAGAGCAGGCCGCTGCCGGTGTACTCGGGATACATGTCGATATCGCCCGCGAGCAGCGCCTTGCGCACGACGTCGGTCGTGCCGGTCTGGCTCTTGTCCTCGACCTTGAAGCCGTTGGCCTCAAGCGTCTGCTGGATGACCGTCGCGAGCAGCTCGCCTTCGGTGTCGATCTTCGAGCCGATCTTGATCGGGCCCTTTGCCGCTTCGGCGGGCATGGACGGCTTCGCGGTATCGGAAGCGGGCTTTGCCGCTCCCCCACACCCTGCGAGTGCGAGTGCCACTGCGACCGCGGCGAACACCGCGGCAGCGCCCTTCCAGTTCTTCCTCATGCAGCCTCCCCTGGTCAGTGCGGCCGGGCGGTGTCGTGACCGGCCTTCGTTGCTCGGTGGGGAAGATTCCCCAAACACGTGTTGAATCATCTTATTGGCATAGCTGATAGATAGATTACCTCAACCGAATGTGTCTTCGTCGATAGTGTTGAGGCTGGCATGGGTTGTGGGCGAGTAATAGACTTGCGGGGCTGACCTCACCACTACATCGAATGGGACACCATGAGTCTGTTCACGCTTACCGATCCCACACTCGCCCCCATCGCCGAGAAGGTCGTCTCGGGCGAGAGACTGAGCCGCGAGGACGGTCTCGCGCTCTACGAGAGCCACGACCTACTGGGCATCGGCCAGATGGCCGACTACGTACGCAGGCGCATCAGCGGCGACCGTGTCTACTTCATGGTCAACCGCCACGTGAACCCCACCAACATCTGCCGCAACCGCTGCAAGTTCTGCGCGTTCGCCCGCTCTGAGGGCGAAGAGGGCGCCTACGAGATGACGCTCGACGAGATCGCGAAGGCGTCTGCCGAAGGTGCGGCAGACGGCGCTTACGAGATTCACATCGTGAGCGGCCTGCACCCTGAGTGGAGCTACGAGTTCTACGTGGACATGGTGCGCCGAACGCGCGCTGCCGTTCCGGACAACGTCATCGTGCAAGCGTTCACGGCCGTCGAGATCGAGTACATGGCGATCATCGCCGACAAGAGTACCCGTGAGGTGCTGTCCGACCTCAAAGACGCAGGCCTCGACGCCCTGCCCGGCGGCGGCGCCGAGATCTTCAGCGACCGCACGCGCATGGCTGCATGGGACAAGAAGACCAAGTCCGATGTGTGGCTGCGCATCCACGGCGAGGCGCACGAGCTGGGCATCGCGACCAACTGCACGATGCTCTACGGCCACATCGAGACGCTCGAAGAGCGCGTCGACCACCTGATTCGCCTGCGCGAGCAGCAGGACAAGACGGGTGGATTCCTCGCCTTCATCCCGCTCGCCTTCCACCCTGCCAACACAGAGCTCGAGGATCTGCCTGCCACCACCGGCTTCGACGACCTCAAGACGCTCGCCGTCGCGCGTCTGATGCTGGATAACATCCCGCACGTCAAAGCGTTCTGGATCATGCTCGGCCTCAAGGTCGCGCAGCTCTCCACCGCCTTCGGCGTCGACGATCTCGACGGCACCGTGGTCGAGGAGCGCATCACGCATATGGCCGGAGCAACGACTCCCGAGGCGCTGTCAAAGGATGACCTCGTCGGAATGATCTCGGAGACCGGACACATCGCCGTCGAGCGCGACACGCTCTACCGCGTCGTGAAGATGTATGCCGCCGAAGACCACACGCCAGCGTGGGACGCCGGCCCCATCGGCGCCCCACCGAAGGTCGGCGTGGCAAGCGGCACAGTCGCAACCGGCACTTAGGCCGCCACTCCTAGTACCGGACCAGCGCTTTCCAGCTCGGCTTTCGGCGCACGTCGCCGCCCCGAAACGCTACGATGGAAGCCACCCGACTTGGAGAGGCTTCGCGTATGCCGCGCCCGAAGCTTGGACACATCCAGTTCATCAACTGCCTGCCGCTCTACTACGGCATGGTTAAGAACGACGTGTTGCTCGACGTCGACCTCGTACGCGCCAACCCGGCAGATCTCGCCGCCGAACTCGTCGCCGGCGAGCTGGATCTCGCGCCCATCCCCGCCATTGAGTACGCGCGTCACGCCGAACAGTTCGAGCTGCTACCCGATATCGCCATCTCAAGCGATGGCGAGGTGCAGTCGATCCTGCTCGTTTCGAAGGTGCCCGCCGAAGAGCTGTCGGGCAAAAGGGTCGCTCTGGCCGCCAACTCGCGTACCTCTGTAGTACTCGCGCGGATCCTTCTGGAGCGCCGGTGGGGCGTGAGTGCCGACTACGTCGAGATGCCCCCGGACCTGCCCGCGATGCTTCGCGACGCCGACGCGGCGCTGCTCATCGGCGACGAGGCCATCCGCACCTACTGGGAGCCGCCCGCTCATCTGTTCACCTACGACCTCGGTGCGGAGTGGAAAGCGTGGACCGGCCTGCCCTTCGTCTTCGCTGTCTGGGCGGTTCGGCGAGACTACGCTGAGGCGAACCCGGGCGCCGTCAGCACCGTAGCCGAGGCGCTCGACGGCTCGCTTGCCTACTGCAGGGCCCACCTCGACGAGATCAGCGCCTACGCCGCACGTTGGGAGAGCTTCGCACCCGAGAAGTTCCGCAGCTACTTCGACGCGTTGCAGTTCCGCTTCGAGCCGCACTACCGTGAGGGACTTGAACGCTACCTGGCCGAGGCGCACGCAATCGGCCAGCTCGACACCGTTCCGCAGCTTCGCGTCTTTGGAGAGCACTCGTGATCACACCCGCACGGCCGCCATATGCGGCCGCAGCCATCGCCAATTCGGCAGCTTCTGGGGACTTGCGCCTCACCGAGGAGCAGGCAGTCATGCTGCTCGAGCACGGCGACCTGCTGTCCCTCGGCGTCGCCGCAAGCCAGATGCGTCGGCGCATGGTGCCGGGCAACGACGTCACCTTCATCGTCGACCGCAACGTGAACTACACCAACGTGTGCGTCTCGGGCTGCCGCTTCTGCGCGTTCTACGCGAACCCTGGCGACGAGGGTGCATACATCCTGTCGCGCGACGAGCTCGCAGCCAAGGTCTCCGAGACGATCGAGCTTGAGGGCACGGCCATCCTGCTGCAGGGCGGCATGCATCCCGATCTCGGCATCGAGTGGTACGAGCAGATGCTCTCCTCCATCAAAGAGGACCACCCCGAGATACACGTTCACGGCTTCGGCCCGCCCGAGATCCACCACATCGCCAAGCTCTCGAACCTCCCCGTCGCCGAAGTGCTGCGACGCCTGCGCGACGCCGGCCTCGACTCGCTGCCCGGTGGCGGCGCTGAGATACTCGTGGACCGCGTCCGCAGCCATGTTTCGCCGAAGAAGGCGACATCCGATCAGTGGCTCAACGTCATGCGCGAGGCCCACAAGCTCGACATCTCCACCACGGCCACGATGATGTTCGGCGGCCTCGAGACGCTCGAGGAGCGCGTCGAACACCTTCGGCGGGTACGCGAGGTCCAGGACGAGGCGGTCGCCGGCGGGCATGTGGGCTTCCGCGCCTTCATCCCGTGGTCGTTCCAGCCCGGCAACACCGAGCTTGCCGAAGACGAGTTCGCGGCGCACGGCGAGGTGCTGAGCGCCGCGAGCGGCTACGAGTACCTCAAGACGCTGGCCGTCTCGCGCCTCTTCCTCGACAACGTGCGCAACATCCAGGCGAGCTGGGTGACCCAGGGCGCCAAGGTCGGGCAGATCGCGCTGGCTTTCGGCAGCAACGACATGGGTTCGACGATGATCGAGGAGAACGTCGTGGCCGCGGCCGGCACGCGCTTCATGCTCGCGCGCGACGAGCTGGTGCGCTTGATTGCGGATGCGGGTTACACGCCGGTGCAGCGCAACACGCTCTACCGCGAAGTGCGCCGCTTCTAGGCGATGGTTGCCCGGCATCTCACCAGCGCATTCGCCGTAGACGGCGCCAGTTGAGCCTCGCAGCTAGAGACTCACCCTCATCATATGAGCCAAGTACACCGAGGTAGTAGGTTGGACCGCCGCCGTCACTGCGAGTAGTGACCGGTCGAAACGCTGCCGTCCGATGCGCCCATTACGATGGCGGCGCCTCCGATCGCCTCCGCGGCGGTCACGCCTGACGGCAGGGGGTACTCCCTGCCCGTTCCGACCGGTATGACGACACCTCGACCAGCACCCGCGCTATCTGGAACCATTACGACGGCTGACCCGTCGGCGGCCAACGACGTAGTGAACGCGACTGCCGAGGAACGCTCTTTCGAGAGTACGAGCTTCCTGGCGGGGTCGAAGACGCTGACTCTTGTCATCTCGGATGTTGCTGTCTCCTCGACCGTCCGCGCATACGACGTAACCATGATGTATCCGGCGCGAGCGTCGACTGCACTCGGGTAGGTCGCGGAGCATAGACTCATAGCCGGACCGATTGGCCCGCCGCTCCACGCGCACTCCTCAAGACGCCCATCAAGTGCCGCTAGGACGATCGAAGTGCTGTTGATCAATGCAGGGAACGAAGGGCTTTCCAACGGCAGTTCATCAACCAGCCCCTCCAGTGAGTATGTCCTCAGCTCGCCGCTGGGCGGCAGGCCGTCGCGGGAAACGACAACCGCACCGACGGCAATCCGCTGCAGTGATGAACTCGCGGCCACCTTCCACGCGGCCGCGTCCGAGATGGAGTCGTGCCACAGTTCTCTGCCGTTGGCGCCGTCTCTCAGTGAGACTGTCACCTGCCCGTCCTTCTCGGCATCCTGCACCAGCAATACGCGAGATGCATCTTGCGATACGTACGCGTCTACATTCCGTTTCGGCCCGCCCGCATCCGCATACCAGAGTCGCCTCCCGTCAGACCCCAGAACCAGTACACGAGGGGCAAGGGTGCTGCCGTCGGCCGGCACAAGAGCGACAACACTGCAATCCATCGACTCCGTGGTGCGAATGAAGACGACCGAGCGACCGGGGTTCTCAACAACCCACACGGATCGACCAGCCGAGCTGAGCATCTCCAGGCGACCGTTCGACCCGCCGACCAGCACGCCCTCACTTCCGACCGCCACAGCCGTCACCGTAGAGTCGATGTGTGTCTGCCACCGTGCATCGACTTCTACATTTGATGTCGTCGAGCGGTTGTCGACTCCCGTCGAACAGCCAGCGGAAAGAGCTCCTACCAGCACTATCGCCAAGAGGAGATGTAGGCGGGCCACGCTCGTTGTAACCTGCATGCGCCTCCCACTTTCGGAACGCTGACGCCCCCTGGGCGGGCGAGCGCGAGCGCCCACCCAGGGTGGTGCGGCGCGCTAGGGGTAGGTGTGTGCTTCGATTCCCCCGATGAGCGTCGTTGCGCTGGTGCTGCTCGTCCCCGTGTATGCGTAGACGACGACGAAGCCATTGCCGTGCGAGACCTTCGTGCCGGGAGACCACGTCTTGCTCATGGCCGTCGTGCTGATGATTCCGGTGGAGTTGTCGTACTTGTACCCGTCCGCATCTCCCACCTTGCACCGCAGCCTACGGTACTTCTTGGCGCCACCCGTCTGGGCGGCGACGACCTGCGTGATCGTGTCCACCCCCGTCGAGCCCTTCGTGTAGTACATCGTCATGCCTAGCCGGCTGCCTTCGGAGCATACAACCGGTGTGGGCGACTTCGAGAGGCCGTAGGCAGTGCCGACCCCAGCCAGAATCGCGACTGCCAGAACAGCTACGAACAGGACCGTTGAACTGCGGCTTTTCCCCTTGTGGAGCAACACGGGCATTCCCTCCTTCGACTCGATACGAATCCCAGTCGCTCTTTGCATTCCGCGCTAGGCAAAATGTTCGCCGTGGAGACACATATACCTCCTTGGTGTTTGCGACGTACTACATCGCGAGCACGTCGCTTCCGGTTGCCGTGGGACTTGCGGGTGAATTGAGTTGCGGGCAAGCGGTGCCTTGACCCGTAGACTGTGGCGCCGCGCCTCCCCGCTCGGGTACCCTCACATTCAAGGAGGTTTCGCCCATGTCTGACCAGCAGATTCCCGCCGTTCAGTTCGGCGTTTGTGGGGGCTCCGGCTCTCTGTCTTTCGACTTCCCCGCTGCGCTGCACGACCCGCGCGTGACGGTGCTGGCCGAAGGCCTCGAGTTCGACACGCCCTTCGGCCGCTCGCCGTCGTTCACACACTTTCGCGTTGAGGGCGAGTCCGGCCCACGCGATGCGCTCGCGATCAAGATGCATGGATGGCGGCGCGGCGTGAAGCGCGCCGACGCTTCGCTACAGGCGTTCTGGGTCTTTCGGCAGGCCGGCGTGACGAAGGTGCTGGCCGACGGCGGTGTGGGCTCCTTGAACTACCTACTGGACCCCATGGACGTCGTTGTGCCGAACGACTTCATCGACCTGTCGGTGAAACAGGACATCTACGTGTGCGGCGACCACCTGCTCATCATGCGCCAGCCCATCTGCCCGGAGCTCTCCGGCCACCTCATCGAGGGCGCGACCGGGGCTGGCTTCCCGCGCGTCTTTGGCAGGGGCAGCTACCTGGTGACCGACGGCCCGCGCTTCGAGTCGATCGCCGAAGTGGACTACATGAAGCGGCTAGGCGGCGATGTTATCGGTCAGTCGCTCGCGCCCGAGGTCTTCCTGGCTCGCGACATCGGCGCCTGCTATGCCGGCATCTACATCGTGGTGAACTACGGCGAGGGCATAGTGCGCGAGTGGGAACACGCGCAGATGAAGTCGATCTTCTTCGACGAGTCCGAGACGATCGCGAGAGTCGTGCTCGACACGCTCGCCGCGGCTGACCTCGATGCCGCGTGCGGTTGCATGGAGCACCGCAAGCCGAGCCTGCTCAACATCCCCGACGTGCGGGAGCAGTAGCTCAGATGCTCGTCACCGCAGACTGGATCCTGCCCATCTCAAACGGTCCGATCCGCTCGGGGGGTGTGCTCGTCGATGCCGGCCGAATCGTAGCGGTCGGGCCCACGCGCGAACTCGCGTCCCACGAGCTGGCAGCGGAGCGCCACGACTTCGACGGTTGCATCATCTCGCCTGGCCTCGTGAACGCCCACACGCACCTCACCCTCACCGCACTGCACGGCGTCGTGCCGCCACTGCGCTTCACCGAGTGGCTCCCCAAGCTCGTCGCTGCGATGAAGCCTTGGGAGGTCGCAGACCATGAGGCATCCGGCGTCCTCGGCGCCGAAGAGTGTCTCGCCTCAGGCGTGACGTGCGTGGGCGACATCGCCTACGGAGCCGCCGAGGTGTCCCGGGCGAGCGCCGCCGGTCTTGGGGGCGTCTACTACTGGGAGCTGCTCGGCCTTGACCCGGCAGCGATCGACTCGCACCTCGACTACCTGCGCTATCCGCAGGAGCGCAACGCCTACGGCCCGCGCGTTGTAGCCGGCCTCTCGCCACACGCGCCGTACTCCTGCAGCCCCGCGCTGCTCGCCGCGACCGACGCCAAAGCCCGCGCACTCGGGGTGCCGCTCGCCATCCACGTTGCCGAATCGGCCGCCGAAGTCGAACTCATGCACCTAGGCACCGGCCCGCTTCTGGGGGTCGCAGAGCGCAACATGCCGGGCTTCCGCCCACCCGGCACGTCAACCGTGTGCTACCTGGCCGCGCTTGGCGCACTTGATGACGCCACGGCCGTACACGTCTGTCACTTGGAGCCGGGCGATATCGGGCTGCTCGCACAGCACGCGCGCGGTGTGGTGACCTGCCCGCGCTCGAACGCCTATCTCCACAACCCCGTGCCCGAGATCGGCCCTCTGCTGGACGCGGATATCCCCGTGGGGATCGGCACCGACTCTTCGGCAAGCAACCATGACCTCAACCTGATGGCCGAGGTGCGCACGCTGCTCGAGCTGCAGCCCGAACTCGGACCCGATGCGGTGTTGCGGATGGCGACGCTGAGCGGCGCCCGCGCGATCGGTGTCGAGGACCGCTTCGGCTCGCTGGAAGCGGGCAAGTCGGCCGATCTCTCCGTCTTCCGCGTCCGCGAAGCCGAGGTGCCCGTCCCCGCTTTCGTAGATGCCGCAGGGGCCGACACTGTCGAGGCGGTACTCGCCGGCGGCGTCTGGCGCGTGTACGGCGGCGTGCTGCTTTCTCGCGATGCGGAAGCGGCAGAGCGGGCGGCGGCGGCGCGCATCGAGGCGCTCGCGACGCTCTAGTCGCAGAAACCGGCCCACCCTTCACTGGCGTGAGCTTCGGCTACGGCTTCCCGACCTCCCGCGAGGCGATCACGACATCGAAAAGGGGCGCCCCGTGTGAGGCGCCCCTTCGCTATCCGATGTGGTGAATCTGGTGTTGCGAGATGGAGTTACTACTGCGCCGGGATGATGAACGGCTTCCACTCGCCGCCCTCGACACGGTAGACCGTGATGGCCTTGTTGAGCGTGTCGCCGTTCTTGTCGAAGGCGACCTTGCCGGTCACGCCATCCATGTTGGTGGCGGCGACAGCGGCGATGACAGCGTCCCGGCCGGCCGGAGTGGTGACCTTGGCGGCACCCTGCTCCTTGGCGACCTTCAGGATCGCGGTCGTGATTACCGTGGCAGCGTCGAACGAGTAGGCGTCGTAGGCGCCGATCTCGTTGCTGGGATACTCGGCCTTGTAGGCCTCCTCGAAAGCCTTGCCGTTGGCGAGCTCAGAGATCGGCAGGCCGACGGAGGTGCAGAGGTCGCCTTCGGCAGCCTCGGCGCTCGCGAGCTTGATGTACTCGGGGTCGAACAGGCCGTCGCCGCCCATGAGCGGGGCCTTCACGCCAGCGGACTTCATCTGCTTGGAAAGCAGCGCGCCGGCGTTGTAGGTGCCGCCGTAGTAGACGAGGTCAGGGCCAGCGGCCTTGATCTTGGTCGACAGCGCGTTGAAGTCGCTGTCCTTGTCCGAGGTCTTCTCTGTGAAGGCGACGGTGCCGCCCTTGGCAGCGAACTCCTTGGCGAACTCAGCCGCAAGGCCCTCGCCGTAAGGGGTGGAGTCGTCGATAACAACGGCCTTCTTCGCGCCGACCTTGTCGCCAACGACCGCGTCTGCGCCCGTGGGGCCCTGAACGGAGTCGATGGTGCAGGTGCGGAAGATGTTGTTGAAGCCCTGGGTGGTGAGCGCCGGGTTGGTAGCGGCCGGCGAGATCATGACGATCTTGGCGTCGTTGTAGACCTTGGAAGCCGGGATCGAAACGCCCGAGTTCAGGTGGCCGACAACGCCCACGAGCATCGAGTCACTGGCGAACTGGTTGGCCTGGGTAACGCCCGTCTTGGGGTCACCCTGGTCGTCGCCTGCGACGCCCTCGAAGGTGATTCCAAGCTCCTTGGCCTCAGGCGACTCGCTGGCCTGCTTGAGCGCCAAACGGACGCCGCGCTCGATACCCTGACCCTGAGCGACGGAACCGGCGGTCAGCGGAGCGCCGATGCCGATCTTGATGGTGGTCGCCTTGGACTCGCCCGACGCACCATCGGTAGCGGTCTTCGAACCACAACCGGTGACCAGGACGGCCACCGCTGCGACCGCTGCAATGGTCGCGAGTGCGCGCTTGCTGCGCAACTTCATACTGCCTCCTTTGACTTCATTGTCGAAACTGACAGCAGATGCAACTTCTCAGGAATTGCGCACCCTTGCGCCGTGCTGAGAGCCCGAAAGATGCTAGCACTTAGCCTGCGCTGCATGATGCAGATTTCCGAAGCTTTGATGCACTTTCTGATAACGAATACAAAGTGTTTGAAGCACCCCGCTAACGAAACAGGCGCCCTATCAGGGCGCCTGTCGCAACTGCTGTGGAACCGGCCAAATGGCCGGGTGAAACTAGCCTTCGCCGAGGTAAGCCTTGCGCACGTCGTCGTTGGCCAGAAGCTCCTTGCCAGTACCGGTGAGCTTGATCTCGCCGGTCTCCAAAACGTAGCCGCGGTCGGCGATCGAGAGCGCCAGGTTGGCGTTCTGCTCGACCAGCAGGATCGTGATGCCGTCGTTGTTGAGCTTCTCGATGACCTCAAAGACGGTCTCAACGACGACCGGAGCGAGGCCCATGGAAGGTTCGTCGAGCATGAGCAGCTTCGGCGAAGACATCAGGCCTCGACCCATCGCCAACATCTGCTGCTCGCCACCAGAGAGCGTGCCGCCCTTCTGAGCGACGCGCTCTTTCAGGCGCGGGAAGAGCTCGAAGACGTGGTCGAGATCGCTAGCGATCTGGTCCTTGTCGTTGCGCAGGTAGGCGCCCATCTCGAGGTTCTCCATGACCGTCATGCGCGAGAAGATGCGGCGACCTTCGGGAACCTGCACGATACCCTTGGCCGCGACCTTGTGCGCCGCAACGCCGCTGATCGTCTCACCGTTGAAGGTGATCGTACCGGCGGTCGGGGAGAGCTGCCCAGAGATGGTCTTGAGCGTGGTGGACTTGCCGGCGCCGTTCGCGCCGATCAGGGTGACGATCTCGCCTTCATTGACTTCGATCGAGATGCCTCGCAGCGCCTCGATCTTGCCGTAACACGTGTTGAGGTCGGTGACTTTCAGCATGCCTACTCCTCCCCGCCCTCTGCGGCGTCGGACTCGGGCGCAGCCGGCACCGCAACCGTAACGGCCGGCGTGTTGGCGGAGCTGTTCTTGCTTGCCTTCAGCATCTCGTCGGCGCCCTTGCCCAGATACGCCTCGATGACCTGCGGGTTGGCCTGGATCTCGGCCGGCAGGCCTTCGGCAATCAGCTCGCCGAAGTCGAGCACGTAGATGCGATCGGCGATGTCCATGACGACCTTCATGTCGTGCTCGATGAGCAGAACGGTGATGCCAAGGCCGCGGACCTTGCGGATCAGACCGTTGAGCGACTGCGACTCCTGCGGGTTCATACCGGCAGCCGGCTCGTCGAGGAGCAGCAGCGTCGGATCGGTAGCCATGGCGCGTGCGATCTCAAGCCGGCGCTGGTCACCGTAGGGCAGGTTCTTCGCGAGCTCGTTGGCGGCCCAGCCCAGACCGACGAACTGCAGCCACTTGCGGGCCTCAGTCTCAGTGGCGCGCTCTTCCTTCTTGAACGCCGGGTGGCGGAAGACCGCGCCCACGGGGCCCTGCTTGGTCCGCGTATGGCGACCGACCATGACGTTCTCGAGCGCCGTCATGTTCTGGAAGAGACGGATGTTTTGGAAGGTACGGGCGATGCCCATGGCGCAGATCTTGTGCGGCTTTGTGCCGCCCACGGCGGTGCCCTTGAAGGTGAGGGTGCCCTGGGTCGGCGTGTAGATGCCGGTGAGCAGGTTGAAGAAGGTCGTCTTGCCGGCGCCGTTGGGGCCGATCAGCGCGACGATCTCGCCCTCGTCGATATGCATGGTCACGTTGCTGACGGCCTTCAGTCCGCCGAACTGCATCGTGACGTTGGTAGCTTCTACCAGCGATGCCATTGTTGTGCCTTTCCGATCCCGGCTAGAGATCTTCGCCGGGGATGGCCGTGTCGTGCTGAGCGTCGAAGAGCGTCTCGTTCGACTCGTCGAGCATCTTCTCGTCGTCAGGATGCAGCTCGCGTGCGCGCCGCTTCGACGGAATGATGCCCTGAGGCCGGATGGCCATCATCAGCACCATCAGGAAGCCGAAGACGAGGTAGCGGTAGTTGGAGACCGCAGACTGGGCCTCGGCCGACAGGTTGATGCCTATGACCTCAAGCCAACCGGCCTGTGCCGCGCCGCGGATGAACTCGGGGATGCCTTGGATGAACAGCGCACCCACGATGGCACCCGGGATCGAGCCCATACCGCCGATAACGACGATCGAGACGACGAACACCGACTCCATGAACGTGAACGACTCGGGGCTTACGAAGCCCTGGAAGTTCGCGAAGGTGATGCCGGCGATACCGCCCCACATCGCACCCAGCGAGAAGGCATACAGCTTGGCGCCGGTGATGTTGACACCCATCGATGAGGCTGCGACCTCGTCCTCACGCATCGCGGTCCACGAACGACCGAGTCGCGAGTTGTCGAGCCTGCGCACGACGAAGATCGTCAACAGGCAGAAGATCACGATCACGTAGTACCAGTACACGTTGTTGGAGAAAGTGAAGTTAAAGCCGTTGGGGCCTATGTTCGGAACCTGCACGTACAACGTGTTCTGCAGCCAGTCCAGACCAGCAGGCTTCGGCATGACCTCGCCGGCCTTCGGCAGACCAGCAGCACCGTTGGACAGGCCGAAGATGTTGTTGTTCAAGCAGATACGCACGATCTCGCCGAAGCCCAGCGTCACGATGGCGAGGTAGTCGCCACGAAGACGCAGGACCGGCGTGCCCAGACAGATACCGGTGATCGCAGCGGCGATCATCGCGACCGGGATCATCACGAAGTACGAGATGCCCGGAAGCCAAGGGATGCTCGGGAACGTCTTGGCGAGGAACTGCGAGAACGGCAGACCCGACAGGACGCCCGCATAGGCACCGATCGCGTAGAACGCGATGTACCCCAAGTCGAGCAGTCCGGCGTAGCCGACGACGATGTTGAGGCCTAGGGCCAGCATGACGTACAGGCCGACGACGGCGAGGATTCTGACCATGAACAGCTGGCCGAAACCCTGGAAGATGATCGGCATAAGAATCACGACGAGCAGTACGAGCGCGTATGTAGCCTTCTGCACCGCGCTGGACCTACCCGCGTCTACCTTGGTTGCGATGTCCATCTTGCTTCCGCCCATGGCTACACCTTCTCCACAACGGACTCGCCGAGCAGGCCGCCCGGACGGAAGATCAGCACAAGGATGAGGATGACGAACGCGATAACGTCCTTGTAGCCGGTCGACAGGAAGCCCGCACCGAGTGACTCGACGACGCCGAGCAGGAAGCCGCCGAGCATGGCACCGCGAAGGTTACCGATGCCACCGAGAACGGCTGCCGTGAACGACTTGATACCGGGGATGAAACCCATGCTGAAGATCACAGTGCCGTAGTACATGCCGTGAAAGACACCGGCGACGGCACCGAGCGCCGGGCCGATGAAAAACGCCGTAGCAATGACGTTATTGATGTCGATTCCCATGAGTCCTGCGGCCTCGCGGTCCTGCGAGGTGGCGCGCATGGCCTTGCCGATGCGCGTCTTGGATATGAAAGTGTCCAAGATCATGAGCAGGACAAGCGAGGTGACGATGATGAGCACCTGCAAAGAGTTGATGCTCGCCCCTCCGAACTCCAGCAATTTCTTGACCGGGAAGATCGAGGGGTACGGGATTGCCTTGCTGTCCACCCACAGCAGTACGGCGTTCTGAAGGAAGATCGAAACGCCGATCGCCGAGATGAGCGGAGCGAGGCGCGGAGCATGACGCAGAGGTCGATAGGCGACCCGCTCAATCGTCACACCCAAGAAACCAATCACCGTCGCCGCACTGGCGAAGACGATCACAAACAAGACGAACAGGCCGATCGGGCTGCCGACGAAGAACCCACGCGTCGACAGTAGGAACGAGAGGAACGGCAGCTTCGCGCTGACTGCTTTGATCGCACCTTCGTTGGTGAGAATAGTCAGCACGCCGAGGCCGACGTACGCACCACCCATGAACATCTCTGAGTGGGCGAAGTTGATCATCAGCAGGATGCCGTAGACGAGGGTGTATCCCAGCGCGATGAGCGCGTACATCCCGCCTAGGGTCACGCCGTTAATCAGCTGTTGGACGATCACGTCAACTTGCACTTGTGTGGTTCCCGATTCTCTCAGGCTTGTCGACCGTCGTGGGCGACGCCTTGTTGCCTCTCGCGCACAATCCGGGCGGACACCTTTGGCGGTGCCCGCCCGGATGCTAGCGCGAGACTAGTACCTCAAAGCTCCGGCTACTTGCCCGGGATGACCTTGGGGACCCAAGCGCCCTTCTCGACCTGGTAGGTCGTGATGGCCTTGTTGGTGGTGTCGCCCGTGTCATCGAACGCGATGGCGCCAGTAACGCCCTCGCCCGTGAATGCTGCAACAGCAGCGATGACCGCGTCGCGGCCGGCCGGGGAGGCTACCTTGTCGGCACCGTCGGCCTTGGCGGTGGTCAGAACGGCCTGGATGATGATGTTCGCCGCGTCATACGAGTAAGCATCGTAGGCAGCGATCTCATCGTTGGGATACTCAGCCTTGAAGGCGTCCTGGAACTCCTGGCCCTTCGGCAGCTCGGAGACGGGGAGGCCAACCGACGTGCAGAGGTCGCCCTCGACAGCCTCGGCGCCGCCCAGCTTCACGTACTCGCCGTCGTAGAGACCGTCGCCGCCCATCAGCGGAGCCTTGATGCCCGCGTCAGAGGCCTGCTTGGCCAGCAGCGCGCCGGCGTTGTAGATGCCGCCGTAGTAGATGACGTCCGGGTTCTTGGACTTGATCTTGGTGACGAGAGCGTTGAAGTCGCTGTCCTTGTCCGAGGTCTTCTCGGTGAACAGAACCTTGCCGCCCAGCTCCTCGTACTTCTTGGCGAACTCAGCCGCAAGGCCCTCGCCGTAAGGAGTGGAGTCGTCGATGACGACAGCGGTCTTCAGGCCGAACTTGGTGAACGCGGACTCCGCGCCAGCCGGGCCCTGAACCGAGTCGATCGTGCAGACACGGAAGACGTTGTTGAAGCCCTGCTGGGTGAGCGAGGGGTTCGTCGACGCCGGCGAGATCATGACGATCTTGTTCTCGTTGTAAACCTTGGAAGCAGGGATCGAGACACCCGAGTTCAGGTGACCCATAACGCCGACCAGGCTCGCGTCAGAGGCGAACTGGTTTGCAACGGTAACACCGGTCTTGGGGTCGCCCTGGTCGTCGCCGTCGACGGCCTCGAAGGTGATCCCGAGATCCTTGGCCTCAGCACTCTCGTTGGCCTGCTTGATGGCGAGATTCGCGCCACGCTTCATGCCCTGACCAAGAGCAACAGCGCCCTGGGTCAGCGGAGCGCCGATACCGATCTTGATGGTGACTGCCTTTGCGGTATCTCCACCGGTCGAACCCTCGCTGGTCTTCGCGCCGCCGCCGCTGCAACCCGTAGCGATCATAGAGACCGCGACGAGCGCTGCGAGGACAGCGAGAAGGCGCTTGCTGCGCACCTTCATACTTCCTCCCTTGCTCCCGTACACATCGGATGACTTTCAACCCATTGCGGCCATCCCACCGCAGGGTTGTGGGGAGCGTAGCACAATGCACCGTCACGCAATAGCTATTCATAAACCAATGGATGACGAGGGAGTTTGTGCTTTTGAGAGCGCAAGACTATGCATCGGGTTAATCAACATGAATGCTGTGTCCAGCATGTTACCAGTGTGCGGGAGAAGCCGACGTGCCACAATTGCGACACGCCTCATCACGGGAGAGCAGAGGGATGCACTACAACATCTGGGTCTGGGTGTGGGTCGCCCTCGCGGCGATCCTCACAGTCGCCGAGTTCTTCACCGGCGGCTTCTACCTGCTCCCCTTCGGAATCGGCTCCGCTCTCGCGGCCGCGCTCGAGTTCGCGGCACCCGGCACGATCGGCATCCAATGGGGCGTCTTCGGCGTCGTGTCTTCGGTGCTGCTCGTGACCGCGCAACGGCTGCGGCTGGCGCGCCGACGGCGCGAAGGTTCCTAGCAGCTAGCCCGCGAAAGGCGCTACCACATAGACGAGCCCGTCGCGAATCCGCACGTCGTACGTGCGAACATCAGCGTTCGGATGGTCCGTTGTCCCGTCGCGTAGGTCATAGCGCCAGCCGTGCCATGGGCAGACCGCGAAGTAGCCGTCGACGAAACCCTCAGCAAGCGGCCCGAATGCGTGTCGGCACACGTTCGAGAGCGCGAAGACCTCGTCGCCCGTGCGGGCGATTGCCACGTCGTTCTTGCCGACCTTCACGTGGCGCATGGCGCCGTCCGGCAGGTCTTCAAGCCGGGCCACAGGCACCTCGATGGGCGTGCCGGGCGCGGGGTCGTCGAGCACACCGATCAGCTCTGCGCCGTCCTCTATGCCTTGGAGGATGAACAACCCGCACCAGCACTTGCTGATCGCAGCGAAGTGGTCGCGGTAGAACGGGATGCAGGGGCACACGATCTTGAGGTCCTCTTTGGGGTCGCCTGTCCTGATTCGGCAGGGGCAGTAGACATCGCCGTCGCGCTCGAGAATCTCGATCTCTGAAGCAAGCACCTCGTCGACGAAGTCGGTCTCCGTGTTGAACTTGTAGCCGAGTCTCTCGGCAAAGGGCCCCATGTAGGCCTTCAGGTCATCGATGGTCGTTCCGGTCTCGAAAACCCGGCGCACGCCGCGCTCTGTCATCTCAGATCCTCCTAGAAGCCGAGGATCTCGCCGATGCGCGTTTTGTTGAAACCGACGACCACCTGCTCGTCGGCTACGAGTACGGGAAACGAGGTCCCGCCAGAGAGGCGCTTCACGTCATCAACCGCCTGCTGCCGCTCGTCGCCATCGAGCTGGTCGACTTCGGTGAGATCGTAGGAGACGTCATGCTCCTCAAGGTAGCGCTTGGTCATGCGGCAGTACGGGCATGTCGACAGCGCATAGAGGTGAACGTTCATCGAAGTCCCCTTCGGCAGCTTGCATGTGTGACGGTTGCATCCACTATTCCCCAAAAGGCCCGCTAAGCACACCGTATGTGAGTGGCAAAGCACACTTACACGACTGGGAAGAGGAGCGTATACTTCTTCGAGTTGGACTCGCCCGCACGCTGCTTGAACGATATTCGATGCAGGCGTGATGGGGAGGGGACGCGGAAGGTGAGCCGCTACGCGGTCTCGCCTTTCGCTTTTTGTGAGAGCGCGCGTGTAGACTGCGCCCATGTCTACGGCCCCACGCATGCGCGTCGTCGCGCTCGGATCCGGCTCCGCCGGCAACGCCATCGCCCTCACCGATGGCGACACCACGTTGCTCGTGGATGCTGGGCTTTCGGCTCGCGAAATCTCGCGCAGGCTTGCGGCCGCGGGAATCGAGGCGGCCTCCATTTCGGCCATTCTCGTCACGCACGAGCACGGCGATCACGTTCGGGGCATCGACGTCTTCCTGCGCAGGTATGCCCACGAGGCGGCGCTCTACGCGACGCGAGGCACACTAGCGGCTGCTAGCGGACTCGGCGAGGGGCGCGAGCGAGCCGTGGAGGTGAAGCCCGGCGACACCTTCAACGTGGGGAGCTTCGAGGTCATCGCCTTCCCTACCAGCCACGACGCGGCACAGCCCGTGGGCTACGTCTTCCGCGCCGGTGGGATGACAGCCGGCATAGCCACCGACACGGGCGTGCTCTCAGCTGCTGCGCTTGAGGCGCTCGGCGGATGTGCAGTGCTTGGACTTGAGACAAACCACGACATTGAGATGTTGGAGCGAGGACCCTACCCCGCACATCTCAAGCGCCGGATCCGCTCGCACGCCGGGCACCTCTCCAACGAAGACGCCGCCGCCGCTTTGGCGACGCTCGCGCACGATGGCCTCACGCACGTGCTGGCGCTACACCGCTCGAGAACCAACAACACAGCGCGCCTCGCCGGCCGCTCACTCGAGTCGAGTCTTCGCCGAATCGGCGCGAGCGCGCGAGTATCAGTCGCCTCGCAAGACGAGATCTGCGACTCGGACCCGCCGCAGCAGACGCTCTTCGGCGACTAGCGAGCGTCTGGCTTGTCGAGCAGCGAGTCGAGTGCAGCGCGAACGCCATCCGCGTTCGCCACTTCGACAGCTCCGGCGTTCAGCGCTGCCGCCCAAAGCGCCTCGGCCCGACCGCCCGTGTAGTCGCGGCCCTCGATGCCGCCTACGAGCACGATCGGCACCCCCGCGCCCACCGAAGCCCCGAGGTTCTCGACGTTGCCGTGCCCGAACGGCACGTCGCAGACGACGATCGCGTCCACGCCCGCCGCCAGCGCACGCACTTCGGCGGCCGCATCCTCGTCCATCGGCGCAAACGGAGCGAGGTGAGCGAAAGGCACTCCCAGCGCTTCAGCGACGTGAGCGTCGGTATCGCCAGCGTTGAGTGCCGCGGCGCTCACCTGCCAGCCGTCGAGTACGAGCTGCCGAAGGAGCGGAGACGCGACTCCCGACCCACCCACGACCAGCAATCGCCCGCGCCTGTGCGCCGCGACCGCGCCGTCTCGCAGTACTGGCGTGACGGCGGTCGTGCCGGTGACGGGGTCGATGCCCACGACGGCACGCACGCCGAAGACCCGCCGCAGCATATCGGCGTCGATGACGCGCTCGGGGCTATCGGCGGCCGATACGCGCCCGTCCGACACGACCGCGACGCGGTCCGAGTAGCGTGCGGCCAGGTCGAGGTCGTGAAAGACCGCGAGCACGGAGATGCCGTCGCTCGCAAGATCCCTCACGAGGTCGAGCACTTGCAGCCGGTGATTGAGATCGAGATGGCTCGTCGGCTCGTCGAGGAGCAGTACCTGCGGCTCCTGCGCGAGCGCCTGTGCGAGCGCGAGCCTCTGAAGGTCGCCTCCGGAGAGGGCATCGACCGGACGCTGGGCAAGATGCGCGGTGTCCGTCAGGCGCATCGCACGCTCGACCTGAGCGCGGTCATGCTCCCCCGGCGAGCCGAAGCGCGACAGGTACGGATGCCGGCCCATGCCGACGAACGCCTCGGCGGAAAAAGAGAACGCAACCGTCACCTGTTGCGGAACCACCCCCACCACACGGGCCCGCTCTCGCGCAGTCATCTGCCGAATCGGAGTCCCCGCCACGTCGATGTCACCGGCGAACAGGTCTGCCTCGCCGGTGATCGCGCGAAGGAGGGTGGACTTGCCCGCACCATTCGGCCCCACGAGTCCTACGACCTCGCCCGGCGCGACGACTAGCGTGGCGTCCTCGACGATACGAGCGGCGCCATATCCAATACACGCGCGCGAGAAGTGCAGCGAAGATGTCATCGGCTACGGCCCCCGCTCACGAGCAGCCATACGAAGAACGGCCCGCCCACTACAGCGGTGACGATGCCGACTGGAATCTCCACGGGCGCCATCACCGTGCGCGCCACGAGATCGGCCAGAACCAGCACGGTCGCTCCGCCCAGAAGCGAAGCCGGCAGCAGGCTGCGGTGGTCTGGACCGAGCGTGAGCCGCACCATGTGCGGCACCATCAGCCCAACGAAACCGATAAGGCCGGCGACGGCCACCGCAGCGGCGGTGAGCAGGGACGCGACGGTAAGCGCGAAGTAGGTGAAGCGCGAGACGTCGACTCCCAACTGTCCTGCTCGCTCGTCTCCAAGCAGCATGAGATTGAGCTCCCTGGTCGAAGCGAGCGCCAGCGCCGCCCCCACCAGAAACATCGGCGCGATCATCGCCACGTATGGCCACGATGCCGAACCGAGCCCGCCCATCATCCAGAAGACCACCGAGGCCATCTGCTCGCGCGCGAACACTTGTAAGAAGGACGTGAGCGCCGACAGCGTGTAGGAGACAGCGACTCCCGCCAGCAGCAGAGATATGGCATCAAGTCGTCCTCGCCACGAGGCCAGTTTCACTACGAGGAACATCGTGGCGAGCGCGCCGACGAACGCCGCGGCGGGCACGAGTCCGTAGCGCAGCGCCGTTGCCTGCGCAGTGAGCGTGAGCGCGATGACCGCACCCAGGCCCGCGCCACTGGAGATGCCAAGAATGTAGGGGTCGGCGAGCGGGTTGCGGAAGAGCGCCTGGTAGATGACGCCCGCCCCCGCGAGCGCGGCACCCACGAGTGCAGCCAGCACGACGCGGGGCAGGCGCACCTGCCAGATCAGCGTGTCAGCCATGCCCTGCGCGCGGCCAGACAACCCTCGAACAATCGAGGCTATGACGTCTCCGGGCGCGACACTCACAGCGCCGCTCCCGATCCCGGCAATCACCGCCGCAACAAGCACGAGGGCGAGGCCGCAGATCGCAAGGGCGGGCGATATGTCGCGCCGTGGGGAGGTCATCGGTCTACTTGAACGCTTCCGGGTGCAGTCCTTCGGCAACCTGCCTCAGCCCCTCGACGATGCGAGGACCCGGGCGCGTGACGAGGTTGTCGTCCAGCACGACCACTCGGTTGTTCTTGACCGCCGACAGGTCGCCGAATCCGGCGCGCTTCTTGAGCGCGGATGGGTCCGACATCGTTCCCTTCGTGGCTAGGTAGACGTCGGGGTCCGCCTTCACGAGCTCCTCGGTGGAGTACGGCACGTAGCCGGCGGCCACGGCCACGTTCTTGCCGCCGCCGATCGTCACAAGCTCGTCGATGAGCGTTCCCTGGCCTGCGGTAAACAGCGGATTCTGTCCAATCTCGATGAACGCCGTGGAGGGGTCCTTCCCGGCAACGGCCGCCTCCACCTCGGAGACCTTCGTCTGCATGTCGGCCACCAGCGCGTCGGCCCGCTCACCCGTACCGGTGATCTGCCCCAGCTCGTTGATATCGCTATACAGGCCGTCGAGCGACTGAGGGTCGAAGGCGACGACCGTCGCCCCGAGCTGCTCGAGCTTGATGATGACGTCGGCCTGCACACCGGTGGTCGCGACGATCAGGTCAGGGTTGGCCGCGGCCACGGCCTCGACGTTGGGTCCGGCGAAGTCGCCGACCTTCGCGATGTCGGCGACCTGCGCGGGGTAGTCGTCGTAGCTCGTGACGCCTACAACCTTGTCGCCCAAGCCCAGCGCGAAGAGCGCTTCTGTGTTGGCTGGCGCGAGGGAGACTATGCGTTTAGGAGCGGCTTTGACCGTGACGGTGCGGCTCGCATCGTCGGTGATGGTTACCGGGAAAGCTGGGCGTGGAGTAGCGGGCTTGCTGGCGTCGGTCTTGGGCGTGGCTGCCGGCTTCGCACAACCGGTGAGCGCAACGATCGCAAGCGCGATGCATGCGAATGAAGCTGCGCGAATCGCTCGCTGGTGTCGGAATCGGGCCTTGTGCGTCATGAACGTGCTTCCTCTCTGTCGGGGCGGTTTCGACGCGCCTCGCCGAAGAAAGGAGAAAGCCCGCGCTCGCAAAACCGAGCGGCGGGCCTTCGTCTTCAAATGAGTCAGCGGTGCGGTTCGGGGCCTTCGGCGAAAACACGCCAAAGACCGCGATCCGGCCTTGGTCCTCGAAGGCCGCGTCGCGCGTCACTCGGCAGGTCTCCTGACTTGAACACGGCTCTATCGCCGTGCCTCACAGTGGCGGGTCCCGTCCCGGAATCTCACCGGGTTCCCTATTCTCCCGTGACTCGAGGCGAGTCGCGGGCACCGAATGACGCCTATTCGTTTGTGAACGCTTGGAGTCTAGCGCAGGCGGCTCGGAGTCACCAATTGCGCAGGCGAGCCGGGTAGCGAGTCCGACCGATCCCGAATGCGCTGTGGCTAGGCGGCTTCGGGCAGCCCAGCGTCGGTCGCAACCGTGGCACCGTGTGCGACGCGCAGCCGCGGCAATCCGAGGCGCGCACTCGCGAGCGCGACGCCCGCGATGATGAGCAGGCCGCCAGCGACGGTCACCGCACGCGGCGCTTCGCCGACCCACACCCACGCGACCGGCACGCCAATCACGGGGATCAGATAGAGGAAACGAGCTGCCACGCCCGGGGCCATCTTGTGGACCACGTAAGACCACAACACGTAGGCGACGCCGCCGGGGAGCACCGCGAGATAGACAAGATTCGCGACTGCAGAAGCGGGCGCGCTCGTGAGCGCATGCATGGAGCCGGGGGCAAAGATCAGGAACGGCAGCGAGCCCGCGATCAGAGCGTAGGTCGTCACCTCGAGGGGGCGGTAGGTCGACATCAGGGGCTTGGCCACGAGTGTGTACGACGCGAACGACAGCGCTGCGAGCACGACGAGGCCGGCGCTCGGACCGACCTGGCCGAAGCCGCCCTTGCCCTGCGCCATCACGAGCAGTCCGAAGGTGCAGACCGCGATGCCCGCCCATGTGTTCCACCGGCCACGCTCTTTGCCGAGCGCAACGCCGATGACGGTGGTGAATACCGGGTTGAGGTTAGTGAGGAAGCCAGCCATCGTGGCACTCACCCCCGCCTGGCCGTTTACGAGCAGCAGCTGATAGCCGCTGAAGCCCAGCACGCCGGCCAGTGCTATCAGCGGCAGATCCTTGGCGTGAGGCAGGCGGACGCCAGTGACAACCCCGGCAACCACGAACAGGACCGAGGTCAGCGTCCATCGCAGAAAGAGCAGGTGGTGAGGGCTGAAGTGCCCCAGCGCCGCGACCATCCCGGCGAACGTCGTGCTCCAGAGCGCGACCGTGATCGCAACAGCCAGAATCGTCTTGACACCGTAACGCTTGACCACGTCTCGCCCTCCTTCGTCCATACGCTCCCGAAGCATCTTCGGCAGCGGTTCTTATGTGTGGACGACAGTCTATAAAGCGAAACGGACAACTAGAAGGTATAATCCAAGTGATTTCGGCTATTCTCATTTCGATACTGCTGCCAAATTGCGATTTCGACTATTGATTGGGTGATTCCGTGGACGTCATAGACCGCACCTTGCTCGAACTGCTGCAAGACGATGCCCGCACGAGCTACGCCGAGCTGGGCCGGCACGTCGGGCTGACTCCCCCGGCCGTCGCCGAGCGAGTCCGACGCCTGGAGAACAGCGGAGTCATCGAAGGCTACCGTGCGCAGGTCAACCTCAAGCGCGCCGGTTACGGCCTGATCGCCTTCATCCAGCTGTCGTCGCCGCCTGAGCTCGCCAAACAGCTGGGTCGCATCGCCACCGAGACCCCGGAAGTCCTCGAGTTCCACCATATGACCGGCTCCGCGGGCTTTCTACTGAAGGTCGCGGCGCGCTCCATCGAGCACCTCGAGAAGATCATCAACCTGCTGCTCCCCTACGGGCAGACGCAGACCTCGGTAGTCCTCTCCTCGCCGGTGACCTGGCGCAAGATCGAGTTCGACGAGAGCGTCTAGGCCTCCGTCGACGCCCCTTCGGCAACCAGCGAGCGCGAGCTGCGCCAGTCGGCTATTAGCCATGAGGCGGCGAATGTCGCGAGCGCCAGCGCACCCACCACGCCGAAGAAGAGCGCCTTGATGAGTATCTCGTCGGAGTTCAAGACGGGGCTGTCGGGGTGCAGAGCGCGGCCAGGGCCGAGGATCGCTCGCAGGAGCACGAACCACGCGAAGCCGACGAAAGAGATGTCGAGTACTGAAGCGACCTTGCGGTCGTCTTCGAGCATCATGCACACCACCAGCACCACGAGGCCCGCGAGCATGATCCAGAACTGCGCCATCAGGCGCGGGTCGGCCGCGACGACTTCGAAGCGCGACGACTTCGAGCCGGTGAAGTCCCAGGTGTTGAGCGCAGCCATCAGCCCAAGCGCGGAGCCGATTACCCACAGCGGGATCGAGACGTAGCGCAGCCCCTCTTCGCCGAAGTGGAGCGAGGGCCTTCCCGTGACCAGCGAACCGATAGCGAAGATGCCCAGCAGCGCAAAGGCAACAAGGTTCACCCAGGTCATGGCCCCGTGAAAGATCGGAAGACGAACGCGGCCGCCCAGACCTTCGACCTCGGGAAACATGGCTACGCATGCGAGCGCGACGGCCAGACCGACCGCGATGAGAGCCGCGGCGATTGTACGCGGGCGGTTCAGAGACATCGACACTCCACTTCACGGGTCACGCGGACACAAGACGTGACGCACAGTGTAGCAAGCGCCGTGCTGAGCGAGAGGGCTGCGCCTCCTGCATGTTGCAGACCTCGATCAGACGTCCCTACGCGTTGGTCTCTTCGCCGGACTGCGCCTCGGCCTCGCGCTGCGCCCGACGGCGCAGCACAGCGAGAACGAGCAGCACCAGCAGCAAGAGGAGCGGCGCGCAGAAGACACAGCAGGGTGTGGAAAACGCCCCGATGGCCTTGGAGGTCACGCTCCCACCGGTGTAGGGCAGCCGGATGATCTGCACCCGGTCGTTAGCCGTGTCTGCGACCACGAACCAGTCGCGCGTCTTGTCGTAGGCGACGCCGGTGGGATAGGCGAACATGCCATCCGTCTGGCCGAAATCGCCATAGAACGCCTGGCGTCCCTGCTTGCCGTTCTTGCCGGGCTCCCGGGCGATCTTGCCCGACTTCGGATCCAACAGCGCGATCCGGAACTTGAACGGGTCGACGACGGCGATCCTGCCTTTGCCGTCGAAGGCCATGCCCGCCGGCAGCGAGAATGGTCCCGCCATGTTCTTCGGGTTGCGGAAGTCGCCGGCGCCCTGCTTGGTCCGGTCCGGAGTGATGCCTGTCGACCACATCAAGCGGCCCTGCGGGGTGAACGCGCGCACGCGACGGTTCTGCGTGTCCGAGACGAAGATCGTCCCGTCGTCACCAAGTAGGATTCCGTGCGGTAGGTCGAACTGGTCATTGCCGGTTCCGCGCGAGCCCCATTTGGCGATGATCTTGCCGTCAGGTGTGAAGACCGCTACCCCGTTGGCGGCGGCGACTGCGATCTTGCCGTCGCGCACGTCGATCTCGTTGGGCAGCTGAACGCGCCACTGGTCGAGCTGCTTTCCCTTGGGGCTGTATTCGAATACCTGTCCGCCGAAGTCCGTGACGAACAGGTTGCCCTTCTCGTCGACAGCGATTCCTTCGAGCGAAGCGACGCCCTTCGGCTTGATGATCTGCCTAGCCGTGCCGTCGGGGTTGAACCCTGCAATCGTGTCGTGCCCGGACACCACCCAGATGGTTCCGCTGGGACCGACGGCGACGTCGGTGGGCGCCGAAAGGGCGTCAGCAGGACTGTTGCTCCAACCATAGATCGAACGGACCCAGGAGATCCCCTTCGGCATGGACTGCTTGTTGGGAGCATTGGTCCCCCGGTTGAGCCGGAAGACCATGAAGGCGAGCGCCAGCAGCGCCAGCAGCGCGATGACCAGGATGATTATGAGGACTACTCGCTGACGACGGTTGTCCACTACCTCTACGACCGTCTCGGTGTAGTAGCGATCGCCGCTTTCGCCCTCGAGTTCGCTCGTGTTGCTGATCTCGTCAGTCATCGTGAATCCTCACGTGAGGTAATACTCGTCGGACCGCTACTTACCGCCAGCCGCCTTCAACCCGGCCTGCGCCGGGGTGTAGTCAGGCATGTACGTCAGTGCCTGCTCGAAGTCGGCCTTCGCGCCCTTCTTGTCGCCGGCTTTCAGCTGCGCAAGCCCCCGGTAGGTGAGCACGTCTGCCGCGTTCGGAGTCATCTTGAGCGCGTTGGTGTAGGACACCACCGCGTCCTTGTACTTCTTGAGGTTCATCTCCGCGGTAGCGCGCATCAAGAAGAGCTGGATCGTGGTCTGGTTGCGCTGGTCCTGGGTTTCGAGCGGCGGGCTGATGCCCTTCGCTTTGTTCGCAGCGTCGGCGACGATCCGGAGGTCGACGTCCTTCTGAATGTAGGTGTCGGTCTTCTTGAGCGCTTCGGCGTTCTTACCATCGCGAATAAGCATGTCTACTTCTTGATTGTTGACCCACAGTATCGTCTCGTCTTTCACGCGCTTGCGTGCCTGCGCGATCGAGTCGTAGGCGCGACCTTTGTCCCCGGTCAGGTACTGTGCCCGAGCGAGTTGGGCCCATGCCTGGCCGCTACCGGGCGACACCTTGACCGCTGCCTTGGCGCGCAGCAGAACCGACTCGGCCTGAGTCCTCGGGGCCGCAGGGGTGAATACCCCCGATATCGCGGCGAACGCAGCAAGAGCGATGATTGAGATCACCACGATCAGAATCGCCCAGCGAAGCCACTGCACGACCGAATCGCCGTTCTCCGTGTACTCGACTCGCTCTACCACGTCGTACGTCTGATCTGACAAGACCGTCCCCCGATCCGTTGTCAGTGGTGCCCCCACCTCTGCCGCGTGACCATACGGCCAGCCGCCTACCCAGAGTAGACATAAAGCGTCCCGCAAGAGAAGTACATCTCGGAGAGCGGCTGTCCATGTGAGGCACATCACAGCCATCGACCCCCACCGGCATCATCCATTAGTAGGATTCTTGCCGAGCGGGGCAGGTTCGCCTCGCCAAAGGGCTATCACTTTGATTAGTGCCATTCACTCGTGGAGAGTAGCCCCGCCGATTGCTCTCGCACGCGCCTGGGAAGCGTTGTGCGAGGTGGGCGCAATCGTCGGGGTCGTTGGGCACTGGGGGATTCACTCAGGGGACGCACGTTGACATCGTCGCGTCTTCGTTTCGGCCGTAGCTGCTTCCCACCAGGAAGTCCGCTGCGTCGCTGTGTCTCCAAGATGCGAAACGAGGCCTTTGCGAAGGCCTCGGAACGTAAATCCGTCACGGGAGGGAGGTGTGTTGAAAGTGACAAACAAGTTCACAACAAGTAAGGAGTCTATAACGATGAAGAAAGCCTGGCTCGTCGTTTTGCTCGCGGTGGCCCTGACCTTCGTACTCGTCGCCCCCGCGTTTGCAGATCACTCCCCGACGTTCTTTGTTGAGTGGGATGGCGGCAGTTCGTTTACGGGCTACTCCTCCTCCTTCGGCAACGCCGGCACCGGTAGCCCGCACCAGAACTACCTTGAGGGCACCGAGAAGTGCGGCGTGTGCCACAGCGTCCACCGCGCACCCGTTCCGGGTGTCAAGTGGGACACCAACCCGTCTGACCCGGCCTCTGAGACCGCGGTCGCGGGTGGGCAGTACATGCGCCAAGAGTTCGAGTCCGACACGTCAGTTCCGACCACTCAGATGCTACTGACGTCGACCGTCGCGAACTCCTGCAACTACTGCCACGTGCTCACCTCGATCGGTGGAGCACAGCTCTACGGCGGCAAGCCGCAGTACATCACCGAGGGCACCGGCCTTGCCGGCGCTGAGTGGGATGCCGGCTTCGGCCACCACAACGCGTGCACGGGTTGCCACGCCGTCCACGGTGTGTCCTCCAACTTCGCTGACCCGGCGTTGTTCGGCACCTATGGCACCTTCCAGGGTGCCGCCAAGACCGCGATTCTCAAGGTCCGCGCCAAGGGTTCGGGTGGCGCAGTCGGTTCCGCCGCTGCCTACAACTGGCAGGATGAGACCGTCGCCATCGGTTCGTCAGGTGCCGCCGAGTACGCTGCCTCCGGTATCGCCGGTGCAGCCGCTTGGGTCGGCCTGTTCGACGCCAACGCCAACGGTGCAGGCCAGTACTCCAACTATGACGGCGCTGTGCGCCCCGCTGGCAAGTGGGAAGTCGATCCGCTGAACGTCCCGCTCTTCCCGAGCGCGGCCGATGCGATCAACGGCACCAACGTCCGTCCTGACGCTGACACCATGGACGCGCAGGTCTCCGTGTTCTGCACGTTCTGCCACGTCAACTACGGATATGCCTCAGAAGCGACCGTCAACCCCGACGGCGACCGCGGCCTGTTCCAGGGTCCGTGGTATGCCAACACCGCAGTGGTTCCGAACACGAGCGGCGGCGGCTGGCAGACGGCCAACGGCGCCGGAGCCTACGGCATGCCGTTCAAGAACCACCCGGTCAAGCCGGTCTACGGCACGTTTGCGGCCGCAGGCAAGAGCGCCACGGTTCCGGGGCAGGTAGCATTCGCCGGCGCGAGCACGTGCCGCAGCTGCCACGACGCGGGTGTTGAGGGCGTCACGGGCGTCATCTTCGAGTCCTATCCGCACTTCACGCCTGGCTACTTCCACTTCGCCAAGGGCGGCGCGCACGTTGGTGCGCCCGACACCTACGGTCCCGTGGAGAACGGCCTGATCCCGAACTACGCCGCCAGTGGCGACGCAGCTGTTGCTGCCGCCCAGGCGTGGCTCGAGGACCCGGCGAGCTACGAAGAGGCCATTACCGTCCACGACGGTCAGTGCCTCAAGTGCCATGTCAATGCGACGGACGACGCTGGCATAGGCAAGACCTACTAGGCACGAGCCTGGTAGCTGTGTCTGTGAACTCGGCGGTAGCTCCGGCAACGGAGCTACCGCCTCACAGACCCGATGACGAGGGAGGATGACGTGTTGAAACGAATCGCCCTCGCGGCTGTGCTCGTCACAGCATTCGTCCTCGCAACGACCGCAGTCGCATACGCTGATCACTCTCCGACGTTCTATGTCGAGTGGAACCAGACCAGCAACTTCACCGGCTACGGCGGAACGACGTTCGGAAATCAGGGGACAGGAAGTCCACATCAGGGCTACCTCGAGGGCACTGAGAAGTGCGCCGTGTGCCACAGCGTGCACCGCGCCCCAGTGCCCCACATTAGATGGGACACCAACCCGGCTGATCCGGCCGCCAAGACCGCTGTCGCCGGCGGACAGTACAACCGGCTCGAGTTCGAGTCGGACAGCGCCAATACCGAGATGCTGCTCATCGACAGCGTCGCCAACTCCTGCAACTACTGCCATGTGTACACCTCGATAGGCAACAAGCAGCTGTACGCGGGCAAGATGGAGTACATCAACTCCGAAGACGCCTTCGGGACCGATGAGTGGGACGCAGGTTTCGGGCACCACAACGGCTGCACCGGATGCCACGCCGTTCACGGCGTGTCGAGCAACTTCGGTTCACCAGCGCTGTACGGCGCCACGGGCGTCTTCAGAGGCCCTGTCGCCACCAAGGTGCTCAAGGTGCGCGCAAAGGGCTCAGGGGGAGCCGGCGCTGCCGCGTATGTGTGGCAGGACGAAGTCATCACGGCCGGCAGCGCGGGCAAGGTCGAGGCGCAGTTGCTCTACGGGCTGACCTGGGCCAACAAGCTCACGCCCAACGACACGGCCGTCGACCCGCAGAACGTGCCGCTCTTCCCGACCGCGACCGACGCGATCCTTGGCACAAACGCCCGACCGGACGTGGATGCTGGCGACGCGCAGGTCTCCGCGTTCTGCACCTTCTGTCACCAGAACTACGGCTATGCGTCTGAAGCCACGGTGAACCCGGACGGCGACCGTTCGCTGTTCCAAGGTCCGTGGTACGCGCTCGCCGGTACCGTGCCGAATGTCACCGGCACACCAGGCACGTGGGTGACCGCGAACGGGTCCGGAGCTTATGGCATGCCGTTCAAGAACCACCCGCTGAAGAACTGCGATGCACTGCCGTTCGCGGCGGCCGGCAAGGGCGCGAACGTACCCGCGCAGGTCGCGTTCGTCGACTCAGGCACGTGCCGTAGCTGTCACGATGCGGGGCTCAAGAACCAGGTGGGCGTTATCGTCCAATCCTGGCCGCACTTCACGCCTGGCTACTTCCACTTCGTGAAGTCGGCTGCACATGTTGGCGCTTCGATGACCAACGCGCCACCGATTCCCGACGTGATCAACTCCAACAACACAGCTCTCATCACAGCAACGCAGGTGTGGCTGGACAACCCGACCAGTTACGAGGAGGCCGTCACCGTCTCCGACGGTCAGTGCCTCAAGTGCCACGTGAACAGTACGGACGACGCCGGCGTCGGCAAGACGTACTAGGAGCGTGATGGGTTACAACGTGTGCTAGCGAGAACGGCCCTCTGTCCGTTTGTGGGGGCCGTTCTTCACGTCCCGTGAGCTGGCGCATTGTTCTAGACTGGTACCCAACACGAGGGGGGTTTCTTGGCGAGCGAGCCGACAACGGATGTCACTGGAGCTGCGGGTGCTCCGGCCCGTTCGGCTACCCCCACTCCGAGCGCGATCCTCTCCGCAGCCGCCGCGCTGATAGTCGTCGTGGGACTTGCACTCGTCGTCCTGGGATCCAGCCCCGCCGTCTGCGCCACCTGCCATGGCGCGCAAGCCAAAGCGCTCACCATGACCGTCCACAAGCGTATCGACTGCTATGCATGTCACCTCGACACCGGCTGGTGGAGCTTGGCAGAGCAGAAGGGTGCTGAGGTCTTTCGCATGTACCCCGCGGCGATGATGGGACGCCGGCCCAGCGGACCGGTGCATCAGACCGCCGCCAACCGGTGCCTCAAGTGCCACCAGCAGGTACTGTCGAGCATGAGTTCGGGCACACGAATCCGCCTCGTGCACAAGCAGTGCGCGAAGGACGACAGCTGCGACCCCTGCCACGTCTCGACCGCGCATAGGAAAGCGGTCCGGTGGAAGACCGGCGCCGTGATGGAGGCGTGTACCAGCTGCCACGCACGCAAAGACGTAAGCGTCCGCTGCGCTACGTGCCACGTCGTCACCTCCAACGCCCGTGGCGAGTACCGCAGCCCGTGGCGAGTGACCCATAGCAAGAACTGGCGACGTACCCACGGCATGGGCGACCTGTACTCCTGCTCCATCTGCCACGAGCAGGGCTTCTGTGCGAAATGCCACGGTATGGACGTGCCTCACTCTGCGGACTTCGGCGGGCAACACGGCGCCATCGCACTCGCCAATCCCATAGCCTGCAAGCGGTGTCACAAGGGCGAGCGGCTGTGCGTGGGTTGCCACCAGATCGAGATGCCGCACCCTGCGGGTTTCGCGGCAAAGCACAAGACGATCGCCGAAGGCACGGTGGACCCAAGGTGCTTCCGTTGTCACGTCGAGAACGACTGCGACAAGTGCCACGAGATGCACGTACACCCCGGCGGTAGCAAGGGCGTGCCCGTACCGTGGACGCTCACCAACCCGCAGTTCCGATCGAAGGACTCCAAGTGATGGCCTCGATCGAGACGACATCGGGCGCACTCGGGTTCTTCAACCGCTACGCGCTGCGCTATGACCTGGCGCAGACGCTCGAACGCATCAAGACGGTCTCCAGAAACCCGAGTTCCGACTCGGACCTCGCGGTGATCTTGGTCGCGTGTATCGCGCTCGCAGTGGCCATCGTGGTCATCCTGCTGCTCATCATCATCACGCCTTCACAACGAACCATACGTAAGACTCGCACCTACCGGCTTAAGCCGGGGCAGGAGCCTCCACCCCCTCGCGAACCGAGCATTCGAGACGAGCTGAACACCACGCGAGAACGGCCGCCGAGCCAGCTGTTCCTGATTCTCACCGGCAACGTCGCTCTGTTGGTCATCGCGGCCCTGGGCCTGGCCGGCGTCTACTTCGCAACGTCGACGGATAGGTACTGCAGCGAAACGTGCCACCGCGGCAGTACCGCGATCGTCGACGCCGCCGACGCCCGGCACGCCCACTGCATCCAGTGTCACGAAGGGCCGCTGCTGCTCGCCTCGGTCTCCAACTCCCTTGGCCGTGTACGTATGGCTGCTGGATCCGCCCTCGATGCCAGCGTGGCAAACGGCCCGAGTGTCGACTCGTCACGGTGCCTCAGTTGCCATAGGGACAAGATCGCAAAGGGCGTGCTAGTCGGCGACAAGGGCATCGCCATGTCGCACGCCGAGCTCCTGGCGGCGGGCGTGCCCTGCACTCGCTGCCATCGCCGCACGGGGCATGACCGCGGCGCCTCTACTGCGCGGATGAGCGACTGCATCACATGCCACGACGACACCACGGCATCGGCGGAGTGCGACACGTGCCACCGCAAGGATCCCTCGGCCACTGCGTTCAAGCAGGACAGCAGCGGGCGAGTCGCCGGAACGGGCAACATCGCCTATCCGGCGGTCCGCGCAGCGCGGCGCGAGTGCGGACTGTGCCATGACGAGGCCAAGAGCTGCGACCCGTGCCACGGCATCCGCATGCCCCACTCGAAGGAGTTCGTCGAGGGAGGCCACGCGATGCCTGCCGCTTTCGAGCGAAAGCTGAAATGCTACAAGTGCCACGATCCTGCCGAGTGCGGACGCTGCCACTCAGGTTTCAATCCGAAGAACGGTGACAGCTCGCACGGCGCCGATTGGAAGGCAGAACACAAGCGCTCGTCGTGGAGGTCCGGGTGCGTCTGCCACTCGACGCACAGCCCTCGTACGCAGCCCATCTGTAGTCGTTGCCACCCCGATCATTACGCGAAGTAGCAGTTCGCGGCACCTAGTGGCTGGATGGAGCCTAGCCCTCGACGGCGGCCTGCTCGGCAGAGTCAGCTTCGACGAAGGCCTCGTCGGCGGACTCGGCGGAGAAGACAGCACGCCAGAAGACGCGGTCTGCAGTCAACAGTGCAAAGCCGACGGCCAGATACAGCGTGCCCATCAGGCCAGCGCCGATACCCGTCGGATTCGTGAAGATACGGCGCAGGGTGATGCCGCTACCCATCATCACCACGATCAACAGCCAGGACTTGATCGAGAAGAAGCCAAAGATGCTCGCACGTCCGCGGTCGTAGATGCGCTCAACCGCCTTGCGCGCGGTCTTGTCGAGCAGCAGGTGCGCCTTGACGATTCCAATGATCAGCCCCGCCGTGATCGCCCACCAGATCCAGTGATCGCCCAGGTGAACGTAGCCTGCGCCACGCACGAGCAGGATCGTCGAGCCGATCAGCCACATGAGCGCAGCGGCGACCAGTTGCACGCGAACGGGGGCCTTCAACATGAAGTGAGCCTCTCACTTTCGAATGTGACGCAATAGGTTCAATACGAAGAGCATCCTACATGCCAAGCGCCAACTTGCCGAAGAAGCGCATAGCGGTATGCCTCGCCGGGTGGGTTGAACGGGGCCTCGCTACAATAGCGTGTACGGGCCGGCTCTTGGCGACTCGTGGGGGCATGGGGACTATGAAGACTCGGCATCTGGTGAGACATGGACGCGTATGGGCTGCTGCAGCGGCCTTCACACTGCTGCTGGCCCTGAGCGGCTGCGTGGTGTACAGCACTGACGGCAGTGGCGCAACGCCCTCCTCCCCGACGGGCTACAACTCCGGCGCAAAGGGCGCAGGCTCAGCAATCACGCAGGTCCTCAGCTCCAAGGGAGCCGACGCCGTGGCCACAGCGCAGAAGAGCGCAGAAGTCAGGCAGCTCGCTGCGGTGCCCGCCAACGTAACGCGAGTTGTCGACGGCGACACCATCCACGTGAAGCTGATGTCCGGGAAGACGGAGAAGGTGCGCCTGATCGGGGTCGACGCCCCTGAGTACACCACCAAGCACGAGCCTTTCGGCAAGCAGGCGAAGTCGTTCACGCGCGAGCAGCTCCTGCACCGGCACGTCTACTTGGAGACTGACGTCGCTCAGCGCGATGCGAAGGGGCGGCTTCTCGCGTACGTTTGGGTGATCATGCCCAACGACGTCGGACCCGACCTATCGGTGGGCGTCACACAGATCGCGGAGCGCATGTTCAACGCCCAGCTGCTCGCCGCAGGCTTTGCCGAAACGCTCGTCGTTGACCCCAACGTCAAGTACGCGCCGGACTTCGACGCGCTGCAGAACAAGGCGATGGCGGCCAAGCGCGGCGTATGGAGTGCGACCGACGCGGCTGAAGGCACTAGCGGTGGCAACGGAAGCTCGGCGTCCGGACGCACTGCTGCGACGGGCACGTCGATCGGCGTCGTCATCGGCAACTGCAATAGCCTGAAGTTCCACCGACCCGACTGCGAGTGGGCCCGCAAGATCGACAAGACCCACAAGCTGATGTTCGACAACCGCGAGCAGGCCCTCGCGAATCACTATCGCCCCTGCAAGACCTGCCGTCCCTAATAGCATCATCAGAACCGCTTTTCGATGCACGGTGGCGGATAACGGCACGAGGCCCGCAGGTCTAGGACAGCATCAATCTTTCGTCTACACTTTTCTGTACGAGCCCTTGGGATGGCTCGTCGGTTTGCGGCTCGACATGTCCGCAGATGCGGAAGCATCGGGTCGCTTTGTTTTGCCCCGAGGGGCGAGATTGGATGGGTCAGAATGGCAGAAGGTAAGGTCAAGTGGTTTAACCCGGACAAGGGCTACGGCTTCATCGAGCGTGAAGATGGCGACGATCTGTTCGTCCACTTCAGCGAGATCCAGATGGACGGGTTCAAGACCCTCGACGAGGGCCAGCCGGTCGTGTTCGACATCGGCACGGGCAACAACGGCAAGGCCCAGGCTCAGAACGTCCGCAAGGGCTAAGCTCCCCCTCGCTACATCGTTCTTGCCGAAGAGCGGCTCCCGAACCGGGGGCCGCTCTTCTGTCTACACAAGCCATTTGGAAACGCATCACGCTGGCGCCAGCTGCGGACTTACCTTATGAAGCCTGTCCTTGCTTGGCCGAACGTTGTCCCCGAATCCGGGGTAGAAGACAAAGCATAGGGTGGTTCCGCCGTCCGCGGGGAAGAGGTGGTGGCCGGACGGCTCCGACGGAACAAGCCGTTTCGGGGGAAGCGGCCTGTCCGCACGACGGGATGCTGCGACGCACTCCCGTGACAATCGCACACTGACTGGTTATGAGCGCCCCTGAGCGGCCTGTCGATTGCGGACTAGGCCCTACGAAACATCGCTCGTCCATGTTTCTGAGGGGGTAACGACAATGAGAAGGATGCTCATTGCGATTGTGCTGGTGATGCTGTGCGCAGCCGCGGCAGCGCCGGCCGCTTTCGCTTCGGGGGGAACGACAAGCGCGCTGCCGGGAGGCACCGTGTACGGCAATCCCACCATCGATTTCACATTCGATCTGACCGATCCGCATGGCATCAGCTCGGCGACGATTATTCTGGCCGACAGCGTGTCAGGCGCCGTCATCACCCAGAAGAGCGCAACGCTCTCTTGGGCCTTCATCCGCTACGACGATCCGGAGACGGGCGACTACTGGATGGAGCGCGACTTCACGAAAGCGACCGCGCGCGTTCAGTTCACCGGCGTCCAAGATCGGAAGTACTACGCAGCGAAGGTCAAGATCAAGGACCGCAGCTACGCGTATCAGACCCTCACTGCCGGCGTCTTCCAGGTCAACGTTGTGCCGAAGCTAACGGCGATTCCTCACGTCGTGTACGGATCCGACCCGTGGACAACGCGGTTCCCATTCACTGGATACGACAACAGCACCGTAGCCGCGCTCCAAGGGCGTGTCTGGAACTTCGGCGGCCCGCACTGGACCTCATACGATCCAAGTAGGGGGCAGATCTGCTGGACAGGGTCTACGGTCCCGGCAAGTGGCCTATCCAACTACTCGGCCGCACTCGCAGCCGCGTCATACAGCGGCGCCGAAGGGGTTGCTGTCGATGGCACCACGCTGCTCCCCGGGATTACCGACAAGGTGAGACGCTATGACGTGGGTATCAGGTTCCAGGACAACTACCCATCGACGCCCACGGTGCCGAGCAACCTCACCGCCTACAACTACCCCGTCTATCTCGCGACGCCAGATCTTGCCGGCGACGTCTGCGAAAGCTGCCACACAAGTGAGGGCTTGGCGGCACACCTGGACCACTGCGGCGCCTGCCATGGTGACGGCGGGCCAGTCGGCTACATGGGCGTTGAGTTTCCCGAGTACGCCGAACCGGTGCACGACGCATCGGTGTTCGCCAACTGCGTCGGCTGTCATCACAGTCAGTACGCCATCGACATACCCCAGTGCCCCGTCTGTCCATAAGATACGGATAGTCGGCGTGATCCGGAGTCACTTTGACTCGATCTGCCAAGAACGATGCCGGGGGGCGGCCCGATGACCGCCCCCCGGCATCTTTTCTCGGCCTTGAAGTCAGCCTAGCGGTGCCGGCCTCCTAGCTGCCGCGCATGGTGGGTGACGTGCGGGTCGAATGCATGAGGCATCTGGTGCGGGGGCTCTTCATTGGAGAGCTTGGGCTCGAGCAGGTGAAAGCCTCCGGCTACCGTGGGCCGCATTGGTACGGCCTCATGCTCTTCGACGTCGGGCGGCTCGTGTGTGTCTAGCGAGCCTCGAACCTGCTCGTCAAGCCGGGACTTCTGCCATGCCGTGAGTCGCATCGTGACGCACCCCCAAGTCAGGCGCAGATTCATCCCAGCGCTAGCGCGGCTGCGCCTGCTCGCGCTGCGCCAGAGCGGAACCCAAGACGACAGCCCTGGCGGGCCGATCGCTTGGTTCATACGTAGTGATATACCCAGCCGAAGCGGAGTCGCCTGAATCCTGCTTGGGCACACCCGGCGGCCAAGGATCAGCGGACGAGCTTGCCTCGCCAGGCCGCCGTCCCACCGCTGACGCTATACGCGTTCTCAAAGCCGTGCTTCTTCATTAGTGATGCCGCAGACGCACTCCGGCTTCCGGAGTGGCACATGATGAAGATTTCGGCGTGTCGGTCGTACCGGTCGAGCTTGGACGCGAGCGTCCCGAGCGGCACGTTCACAGCACCCTTCACGTGCCCTGCCGCGAACTCATAGGGCTCGCGCACGTCGACGAGGATCTGCTTGCCTTCGGCGAGCTTGGCAGCGAGTTCGTCGACGCTGACCTTCTTGACTCCCCAGCCGAACATCAGCGCTTCGGCCCGATCCGCGGCTCGAACTCGATTACCTCGAAGCTCGTAACCACGTTGACCTGGGGACCGAGGCTACCCTTGACCGAGCAGTACCTCTCCTCGGATAGCTCAATGGCGCGCGCGACTGACTCCGGCTTCACGCTGACACCGGTGACCTTATAGACGACCTCGATCGTCTCGTAGTAGTGAGGGAAGTCATCCAGGAACGGCTCACCGCGGACCTCGACCTCGATATCGCGGATGTCCTCGCGCTTCTTCTCGAGGATCGAGACGACGTCGATGGCCGTGCAGCCCCCAAGACCCAAGAGGAGCAGCTCGACCGGACGCCAGCCCGTGCCCTCGCCGGTTCCTTCGGCGGGTGTGTCCATAACGATGCCGTGGTTCTTAGAGTCCCATCCTACGAACTGGCGGTTCTTCACCCAACGAGCATTGACGACGTCCATCGAAGTCCCCTTCGGAGATGTGCGAGTCCTTTGTACGTCGATTCCCATTAGCGGGCTGACGCCTGCCGAATGATACCCATAGGGGTATCCGTTTGTCACCCGTTCTGTTACCGCCAGAAACAAAACAGGCCAGACACCGAACGTGTCTGACCTGCGTAAGTTCTTGGTCGCGGGGGCCGGATTCGAACCGACGACCTTCGGGTTATGAGCCCGACGAGCTACCAGACTGCTCCACCCCGCAACTTCTTCTACCCGCCCGAAGGCGGAAGGACACATTACAACAGCGTTTGATGCGGCGCAACTACGATTCGATACAGCCGGGGGCGCATCGCGATGACGCGAGCGCGCACCCTACCACCTCTGCGGATGATGCTTCACGAATGTCCCCTCATCGAGCTCGTGCCACGCTTCGGCAAGCTCCTCGCGTGTGTTCATCACGATCGGCCCGCGCCAGGCGATCGGCTCACCCAGCGGCTTTCCCGAGATCAGCACGAACCGCACACCTGCGTCGCCTGCAGTGACGAGCACCTCGTCGCCATCGCCGAACAGCACGATCGTGCCCTGCCCTGCTGCAATCGGCTCGCCGTCCGCGCCGAAACGCCCTTCGCCCTCGAAGACGTAGGCGAAGACGGTGTGGCCGGCTGGGGTCGGATGCGTCCACAACGTGCCCGCGCCTAGTGAAACATCGAGGTACTCCGGGTCGACCGTCACGTCCTCCACAGGTCCGGTCACCTCGCCAACACGTCCGGCGACGACTCGAACTCGGGCACCTTCGGCGACGACCTCGGGAATCTGCGCTGCCTCCACGCCCTGATAGCGCGGATCGCGCATCTTATGGCTTGCGGGCAGATTCGCCCACAGCTGGAAGCCGCCCATGCGGCCCTCGGCTGTTCCGCGCGGCATCTCCTGGTGGATGATGCCGCTGCCGGCCGTCATCCACTGGACGTCGCCTGCGCAGATCGTGCCCTCGTTGCCCATGGAATCGCTGTGATCACACTCGCCTTCGAGCATGTAGGTGATCGTCTCGATTCCCCGATGCGGATGCCATGGAAAGCCTGCCGAGTACTGCGCAGGGTTATCGCCGCGGAAGTCGTCCATCATCAGGAACGGGTCGAAGAGCTGTTCGTTGCCGAATCCGAAGGCGCGTCGCAGGTGAACGCCTGCGCCTTCGAGCGTCGGTTCGGACGCGTGTACGAGAGCTACCTTGCGTGCGGTCATGCGTAAGACCTCCAAAGGTCGTGTTCGCGTGAGTGCTCTAGCCGAATCGGACGCAGCGCATCGACATCGAGCCCATGTCGATTCCCGTGTGCGGGAAGGTGACGGAGTCGTCTGCGCTCGCCATGGCTGCGGGATAGAGCAGCGGCAGATAGTGGTCGGTCGTGGGTACCGAAAGTGCGGCCATCTTGCCAGCCTGCTCGTAGCCTACAAGGGCGTCGCGGTCCTTGCGGGCGAGGGCATCGGCGATCCAAGCGTCGAACTCCTCGGCCCAGACCTGCGGCTTGGCGTTCGCTTCCCAGCTGATGCCCGCGAAGCTGTGCACGATGTTGCCGCTGCCCACGACGAGTACGCCGCGGTCGCGCAGCGCTTTCAGCTGCTCGCCGATCGCCCAGTGGCCTTCGGCAGGCAGAGACATGTCGATCGAGAGCTCGGTGACGGGCACGTCCGCACCGGGCCACATGTGCCGAAGGACCGTCCACGATGCGTGATCCAGGCCCCAGCTGGAGTCAGCCACCACAGACGGCGCCAATTCGCAGACGGCGGCCGCCACGTCCGGCGCACCGGGCGCGGGGTATTCAATCTCGTAGAGCTCGCGCGGGAAGCCGCCGAAGTCGTGGATCGTGCGCGGCGAGGCGACATCCAGCACGCCGGTACCACGCGTCATCCAGTGCGCGGAGACCACCAGAACCGCTTCGGGTCGCGGCAGGTCGTCGGCGAGCTTGGCTAGCGCGCGAGTGAATGCGTTGTCTTCCAGGGCGTTCATCGGGTTGCCGTGCGCGAGGAACAGCGCCGGCATGCGAGTGCTCTCAGCCATGTCTACCTCCCTTGGCGCGTCTGGGATCGCAGCTTGAGCAGTAGCGCAAGCAGCGAGGTGCGCTCTTCATCGGTCATGTCGCCGAAGATGTCGTCCAGATACTCGGCGTGCCGGGCGAAGGCCGGCCCGATCACAGCGCGCCCGGCGTCCGTGAGTTCGACGACGCGTGCGCGAGCATCGGTCTCGTCGGCAGCACGCGC
>DASRYH010000026.1:0-11263 GCA_035687245.1 Coriobacteriia bacterium
GACCATGCCGCCGATGAGCAACGCGTGGGCGAGCACGATTGAGAGGAGGTCGGGAATTCGCCCGCGAGCGATGATCAGGCCGAGGGCGAGCACTTGAGCCGCGAAGTCGGCGAACCACAGCTTCAGCATGGGGAACTGGGCGCGATTCTCGTACCACAGCTCCGCCATGACGATCACGCACAGCGCGTGTGTCAGGACCATCCCCGCTATGACGGTGCCGTAGTCGATCTGCATGTGTGCGTTTCCCCCGTAAGCCGCACACTGGTCGCGGCGCGCGTGAAATCGTTGCGAGTATCGGTTGTTCGCGCACTCTGGATTGTCATTCCCAAAAGTGGCGTATGCAACCGTGCAGGTCCATCAAGGCGCGCTATTATTTCCGCATGTGCGACAACAGCCGAGAGTGCATGTCAGCAAAGGCGCAGTCGTTCGCGCGCAGGGAGTTAGGGGCGGCATGGCTGTCGTCGAACCGACTACTGGGTGTTGTCAGCGGTCCGAATCAGCCAGACCGAACCGGCAACGCCGGCCCCGAAAGTGAGTGCCACGACGACGTAGCTGCCGACGGGGAGTACGGCCGGGCTGCTGACCATCCCGATCAGCGACGGAACGATTGACCAGGGGAACCAGGCAGACCATCCGGTATGGCCGAGTAGGTTCCCAAGCGCCATCATCCCGAGTGCGAACCCGAGCGGCGCCATCGTTCCGCGTCCCCATATCGTCACGAGCGCGATGACTGGTGCCAGCAGGTAGGAGATGCCGGCCGCCAGCAGGGAGCCGCCAATCGCTGTGGCGAGTATCTGTGCCGAGAATCCCGGGAGTCCGAGTGCCAGTCCCACCAGCGCCGATTCGGCAAGTACGAAGGCGACGAGCGCGATCCACCACACGAGAGCCACTGCGAGCTTCGCGTAGACGAACCAAGCTCTAGGAACCGGCAGTCCGAGCATGTTCTTGGCGGTGCCGTCCTCGTATTCGCGGCCGAAGAGATAGGCGACGATGAACGAGAGCAGCAGCATGCCGCCGATGCCGACGATGAGGGGGAGCATCGAGGCGAAGGCGGGCCAGGTGGCTTCGAGGCCTGAGAGCTGGGCCTTCGTGCCAAGCAGGCCGAGCTGCTTCGCCCGTCCGGGTTCGCGGATGATCCACATGAAGAGCGAGATCCCCAGCGGGCCCAGCGATAGACCCGCGAGCGTGAAGAGCGGCACCTTCGAGCGGCGTAGCTTCAGGAATTCAGAGCAGAGGACCTGGGCGAACATCAAGCATCACCGCCCGTGCGCGCGAGGAAGTAGCGTTCGAGCTCCATGGTGAGCAGCGCGTCCGCTCGCTGCTGGTCGGTCCACGCCTCGTCCGAAAAGGCGTGAGCCTTTGCGATTAACTCGTTGCGGTCGAGTTCCTCGAGCAGACGACCCTCGTGCACGATGCCGATGCGATCCGCGAGGTGAGCGACCTCGGCGAGGATATGCGAGGACATGAAGACCGTCACACCGTGTTCGTCGGCCAGCGAGCGCAGCAGCTCGCGGATCTCCACGATTCCTGCCGGGTCGAGACCGTTGGCGGGCTCGTCGAGTACGACGACCTCGGGCGCGTGCAGGAGCGCGCGGGCAATCGCCAGACGTTGCTTGTTGCCCAGGGACAACTTGGCGCTGGTGCGATCTGCATACGCGGACAGGCCTAGCCGTTCGATGGAATCATCGGTTGCCGAAGGGGGGGCGCCTGTGAGCCGGCGCTGTATCTCAAGGTTCTCGCGTACCGTGAGGTTCGGGTAGGCGGTCGCAGTCTCGACCAGAAAGCCGACGCTGCGAAGCCACTCTTGGTCGCCCTCGCGCACCCGATGCCCCAAAACCCGCACCTCGCCCGCGCTTGGCTGGATCAGACCGAGCAGCATTCGTATGGTCGTGGTCTTTCCCGCTCCGTTTCTGCCTAGGAATCCGTAGACCTCGCCACGACCGACGTTGAGATCGAGTGAGTCGACGGCGCGAAGCGCTCCGTAGTGCTTCGACAGACCTCGAGTGACGATGATGGGTTCGGCAGACACGCGCTACGCCTCCGAGTAGCCGAGGGACTTCAGGGCAAGCTCGGTGACTTGCTCCAGCGCTGCGGACATCTCGGCCGCAGACAGCTCGCGAAGCTCGATACTCTGAAGCCCGCCGAGAACGAACCAGGCGGCGGTGTGTGCGTCTTCGACGTCGAAGAACCCTTCCGCGACTCCCTGTTCGACGATCGCCTCGACCACGGTCGACAGCCGCTGGGCAAGGTGGCCGGTGAGCTGGTGGTGCAGCGAGCGATTCTCGCGCCGATGGATGAAGTCGGCGAGGTCTTGGTGGGCAGGATCGCTGCTGACACTGATGAAGGCCCCGGTCAGGTTGCGGAACTTGCGAACCGCGCTGGCGTCGTTGTCCGACAGAGTCGCATCGAAATGGGCGAGCAGGCCGCCCACCATCTGTTCGACCACCGCGCCGATGACGTCTTCTTTGGTCTTGAAGTAGAGATAGAAGGTGCCTTGCGCCACGCCCGCCGCCTTCACGATGTCTGAGACCGCGGTGTTTGCGACGCCCCGTTCGGCGAAGACGGCTGCAGCAGCGGCGGCGAGCTCGGCGCGTTTGGCGGCCTTGTCTGCACGTGGGCGAGGTGACATCAGGGACGAGTCCTTCAGGTAGCGGGGGGTATTATGACTGACTGTCAGTCATAATACCCCCCGCTCTGGTGGCCGACAAGTTACTATGCTTCCAGCCACTTCTGAGCGTCGGCCCCGAGGAGACACCAACGTGAGCAAGATCAGCGAAAGTGGACTGACCGTCGACCTTCCCGGCGAATGGACGGCCGACCCTGAGCCCGAGCCGGGCGCGATCGTCTACCGCGAAGTCGACGGAAGCGGCGTATTCACCGCGATGCTGCTGTCGATCAGTCCCCTCAGCGAGGTCGACGACAAGCGTCAGCTGCTTGCCGACTACGTCGCGCACCGCGCGCTGGTCGAGGTCGAGCGCATCGAGGGGCTCGTCCAGTACGAAGAGGAGATCGTCGAGAGCGAGGACGGCGCTCTCGAAGCGCTGTGGAGCGGCGAGTCCGAGGACGGCAGCTACCAGCAACGCCACCGCACCATCCTCTACGACGACGTGCTCGTCGACGCCTGCATCGGCGATACCGTCGATTCGGCGCGCCTCTTCGAGATGGCGGCAGTGCTGCTCCTCGCAACCGTGAGCTTCCAGCCGTAGCCTCGCTACTTCACGACGACCTTTCGCCAGCTCGACGTCTTCGCGAGCCACTTCGCGTCTTCGGCCGTGATTGCACGCACGCGGTAGGTGCCCTTCTTGGGCTTTGCCTTGTACTTGTAGGAGCCAGCGGCGCCCGACGTCACGTAGTACTTCTTGTACGCGCGGTACTTGCCGCGTGAGTGGCGCTGCACCTCGAGGGTGACACGGGCCACATGCCCTGGCAGTACGGTGCCGGTGAAGGTCGTGCCCTTCTTGGCGGTCGGCTTGCCCGAAACCTTTGGCGTGCTGAGGGTGACGGGGCGCTTGAGGACGGTGACCGTCACGCTCTTGTCCGCCGACCAGATGCCGCCTGCGCACTTCACGCGGAAGTAGATCGTGTGCGTGCCGGCGGCCAGAGCGCTTGTCGAGAAGCTAGCGCTGCTTGAGAGAGTGCCCGCAATGCTGGAGCGCCACTCGTATTCGGCGGCCGAATGGCTCTTGGAGTCGGATGCGAGGTGACCTGCGAAGCTCACGGCATCGCCAACGTAGACGGTCGTTGCCGCGGGGGAGTCGATGGCTGCTGTTGCCGCATCGGCCGTGGGAGCGACGACGTTCAGTTGGATGGTCGCGTAGGGCGACCACGTGCCGCCTGTGCACTTCACGCGCACGGAGATCGTGTGGGTGCCCACGGAGAGCGAACTCGTGGAGAAGGTCGCCGTGTCTTCGGCAAGCAGACCGTCGATGCTACTTCTCCACTCGGAGTCGGTGGCGGTGTGGTCGAAGGTGTCGGAGGCGAGGTGACCGGTGAAGGTCACGCTCGTGCCCTGGACAACGGTGGTGCCAGTGGCAGGGGAGTCGATCGCGGCAGCGACGGTTTCAGGCTCGTGGGCGAGCGTGACGTCCTGCGTAGTTGTGGCGCCGCTGGTAACGGTGACCGGCGAGACGTACTTGGACACGTACTCGGCCAAGTAGAAGCCCAAGGTATAGTCGCCCGCTGGCGCGCCTGTGACCTCGTAGTGGCCGGTTGCGTCGGTCTGCACCATCGGGAGAGCTCCCGGCTGTATCCAGACGCCCGCGAGCGGTGCGCCGTCGCTCTCGCGGGTGACGACGCCCTCGATCATGCCCGCCAGCTCGAGCTCTGGGTTGTACGCGCTCTGGCCGTTGTAGATCAGGTAGTTGTGTCCCACGTGGTCGATATAGCCGTCCTTGTGGAACTTCACGGTGTAGGTGTCTGGCGTGATGCCGCTGATCGAGAACGAGCCGTCGGACTCGGTGCTGCCGCTGGCCACCAGGGCATCGGTGTCGCGGTTGCGGACCTCGATCGCCACGCCCGCCAGCGTGTTGGTCGTTCCCTTCTGTGTGACCGAGCCGTAGAAGGTGGCCGGGTTGAGCTGCATTGCGACATCGAGTGTCGTGACTTTGTTCGTGGCCGCGCCGACGTTCTCCAACGTCCGAGTGACGTAGCCGCTCTTCACGTACTCGACGGTATACGTCCCGGGCTCAAGCAGCGGGACCGAGTAGTAGCCGTCGGAGTTGGTGTAGACGTCGGGCATGCCCACGACATGGACGCGCACGTTGGCGAGTCCGCTGCTGCCTTGGGTGACCCTGCCGGCGATCGTGCCGGGAGTAGCGGTAGGTGCGCCGAAGATGACGGCGATGTTGACTGTCCCGTCCATCGGCGCGATGAGGTCCGGCACCCCATCACGGTTGAAGTCGACGACGCACGGGCCGCGGAACGAGTTGCTGGGCAACGCCACGTCGGGGCGCTGGAAGAAGGTGCGGTTGCCGGCGTTGAGGTAGACCGACAGCCCTGCGGCACTCGCGTTGCTCGATACCACGTCGGGCAGGCCGTCCCGGTTGATGTCGGCGACTGTGGCGCCAATCGGTTCGTCGCCCACAGTCAACGTGCGGCTGACAGGGAACTGCGTCCCCGTCCCGTTGCCGTAGCACACCATCACCGTGTCGGAACCGGCATTGGGCACCACAAGATCGAGACGGCCGTCGGTATCCATGTCGGCGACTTCGATGCCGTGCGGGCGCGTTCCCACTCCTACGGTCACGGGGTCTGCAAACGCCCCGCCTCCCGTGCCGAGCCAGACCGACACGCTGCCTGGGCCAGTGCTGTTGGTCGCAAGTACATCAGCGAGCCCGTCTTGGTTCACGTCGGCGACGTTGCACGTGTTGGGTGCCGAAACGCCGGCCGGCATCAGCAGGCTGGTCTCGTCAGATAGCAGGCCGGTTCCATCATTGAGAAGGAGCTGGATGCTTGCGGTGTCGTAGGAGGCAGCGGCAACGTCGGGCCAGCCATCCCCGTTGACGTCCGCCGTGTCGATCCAAACAGGGCTCCCGTGTTCGGTGTTGTAGAAGCCAACGAATGAGCCGACCTTGTTGTTGTACAGGTAGCAGACTCGTCCGGTCGTGTAGTCGCTCACGGCGACATCCAGCCAGCCGTCGCGGTTGAAGTCGACAAAGCGAGCACAGAAGATGCTGCCGCCGATGCTGAGACCAATGCTGGACTTGACGCCCCCGGCGCCGTTCCCAAGCAGCACGCGCGCGCCGATGCCGCCCGTGGCGACCAGCAGGTCGGGGTTGCCGTCGCGATCGAAGTCGCCGCTGTCCACCGTGCGAGGACCCGGATCGACTCCGATCTCCGACGCGCTGGCGAAGCCGAGCCCGCGGTCGACGACCGTGGTATTGCGGAAGGTCCTGAGCTGGCCGTCGCCTGCGTACGTCGCGGTACCCATGTCCAGCAGGCCGTCGCCATCGAGGTCGTCAAGCAGGATGCCAAACGGGGCGTCGACGTTCTGGAGTGCAGAGGTGGACTCGGTGAGTGCGCCGGTGCCGTCTCCGCGGTAGACGCGTACCTGGTCCAGGTTGAACCAGCACGCCGCGACGTCGAGGATGCCGTCGCAGTCGAAGTCGCCCAGCTCGAGGCTGGTTGCCCCGAGGTTGGCCGCCTCGCCCACTGCGGCTGCCGGGCTGAACGTCCCCGACCCGTTGTTGGCAAACACCGTGACCGCGACTTCGGCTCCCACGTTCGCCGTCACGAGGTCGATGTCGCCGTCCCGGTCCATGTCTCCGGCACGCACTTCGTAGGGGGAGTTCGGGTTGATGCCTGCGAAGCTGGGCACGCCGAGCGCGCCTGCGTTGTTGGTGTAGATGCCGATGTCGCGACTGTCCCTGTTCGCGACGGCCACATCCAGCCAGCCGTCGGCATTTAGATCCGCGATCGCTACCGAACCGGGTCCGGCGCCTGCGACCGAGTTCGTCTTGTGATCGATGCCGCCTGCGCCGTCGCCGTACAGCACGGAGATGCTGGACATCCCCTCGTTGGCGCTCACCAGGTCGACGTTGCCATCGCGGTCGATATCGCCGGCAGCAAGCCCGATGACGCCATTGGCGGCGTAGTACGTCGTGCACTCGCCGAATCCACCGTTGCCGTCGCCCAGCAGGATGCCGATGTTGCCGCTTGTCTGGAGTGCGACCGCGATGTCGAGATCACCGTCACGGTTGAGATCGACGGCGACAGGTGTACGCGGATGCATGCCCACGGTAAGGGAGCTGGGCGCTTCGATCTCTCCGTTAGCGCCTCTGGCGAACAGCGAGAGCGTGTTGCCGCCGAAGTTGGAGGTGAGGATCTCATCGCGGCCATCGTGGTTGAAGTCCGCTGCGATCATCGCGCCAGGGCTGTCGACACCCTGTTGCGACCCACCGAGCTCAAAGGTGAGAGGTGGTGGCGTCGCGGACGCACAAAGCGGCGCCGCCAGCGCGCACGCGAGCATGAATGCCACAGAGACGGACAGCCGAACAGCACGACCCGGCATGGAAAGCCCCCTCGAAACGCAGCGACAAGCACTTGACCCGATGGTAAGCCTTGGCAGCTTCAAGGGCGAGGCAAATCGCGGCCGGAACGCCAGCACCGCATGTGCCGAACGCACGCGCTATGCTGGGGCGGTAGCCGATCGGGTGGAGGCGGCTTGTGGATCAAGACCTGAAGCCAGCGCACGGCAGCTGCGAAGTGCGCGTTCTGGGGAGTCTTCGGCCATCGCGCACTGAGCGCGGGCTGCCCTACGAGTTCACCGCCGACGTGCCCGAGGGCGGCATCGGAGCCCGCGAGCTTGCCGAATCGCTTGGCCTGCCAATGGATCGCGTTGAGGGCGTCTTCGTGAACCACACCGTGCGCGGGCTCAACGTCCACATCATGCCGGGAGACCGCATCGCGTTCGTGCCCAACGATACGCCCGGCCCACACAGGGTCTTCCTCGGTCTGTACAAGGCCGGCAAGGACTCAGAGGAGTAGCGGGCCTTCGGCCACGCTCACCGCGCGAACCCGATGCCTACGGCTCCGGGTGCCCCAGCAGCAGTCGTATCGCAACGTGCGCTTCGTGCGCGGAGGCAACCATCACGCGCGACGCGATGAGCGGCAGCTCGTCGCGGACGTCGCTTCGCAAGTCGCCCACCAGGTAGAAGGCCTCGCCGAAGCGCTCGGTCACGATCTCGTTCGCCGAAGCAAAGCCGGCGAGCCCGGACGCGGCGACCAGCGGCGTGTCGGGCAGCCGCTCGCTCAGCACGTTGGCGATCATCGCCTTGGTCTCGGCCCGGTCGGCGGCCTCGATGATCACGTCCGCGTCGTCCACCAGCCCGACGAGGTTCGCTTCAGTCGCACACGTCGTGTGGATGCGCAGCGTCACGTCCGGGTTGATCCGCCGAAGGGTGGTGGCCAGCGCCTCGGTCTTCGGCAGCCCCAGCTGGTCGCGGAAGAAGAGCTGGCGGTTGAGGTTGGACTCCTCCACCACGTCGAAGTCGATGAGGGTGAGCTCGCCCACGCCCGCGCGCACGAGCATGCTGGCGGCGTTGCTGCCCAGACCTCCGCAGCCCACTAGCGCGACGTGCGAGCTAGCTAGTCGCGCGCGAACGGCGGGGTCGTCGTTGGGTGGAGTCGGGGGCAGCGAGCAGGTGTCGCGCGGCGTCATCTAACCACCAGCAACCGGTGGGAAGATCGCGAGCCGGTCACCTTCGGCAAGCACGTGATCGTCGGGTGCATGGCGGCCGTTCACGAACACGACGCGCGGCTGGTCAGGCAGGCCTAGCAGCTCGATCACGTCGGCGATTCGCGACTGGTCCGGGAGCTCGAGCGCGCGCGGATGCCTGCCGCCCATGCCGTCGGGCTGGTACTGCGACAGGTATGCGAAGAGCGCGAGGTCGACTTTCATGTGTCGGTCCAATCGAAGCCGCGCGTGCACGTCTCACCGTGCCCATCCTGCAGCAAGGCCGACGCCCGCACCACCGCCGCGAGGCAATGATGCGGGCGTCAAAGCGTTGCGACTACTGCAGTCCCATCCCGACCGCAGTCTCGTCTACGAAGTCGAAGACGGAGTCGAGGTCCTCGTCAGTAACGGTGAAGACGACGTTGTGCGGCGGCAGCGGCTCCTTGAGGAAGAACTCCGGCAGCCTATCGTCGGCCGCAGTGAAGCCAGCGTTCTTGTTGTAGAGACGCTCGAAGGTGAGCACCTCGCGACCGAGCTGCATGAGCTCGTCGGGGCCCCACTTCTCGCCCGTGTGCGCTTCGACCATCTCGTGGATCGCGGTGAACGCGTCCGGGATGTCGAGCACCGGGAACGCCACGAAGATGCAGAGCCCCAGCGAGTCGAGCATCGCCGTTGCGATCTGCAGGTTCTTGGAGAGTTCGGCCTGGCCTTCGGTGCCGAGCGGGTCGACCGTGCCGCCCACCGCAAGGATGTTTGCGGTGATCGTGTAGCCGGCGGTGTGGTCGGCGCCCATCGGCGTGGTCGCGTAGGTGACGCCGATGCCCTGAACCGAGCGCGGGTCGTAGGCAGGCAGAGACTGATGCTTCACAACCGGGATGTTCTTCACGCCGAACTTGATACCGGTCGCCTCAGCGCCGTCCCAGAGCACGCGCAGCTCGCTGGAGGGGTCGGCACCCGCCAGCAACGCCTTGAGCGCGCCTTCGGCATCGCCGAATTCGAGGGCACCCGACGCCATGTAGACGCCCATCGTGCCGCCCATCTCGATCGTGTCGAGACCCAAGTCACCGCATGCGCGGTCGAGCTCGGCGATCCCGTCGAGGTCGCCGATTCCGCAGTCAGCGCCGAAAGCCCACGCCGTCTCGTACTCCGGACCCTTGGTCTTGTAGTGGCCGTCTTTGTCCATCCAGTAGCGCGAGCACTTGATAACGCAGCCGCTGTGGCAGCCGTGGCTGTCGTTGATGCCCTCGCCGCCGCTGCGCTCGACGATCATGGCGCGCTGCGTCTCGCCGCCGATGGCGTCGGCGAACTCGAACGAGCCTGCGGAGAAGTTGCGCGTGGGCAGGCCGCCGGCCTCGTTGAGGATGTTGGTGAGCACGTTGGTGCCATACATGGGCAGGCCGGTACCGGAGACCGCGTGCTCCTTGAGCGCCGCGGAGAACTTCCGGGTCGCTGCGGTGAACGCTTCCTTGTCGGCGTGCTCGAGCGAGGCCGTGCCTGTGTAGGAGATGACGATGCCCTTGAGGCCCTTGCTGCCCATGACCGCGCCAAGACCGCCGCGACCCGCAAAGCGGTTCGGGTAGCCCTTGGGGTCGGAGACCGCGATACCCGCGGCGCGCGAGCCCATTTCGCCGGCGGGGCCGATCGAGATGGTCGCGAAGCGGTCGCCCTCGGGGCGTCCGGCAGCCATCTTGTCGTAGACCTCGTAGTTGCCAAGTCCCGCCCAGTCGTCGACGCGATCGATCTTGGCGGAGCGGTCCGCCTCGATGGTGAGCACGTAGCGCGCAGTCGGGTCGGCTGGCTTGCCTTCAACGACGATCGCCGAATAGCCCACGCGCGCGAGCGCATGTGCGGCCTGGCCGCCGGAGTTGGATTCTTTGATGCCGCCGGTGAGCGGGCTCTTGCCGCCAACAGACAGCCGCCCGCCGTTCGGAGCAGTGGTGCCGCCGAGCGTCCCCGGCGAGAAGACAAGCTTCGCGGCCGGCCCCAGAGGGTCTGCGTCCGCGGGCACTTCCTTGTAGATGATCGCGTCGGTAAGAGCACGACCGCCGTACTTGGCCCACTCCTCCGGCACCGGTTCCACCTTGACCGAGAGGTCGGCCATGTTGACGCGCAGTAGCTCCCTCATCTGTACCTCCCCCAAGCTGAAGTGGCCCGCGGGATGCACGGGCGCATAGAAGGTGTATCCCCTCATGAGGATAGTCCTGACAGAGAGTTCGCCGCTGTTCGCCTGTGACCTGCGTACCATTGGATGGGCATATACGCGTAGACGCCGAAAGGTTGAGGCCGCAAAGGAGATTTGGAATGCTGCGCAACGCGCTTATTGGGGCTGCTGTGTTCGGTGTGCTGGGCGCGGCTGCTGCCTGGATCTGGACGACGCTTGAGTTCCCGTTCGCGATTGTCGTGCCCGCGGTGGTGGGGTGGTACGCAGTGACGCGAGGGGCGTTCGGCAACCGCAAGGCGCTCGTCGCCGGGCTGGTTGGAGGCGTCGGCTTCACCGCCGTCTTCATCGTCGCGATGTTCTTTGCGCTCACCGACGGCTCGCCAGTGCAGCTCACGGGTTGGATGGCGGCGTTGCTCGCGGCTGCGGCGGCAGGCGCCATGACCGGATGGGTGCTCGGCGGTGCACGCGCATCGCTCGCAGTAGCAGGCTTCTCAGCGGTCGGGATGCTGGTCGCGGTTGCGGCGGCCGGGCTGCTGAAGGCGGCCGCGCCGAGCGCAGTGAACGTCGCCGGCACAGTGCAGGCCGCGTACTTCACGCTATCGATGGGAGTGGTGGCGACGATCGTCGGCGCCGCGTCGGGCGCCGCAGTGGCGCGCATTTCGCACGTAGATGCATAGGCCAAAGCCTAGGCCCGGAAACAAAGAAACGGCAGCTCAGCCGCCGTTTTCCCTAGCTAGACTATAGCACAGAATCGGACTCGAAACGAGTCCTGTATATGCGCGCAAATGAGCGTATACCAACAAAGGCAGGGCTAGCCTGCCTTTGTTCGAGTGCTTCAAGCGGACTGCGCCGCTTAAGCACTCGCAGTGTGAGGTGATGCGAATGATCGTTCCATTCGGACAGGGCGCCGAAGACATCCAACTAGCGGC
>DASRYH010000027.1:0-6061 GCA_035687245.1 Coriobacteriia bacterium
GGCACGCTCGGCGCCCAGGGCGTTGACGAGGTCGAAGCCTCCCAACGCGAAGTCCACCGCTGGCGGGTCAGCACTCGCGCGCGCCTCGGCCACTCGCTCGGGGTCGATCTCGAGACCCAGCACGCGCAGCTGCGGGTTCACTCTGCGCCAGCGCTGGGCCAGCTCAAGCGTCGTCCACGGCTTTGCGCCGAAGCCAAGATCGACCACAAGCGGCGAGCCGCCGCGCAGCGAGCCGGGCATGGCCAGACTCACGTAGGTGTCTACTCTACGCAGGCGGTTTCCGGCCGTCTTGCCGCGTGTATGTTGTCCTTCGGGGCGGGCGCACATGGCGCGGATGATACCGCGCGCATTTCAGGTTGTCGCGAGTGGCTACTCGGCTTCAGCTTTCGGATTCGGCGCTGCGGTCTCGCGCGTCGCGCCCTGTCGGAAGAAGCGGCCCATGTCGTCGGCGAGCGTCACGAACTCGCTCGGCATCATGATGATGGTCGAGGTGTTCTGCTCGGCGCCGACTTCCGTGATCATCTGCATGCGGCGCAGCTCGAGGGCGAGCGGGTTCTCCGTGATGACCTTTGACGCGTCCGCGAGCTTGATCGAGGCTTCTTGCTCCGCCTCGGCCTTGATAATGCGGGCGCGCTTCTCGCGCTGGGCCTGGGCCTCCTGCGCCATGGCGCGCTGCATGCCGGCCGGGATCTCGACATCCTTCATCTCGACCATCTCGACACTCACGCCCCACGGGTCGGTCGCCTTGTCGACGATCTCCTGCAGTGCGGTGTTGATCTTGTCGCGCTCCTTGAGCACCTCGTCGAGATAGTGCTGGCCGATGATGTTGCGCAGGCTAGTGAGTGCCACCTGGTAGGCGGCCGCATAGTAGTTCGCAACTGCGGTAACGGACTTCACCGGATCGACGATCTTCATCCACACGACCGCGTTGACCTTGACCGTGACGGAGTCCTTGGTGATCGACTCCTGGCTTTCGACGTCGATGGTGAGGGTACGGAGGTCGACCTTGCGCTGGGTCTCGATACCGAGCGGGATCAGCCAGTAGAGGCCGGGACCCTTGGTGGCCCGGAGGCGGCCGAGACGGAAGACGACTGCGCGCTCGTACTCGTTGCAGACACGTAGACCGGAGACGCCGATGAAGAATGCGAGTCCGAAGATTGCGAAGAAGAACAGGCCGATACCGTAGCCGAGCATGAGGTTTCCTCCCCCGAGAAAGGCCACTGCGGATTCGTCCGCCACTCCTCTGATGATACTGCGGCGCGCGTGAGGTGTGACCTGCTGAAGCCGAAGATGGCCGTGATGCCGCGAGAAACACCACTAAGTGGTAGCAGGAGCGGCGTCGTACTTACCGCCGGAAAGCCCCAAAGACGACTTGTCATGCGGAAAGTCTCTGATAATATGCAGTCACTATCAGCGCACTACTGCGACGCCGGAAGGAGGTTCGACTTGTGATTACTCATCGACACAGCGGGACGCTTACTGCGTCCACAACCAAGTCCTACCCCGCCCCGGCATACCGCGAGGCCTGATTCCAGCTTCTCGCGCGGGGCACCCTATCTGAGGGAGTTACCGCGATGTACACACAGAACGACCAGGCGCTTTCGCGCCCCAGAAGTCTCTTCGACATACCTGCACTGAGCATCCTCGCGCTCGCTAGCATCGGCGCGTCCGCCCTGCGGCTCGCCTACGCACTCGACGCCGCTCGCGCCGAATCAAGCGCGAGTAACAGAGGTGCACCAGGCCGCCGAAGGCCGTCTGTGCCTTCGGCCGAAGACAGCATGCACGCCGAATCGTGGCGCCTGAAGTGATGCGCTAGCCGCATCGCACGACCGGGGCCCGGCAGCGAACCCGTTGCCGGGCCCTCGCGCGCCACCAGCTACTTGGCGGCCTGCTCGGGCGTCGGGTCGACGGCTGCTTCGAGCAGCGCTTCGCCTACCACTGGGCGGCGCTCAGGCGCATTGCCGGTCTCGGCGAGAACCACGGCGCCGACGATGACTACGCACGCCGCAAGCTGCAGGCTTGAGAGCGACTCGCCGCGCACCAGCCAGCCAGCGAGCAGGGCCACCGCCGGCACAAGGTTGATGGATAGCGCTGCACGGTTCGCCGGCATCATGGTGACCGCCGTGTTGTAGAGGCTGAAGGCGAGCAGCGAGACGAACAGGCCGAGATAGGCGACGCTCAGCCAGGCCACGGGGGCGGCATGTGCCCAGCTCGACACCCCGCCCGCCAGCGCTCCTGGCGCGAAGAACACAGCACCGGTCGCTGCCTGGAGTCCGGTGAGGAACCAAGGGTTGTAGCGAGTTGAGAGGTGCTTGAGCGCGATCATCGCGCCTGCCGCGCTCGTCATCGCAATCATCTCGAGGACGTTACCCAGCACCGGGTTGGGTGCTGCGGCCTGGGTCGTGCCGCCCATCGAGAGCATTGCGACGCCCGCCAACGACACGGCGATAGCCACACCGGAGCGCACGGTCAGCCGCTCGCCCAGAAACGCCCACGCGCCAGCCGCAACGAGCAGCGGCACGATGGCCGAGATGACTCCAGCAGCGCTCGAGGTTGTGAAGCGCACCGCGTAGCCTTCGGCGAGGTAGTAGATGCAGGGCTGGAGCAGCACGATGAGCCCGAGCCACTTCAAGTCGCCGGAGCGGTAGTCGGGCCGCGGCAGGAAGAACCAAGCGGGCAAGAAGATCGCGCTGGCAATCGCCATGCGCAGCCACACGACCGTCATCGGACTGAAGCTGTCGAGCGCAGTCTTGGTCGCCGCGAAGCTCGTCCCCCAGAAGACCACCGCGCCCAGCAGGCACAGCAGCGGCAGGATGCGGGATCGGGCGCGCGTCGACGGCAAGCGGGACCACTCCAGACGGCTCGGGGATGTCGCCTAGCTTACCGCGAGCGTGCTGTCCGGTCTGCCGTTCACGCGAGATTCCCCTCGGATTCGGCAGGAAACGGCGGCACAAGAAGTGCACAGGAAGTACGTGGCACATAGTACCTTGACAGACACAGTACCTTGTCGGACGATGCTCCTGTCGAAGGAGGAGGTGGGCAGTGACGACCGAGACTCCAATCAGCAGTGATCTGATTCGCGGGCACATCGACACGATCGTGCTCGGGCTTCTCAACACGCAGGACCGCTACGGCTACGAGATCTGCAAGCAAGTCGGTCTGCTGTCGGACGGCGAGTACGAACTCAAGGAACCGACGCTGTACTCGGCGTTTCGCCGCATGGAGGGACAAGGCCTCATCAGTTCGTACTGGGGCGAGGAGTCCCAGGGCGGCCGGCGCAAGTACTACCGGCTATCGGATGACGGCCGGACCGCCTACGCGCGCAACGTCGAGGACTGGAAGCGCGCTCGCACGCTCATCGACCGCCTGATCTCCGGCGAGACCGAGAAGGAGTAAGTGATGGAAGCCATCAAGTACTACGTCAAGGGTGCATTCGTCGGGATCGCGGAGACGCCGGAAGTCCTCGAGCAGCAAGAAGAGCTCATCGCTGACCTCACGGCCAAGGTCGAAGACCTCGTCGCCGAAGGAAAGACCGAGGACGAAGCACTGGGAGTCGCGATCGCCTCGATGGGCGACCTGTCCGGCCTCGTGCGCGAGTTCGTCGTTGACGAGCCTACGCCGCAGGTCGTAGTGGCCGCGCCCGAGCCCAAGACCGCCGAAGTCTACGTGCGCAAACTGCGCTTGCACGTCGACATCGTGGCCGTTGGCGGTGCACTGGCTGCGCTGTTCGTGCTGTCGGTCCTGGCCGCGCTCGCCGGCGCGGCCGCGAGCGGCGCCGCGATGTGGGACCTCGTCTTCGGCGTGGCCGCTGTGGCAGTCGTCGCGAACTCGCTCGTCCGCTTCCACGAGCAGCCTGATGCAGTGGAAACTGTCACCGTCTCCGACGGTACCGCCCTGCGCAAGGCACTGATGATTTGGGCCGGCGTCTGCGCGTTCGCCTTCGTCTTCAACCTCGCGTTTGAGAACAACGGCTTCTGGGCGTGGACGGCGTGGATTGCGGCCGCTGCGTGGCCCGCACGCGTCTGGGTCGAGCGCTGGTTCATCGAGCGAGGCAGCTTTGCGCACCCGCGTCAGGAAGCGCCTGTGCCTGCCGACGTGCCTTCGACAGCAAGCGCCTGCTCGTAGCCGCGACGTCGACCATCGCGCCATCCATGGGTTCGTAGGGGGGATTCGGCGGTTCGAGGCCGAAGTTACCCGCCAGTGGGGCAAGGCGAATCCAAGGGGAAAACGATGGTTCATCTCACCGAGCGAATCCGCATACTGTCGCTTCTGGCGGCAGTGGGCGAGCTGTCTTCCGAAAAGGGGGAGCCGCTCGACGGCGTCGAGCTCTGCGATCAGAACACGTCGCACAGCTTCCTGCTCAGCGCCCCTCACCGCCCCTTCGCATCACTGACGTCGCTGCGTGACCACGGCTATATGGGCGATGACGAGGCAGAGATGCGCGAGGACTTCGTGCGGCTGATTGGCGGCAACTACATCGCTCTGAAAGTGCTTCACGACGGCTGGGCGCTGACCCCGGCGGGACTAGCGGTCTACGAGGGCCACGCCGAGTTCCACTGGGACAAGTCGATCCGCTGAACATGAACTGGGGCGGCCGCCCACCGATCAGACGACCGCCCCTATAGCTGTCCGGCAAGAAGGGCGCGCCGGCACGCGCCTTTCACCGGTTGAGTGGCTCCTACGGGTGCCCGGGAGGAAGCTGGCCCGAGCTGCCATTCGGCAGTCCGTTGTTGTAGCCGCCCGGACTCTGCTGCTGAGTCTGCTGGACCTGCTTTGAGGTCTTGCCCACGAGCGTGGCGTCCGCCGACATCTTCTCGCCCTTTCGGGTGAACTCGATGGTGATCTTGTCGCCCGGCTTGTGCGAGCGCACCGCCGTGAAGACGTCCGACGAGGTCTCGATGACCTGGTCGCCGATCTTGGTGATGATGTCGCTGTTGCGCAGGCCGGCCTTCTCCGCGGGGCTACCGGACTCGACGATCGAGATGGCCGCACCGGTCGTGGTGCGCTGGCCCGAGTCGTAGTTGAGCTTCGTGTCGCCCACGCCCACACCTAGGTAGGCGTGCTGCGCCGAGCCGGTCTTCATGATCTGGTCGGCGACGTTCATTGCAAAGTCGATCGGGATCGCAAAGCCGATGCCGGTGTTCTCGCCAGTCTTCGACTCGATGAGCGTGTTGACGCCCAGCACCTGCCCGTTGAGGTCGGCGAGTGCTCCGCCGGAGTTGCCTGGGTTGATGGAGGCGTCGGTCTGTATGAGGTTGGTGTAGGCAGTCAGCTCGCTCGACGAGCTCTGGATCGTGGCGCGACCCAGACCAGAGACGATGCCGAAGGTGACGGTCTTGTCGAGGCCATAGGGGAAGCCAACGGCGATGACCCACTGGCCCACCTTGAGCGACTTCGGCGCGCCGATTGTGGCGGCGGGCAGGCCCGTCTTCGCGATCTTGAGGACCGCGAGGTCGGTCGCGGCGTCTGTGCCAACGACCTTGGCCGTGTACTTCGCGCCGTCGATGGTGACGGTGATCTTGCTGGAGTCCTCGACCACGTGGTTGTTGGTGAGGATGTAGCCATCGCTCTTGATGATGATGCCGCTGCCGCTGCTAGTGGCGGTGCCGCTCGCTCCGGTCATGCTGTTCTGCTGAGTCGACGCTGCCTCGACGAAGACGACCGAGGGGCTGATCTTGCCGGAAGCGGTGGCCACGTCGGGGAGCTCGCCGGAAAGCGGCGCCTCGGGCCCTGTCGCGCCGTTGGTCGACTGCGACGTACTCGACTTCGGTGCCTGCGCTGACTGGCTCTTGAGCGCCGCGGTGCATCCGGTCGCCGCACCCGCCGTCAGCAGAAGCGCGAGCGCTACGCCGAAGACGCGCGTTGCGAGTGCCTTCCGATCTGCCATCTGATGGCTCCTTCCACGTGCCTGCGGACGCATCCTCTGAGTCGAGCGCGTCCGTGAGTTGATCTCGAGAGTCCGTGGCGACACGCCGAAACGGCCGCCAGCACTACCTATAGTGCGCCCGCCACGTGTCAGCAACGTCGAGCGGGTGTGGCGTTTGTGTGGACGATTGTGGAG
>DASRYH010000028.1:0-183667 GCA_035687245.1 Coriobacteriia bacterium
GCCGCGTCGCTCGACCACTTCGGCCTGCAGCCCGACAAGCGCACGGTGCTCGCACTCGCTGGCGCATCGCTCCCCGGCCCTTACAAACGCTTCAAGGAGTCACTTGCAGTAGCTCTGCCCGCAATCGCGTCACTACCCAACGCGGCAGTCGCGCTGGTGACGGGCAATGATGAGGCCTTCGCCGAAGAGATGAAGTCGCGCGCGGCCGGCTTCGGCACCACCAACGTGCACGTCTTCGGCTACGTGGAGTACATGGCACCGCTCATGGCCTGCGCCGACCTCGGGCTTGCCAAGCCAGGCGGCGCGATCTGTACGGAGTCGGTAGCAATGCACCTGCCGCTCGTGCTCGTAGGCCCGGCAGCCGGGCAAGAGGCCGCAAACGCACGCGCGCTGCACGAGGCGGGCGTAGCCTCCTACATCGCAGACCCGCGCCTGATCGCCGAAGCGACGCGCAAGGTGATCTCGAAGCCGCCGCGACTCAAAGCGATGCGCGCGGCCGCCGAAGCGATCGCGCGCCCGCATGCAACGCAGGATGTGGCCGAGCGGGTGCTCGGGCTGGCCAGTGCGAAACGCTAGTTAGCCGTTGACGCCGCTGAGCTGCTCGACGCCGCCAAGCGACGTTACCCCGACATCCACCAGGCCGTCGTGCCCGTCCTTGGGATCGAGCCGGAAAGACCCGACCAGCGAAGTCCAGACGTCCTTTGCGTACTGCATCGTCTCCGAGTCAGTGTGCTGCTCAGGCAGTGTCCCGTGCAGCTGGTGCAGCTTGACACCCGTGCTCCAGTCGACGTCGATCGTCCACGTCGCCTGCGGAAGTGCTTTGGCTGCGCTGCGCCGGATCCGCTCTGTCAGTGAAGGTCCGAAAAGGCCCATGTGGATCCCTGCTCTCTTCGTGCGTCGCCCTATGGCTGGTACCTCACGCTAGCACCGAAGCCGGCCCGGCCCCGGATGGCGTCGCCAGCGGTGGCGGGTGTCTCGCCAGTGGCTAGTGTCTTGGCGTCACTGGCGTGCTTGGGCCTCCAGACGGCGCGCGACGCAAAGAGGCCCCGACCGCAGTGGCCGGGGCCTCTCCCTTCTCGCTTCGCGGTGCGCGTGGCTCCGCTTCGGCAAGAGCTTGCTTACATCATGCCGCCCATGCCACCCATGCCGCCGCCCATGCCGGCCATCGGATCGTCTTTGGAGGGGACGTCGTTGATGGCGGCCTCGGTGACGAGGATGTTCTTGGCGATCGAAGCAGCGTTCTGCAGTGCCGAACGGGTGACCTTGACCGGGTCGATAACGCCCATGGCCATCAGGTCGCCCCACTCGCCGGTGGCGCTGTTGAGACCCCAGCCGGCCTTGCCCTCGTTCTTCACGCGCTCGACCACGACAGAGCCTTCGAAGCCGGCGTTGGCGGCGATCGTCTTGAGGGGCTCCATGAGCGCCTTCTTGATGATGTTCACGCCGACCATCTCGTCCGGGTCAGAGCAGGTGATCGCGTCGACCTTCGGCATGGCGTCCACGAGAGCGACGCCACCGCCGGCGACGATTCCTTCTTCGACAGCCGCGCGGGTCGCCTGAAGAGCGTCCTCGATGCGGTGCTTCTTCTCCTTGAGCTCGACCTCGGTAGCCGCGCCGACCTTGATGACGGCCACGCCGCCGGACAGCTTGGCGAGGCGCTCCTGGAGCTTCTCGCGGTCGAAGTCGGAGTCAGAGTTCTCGATCTCGACCTTGAGCTGGTTCACTCGGGCCTTGATGTCAGCCTCAGCACCGGCACCATCGATGATGGTGGTGTTCTCCTTGGTGACCTTGATGGTCTTGGCGCGGCCGAGCATCTCGAGCGTGGTGGTGTCCAGCTTGTAGCCCAGCTCCTCGGTGACGACCTGGCCACCGGTCACGATCGCGATGTCTTCCAGCATGCGCTTGCGGCGGTCGCCGAAGCCCGGGGCCTTGACGGCCACGCAGGTGAAGGTGCCGCGCAGCTTGTTGAGCACGAGCGTCGCGAGAGCCTCGCCCTCGACGTCCTCGGCGATGATCAGGAGCTGCTTGCCGGACTGCATGACCTTCTCGAGCACGGGCAGCAGGTCCTGGATGTTGCCGATCTTCTGGCTAGCAATGAGGATCAGCGGGTCGTTGAGCACGGCCTCCATGCGATCGGGGTCCGTGATCATGTACGGGTTGATGTAGCCCTTGTCGAACTGCAGGCCCTCGACGGTCTCGATGTCGATACCGAAGGTCAGGCCCTCCTCGACGGTGATGACGCCGTCTTTGCCCACGACATCCATCGCCTCGGCGATCTTGGCGCCGATCTCGTCGTCAGCTGCCGAAATGGCGCCGACGTGAGCGATCTCGTCCTTGTCCTCGATGTCCTTGGCGTTGGCCTTGATGCCCTCGACGACAGCGTCGACGGCCTTCTCGATGCCGCGGCGGATGGCGAGCGGGTTGGCGCCGGCCGAGACGTTGCGCAGGCCCTCGTTGACGATGACCTGAGCGAGCAGGGTGGCGGTGGTAGTACCGTCACCGGCGACGTCGTTGGTCTTGACGGCGACTTCCTTGACGAGCTGGGCGCCCATGTTCTCAAGCGCGTCCTCGAGCTCGATCTCCTTGGCGATGGTCACGCCGTCGTTGGTGATGGTCGGCGCGCCGAACTTCTTCTCGAGCACGACATAACGGCCTTTGGGGCCGAGGGTGACCTTCACAGCGTCGGCAAGCTTGTTGACGCCGGCGGCAAGCCCGGTACGAGCTTCGGCGTCGAAGCGAATCTCCTTAGCCATACTGCGCATTCCTCCTCAGTGGGTTCGATGGGTGAACGTAAGAACGGGGCAGCTTAGCCCTCGACGACAGCGTAGATGTCGTCGGCGCGCAGGATCAGATAGTCCTCGCCGTCGACCTTGACCTCGGTTCCGCCGTACTTGCTGTAGATGACGGTGTCGCCAGCCTTGACGTCGAGCGCGACACGCTCGCCCTTGTCGTTGAGCTTGCCGTCGCCTGCGGCGATGACGGTGCCCTTCTGCGGCTTCTCCTGCGCCGTGTCGGCGAGGATGAGGCCAGACTTGGTCTGCGTCTCGGCCTCGGCCTGCTTCACGATCACGCGATCGCCCAGCGGCTTCAGATTCATTGGCGTCCCTCCTAGTAGTCGCTATTTGGTCCGGACACGCGTCCGGGCGTTACCTGTTCACGAGTGAGTACATACCCGAGCTGCGTCGTGCGTGCGCGGTGTGCTCCCCCGACTGCTGGCACTCACAGGCTCCGAGTGCCAGACAAGTTCGAAGTCTACTCAACAACCGACGTGCGGGGCAAGGGGTTAGCTGTGTAAGAATCGTGAAATCTAAGTGTCAGGCGCTTAGATTCGAGCGCCAGACACTGCCGAATCGTTGCCGGGCGTGGATTCGCCATACGCCCCGCTACGCCCCAGGCGTGTCCAGCCGAAGGCTCGGGTCGGCGTCGGCGTCGAGCGCGAGACGCTCCCCTGCCAGGTAGCGGTAGTGGCCGGCGGCCGCGATCATCGCGGCGTTGTCGGTACACAGGCTGAACGGCGGCACACTCACGAGCACGCCCAGCGGCTCGATGGCCGCCCGCAGCGCTTCGCGCAACGCGGGGTTCGCAGCTACGCCGCCCGCAAGGCAGAACGCCACAGCACCCGTCTCCTTCACCGCGCGCACGGCCTTGGCCACCTGCACGTCCACGACTGCGGCCTGGAAGCTGGCCGCAAGGTCCGGGATGTTGATCTCGCGCCCGGCCTGCTGCTCGTGGCGAATGTGGTTGATGACGGCGGTCTTGAGACCTGAGAGCGAAAACGCGTAGTCGCCGCTTCGCATCATCGCGCGCGGGAAGTCGATGGCAGCTGGATTGCCTTCGGCAGCTAGCTTCGAGAGGATGGGGCCGCCGGGGTAACCCAAGCCCAGCACCTTGGCGACCTTGTCGAAGGCCTCGCCGGCGGCGTCGTCGAGGGTCTCGCCCATCGTGCGGTACACGCCCCAGCGCGGCATGTGCACGAGCGAGGTGTGCCCGCCCGAGACCACGAGCGCCACGATGGGCGGGTGCACGCGCTCGTCGGCGAGCACGTTGGCGAAGATGTGGCCCTCGAGGTGGTTCACGCCCACGAGCGGCAGACCTGTGGCAAGCGACAGTCCCTTGGCGTACGCGAGCCCGACCACGAGCGCGCCCACAAGCCCGGGGCCGTAGGTCACGACGATGCCGTCGAGTGCCGAGAACGGCAGCGTACCGCCGCACTCGAGCGACTCGCCCGCCTTGTCCATCGCCTCGGCCACAACACCCACGATCGCCTCGGTGTGCTTGCGGCTGGCGATCTCGGGCACCACGCCGCCGAAGCGAGCGTGGAAGTCGATCTGGCTGGCCACGACGTCGGCGACGATCGTGTCCGACCCACGAATCACGGCGGCAGCGGTCTCGTCGCATGAGGTCTCGACAGCCAGCAACAGCCGCTCCTCGTCCTCACGCGCGTCGTGCGCCGGCAGTATCGAGCAGTCGACGCCCGCGTCGCGCCCGTTGATGACCGAAGGCCCCCACATGATGAGCGCGTCTTCGCCGGTGTCGTTGTAGTAGCGAGGTCGCCTTCCCGCCACGCAAAGCCCGGCGGACTCGTAGAGCGCGATGGCGGCGGCGTTGGACTCGCGGACTTCTAGCGTCACGAGACGCGGCCCGAGCTCGGAGGCGGACTCCCGCAAGCGTTGCAGGAGCTTCGCGCCCAGCCCCTGGCCGCGGCGGTCGGAGCGCACCGCGAGGTTCATGATGTGCGCGTCGTCGCCAAAGACCGCTATGCCGCCGTAGCCGACGATCCCGCTGTCGTCTTCGGCGACCACCCACTGCCGAAGGGGCGCGGAAAGCTCATCGAGAAACATCCCGACGGTCCACGCGTCCGCAAAGCTGTCGACCTCGATCACGCGCACGGCGTCGATGTCGGCGGCGGCCATCTCGCGCAGGCGCACCGCGCGCACTCCAGCGACGCCGCTCTCCGGCGGGGGTGCGGTGGGCAGACCCAGACGTGCGCGCTCGGCCTCTTCGGCATCGGACAGGCGCGTATAGACGGGCAGCACGAGTGCGGCCACGCCGTCGCCTTCGTGACCGCGGCTGGCGGCGTCGTCGTAGGCAGCGAGCAGACCAGCGCCATCGGGTGCCCAGAGCTCGCTCGGTGCAATGACCGCGCGGTCGCCGAGCGCCTCTGCGAAGATCTCGGCATACTTCGCGAGCCCGTTGCCCGCGAGCAGAAGCGGTTCGTTGACTGTCTCGGCCCACGACGCGGCCGCGTCGCCGGGCTTGGCGACGGTATCGGTGGTGAGGCGCACCATGCGCCCGCCCTCAAAGCGGAAGAGAGCGGGATAGACCTCGCCACGCATCGCGTCGCCCACGACGCCCAGCAGCGCCCCTTCGGCAAGCTCGCCTGAGGCCGCTGTGCGCCACGCGATGGCGTCGAGGGTACCGATGCCGTAGAGAGGGGCTCCGAGGCCCTGAGCGAGGCCCTTGGCAGTCGCTACGCCGATGCGCACGCCTGTGAACGAGCCCGGACCGCGACCGACCACGACCTCTTCGATGTCGCATGCCGAAAGCTCCATTTGCCCGAGCTGCTCGTCGAGGGTCACGAGCAGGAGCTCGTTGGCTTTGCGGGGCGACTCCAGACAGACAGACGCGAGCGGCACGATGCGCCCGCCCGTGCGCTTGCCGATGCCGACAGCGAGCACGTCGGTGGCGGTGTCGAATGCGACGATGACGCTCATCGGTCGCCCTCCGTGACGCTGACGCCGTCGAGCGTCGAGCACGCGGCCGCCCACGCTTCGAGCAGCGCCTCACCGCGTGGGCCCAGTGCATCTGCGCCGATGCTGCGCTCGTTGTCGCCGTCGATCGTGAGCGTCACCGCAACTCCGTTGAGCGGTGCTGCTTCGGCGAAGCGGTCGCCCCACTCGACGACGGCCACGCCGTCGCCCTCGAGCACGGCGTAGTAGTCGAGGTCTTCAAGCTGCTCGGCCGCCTCGAGGCGGTAGAGGTCGAAGTGGTAGAGCGGGATGCGGCCCTGGTGCACGAGCAGGATGTTGAAGGTCGGACTCGTGACGGGCTCGGGCACGCCGAGACCTTCGGCAAGGCCCTTGGTGAGCTGCGTCTTGCCAGCACCAAGGTCGCCGGAGAGCAGCAGCACGTCGCCGGCTGCAAGCGCGTCGGCGAGAACGCGGCCGCACGCCTGGGTGGCCGACTCCGCGCTCGTTGTCAGTGTGAGGTGGCGCATCTAGAAGAGCTTCTCCTGCTCGGGTTCGTGTGTGTCGTCGGGTGTCGCCGGGGCGGTCTGGGGCGCCGCCTCTTCGGCAGCGCCGAGCTCACTCAACGCCGCCTCGAGTCCGAGTGACGATACCGCATCCTCGTGCTCCGGCACTCGCGCCAGCAGCTCTCCCAAGAGCGCGAAGTCGCCGAAGAGCACCTCGCGCTTGGTCTGGTCGTAGATCGCGGCGGCCGGGTGGAAGATCGGCAGCACGGTGAACTTGCCAGCCGTGCGCACGCGCCCGCGCAGCGAGGTTATGCCGGCGTCGGTCTTGAGCACGAAGCGTGTCGCGAAGTTGCCAAGCGTGACGAGCACGTCGGGGTCGATGATGCGTATCTGCTCGCGCAGGAACGGCGTGCATGTCTCGATCTCGTCGGGCAGCGGGTCGCGGTTGCCCGGCGGGCGACACTTCAAGACATTGGCGATGTAGACGTCGCTACGCTCCAGGCCCGCATGCGCGAGCAGCTCGTCGAGCAGCTTTCCGGCCGCGCCCACGAAGGGTTCACCTTTGAGGTCCTCGTTCTTGCCGGGCGCCTCGCCTACGAACATCACCCTTGCGTGTGGATCTCCCACGCCGAAGACGAGCGTGGTGCGCGTGGGGGCAAGTCCGCAGCGAGTGCAGTCCCCGATGTGATCTCGAAGCTCCTCGAGCGTGGCGCAGCCGATCCCGGCCATGGCGCTCTCCCCTAGAGCCAGGTCGTGACCTCGGCGAGCGGGCGGCGCGCCGGGCGGCCAGCCGACTCGGCCGAGTGGCCCACGGGGAGGATGGCCACCGGCGTGATGGGTGCAGTGATGCCGAGCGCGTCACGCACCGCGATCTCGTCGAAAGCGCCGATCCAGCACGAAGCCAGACCGCGGTCGACCGCCGCCAGTAGGATGTTTTCCACGGCTGCTGCCGTGTCCTGGATGCCGTAGAGCTGTTCGCCGCGGTCACCATAGCGGGCTGCACACGGGCGCGGGTCGAGGCTCACGACGATGACGACGGGTGCAGAGGTGGCCCAGCGCTGGCGCAGAGCTTCGGCGAGTCGGTCGCGTGCCTCAGGCGAGCGCACGACGGTGAAGCGCCACGGCTGGATGTTGCCTGCGGTAGGCGCGGCAACGGCGGCTTCGAGTAGCGCGTTGATATCGCTGTCGGTGACAACAAGCCGGTGGTTGAAGTGGCGCACGCTTCGGCGCGTGGCGAGAACGTCGGCGAACTCCATGCCTATTACAGCCTCCTGCATCACGAACGCTCGCCGCCAAAGGGGTGCGGCCTGACTGATCTCCCTCATTCTATCCGACAACCTCTACCCACGTATGTCAGGCAGGACGCGTTGTGTGCGCGTCGAAACAGACTGTTTAGGAGGAGGTGCGCAATGTACGACCGTCACCCTGATGTAAGCGACGAGGAACTCGGTATTCGCGCGTTCCAGATCAAGAAGATGAAGGCTGTCGAACGGGCTATCCAGCGTATCCGTCACAACATGGGTCCCGCTTGGGCAAACCTCAACGACAGTGAAGTCGAGGAGTTCGAGTGGGTCCTCGGCGAGCTATGGGCCTATATCGCCCGTGCCGAATGGGACGAGCTGGCCTTCGGCCGCCTGGGTATGAGCGACGTTATCCGCACGCTCACACTGGGCAGCCAGCTTCGCCGCCACGCACGCCCCAGCATCGAGGTGCTGCGCGACGTCGAGAAGATCGTTCGTCAAGAAGAAGCAGAAGAGCCGCCCCAGTAGGAGCGGCCCGTTCTCGTGGTTCGGTCACGCAAGCGGCTCAGAGAGACTGAGCCGCTTTCTTCTTCTCGATCTTCTTCTTGACCTTCTTCAGGCGGAAGAGGTCCTCGCGGGCACGCTCGTCCAGCGTCTGGCTGATGTAGGCGACCTGCTCGTGCAGCGCCGGAACCGTGACCTGCTCGAGTGCGTTGACGCGGCGGTTGGTCTTGTTGATCTCCTCGCCGAGTCGCTTGAGCCTGGTCTCGATGTCGGCGTACTCGATGATGACGTCGAGGATCTTCTCGTACTTCTCCGCCGACTCATCCACTCGAGACGAAACACCGGTAACCGAGTAGCCACGCGTGAACGACGTGCGCAGCGGGCTCTCGCCCTTGGTCACAACCGGGACGGCCACGCCCATGATCTTGGTACCGGCCATCTCCACGGTGACCTCACCGCTGGTGGCCAACGAGGCGGAGCGCAGCGTCACAGGACCGTCGACGGCCTTGGCGACCGCGAGCGCGTACTGCGCTTCGGCGACCGACTTCTGCAGCGACTCAGAGAGGCGCAGCGTCTCGTCCATGACGGACATGAACTCGATCAGCAGCGCGTCACGCTTCTGCTTGAGCAGGTCCATGCCCTGCTGAGCAAGCGTGATCTGCTGCTTGCGATCGAGTAGCTCAGCCCGAGTTGGGCGTACTTCTTCCATTCACGCCCCCTAGGCGGTCTCAGCCAGCTCAGGGTCGGCTGCCTTGCGATCGGGGTGGTAGCTGTCGATGAAGTCACGCACGCGCTTGAGCTCGCCCATCGGCAGGCCGGCCATGAGGTCCCAACCGATCTCGAGTGTCTCCTCAATCGTGCGGCCCTCCTGACCCTGACCGACGATGCGGGACTCGAACTCGTCGGCGAAGCGCAGGTAGGCGCGGTCGACCTCAGAGAGGGCTTCCTCACCGACGATGGCGACGAGCTTGCGAAGGTCGCGACCCTGCGCGTACGCCGCGTAGAGCTGGTTGGCGACTGCGCGGTGATCGTCACGCGTCTTGCCTTCACCGATACCGAGGTTCATCAGGCGGGACAGGCACGGCAGCGTGTCGATCGGCGGGTAGACGCCGCGACGGTGCAGCTGGCGCGAGAGCACGATCTGACCCTCAGTGATGTAGCCGGTGAGGTCGGGAATCGGGTGCGTGATGTCGTCGTCGGGCATCGACAGGATCGGGAGCTGCGTAACCGAGCCCTTGCGGCCCTTGATGCGGCCCGCGCGCTCGTAGATGGTCGAGAGGTCGGTGTACATGTAGCCCGGGAAACCGCGGCGGCCCGGCACCTCTTCGCGTGCCGTCGAGACCTCGCGCAGCGCCTCGCAGTAGTTCGTCATGTCGGAGAGGACGACGAGGACCTGCATGTCCTTCTCGAAGGCCAGGTACTCGGCGACCGTCAGTGCGCACTTCGGCGTGAGCAGACGCTCGACTGTCGGGTCGTCGGCGAGGTTCAGGAAGAAGACGACTCGCTCGAGTGCGCCGGTCTCCTCGAACTGCTGCATGAAGTAGGCCGACTCGCGGTGGGTGATACCCATCGCGCCGAAGACGATAGCGAACTCCTCGCCCGACTTAACGCGCGCCTGCCGAATGATCTGAGCGGCAAGCTCGTTGGCGGGAAGACCCGAACCGGAGAAGATCGGGAGCTTCTGGCCGCGGACGAGCGTGTTCAGGCCATCGATGGCCGAGATACCGGTCTCGATGAAGTCGGCCGGCTGCTCGCGCGTGTACGGGTTGATCGGTGCGCCGGTGATGTCGAGACGGGCCTCCGGGATGATGGGGGCGCCACCGTCGATCGGCTTGCCGGTGCCGTTGAGAACGCGGCCCAGCAGTTCAGGCGAGACGTCGATCTTGGCCACCTCTTCGAGGAAGCGGACCTCCGTCTTCGCAACATCGATGCCTCTGGTGCCCTCGAAGACCTGGATGACTGCCGTGGAACCCGAAACCTCGAGGACCTGGCCGCTTCGGCGGGTGTCGTCGGGCATGAGGATCGACACGATCTCGTTGTACGCAACATCGGACACGTTCTGAACGAAGATCAGAGGGCCGGTGACGTAGCTGAGCGTGCGGTAGTCGGTCGAGAGAAGCGAGCCGTGGCTGGCTGTCGCGGTCACCTCGCTCATTAGTACACCTCGATTCCGGAGATGTCGGCGGGAATCGTCTGGACGAGCTCTTGCATCCGCGCGACGGCTTCCTCGTGCGGCGTGGTCTTCAGAACGGCGATCTCATCGCGCATGGGCAGGTCCATGATCTGACCGAGTGCCACGCCGTGGTTCAGCGCGCCGGTGGCCGCGTCATAGAAGGCCATGATCGTCTTGAGCAGCCAGTACGCCTTGAGCGGCGGACAGTACGCATCCACCTCGTCGAACGCGAACTGCTGGAGGAAGTCCTCACGAAGCATGCGGGCGACTTCGAGGATGACCTTCTCCGACTCGGGCAGCGCGTCCGGGCCGACCAGCTGAACGATCTCTTGGAGCTCGGTTTCCTTCTGGAGGATCGACATCGCCCGATCGCGGTACTCCGCCCAGTCGGGGGCGACGTTCTCCTCGTACCAGCCGCGTACCTGGCCCAGGAAGAGCGTGTAGCTCTTCGTCCAGCTGATGGCCGGGAAGTGGCGGCGGTGTGCAAGCGAGGTGTCGAGCGCCCAGAAGGCACCCGTCACTCGCAGGGAGTTCTGAGTCATCGGCTCGGACATGTCACCGCCGGCCGGCGAGACCGCGCCAACCATCGTGACTGAGCCAACGCGCCCGTCATCTTCGGCTCCGAGCGGACGAACGCGCCCGCTTCTTTCGTAGAAGGACGCGAGTCGAGTGGCGAGGTACGCAGGGTAGCCTTCCTCACCAGGCATCTCTTCGAGTCGGCCGGAGACCTCACGGAGCGCTTCGCCCCATCTGGAGGTCGAGTCGGCCATCATCGCGACGTTGTAGCCCATGTCGCGATAGAACTCGGCGAGCGTTGCACCGACGTAGATGGAGGCCTCGCGCGCCGCAACAGGCATGTTCGACGTGTTGGCGACGAGAACGGTGCGGTCCATCAGGGGCGCGTCGTTGCGCGGGTCGTCGAGGTGCGGGAACTCGGTGAGAACTTCAGTCATCTCGTTGCCGCGCTCGCCACAGCCGATGTAGACGATGATGTCGACGTCGGCCCACTTGGCCAGCGACTGCTGGGTGACCGTCTTACCGGTTCCGAAACCGCCCGGGATGATCGCGTTGCCGCCCAGGGCGATCGGGAAGAACGTGTCGAGAATCCGCATGCCGGTGGTGAACGGCGTGGTCGGGTCCAACTTGTTGATGTAGGGGCGACCTTCACGAACCGGCCACCGCTGCGACATCTTGACCTCGGTACCGTCCTCGAGCACCGCGACGACATCGTCGACCGTGTACTCGCCCTCGGGCACAACGGACTTGAACTTCGACGGCTTGACCGTCGGCGGGACCATGACCTTGTGGATGATGGTCTTGCCCTCAGGCACCGTACCGACAACGGTTCCGGGACCTGCGGGATCGCCAGCCTTCACGACCGGCGTGAGCGACCACTTCTTCTCGCGGTCGAGTGCGGACGCCACAGTACCGCGCTCAATGTAGTCGCCGCTCTGCTCCGCGATGATGGGGAGCGGGCGCTGGACGCCGTCGTAGATCGACGTGAGGAGTCCCGGGCCAAGCTCGACCATCAGAGGACCTTCGGTCGACTCGACGAGCTCGCCGACCTTCAGACCGGAGGTGTCCTCGTAGACCTGAATGGTCGCCGTGTCGCTCTCGAGTCGGATGACCTCGCCCATCAGGCCTTCGGCACCGACGCGGACGATGTCGTACATGCGTGCACCGGTCATGCCGGCTGCGACTACAACCGGGCCGGTGATCTTCTGAATCGTTCCCGCAATCATCTATCCTCGCCTCAGTGTGATGTCGAACCCGATGGCTCGACGGATGAGCCGTGCCAGATACGCGCGGTGGTCTTCGCCAAACGCGAGCTTCTCGCGAATCGGCAACGAGATGACGAGCGGCCGATAGATCGAATCGATCTTCTTCTGGGTCCGTTCGTCGATCGCAGCCATCATCTGCTCGTTCACCGCAATGATGCCGCTGTCTTCGTCGTCGAGCAGCTGGTTCAACCGCTCTCGGACTCTGTCCAGGTCGTCGATGACCTGGACGTCCACGCCCGCCAGACGGAAACCATCAGCATTGTCGGGGTCCGTGAGGACGATGAGCTTATACAAGGATGAGCTCCCTCCTCGTACGGTCGGCCGGAATGCCGATGTCCTTCGCCTTGGTGATGATGCGGACGTTAGTGACTTCGTTCTGCTTACTCCACAGATACGCGATTGGGATTCCGACCCCGAGCGGGTCGGTCGCGCCCACGGCGATCATCTTGCGCGTGAGGTAGTCCTCTAGCGCACGCTCGAACGTGGCGATTGACATCGTCTCCAGGTAGAGCGGAGCGACGTCCTCGAGCACCTTGCCGTAGTGCGTGGCCCGCAGTCCGTCGAGCACTTCGTCGATGTCGGAGAGCGCCGAAAGGCGTATGTACATCTCCAACTCGAGTCCGTGCCCACCGAGCAAGAAGTAGCGCTCGGCCTGCTCGTTAGAGAGGTTCTCTCGCGCCGATCGGAAGAGCATGATCAGGTTGAGAATGTCGATCTGCATTCCCAGCAGTCGACGCCCCATCGCATAGTTGCGGTTCTTGCCCGCGAGCCGTTGGGCGGCCCAGCGTGCGAAGTAGCGGTCGAGCGCGAGTTCGAGGTCGGCGAGCTCGCCCGACTTCTGGAACTCGACAAAGCCCTCACGCAGCGCGGGTGCCTGCGGCAGGTCCCACGTCGTCGCGGTGTCTACGACGCCGCGGATGTCGTTCTGCGCCAGCAAGACGTCGAGGTCGACCTGAGAAAGCTCACCAACTGGCAGCAGGCTTTCGGCGATCTCCCCCGCGGACAGGTGCACGTGCCTGCCACGAACGATCGTCTTGATGTTGAAGATGTCCCACCGGCCCAGCAGCGTGCCGCATACGTCTTTGGCCTCTTCGTTCAAGAAGCCGAAGACTTTACGGTACGTGCGGACCAAGTTGAGACGCAGGCCCTCGGCAATCTCCGCCGCACCACGGCCTTTGATCAGCGCCTCTTCGAGGTCAGGAGCGTACTCGGTCTGCATGAGCTCTTGGATGAGGTCGTGCAGATCGTTCGTTTCCATGAGCCGCTCGAGCGCCTCGGCCTTGATGAGGTGCGAGCGCATGCCGCGCAGCCTCGCGTTCGGGTAGCCGTAGTCACGGGGACCCGTGATCGGCGACTTTGTGTGTATCGCTGTCTGACTCATGCGAACAAGAGCTCCGCGACTTCGGCCTGCGCCTTGCCACGCAGCTTGTCGAGCCTGTCCTCCAGGGTATTGCGCCGAGTGACTGTCGCACCTCGCATGGAGATGATCATGCCACCGGCCGTGGAGATGTCACCGCGGACTTCAGCCACGATGCCCCTAGAGGCAAGCGCGGTGCGTGCGAGATCGACATCCGCAGGGTCGACGAGAAGCTCCCAACCCGGCTCGAGCGAGGCGATAGCCTCGTCCAACAGCGCGGCAAAGACGGCCGGATAGTCCGACCTCGTGCGCACCTCAGTCAAAGACGCCAGCGCCTGGTCGAACGCCTCGCGCACCGCCCGCTCCTTGACCGCTGCGACGCGCTTGCGCGCCTCGAGCTTCACGGAGTTCAGGTCCTGCGCGCTCCGAGCCTTCGCGAGACGCTCGGCTTCGGCGATGCGATGATCTCGCGTAACCGCTGCCTCGCGCTCCGCTTCCTCGCGGATCGCTTCAGCGTGCGCGCGAGACTCCGCGAGCACCGCCTCAACGTCCTTGTCGGCCTGCTCTTCGAGCGCCCTGAAGATATCTTCAAGTGCCATCTGTCCGGTTCCTTCCGCGTAACTTGGTGGCGGGTGGGTAACCCGCGCGAACTACCCGCTGATCAGGATTGCGGAGACGAAACCGAGAAGCACGATAACCTCAGGCAGTGCCTGGAGCGTGATGATCCAAATCGAGACCTCGGGACGCTCAGCGAGCGTACCGGCGCCTGCGGAACCGATCTTGGCCTGGGCGTAGCCGGCTGCAAGAGCCGAGAGACCCATTGCCAGTCCTGCGGACGCTGCTCTGGCCGAAAGAACGCGCCAGTCCGTGACCGCTGCGGCCTCTTCCTCGGCCGCAAACGCCAGGGCCGGCATTACCATTGCCGCTGTAAACGCACTACCAAACATCCACCTAGCGAGCCGCTTGTCCATCATGCGCCCTCTTCACCTCCGGTTTTAGTGAACGGCTTGTACTGCTGACTTCCGATTTCGTAGAACTTGCCGAAGAACTCGACGAAGTTCAGTCGGACTGCGTGAATCGTCGGGCTGAACGCTGCGATCACGAAGTTCAGTGAGTGCAGCACCAGTCCAACGAGTGCCCCCAGCACCATCATCGCTGGGTTCTTGGCCATGTCGGCCACAATGCCATTGACCGCTTCGGCGAAGATCGCGCCTGCGAGACCAACGGCCATGATTCGGATGTAGCTCGCCATGCCGGTGAAGACCTCGACGGTCTCGATGACGCCCATGACGCCGCCACCCCGGACTGCGAACCAGAAGCCGCCAAGTGCGACCAGCGCGAAGAGCGCCTGGCCCCAGACGGCCCAGTTGCCCATGCTCTCAGCGACCATCGTCAGCACGACGACGATGCCGATGGAGACGACGAACGTGAGAATGCCCGTCTTCTCCTGGAAGTGATGCGAGTTCTTGGTGCGCACCGCGTTGATGACGCCGACGATCAGGCCGAGCAAGATGTGCACGATGCCAACGGCGACGGCGATGTACATGAAGATCTTGATCATCTCGCCCTCGGTGCGGACGAACGGCAGGACGCCGCCAGATAGCCCGCTGAGGAACGACGCGAGTTGCGTGTGGAAGATGTTGCCGAAGAACTCGCCGTAGACGAAGCCGAAGGCCAAAACGGCGGTGGCCGCCGGGCCGAGGATCGACGTGGCGAGCTGGATGCCGGCGTTCTCCTTGAACTTCAGGCGCAACCAGATGACGATGCCCAGCATCACGGCACCGTAGCCGATGTCTCCGACCATCAGGCCGAAGAACAGCGGGTAGAAGATGAACAGGAACATCGTCGGGTCGAGCGTGCCGTAGCGCGGCATCCCGTAGGCCGACAGCAGGAACTCGAAGGGCTCGAGCGCCTTGGGGTTCTTCAGAGCGACCGGCGTGTCGGCGTACTCGCTCTCCTTGACCTCCGTCTGCTGGACGATGACATCGTCCTTCCAGCGCTTGGAGATTAGGGTGCGCAGCGACGGTACGTCTGAGACCGGCATCCATCCGGTGATCACGAAGGCGTACTCGGTGCGCCCGAACTTCGGAATGGCCTCGATCTCGGCGTTGCGGTCGATGAGCACGTCGCGGATGGCCGAAAGCTTGACCGCCCACTTCTCAGAGAGCGAGTCGAGCTCCTTGCGGATCGTCTCGAGATCGTTGGGCAGGCTCGAGCGGCGCGACTTCAGTTCATCGTAGGCCGCGTCGAAGGGCATGCCATCGAACTCATTGGGGAGGCGGATCTGGTTGATGTTCTCGACTGCCAAGAACTTGTGGACCGCGTCGGAGTACTGACGGCTGAAGACCACGATCGCTGCCGTGGTGTCTTCGTCGACGTCGGTCGAGACGACCTCGTACTGCTTGTGCGTGATGCGGTCGAGCTCTTCCTTGAGTGCGTCGAGCGCGGTCTTGTAGCGGCGCTCGAAGAGCAGAGCGACCGAGTCGTAGGCGCCGGTGGTGACGATCTGGCGCGCCAGCGGCTGGATCTTCTGCAGAATCGGCTCATAGCGCGAGAGGAGTGCAATCTCCGACTCGAGGTCGGTGTGCGTCGATGCAAGCGCGGACGTCCGGTCCTCAACTTCGGCAATCACTTTGGAGATCTCGGCCGAAAGCGCGTCGGGATCCATCTCGAATAGGCGCTCGTACTCCACGCGCACTGCAAGACGATCGACCTTGGAACCACCGCGGTCCAGAGCCTTGAGGATGGAGCGAGTGCGTATCAGCATCTCCTCCATCTGCTCGCGGTCTTTCTGCTGCCCTGAGAAGATCTCCATGCGATCGAGCGGTATCTCACCCCGCGAAATCTTCTTGGACAAGTCCTCAATGTGCAGCCGTCCTTGATCGTGAATCATGCTCACGACGTCGAAGAACAGGCCCTTTGGGCCGATTATCTCCACGCGTGCCATCGGAACGAGCATGCACTCACACCTCCCCGCAGATCCCTCGACGCCCCCCGGAATTCGTCAGATGCGAGTAACCGCATCGACGATGTACGCCACGGCCGGGCCGCGGCGAGTATCGATTGCCTCTTCGAGCGCGGCGGCCTCAGCCTCTGCGTTCGCACGCACCTGCGCCATCTGCTTCTCTATCTCGACCTTCACGGCAGCATCCCTGCGACCGGCCTCTTCAGAAGCCTGATCCTGAGCTGAGCTCATGATCCCTGACGCCTCGCGTCGTGCGTTGGAGACGATCTCGTCGGCCTCCCGCTTAGCGGAGAGTACGCGGCCGGAGATCTCCATCTCCTTCTCGCGAATCAGGTGTAGCGGCGAGTTATCGTCGCTTTGCACGGTAGCTTTGTGAAACTCAAGTTCCTCAACGACGTTGTCGTCCACGTAAGGCCCCCTACTGCAGAGTCGGACAACGTATCGCGATATAGGCGACACGCTGGACTATTTCCGCATCACGGGGCCAACTCCTGCCGCATTTGCGGCGAGTGGCGAGAAGTCTTTTTGGAAGAAGGGCCTCTAGCGGTAGACGCGAGGCAGTCGCATGCCGAATCCGCAGGCGATCTCGTAGTTGATCGTGCCCGCGATATCGGCCATCTCATCGATGAGAATGCGCTCGGATCCCTGTGCTCCGACCAGCACGAACTCGTCGCCGCGAGTCACGTCGACACCGCGCGGGACTTCGACCATCAGCTGGTCCATGCAGACCCGACCGACCTGGTGAGCGCGCTTGCCGCCTACGAGGACTTCGGCCTTGTTGGAGAGCACGCGGTGCACTCCGTCGGCGTAGCCGAGCGGCAGCGTGGCAATCGACGTCGAGGTGCCGGAGGTCCAAGTGAGTCCGTAGGAGACGCCTTCGCCCATGCCAATGCGCTTCACGAGCGTTGCGCGTGCCTTCACCGACATTGCGGGGATGAGGTCTACGCGACCGCGCGTGTGTGCCGACGGGTGCAGGCCGTACAGGGCGATGCCGCAGCGCACCATGTCGAAGTGCGCGTCCGGATACAGGATCGTCGCTGGCGAGTTAGCGGCATGCACGATCCCGGGCTTCACGCCCTCCGTCTTCATCTGGTCGAGTGTGGCGCGGAAGCGCTTGAGCTGGCGCTCGACGTCCCAGTCATTGGGAACATCGGCGGTGGCGAAGTGAGTGAAGGTGCCTTCGTGGCGCAGCCCTTCGAATTCGGCGAGTGAGAGGGCGAACTCGGCGGCGTCTTCGGCACGCACACCGATGCGGTTCATGCCCGTGTCGACCTTGAGGTGGAACGGCGCCTCGACACCACGCAGCGCGGCCATGCGCGAGAGCGCTCCGGCGAACTCGCGCGAATAGAGAGCCGGGATGAGCTTGTGCTCCAGCACGGCGCCCACGGAGGTCTCGGGCGGCTCGGAGAGGACGTGGATCGGCGAGGCGATGCCCGCACGCCGAAGCGCGGCACCTTCGTCGACGGTCGCTACACCCAGGTGCGTCGCCCCCGCCTGCAGGGCCGCGCGCGCAACCTGTTCGGCACCGTGACCGTAGCCGTCTGCCTTCACGACAGCCATGAAGCGGCTTTGCGGCGCGAACGCCGAAAGGGAGCGGACGTTGTGCGCGATCGCGCCGAGATCGATCTCGGTCCAGGCCCAGCGAGCTTCAGTCATTTCAGGCGAGTCCTTCGGCTATGGCACGTACGATGTCGTGTTTGCTGACGATTCCGACGAGTGTATCGCCTTCCAGCACGGGAAGGCGCGAAATATCGCGACGTGCGAGCAAAGCCGCGACCTCCTCGAGCGACGCTGTGACCTGCACGGTCACTAGATCGGTAGCCATGACGTCGGCCACCGTGGCGGCCACCGCCCGCTTCAGCTGGTGCTCGAAGCTCACCGTCGACGGCGGGTACATGATGAAGCCGTCGAGCAGGTGTATGTAGGTGGGGTACTCGATCTTCACGTCGCGGGCGATCAGGTCGCCTTCCGTGACGATGCCGACGAGCCTGCCAGCGTCGCTCACCGGCAGCGCGCCCACGCCAGCATCCGTCATCGCCCTCGCGGCCTCGAGCACGCCCGCGTCCGGGGCGATCGTGATGGGATTCGCGCTCATGATCTCGCGCGCCGTTGTCCGCGACATCACACCTCCCCTCCTACCAGCTGCCCATCAGTTCGCCGAAGGCATCGGGCAGGTGATCGGGGATGTCCTCTGAGGTCACGCACATCGGCGTGAGATCAGCGGCGGCGGCCTCACCAGCGCGCCCGTGCAGATAGGCGCCCAGTGCGCCGGCCTCGAGCGGTGAAAGCCCTTGGGCGAGCAACGTGCCTATCACGCCTGCGAGCACGTCGCCTGTGCCGGCGGTAGCGAGTGCAGGCGTTCCCGACGTGACGATCACCTGGCGGTGCTCGTCGCTGACGATTGTGCCGGCGCCCTTCAAGACGACTGCGCGGCCGGGGCCGGCCAGCATGGCCGAGTAACCCACCCGGTCGGCCTGCACGTCGGCAGGTGTCGTTCCCATCAACCGCGAGAGCTCGCCGGGATGCGGCGTGAGGACCGTGGGCGCAGTGCGGTTGTCTAAGATTTCATGGGCATCGACGAGTGCGTTGAGCGCGTCGGCGTCGATGACGAGTGGCCGCGTCAGGCGCGAGATGATTCCGCGAACTGCGGCCACGGCGCCATCGGCCTGAGTGAGGCCGGGGCCGATCACGACTGCGTCGCAGTCGGCGGCTAGGGCAAGCACTGCCGCGGCTGCGTGCGAGGAGAGTGTCTTGGTGCGCGAGCACGGCAGGCCCACCACTGGCGCAGCCGTGATGTGGGCCTGCACGATCGGCACGATGGCGTCGGGCACGGCAACCGTCACGTAACCGGCCCCGGCTCGCATCGCACCGCGAGCAGCGAGCACGGCGGCACCAACGAAGCGTCCCGAGCCCGCAACCACCAGCACGCGGCCACGCTCGTTCTTGTGAACGTCGGGGCGCGGCAGCGGCAGCAGCTCGCGATAGTCTTCGGCGATCCACACCTCTGGTGCGGCCAGGCCTTCGAGCGCACTGGCCCCGATACCGATGTCTCCCAGCACCAGCTCGCCAGCGTATCCCGCCCCTGGGAAGACGACGAGCCCGCGCTTGGGAGAGGTGAAGGTGATGGTGACATCTGCCGAAACGACCTCGTCGGCAGCTCGCCCGGTGTCCGAGTCGATGCCGGTCGGCACGTCCACGGCGATGACGGGGACTCCACTCTCGGCGACCGCGCTCAACCAGGCGCCGACGGGCTCGCGTAGCGGCAGGGTGGCGCCGGTGCCTAGCAGCGCATCCACCACGACCGCCGCGGCGGCCAGATGATCGGCCGAAGGCACGTCCGGCCGGCTCCACGCGACGCCTGCTGCGACCGCTTCGGCGGCTGCTCGTGCGGCCTCGCCTGCCAGCTGGTCGGGTGCGCGCATCGCGAAGACATGGACCTCACGTCCACGTGCGGCAAGATGGCGCGCCGCCACCCAGCCGTCGCCGCCGTTGTTGCCCGGCCCCGCGAGGACGGCCACGCGGCCCGCCCCAAAGCGTTCGTCGACAAGGTCCGCCACGAGTTCGCCGGCCCGCGACATGAGGTCGAAGAGCGTGACGCCATGCTCTCGGACCGCACGCGACTCGACGAGCCTCGACTGCTCCGCCGTCAGCGCCTTGAGCACCGTGCCTCCCCGTGACGTCGTGTCGCCTGCCTGACGCTTACAGCTCTACTGTAGCGCCTGACGACTCATCGGTGGCCTCGCCGGTGTCGGCCGTCACTCGGCCCGCCGGCTCGTCCAGCATGGCCCGCGCCTCCTTGAAGTCGGCGGCGAGCTGCGCCATCGGGTCGACCTTGTCGTCCCTGCGAGGGCGCGACTCTTCAGTGATCGCGACCGCGGATGCGACCGCAGTCGTGTGTGTGAACGAGAGCGAGAGGTGCATCTCGACGACGCCGAGTTCGGCGGCCTTCGCCGCCGCACGGCCACTCAGTTTCGGCACGGGCCTGCCGGACGCTTCGCGCACGACCTCGACGTCGGTGAAGTTCATGCCGGAAAAACCCGTACCGAGCGCCTTGAGTACGGCCTCCTTGGCAGCAAAGCGCAGAGCGTAGTGCACCTCTGGCTTGGAGCGCTTATCGCAGTACACCCGCTCCTCTTCGGAGAAGAGCCGCTCTTTGAGCCTTGGGCGCCGGCGCAGCGCTTCGGCCATCCGGTCGATCTCGACGATGTCTACTCCAAGTCCGGTGATCATCGCCCTACTCCACCGTCACTGACTTGGCGAGGTTGCGCGGCTGGTCAACGTTGCAGCCACGCGCTTTCGCGATGTAGTACGCCAGCAGCTGCAGAGGAACGCTCGCCGGAATCGCCGAAAGGGCCTCGGACGTACGCGGCACGTGCAGCACATGTTCCGTGTGCGAACGGATGTCGTCGTCGCCAGAGGTCGCTACCGCGATCACCGCTGCGCCGCGAGCGCGCACCTCTTGGATGTTGCTCACAACCTTCTCGTAGGTGTGCCCCTGGGTGGCCACGACGACGATCGGCATGTCTTCGGTAATCAGTGCGATCGGACCGTGCTTCATCTCACCGGCCGGGTACGCTTCAGCGTGGATGTAGCTGATCTCCTTGAGCTTGAGAGCGCCCTCCATTGCTACCGGCACTCCTACACCGCGACCGAGGAACAGCGAGCTGGTGGCATCGACGAAAGCTTGCGCGCACTCCTTGATCTCGGAGTGGTCTGCGAGTACCGCTTCCACGACGTCGGGAATGGTGTTGAGCTCCTGCCACAGCTGCTCGATGCGCTCCTGCGCCACGCTGCCCTTAGCCTGCGTGAGCTTCAGGGCGAGCACCGTGAGCGCTGCGATCTGCGCCGTGAACGTCTTGGTGGCCGCAACGCCGATCTCAGGTCCGGCGTGCGTGTAGAGGCAACCGTCGCTCTCTCGGGTCACGCGCGAGCCGACGACGTTGGTGATAGCGATGACCTTCGCGCCGCGTTCGCGCGCCTCGCGGACACCCGCCAGCGTGTCGGCAGTCTCGCCAGACTGAGTGATCGCCACAACAAGCGTGTCGTCGTCGACGATCGGATCGTTGTAGCGAAACTCGCTGGAGACCTGGACCTCGACCGGGATGCGAGCCCAGCCCTCGATGAGGCTCTTTGCCACGATGCCCGCGTGGTAGCTCGTACCGCAGGCGATGACGAAGACGCGCTCGATCGCAGCAATCTGCTCGGTCGTCATCGCGAGCTCCGAGAACTGGATCTCGCCGTCGACCATTCGGCCGCGCAACGTCTCGCGAAGCGCCTTGGGCTGCTCGTGGATCTCTTTCAGCATGAAGTCCTCGTAGCCGCCCTTCTCCGCGGCGTCGAGGTCCCACTCCACGTGGATGTGCTCCGGCTCGACCGGCTGGCCGGCCATGTCCTGAACCGTCACGCCGTCGGCCGTGACAATCGCCACGTCGCCGTCGCGCAGAGCGATGATGTCGCGCGTGTACTCGAGAACGGCGGGGATGTCGCTTGCGATGATGTTCTCGCCTTCGCCGGCGCCGATGATGAGCGGCGACTCCTGGCGCGTAGCGATAACGGTCTCTGGGTGATCGAGGTGCACGACGGCGAGCGCATAGGCACCATCCAGCCGCTTGACGGCCTTCACGAACGCGTCGAGCAGGTCACCCTGGTAGTAGCTCTCGATGAGGTGCGCCACCAGCTCGGTGTCGGTCTCCGAGCGGATGATGTGGCCGTTGGCCTTGAGCTCTTCGCGCAGCTCGACGAAGTTCTCGATGATTCCGTTGTGAACGACCGCGAGACGGCCCGAGCAGTCGACGTGCGGGTGTGCGTTCTCTTCGCTCGGCCTGCCGTGCGTGGCCCATCGGGTGTGCCCGATGCCCACGCTGCCACCGATCGGCGAGCTATCGAGCGCGTTCTTCAGGTTGACGAGCTTGCCTACGCGGCGTGCAACGACGAGGTCATCGTCGTCAAGCACGGCGACGCCGGCCGAGTCGTAGCCGCGGTATTCGAGCCGAGCGAGCCCGGAGAGCAGCACTGAGGTTGCCTCACGCGGACCGACGTATCCAACGATTCCACACATGGGAGTATCCAGCCCTTCATTTGGGACGTGGTTTCGAAAGTGAGTGAGTCGCAGCGAAGGCAAGTAGTGTATGCCCCGCGCGTCCCTGTTCGCTGCCTCTTTGTTCCGGGGTCACTCCCGGGCTTTGTAGACAGCGTCACGACCGTGGGTCACGGCCGGAGGACCATCCGCCGAGTCTTTCGATAAGTCCTCACCTCGTCAACCGGGCTGCACATCTGTGACATGCGGGCGTCGTAGCGGCGACGTCCAAGAGCTCCGGTCCTGGCGCTTCTTGGTTCTAGCAGTCTGACACGGCACCAACCCCTCTCTCATACCGACTACTTCGGCAGGACAGATTGTACCAGCGCGCGCCGCATGATTCGGTGACGCACGGGTGACGTTTTGGACCGGCTGCCGAAGGGCCGTGGCGAGCCGCGAGTGCCGCGCGGTAGCTAGCCCCCGAGCTCGGCCGCGACAATCGCCGCAAGGCGGCTCACGATCTCGTGGGCCTGGGTCTCGTCGGCGGCCTCGGCCATCACTCGAACGAGTGGCTCGGTACCCGAGGCCCGCACGAGGATGCGCCCAGCGTCACCGAGCTCGGCTTCGGCCTGCTTGATCGCTTCGGTGATCGCGGCACTCGTGGCGAGCGCAGCGCGGTCCTCTACGTGCACATTCTCGAGGACCTGCGGGTAGCGGCGCATCACGCCGATGAGCTCTGAGAGCGGCTTGCCCTCACTGTGCGCGATATGCGCGATCTGCAGCGCGGTTACGAGCCCGTCGCCGGTCGTGTTGTAGTCGAGCAAGATGATGTGGCCGGACTGCTCGCCGCCGAGGTTGGCGCCCATCGACTGCATCTGCTCGAGGACGTAGCGGTCGCCGACCTTGGTCTTGACGAAGGCGATCCCCCGCTCCTTCATGGCGATCTCGAAGCCGAGGTTGGCCATGACGGTCGAGACGACGGTGTTACCCGCCAGCCTGCCTTCGGCGGCCATGCGCACGGCACACATCGCCATGATCTGGTCGCCGTCGACCTCGTTCCCGTTCTCGTCGACAGCCAGTAGGCGGTCGGCGTCACCGTCGTGCGCGACGCCAAAAGCGTAGCCGTCGCTGGCAACAAGAGCAGAGATCGGGCGCAGGTCGGTCGAACCGCAACCGACGTTGATGTCCATGCCGGTCCAGTCGCAGTTGATGACGCTCACGTCCGCACCCAGGCGCCGGAAGGCCTCAGGCGTGGTGACCGCTGACGCGCCGTGACCGCAGTCGACTGCAACCCGCAGCCCATCGAGGCGACCGGGAATGGATGCGACGGCGTGTGCGATGTAGCGCTCCGCAGCATCGTCAAGCGCGATCACGACGCCGATGTCCGCGCCGGTCGGGCGCTCCCAATCGCGCTCGGCAACGCAGAACTCCTCGATCTCGGCTTCTAGATCGTCGGGCAGCTTGAAGCCGTCACGGCTGAAGAGCTTGATGCCGTTGTACTCGGGCGGGTTGTGGCTTGCCGAGATGACGACACCGCCATCAGCGCCCAGCTCGCGCGTGAGGAACGCGATGGCCGGCGTTGGAACCACCCCGGCGAGCAGCGCGTCCGCCCCGCTCGAAGTGATACCCGCGACGAGTGCAGCTTCGAGCATCGCGCCCGAACGCCTCGTGTCGCGACCGACGACGATTCGGCCCTTCGCCCCGCGCGTCGCCAAGAAGTGCCCTGCCGCCTCGCCGAGCTTGAACGCCAGCTCAGGAGTCAGCTCCTTGTTGGCCACGCCCCGAACACCATCAGTGCCGAATAGTCTGCCCATTCCCACTACCTTTCATCGAACAACGACGGGGCCCGCCAGTATATCGGCGAGCCCCGTTCGGGTTCTACACGAGAAGCGCGAAGGCGTACTAGCGCTTGGAGAACTGCGGGCGCTTGCGGGCCTTCTTCAGACCGTACTTCTTGCGCTCGACCATACGAGGGTCGCGGCGGAGGAGACCGGCGCGCTTGAGCTCGCCACGGTACTCGTCGCCGGCCTCGAGAAGTGCACGGGCGATGCCGTGACGCAGTGCGCCGGCCTGGCCCGACACGCCGCCGCCGACGAGCGTCGCGATGACGTCGAAGCGGCCGGTGGTCTCAGTAACCTTGAAGGGGGTCGTAGCGAACGACACAAGAGCCTCGCGGCCGAAGTACTCCTCGGCGGTCTTCTTGTTGATCGTCATGACGCCAGTGCCCGGAACCAGACGCACGCGGGCGACCGCGTTCTTGCGGCGACCGGTGCCGAGATATACAGCCTTGTTCTCAGCCATGGGTTAGGCCTCCAGTGTGATCTGACGCGGCTTCTGAGCCTCGTGCGGATGCTCAGGACCCGCGTAGACCTTGAGCTTGCGGTTCATCGCACGGCCGAGAGTGTTCTTCGGCAGCATGCCCTTCACGGCCTTCTCGATGATGCGCTCAGGGTGCTTCTCCAGCATGCGCTGGAAAGAAACCTCCTTGAGGCCACCGGGGAAGCCGCTGTGGGAGTAGTAGTTCTTGGTGTTGGCCTTGTTGCCAGTCAGGCGAACCTTCTCGGCATTGATTACGACGACGAAGTCGCCGGTATCGACGTGCGGCGTGTAGACCGGCTTGCGCTTGCCCTTGAGAATCTGGGCAATCTCACTCGCAAGGCGGCCAACCACCATGTCCGTAGCGTCGACGAGCAGCCATTCGCGCTCGACTTCGCCCGGCTTGGCGTGGTAGGTCTTCAACGGATCCTCCAACAAATAGGACGTCAGTGTTCGTGTCACGGGGCAGTTGGAAACGAACCCTGCCATGATAGCCACGGGGACAGGGGCCGTCAAACAATACACGCATCCGGGCGTGTCTACTCGCGGGGCACAGCGAGGAGCGGCTAGTCGCCGCGCTCGTCCCGCGCCTTCTCAAGCAGCTCGATGATGCGGTCGAGCTTCTCGATCTCGAGGCGTGAGAGAGTGCGCTGGAGATCCTCGATCTCGCACTCGGACTTCGTGTTCGTATCGAAGTCCGCCTGCGCTTGGTAGCGGTCCCTATCGGCCTGCCGGTTCTGGCTCATCATGATCACGGGCGCGGCGTAGGCGGCCTGCGTTGAGAAGAGCAGGTTCAGCAGGATGAAGGGGTAGGCGTCCCAGTGCCGGACCCACCCGACGACGTTCATGGTCATCCACGCCAAGACAAGCAGTGTCTGCACGATGATGAACGTCCACGACCCCATGCCTTCGGCGACCGAGTCGGCGATGCGGTCCCCCATCGTCAGCGATGCGCGATGTGCTCCGTGCCAGTCCCTGGCCATCGTCACCCTCCACTCGCTGTGAGCCACACGTCATCGGGGTAGTCGACGTGCCAGAACGTAAGGCCCTGCGCTGGCGCCGTCGGCCCTGCAGCTGCACGCTCTCGGGCCTGCAACGCCTCGGCAAGCCAACCCTTCTCGCGACGGCCGCTGCCCACCTCCACAAGCGAGCCGACGATCACGCGAATCATCGAGTGAAGGAAGGCGTTGCCCACGACACGCACCGTCAGGCAGCGCTCCCCGAGCTGCTCGTCCTCGAAGACCTCGATCGTGTCCACGCGCCGAACCGTGCGCTTGCCTACGGCCGACTCCGTCACGCAGAAGGAACGGAAGTCGTGCTCGCCTACGAGCGCGCCCGCGGCCTGCTGCATAGCGCCTGTGTCCAGGTGCATACCCGAATGCCAGGCGAAGGCCGCGAGAAAGAGCGGCGGCACTGACCCCGGCACGATGCGGTAGCGGTACTCGCGCGTGACCGCGTCGAACCGAGCCGAGAAGCCCGGCCGGGCAAGCCGGACGTTGGAGATGACGATGCCCTTGCCCGCCAGCGCCTCCACGCTCCGGCGCAGACTGCGCGGGTCGGGCTCGTCCCCGGTCGCGTCGAAGCTCACTACCTGACCTAGCGCGTGTACGCCCGTGTCGGTGCGGCCAGCCCCGGTTGTCTCGACGTCGCGCCGAAGCACGGTCCTAAGCGCCTGTTCGAGCTGACCCTGCACCGTGGCCAGCCCGGGCTGCCGGGCGAATCCCGAGAATCGCGCCCCGTCGTAGGAGACCGTGAGTGCTATCGAATGTGGCGATTCCATCGAGTTCCTTCGCGTGCCGCACGCCGTGGGTATCATGAGCGAGGCGCCCGCCGGACTCACGCGCGCCGACCCGATTGTAGTGCAGCCTGCACACACCCGCCGACGACGCTGGCCCCCCAAGGAGACTTGCCACGTGGACGAAGACTTCGCACGCCCTCGCCGCTTCGCTACCCGCCTCGCAGCACTCGGCTGCGCGCTTTTCGCCGCAGCTGTGCTGTCGGGCTGCGCCGGCGTCCCGAGCCCGGGCTCTGCTGGCAACGTCGGAGCCGCACCATCTGCCGAATCCACTGTGGCATCCGGGCCATCTACCATCGACACCGCGGAGCAGAAGGCCCTCGACCTCGTCACCTCTGCAGATGCCTACGATTCGGCAATGAACGCTCGTGTCGTGAGCGACATGAAGCAGCGGCTCCAGTACGACCGCGGCGCTACGCTCACAGCGGCGATCCGCATCGACCGCAACGGCGCTCCCGTCGACCTCTACTTCTTGCGGCGCACGGGCGAGCTGCGCTCGGTGGTATTCGGGACCAAGGATGGCAAGCTGCTGCAGGTCTACGACAAGTTCGCGGTGGCCGACGGCGATGCCGCGCTCTCACTCGTCGATCAGCTGGCGGCGAAGCTCCCGGTGCAGCCGTAGGCACTGCATCGCGTCATCAAGCGACTGGCTGCTAGAGCAGGATCGCTACGCACGCCGCGAAGGCGACACCGCTCGCGAGCACGGCCCAGTCGGTCGCCCGCATCACAGGTTGCCGAAGGCGGGTGCGGCCCTCACCGCGATAGCAGCGCGCCTCCATCGCGATCGCGAGCTCGTCGGCGCGGCGGAAGAGCCGCACGAAGAGCGGCACGAGCACGGGAATCCACGCCTTGGCGCGCGTTATGGGGCCTCCCACGTCGAAGCGCGCGCCTCGTGCGGTCTGCGCCACCACGATGCGCTCGGCCTCTTCGGCAGTTGTGGGCATGAAGCGCAGGGCGATCGACATCATCGTTGCGGCGTCGTCCACGGGGAAGCGCATGCGCCCGAGCGGCCGCATCAGCTGAGCGAGGCCGTCGGTGAGTGCGACAGGCGAGGTCGTGAGCGTAACGAGCGAACTCCCAAGCACCAGCAGCAAGATGCGAACGCCGAAGAAGAGCCCCGTCTTGAGGCCCGCCGCGTCGACAGCAAGCTTCCCGAGCTGGAAGAGCGCCTCGGTTCGCTGGGCCGGGAAGAGCGCGTTGATGGCGATAGTGAACGCGAGTAGCCACGCTATCGGCTTGAGCCCACGCGCGGCCAGGCCGAAGGGCACGCGCGATAGGCCGACGGTGGCTACGACCACGGTGGCGGCAATCGCCAGTCCGGTCCATCCAGAGACCGCGAACAGCGCAGCTGCGAAGGCTGCAGTGACGACGATCTTCACCCGCGCGTCGATGCGATGCACCGGTGAGTCGAGTGCCACATACTGGCCGAAGGGAATGGGGACAGCCATCAGCCCTCCCCCCTCGCTGCGGCGGCGAGCGACTCGGCAGCCGCGACGGGGTCGAGCGTGTAGCTCGCAAGGCTTGCGCCGCGCTCGGCTGCGAGCATCTGCGCTTCGAGCACGTCAGGCAGCGTGAGCCCCGCATCGACGAGCGCCCGCGGGTTGGCGACGGCGACTGACCCGGCGCCTGCCCACGTCACACTCCCCTCGCCCAGCACCACTAGGCGGTCCGCATGTGCGAGGAACTCCTCGGCAGCGTGCGTCACGACAACCACGCCGGCACGCTCCCGCTGGGCCAGTAGCAGCTCACGCACGGTGCGGCGGCCGCGGGCGTCGAGACCGGATGTCGGCTCGTCGGCGAGCAGGTAGGCCGGCTGCATCGCGATGACTCCCGCGATCGCGGCACGCCTCGCCTCACCGCCCGACAGCGAGAACGGTGACCTGTCGCCGAACTCCTCGGCAGGAAGCCCGACCTCACCCAGCGCAATCGCTGCGCGGCGCTGAGCCTCGTCGATCGACAGCCCCTGGTTCCGAGGGCCGAAGGCGACGTCATCGAGCAGCGTGTCCGCGAAGAGCTGCGATTCGGCATCTTGGAAGACGAGTCCAACGCCGCTCGTCCCTTTGCCTGCCGAAGGGAACTTGCCGTCAACCGTCACCTGCCCCGTCGTCGGCTTCAGCAATCCGGCGGCGAGCTTCATGAGTGTCGTCTTGCCAGAGCCCGTCGCGCCCACCACGACCACGAGCTCGCCGGGCTCGACGCTCACAGTCACGCCAGCCAGGGCGCGCACGACACGAGTGCGTCCAAGGGTGTAGTCGAAGGTGACGTCGGTGAGGGCTAGGGCCATAGCGACGCCACCACCTCATGCGGGCTCAGTGCCGCTCCATCACCGAGTCCGCGAGCGGCGAGTTCGGTAGCGAGCACAGCTATCGGCGGAGCCTCGAGACCCCAGGCGTCGAGATCGCTGCCGTGCGCCAGCAGCCCCGCCAGCGTCCCGCCGAACGCCACCTTCCCCGAGCACAGCACCAGTACGCGATCGGCAGTGGCGGCGTCGGCAAGATCGTGCGTGATGAGCAGGATGCCGTGACCTTCAGATCGCATCGATGCGATCACGTCGGCGACCTCGCGTCGGCCGGTCGCATCGATCATCGCTGTGGGCTCGTCGAGCACCAGGTAGCGCGGCGACATCGCCAGCGCGCCCGCAATAGCGAGGCGCTGCTTCTGACCGCCGGAGAGAAGGTGCGGCTCGCGACGCTCCAGCCCAGAAAGGCCCACAGCAGCTATAGCGGCGTCGACCCTTCGGCGGATCTCCTCGCGCGGCAGACCCAGATTCTCCGGGCCGAAGGCGACGTCGTCTTCGACCGCGGTAGCGACGATCTGATCGTCGGGATGCTGGAATACCATCCCCACCGAGGAGCGCAGCTCCAGCGAGCGGCTCTCGTCACGCGTGTCGACGTCATCGACGCGCACTTCACCGGCGTCAGGGAGCAGCAGGCCGTCAGCGAGGCGGGCCAGCGTGGACTTGCCGGAGCCGTTCGCTCCCAGGACCGCGACCATCTCGCCGGGATGAACCTCGAACGAAACGCCGTCGACGGCCCGTCGCCCTTCAGGCGCCGCGCTGTAGCTGAAGCTGACGTTGTCGAAGCGGATCAAGCCGGAGCTCCCCTAGCTAGCAGTGAGGGCCCCCATTCGGAGGCCCTCACATGGTATCGCGCATACGCCGGATACCGGCGCTTGAGCTGTCTTAGTCGACGAGCTCGAAGATGACCATCGGTGCAGCGTCGCCCTTGCGGGGACCGAGCTTCAGGATGCGGGTGTATCCACCGTCGCGTCCCTCAAAGCGGTCGGCCTCGCTGAAGAGCTTGGCGATAACGTCCTTGTCGCCGATGGCTGCGATCGCCAGACGGCGGGAGTGGACATCGCCCTTCTTGGCCCACGTGATGGTCTTCTCCACCAGGCCGCGGACTTCCTTCGCCCGGGTCTCGGTGGTCTTGATGCGGTTGTGCTGGAGTACCGCGAGAGCGAGGCTCTTGGCAATCGCCTTGGTGTGCGATGCGTCTGAGCCGAGCTTGCGGCCCTTCTTCAGGTGTCTCATCTGTCTAGGCTTCCTTCAGCTACTGCTTCAGGCCGAGGTTCATCGACTGAAGCTTGTCCTTGACCTCTTCGATCGACTTCGCACCGAAGTTGCGGATGTTGAGCAGGTCCTGCTCAGAGCACTCCGTCAGCTGGCCGATCGTGTTGACGCCCTGGCGCTTGAGGCAGTTGTAGGAGCGAACCGACAGATCGAGTTCCTCGATCGGAGTGTCGAGCACGCTCTCGCTCTCGTCCACGGCTGCCGCGAAGATACCATCGTCGGACAGCGCGGTGACCGCCTGGTCGACGAAGAGCATCATGTGCTCGTCGATGATGCGTCCGGCACGGGCGACGGCGTCGCTCGGGTCGATGGCACCATTCGTCTCAACCTCGAGAATGAGCTTGTCATAGTCGGTGCGCTCACCGGCACGGGTGTTCTCCACCACGTAGGTGCAGCGGCCAACCGGCGAGAACAGCGAGTCGATGGTGATGACACCGATCGGGTCTTCGCTGCGCTTGTTGCGGTCCGCCGAAACGTAGCCGCGTCCGGTACCGATGCGGATGCTCATCTCGAGCTTGCCGCCCTTGTTAAGGTTCGCGATAACGTGCTCGGGGTTCACAAGCTCGAACTCGGCCGGAACCTTCAGATCGGCGCCGGTCACCACAGCGGGACCGGAGACCGACAGGGTCGCCACCGCGTCGCCGGCACCGATGCCGGAGTCACGGAAGACGAGACCCTTCACGTTGAGCACCACGTCGGTGACGTCCTCGCGGACGCCCTCGATCGATGCAAACTCATGCTGTACGCCCTCGACACGAATCGAGGTAGCTGCAGCGCCCTGCAGCGAGGACAGCAGGACTCGGCGCATGCAGTTGCCGAGCGTGTACCCGAAGCCGCGCTCGAGCGGCTCCACGACGTACCGCGCAACGCGGTCGTCGATCTGCTCGACCGTGACCTGGGGCCTCATGAACTCAGTCATCAAGCAGCCTCCCTGGCTCGATAGGTCGCGTTACTTCGAGTAGAGCTCGACGATGAGCTGCTCACGGACCGGCGCGTCGATCTGCTCACGCGACGGAAGCGACAGCACCTTGCCGTGCAGCTTCTCGATATCGACCTCGAGCCACCCCGGAACCTCGATCTTCTCCGAGGAGATCAGCGAGGTCTTGATGACCAGAAGGTCGCGAGACTGGGCACCGACGGCAACAAGATCGCCCGGACGAACGCGGTACGACGGAATGTTGACGCGGCGACCGTTAACGGTGATGTGGTTGTGGCGGACGATCTGGCGAGCCTCGTCGCGAGACTTGGCAAAGCCCAGACGGTAGACCACGTTGTCCAGACGCGACTCCAGCAGGCGGAGCAGGTTCTCACCCGTGATGCCCGGCTGGCGGCTGGCGATAGTGTAGTAGCCACGGAACTGCTTCTCGAGCAGACCGTAGATACGCTTGGTCTTCTGCTTTTCGCGGAGCTGAACGCGATACTCGCTGTCGCGAGGGCGCTTCTTTCCGGCCTGTCCCGGCGGGTACGGACGCTTCTCCACAGCACACTTGTCGGAGTAGCACCGATCACCCTTCAGAAAGAGCTTGATCCCTTCGCGGCGGCACCTGCGGCAGTCCGCCCCGGTGTAACGTGCCATCTTTACTAGGTCCTCTCGAACGTTAGACCCGGCGGCGCTTGCGCGGCCGGCAGCCGTTGTGCGGAATCGGGGTGCAGTCCTGGATGCTCGAGATCTCGAGTCCAGCAGCCTGCAGAGAACGGATAGCGGTCTCGCGACCGGAACCCGGCCCCTTCACGAACACGGCAACCTTGCGCAGGCCGTGCTCCTGGGCCATCTTCGCGCACGCCTCAGCAGCGAGCTGAGCCGCGAACGGCGTCGACTTGCGTGAGCCCTTAAAGCCCACAGTGCCGGCGCTCTGCCAGGAGATCACGTTGCCCGACGGGTCGGTGATGCTCACGATGGTGTTGTTGAACGTGCTCTTGATGTGCGCCTGACCGACAGCGATGTTCTTACGCTCGCTGCGCTTCAGGCGGGTACGCACATTCTTCTTCTTAGCGACCATGCGTTACTTGCCCTTCTTCTTCGCGCCGATCTGACGACGCGGGCCCTTACGGGTACGCGCGTTGGTGTGAGTGCGCTGGCCGCGGACCGGGAGGCCCTTGCGGTGACGCAGGCCGCGGTAGCAGCCGATCTCCATCAGACGCTTGATGTTCTGGGCGGTCTCACGGCGGAGGTCACCCTCGACCTTGAGGTTCTTGTCGATGAACTCACGCAGGCGAACGACCTCTTCTTCAGTGAGGTCGCGAACGCGCGTGTCCGGGCTGATCCCGGTGTCAGCGAGGATCTTCTGGCTGGTGGTCAGACCGATGCCGAAGATGTAGGTGAGGCCGATCTCAATCCGCTTGTCGCGCGGGAGGTCGACACCTTCAATACGGGCCAACGTATTCCCTCCTAGCCCTGGCGCTGCTTGTGGCGCGGGTTATCGCAAATCACGAGAACCCGACCGTGGCGCCGGATGATCTTGCACTTGTCACACATCTTCTTGACCGAAGGACGTACCTTCATCGTCGAATCTTCCTTTCGGCGTTCTTCAATCTATGTCCACGCCCAGCCGCAGGCGCATCGTTTTCGGTTCTTCGCCACGGCGCCGGGAGTGTCCACTTGGCCGTGACCTTCGAGGTCTTACTTGTAGCGGTAGGTGATCCGCCCGCGGGTCAAATCGTAGGGAGAAAGCTCAACGACGACCTTGTCGCCGGGCAGAATGCGGATGTAGTGCATACGCATCTTGCCAGAGATGTGGGCGAGAACGCGATGACCGTTCTCGAGCTCCACCCTGAACATCGCATTGGGCAGGGGCTCTACAACAGTACCTTCGAGCTCTATCGCGTCGTCCTTTTTCGCCACGTACTCCTTGCTCTCCCTCGGGGGCCTGAATCCGCAAGTGAATATAGTATCTCACTCGACCCTAGCGCGTCTAGCATGGCATTCTCGGCGCCGTTTACTCCCTCGTGAGGATGTCGGCGCCGTCCTTCGTGATGGCGACTGTGTGCTCGAAATGAGCAGACAGCGAGCCGTCACGTGTGACTACTGTCCAGCCGTCGGGGAGCGAGTCCACAGCGGCCCCGCCCATGTTCACCATCGGCTCGATGGCGAAGACCATACCGACTTCGAGCTTGGGGCCCGTACCGGCCACCCCGTAGTTCGGGACGTTGGGGTCCTCGTGCATCGCACGACCGATGCCGTGGCCGACATACTCGCGCACGACTCCATAGCCACCAGCCTCAGCGACCCGCTGTACGTTCGCCCCGATGTCATAGAGGCGGTTCCCGACCACACAAGCGTCGATACCCGCCGAAAGCGAAGCGTCCGTCACCTCGAGCAGACGGCGGGCCTCCTCGGAGATCTGCCCGACCGGGAAGGTCCTCGCGTTGTCGCCGAAGTAGCCGCCGATCACCGCGCCCACGTCGACCGAGAGCACGTCGCCCTCGACCACGCGCACGTCCTTGGACGGGATCCCGTGAACGACCTGACTGTTGATCGACGTGCACAGCGTCGACGGATAGCCGTGATAGCCGAGGAATGCGGGAATCGCACCCTCATCCCGAATGGCCGCCTCGGCGATCTCGTCGAGCTCCGCGGTAGTAATCCCGGGACGGACAGCTTCTCCTACGAGACGGAGAGCCCGGGCGCTGATGCGCCCGGCCTCTCTCATGAGCTCGATCTCTGCTGCAGACTTCCTGACGATCATAGGTAGGCTCTAGGCCTCCAGGATCTTCTGGACGTCGGCCCATACGGCGTCAACCGCACGGTTGCCGTCGATGTCGTGCACAAGTCCCTTGCCGTCGTAGTAGGGCACGAGGGCAGAGGTGATGGCATCGTAGTCGGCCAGTCGCTTGGAAGCGGCTGCCTCGGTGTCGTCATCGCGCTGGTAGACCTCGCCGCCACACGAGTCGCATACGTTCGGGTCGGCCGGCATCTCGCCCATGACGTTGTAGATGCGGCCACAGGCACGGCACTGGCGACGCGAGGTGAGACGGCCCATCAGCACGTCACGCGGAACCTCGATGGCGACAACGGCGTCGAGCGCCTTGCCCATCTCGGCGAGCGCGACATCGAGCGCCTCAGCTTGCGGAAGAGTGCGGGGGAAGCCGTCGAGCATGAAGCCGGCGTCGCAGTCGGGCTGGGCAAGACGGTCCTTCACCATAGCGATGACGACCTCGTCGGGCACGAGCTGCCCGGCGTCCATGTAGCCCTTGGCCTTGAGGCCGAGCTCGGTGCCTTCGGACACGTTCTTGCGGAAGATGTCACCCGTCGAGATGTGCGTAAGGCCGTACTTCTCGACGATCTTGGCGGCCTGCGTACCCTTGCCGGCCCCTGCGGCACCCAACAGAACGATGTTCATAGCTTGACCCTTCCCTCTTCCGAAAAGGCTGGCTTACTTGAAGAAGCCGTCGTAGTGACGCATCTTCAGCTGGCTCTCGATCTGAGTCATCGTCTCGAGCGCTACACCGACCATGATGAGGATCGACGTACCGCCGAAGGTCCTGACGAGCTGGTTACCCGTTGCAGTGAACAGCATGGTCGGCACGACCGCGATAACGCCGAGGAAGAGTGCGCCCGGAAGCGTGATGCGGTTGAGCACGTTCTCCATGTAGCGAACGGTCGCCGTGCCCGGACGCACGCCCGGGATGAAGCCCCCGTTCTTGCGCAGGTTGTCGGCCAGATCGATCGGGTTGAAGACCAGAGCCGTGTAGAAGTACGTGAAGAACACGATCAGCACGAACTCACAGATCCAGTTGATCCAGCCCGAAGACAGCGAGTTGCCGAAGGTCTGCAGCCACGGCTGGTTCGGGAAGAAGTTCGCGATCTGGGCCGGGAAGAACAGAATCGCGCTCGCGAAGATGATCGGCACGACGTTGGCGCCGTTGATCTTGAGCGGGATGTAGGTACCCGTGCCACCGTAAACGCGACGTCCAACGACACGCTTGGCGTACTGGACCGGGATACGGCGCTGAGCGCGCTCCATCGTCACGATCGCCGCGATGATGAAGAACGTGAAGAACACGACGAGGGCCGTGAAACCCCACGAACCGAGTCGGACCGAGTTGATGATCGCGACCGGGAAACGCGACACGATACTCGCGAAGATCAGCAGCGACATACCGTTACCGATACCGCGCTGTGTGATCAGCTCGCCGAACCACATGATGAGCGCCGTGCCCGCGATCAGAGTGATCACGATGACCGTGTAGGTGAAGCCCAACGAAGGCGCACCCGCCACCTGAGAGGCCGGAAGCGCGCCCAGGGACTTGAAGACGGTCAGCAGGCCGAGAGCCTGGAGCAGAGCGATACCCAGCGTCATGTAACGAGTGATCTGGGTGATGCGGCGCTGGCCGGTCTCGCCCTCCTTCTGCCACCGCTCGATCGCGGGGATGACTCCCTGCAGCAGCTGCATGATGATCGAGGAGGTGATGTAGGGCATGATGCCCAGCGAGAAGACAGCGACCTGCGAGAGCGCGCCACCCGAGAACAGGTTGAGTAGGCCGAGTGTGGCGGTGTTGGACACCGCGGACTCGATGATGTCGGTGTTGATGCCCGGTGCAGGGATGTAGGAGCCAACGCGGTACAGCGCGATGATCGCCAGCGTGAAGAGGATCTTGCGGCGAAGCTCCGGAACCCTGAAGGCGTTCGAGATGGCAGTTAGCACAGCGTCTCGACCGTCCCTCCCGCGGCCTCGATCTTGGCCTTCGCAGGACCCGATACCTTATCGACCTTGATGGTCAGCTTCTTGGTGATCTCGCCGTCGCCCAGAACCTTGACGTTGGCAGCGGCCGACTTGATGACGCCCTTGGCCACGAGGCTCTCGTGGTCGACGGTTTCGCCATCCGCGAACAGCACGTCGAGACGCGACACGTTCACGACGTCGAACTCGACACGGTTGCGATTCTTGAAGCCCGGCAGCTTCGGCAGGCGCATGGCCAGCGGAGTCTGCCCGCCCTCGAAGCCCGGACCCTTGGTGCCACCAGCACGCTGGCCCTGGCCCTTGTGACCGCGACCAGAGGTGCCGCCGTGGCCGGAGCCGTGGCCGCGACCGACGCGCTTACGATCCTTGCGCGAACCAGGTGCGGGGAACAGGTCGTGAATCTGCATATCTTCGTTTCTCCTTCTGCGCTTGACGAAGCCCCCTTGCGAAGCTTCGCTGTCGGCCGCTCGCCGCCGACTGACTGATAGGTAACGCCTACGTATCCTAACTCACGCCGAAGGCCCGGCGCATGACGGCCGGGCCCTTTGGCGACTAGCTCACTGTCTAGAGCTTCTCGACCTCAACGAGATGCTTGACCTTGAAGAGCATGCCCCGAACGGTAGGGGTGTCGTCCTTCTCGATCGTGTGGCGGATCCGCTTGAGACCAAGCGCCCGAACCGTGTCCTTCTGGTCCTGCGGGCAGCTGATCGAGCTGCGAATCTGCGTCACCTTGAGCTTGGCGACTTCAGTCTTCTTCGCCATGTCTACTCCTCCCAGCCGTAAACCTGGGCGACGGACATGCCACGGCGGCGGGCGACGTCCTCGGCGCTCGACAGCGACGCGAGGCCTTCGGCAGCAGCCTTGACCATGTTGAGCGCGTTGTCGGTACCGAGGGACTTGCTCAGGATGTCGTGGATTCCGGCGAGCTCAAGCAGAGCGCGCACCGGGCCGCCGGCGATGATACCGGTACCAGGAGCGGCGGGCTTGAGCATCACGCGACCGGCGCCGAACACGCCGTAGATCTCGTGCGGAATGGTCCCGTTGATAACCGGAACCTTGAACATGTTCTTCTTGGCGTCCTCGATGCCCTTCTTGATGGCGATCGGCACTTCCTGGGACTTGCCCATGCCAACACCAACGTTACCGGCACCGTCACCGACGACCACGAGGGCGGTCAGGGCGAAACGACGACCACCCTTGACGACCTTCGAGACGCGGTTGATATAGACGACCTTCTCTTGGAGCTCCGAAACCGGGGCTTCCCTGCGAGCCATCCGAAAACCTCCCTAGAACGTCAGGCCGGCGCTGCGAGCACCGTCTGCCAGAGCCTGGACCCGACCGTGATACAGGCGGCCACCGCGGTCGAAAACAACCGTGGTCACGCCGGCTTCGACAGCCCGGCGACCGAGGGCCTCACCGACGGCCTTGGCGGCCTCGATGTTGTTGCCCAGCTTCAGGGAGCCACGCAGCTCCTTGTCGTTGCTCGCAGCCGCAGCCAACGTGCGACCCGAACGGTCGTCGATGACCTGGGCGTAGATATGTGCGTTCGTGCGGTGCACGGCCAGACGCGGCCTCTCGGCCGTACCACTGACCTTTCCGCGGACTCGGCGGTGGCGACGGGCCAGAGCCGCCTGCTTCGCCTTGAGCTTGTCCATGAGTGAAATCTCCTCGTCTTAGCGACCCGCGCGGGGCCGGATCGATCTGACTACTTCGCTGCCTTGCCGAGCTTGCGGCGGACGTACTCGCCCTCGTAGCGGACACCCTTGCCCTTGTAGGGCTCAGGCTTGCGCCACGCGCGAATCTCAGAGGCAACCTGTCCAACGCGCTGCTTGTCGATACCGCGAACGGTGATCTTGGTGGGGGCGGGCACCTCGAACTCGATGCCGGCCTCCGGGGTGATCACAACGGGGTGGCTGAAGCCGAGCGCCAGCTCAAGGTCCTTGCCCTTGAGCACGGCACGGTAACCGACACCAACGATCTCGAGGTTCTTAGCGAAGCCTTCCGAGACACCGGTGACCATGTTCGCGAGCAACGTGCGGGTCAGACCGTGCAGCGACCTGGCCTCACGGCCGTCGTCCGGACGGGTGACAGTAAGCGTACTGTCTTCGAGGCTGATGCTCATCAGCTCGGAGAAGGTCTGCGAGAGTTCGCCCTTGGGGCCTTTCACAGTGACGGTCGAACCGTCGATCTTTACCTCGACCCCGGACGGGACCGGGATGGGCTGCTTGCCGATACGTGACACGGCGTTACGCTCCTTTCCTCGTCCTCGTCCGATTACCAGACGTAGGCGACGACTTCGCCGCCGACGCCGGCCTTACGTGCTGCGCGATCGGTCATGACGCCCTGAGACGTCGAGATGATCGCGATACCGAGCCCGCCCAGAACGCGCGGAAGTTCGTCCTTCTTCGCGTAGACACGCAGGCCCGGCTTGCTGATGCGGCGAAGGCCGTTGAGGCTCTTCTCCTTGCGCGCACCATACTTAAGAGTGATCGTCAGCTGGTCCTGGGGCTCAGCCTCGGTCACGGCATAGTCAACGATGTAGCCCTCCTCCTTGAGGATTCGGGCAAGCTCCACAAGCTTCTTTGAAGAAGGCATCGTGGTGGTCGCCTTGTTAGCCGAGTTCGCGTTGCGAACGCGAGTCAGCATATCGGCGATCGGGTCGGTCATGCTCATGTCTTTCCTCCTATGGTTCTTGATGTTCCGCCCCGCGGTTCACGCACGACCCTTAGTCGCGGTGCCTCTCGGAGCCGGTCTCCACGCAGCGTGCGATAAGGTCTACCAGCTGGCCTTACGGACGCCGGGGAGCTCGCCGCGGCTTGCCATCTCGCGTACGCAGATACGGCACAGACCGAACTGGCGGTAGTAGGCGCGAGGGCGGCCACACCGGCTGCAACGGTTGTGCTGGCGTACTGCGAACTTCGGCTCGCGCTTCGCCTTGGCGATCATCGACTTCTTTGCCACTTCTAACCTCCGTTTTGAAAGGCGGCCTTCGTATTACCGCCTAACGGTTCTTGACTAGTGCTTGAACGGGAAGCCAAACGCGTCCATCAGGGCGCGCGCTTCCTCATCGGTCTTTGCGCTCGTAACAAACGTGATGTCCATGCCGCGCGTACGATCAACCTGGTCGTAGTCGACCTCAGGGAAGATCAGCTGCTCGGTCACGCCCATCGAGTAGTTGCCGCGACCATCGAAGCTGTTGGACGGCAGACCGCGGAAGTCGCGGATACGCGGGATCGCAGCACCCAGCAGGCGGTCGAAGAACTCCCACATGCGGTCGCCACGGAGAGTGACCTTCGCGCCGATGGGCATACCCTGGCGGAGCTTGAAGTTCGCGATCGACTTCTTGGCGCGGGTGATCATCGGCTGCTGGCCGGTGATGATCCGCAGGTCGGAGACGGCAGCGTCAAGCTGCTTGCTGTCCTGAATCGCGGCGCCAACGCCCATGTTGACAACGATCTTCTCGAGGCGCGGAACCTCGTTCACGTTGGCATAGGACATCTGCTCGCGCAGAGCCGCGACGACCTCCGTCTGGTACTTCACTTTGAGTCTCGGTGCCATGTTCCTTCGTCTTCTCTCTCTTGGGGTTCTCAGCGCAGGATTTCTGACCCTGCGCCTCCCAGCCGGCTTCGGCCGGGAGCCATTTCACGACATCTAGTCGATGTCGTTGCCGCACTTCTTGCAGGTGCGCACGCGGACGCCGCCCTCGCGCTTGCGGCCGATACGAGTCGGCTGGCTGCACTTGGTACAGACGATCATCACGTTGCTCATGTGGAGCGGGGCCTCGATCTCGAGGATGCCGCCCTTGGGGTTGCTCTGGGTCGGGCGAGTGGCCTTCTTGACCATGTTGATGCGCTCGACAATGACGCGCTCCTTGTACGGGAGCGTGGCGAGGACCTTGCCTTCCTTGCCCTTGTCTTTGCCGGCGATGATCTTGACCTTATCGCCCGTACGGATGCTCAGCTTAGTCACTTGTGCCTCCTACAGGACTTCCGGCGCGAGCGACACGATCTTCATGTACTTGCGGTCGCGCAGCTCGCGAGCGACCGGGCCGAAGATACGCGTGCCACGCGGGTTGCCCGCCTGGTCGATGATGACGGCCGCGTTGTCATCGAACTTGATGTAGCTGCCGTCCGCACGACGCGACTCCTTGACGCAACGCACGACAACAGCGCGCACAACGTCACCTTTCTTGACCTGCCCGTTCGGAATAGCTTCCTTCACGGCGCAGACGATCACGTCGCCCAGGTGGGCGTAGCGGCGCTTGGATCCGCCGAGAACCTTGATGCACGCGACCTTGCGAGCACCAGAGTTGTCGGCGACCTTGAGCCGGCTCTCTGCCTGAATCATCGTTTCCTCCGGTTACGAGGTAGCGAGAGGTGCGCCCACTCGAGCGACGCACATACGCGACCGTTTCTTCTTACTTGGCCCGCTCGACGACCTCGACGAGGCGCCACCGCTTCAGCTTGGACAGCGGACGCGTCTCCATGATCGTGACGGTGTCGCCCACGCCGCAGGTGTTCTCCTCGTCGTGAGCGTGAAACTTCTTGCTACGGGTGATCATCTTGCCGTAGAGCGGGTGCTTCTTGCGCTCTTCGACGACCACTACGCAGGTCTTGTCGCCAGCGGCCGAAACGACCACACCCTGGCGGACCTTGCGACTGTTGCGCTCCTCAGACATGACTCTCCTCATTCACCTACGAAGCGGCTGCTTCACTCTGAGCCGAAAGCTCACGGGCGCGCAGCTCAGTGTGCAGACGCGCGATGTCCTTCTTCACGACCGCAACGCGGCCGGTGTTGTCGAGCTGACCGGTGGCGAGCTGGAACCTCAGGTTGAACAGCTCGGCACGGGTGCCCTTGATCTTCTCGATGAGCTCGTCGTCAGACAGAGCCCTGACCTCGGTATTCTTCATTTACGCCTCCCCGCCGCTGTCGGCACGGGTCACGAACTTGCACTTGATCGGCAGCTTGTGGGCCGCAAGACGCATGGCCTCTTTGGCTACCTCTTCGGACACGCCGGCGATCTCGAACATGACACGGCCCGGCTTGACTACGGCAACCCACTTCTCGGGGTTACCCTTTCCGGAACCCATGCGGGTTTCGGCCGGCTTCTGCGTAACGGGCTTGTCCGGGAAGATGTTGATCCAGACCTTACCGCCACGCTTCATGTAACGGGTCATTGCAACACGGGCGGCTTCGATCTGGCGGTTGGTGATCCACGCCGGCTCGAGAGCCTTCAGGCCGAACTCGCCGAAGTGCACCTGGGTGCCACCCTTGGCCTCGCCCTTCCAGTTGCTACCGCGCTGAACCTTGCGGTGCTTTACACGCTTGGGGAGCAGCATCTAGCGCCTCCCTTCGTTCCGGCCCTCACGGCGCGGACGGGGGGCACGAGTGCCCTCGATCGCCGGCGTCGGGGGCTTCTGGCCCGGCAGAACTTCGCCGTGATAGACCCAGACCTTCACACCGATGGCGCCCATGGTGGTGCGGGCGACGGCGGTGCCGTAGTCGATCTTGGCGCGCAAGGTGTGCAGCGGCACGCGACCCTCGCGGTACCACTCGCGACGACCCATCTCGGCGCCACCAAGGCGACCCGAGCACTGAACGCGGATGCCGAGGGCACCGCTCTTCATCGAAGAAGCGACTGCCTTGCGCATCGCGCGGCGGAACGCCACGCGGCCCTCGAGCTGCTCGGCCACCGACTGAGCGATCAGCGTGGCATCAAGCTCAGGACGCTTGATCTCGACGATGTTCACCGCGACGGTGCCGCCGGTGATCTTCTCGAGATCCTTGCGCAGAACGTCGACCTCAGCGCCCTTCTTGCCGATGACGATGCCCGGTCGGGCAGTCCACAGCTCGATGGCGGTCTTGTCGCCCTTGCGCTCGATCTCGACGCGCGAGACAGCGGCGCGGCGAAGCTTCTTGCCGAGGTAGCGACGAACGGCTACGTCGTTCTCGATCGTCTTCGCATAGTCCTTGCCCGAGTACCAGCGCGAGCGCCAGTCCTCAACAATGCCCAGACGTATGCCGATCGGATAGACCTTCTGTCCCATGTGGCGCCTACGCCTCCTCTCGCGACTTAACGACCACGGTTATGTGGGCGGTGCGCTTGTTGATCCGGAACGCGCGGCCCATGGCGCGCGGCTGGATACGCTTGAGGGTCGGGCCCTCGTCCACGAAAGTCGCCGAGACGAAGAGCGCCTCGGGACGGACGTGCAGGTTGCGCTCGGCGTTAGCCACTGCGCTGTTCAGGGTCTTCTCCACGATCTCGGACGCAGCGCGCGGAGAGAACCTGAGGATCGCGCGAGCCTCTTCGACGGACTTGCCGCGGATGAGGTCGACGACCAGGCGGGCCTTACGCGGGCCCACACGCTGAAAACGTGCTACTGCTCTGGCTTCCATGTCTTACCTCTTGCCCTTCTTGTCGGAGGCCTTGTGACCACGGAAGGTGCGCGTCGGCGAGAACTCGCCGAGCTTGTGGCCGACCATCGACTCTGTAACGTATACCGGGACGTGCTTGCGACCGTCGTGAACAGCGATCGTGTGACCGACCATCTCCGGGAAGATGGTCGAAGAGCGCGACCAGGTCTTGATGACCTTCTTCTCGCCAACCTCGTTCATCGCGTGGATGCGCTCGAGGAGACGAGGCTGAACGAACGGCCCTTTCTTGAGGCTGCGGCTCATCTGCTAACTCCTCTCCTACTTCTTGCGACGACGGATGATCAGGCGGGACGACGCGTTCTTCTTGCTCCGCGTCCGGTGTCCCTTGGTAGGCACGCCCCACGGAGTAACGGGGTGACGACCTGCGGACTTGTTCTTGCCCTCGCCACCACCGTGCGGGTGGTCGACGGGGTTCATTGCCGTACCACGAACGCTCGGGCGGATACCCATCCAGCGGGCGCGTCCGGCCTTGCCGATCGTGATGTTGCTGTGGTCGGAGTTGCCAACCTCGCCGATGGTTGCACGGCAGGTGATGAGCACGCGGCGCATCTCCGAGCTCGGCATACGGACGATGGCGTAGCCACCTTCCTTACCCATCAGCTGGATCGAGGTACCCGCCGAACGAGCCAGTGCAGCGCCCTTGCCAGGCTGCAGCTCGACGGCGTGAACCACGGTACCGACGGGGATGTCGGCCAGCGGCAGAGCGTTGCCCGGCTTGATGTCGGCGCCGGTGCCGTTCTGCACGATGTCGCCGACCTTCAGGCCCTTCGGCGCCAGGATGTAGCGCTTCTCGCCATCCGCATAGTGCAGAAGGGCGATACGAGCAGAGCGGTTCGGGTCGTACTCGATCGTCGCAACCTTGGCCGGAATGCCGTCCTTGTTGCGCTTGAAGTCGATTACGCGGTAACGGCGCTTGTGGCCGCCACCCTGGTGACGCGTGGTGATTCGACCGTTGTTGTTACGGCCACCGGTCCTGTGAATCGGCTCGAGCAGCGACTTCTCCGGCGTCGAACGCGTGATCTCCGCAAAGTCGGAGACCGACTGGAAGCGTCGACCCGGTGATGTCGGCTTGTACTTCTTAAGTCCCATCACAACTCCTTCCGTCCGATTGCCGGACCGCCAGGGACTGGCTGCGGCTCCGACGCCGGACTACCACGGTGCCGGGCGGCTCCATTAGAGCCGCAAGCAAGGCACCCACTTTCCCGCCGCTAGAGGCGGGAGACAACTAGACAGACGGGAAGATGTCGATCGTGTCACCCTGCTTGAGGGTGACAACGGCCTTCTTCCAATTGCGCGTGTGACCGGTCGAGTAGCGCAGACGGCGCGGCTTGCCGGTGACGTTCATGGTGTTCACGCTCGTGACGGTAACACCGAATACCTCGGCGACCGCCTGGGCGATCTGGGTCTTGTTGGCGGACTTGGCCACCTCGAAGGTGTAGCGGTTCTGCGCGATCAGGTCGTAGGACTTCTCCGACACGATCGGGCGGATGATGATGTCGCGGGGATCGTACATATTAGGACAGCACCCCCTCGAGCCACGCGAGTGCCGGCTGAGTGAACAGCACGGCGCTGTTGTCAACGATGTCGTACGTGTTGGCCTCGGACGCCGTGATAACGCGGGTCCTCGGCAGGTTGCGGAACGACAGCATCGAGTTGACGTCGTCGTTGGCCACCACGATGGTCACCTTGCCGGAGATACCCAGCGCGGCGAGCGCCTCAGCGGCGGACTTGGTCGAGGGCTTCTCGAAGTCAAAGCCGTTGACCACGTAGACTTCCTCGTCGGCGAGCTTCGCCGAAAGGGCGGAACGCATGGCCAGCTTGACGACCTTGTTCGGCACCTTGAAGGCGTAGCTGCGGGGGTGCGGTCCGAAGACCACGCCACCGCCGGCCCACTGCGGAGCGCGAGTCGTACCCTGGCGGGCGCGGCCGGTGCCCTTCTGGCGCCACGGCTTCTTGCCGCCGCCAGAGACCAGACCGCGGGTCTTAGTGTCGTGCGTACCAGCGCGGCGGGCAGCCAGCTGGCTGCGCACCACCTGGTGCATAGCGAAAGTGTTGGGCTCGACGGCGAAAACAGCGTCAGCAAGATCGGCGGAACCGACCTTCTTGCCCTTCACATCCTTGATCTCGATGGTTGCCATCTCAGTTAATCTCCTCTTGTCTCCGGCTGGGCTACTGCGCCATGCGGATGGTCAGCAGTGCGCCCTTGGCGCCGGGGACGGCGCCCTTAACGATGAGCAGGTTCTGCTCGGCGTCGACCTTGACGACGTCGAGGTTACGAACGGTGACAGTGTCGACACCCATGTGGCCCGGCAACTTCTTGCCCTTGAACACGCGCGAAGGCGTGGCGCACTGGCCGACCGAACCCGGGACACGGTGCGAGTGCGAACCGTGGCCACCCGGACCGCCCTTGAAGTTGTGACGCTTCATGGCGCCGGCGAAGCCCTTACCCTTGCTCACGCCAGAGACGTGAACCGACTTGGCCTCAGCGAAGGCCTCGACCGTAATCGATCCGCCCGCCTTGTAAGCGTGGTCGCCATCGACACGAATCTCCATGAGGTGGCGCTTCGCGTCCACACCGGCCTTGGCGAAGTGGCCGGCCATAGGCTTATTGACCTTGCGCTCGGCGATATCGCCGAAACCGATCTGGATGGCGCTATAGCCATCGCGCTTGGCAGTCTTGACCTGGCTGATGACACACGGTCCCGCCTCAATGACGGTGACGGGGACGAGCTTGTCGTCCTCGCTCCAGACCTGGGTCATCCCCAGCTTCCTGCCGAGAATGGTGGTAACCATCGTTCTCGTCCTTCACTCCATGTGGTCGTGGGACCAATCACCCGCACCCTCGTGGCGCGGTTCCCCAGAGGACCACTTCTTCACGGTTGCCTGCATGCCGTGGGCACGCAGACCGCCGATGATACCAGAACTACAGCTTGATCTCGATATCGACGCCAGCCGGCAGATCGAGGCGCATAAGCGAGTCGACCGTCTTGGGCGTGGGCTCGAGGATGTCGATGAGGCGCTTGTGCGTCTTCATCTCGAACTGCTCGCGGCTGTCCTTGTTCACGTGCGGCGAGCGGATGACCGTGTAGACACTACGGTCCGTCGGCAGCGGGATAGGACCCGATACCTTGGCGCCGGTCTTCTGTGCCGTGTCCACGATAAGCTTCGTCGACTGGTCGACGATCTCGTGGTCGTAGCCCTTCAACCGGATCCTGATCTTCTGGTTCGCCAACTCTCTACCCTCCGTCAATCCGGTGACCCACTCTCGCGGATCGTGCCGGCCTTCGATTCGAAAATTACGCGTTACCGCCGGCGCGGCTGACGATCTCCTCAGCCACCGACTTCGGCACCTGCTCGTAAGCCTTGAACTGCATCGTGTAGGCGGCACGACCCTGCGTCTTGGAACGCACGTCGGTCGCGTAGCCGAACATCTCGGACAGCGGCACCTTCGCGCGCACGACCTGCGCGTTGCCGCGAGGCTCCATGCTCTCGATGTGACCGCGGCGGCGGTTCAGGTCGCCGATGACGTCGCCCATGAACTCCTCAGGGGTGACGACCTCGACTGCCATCATCGGCTCAAGGAGCACCGGGTGCGACTTGCGCAGACCCTCCTTGATGGCCATGGAGCCGGCGATCTTGAATGCCATCTCCGAAGAGTCGACCTCGTGGTAGGAGCCGTCGATGAGCTCAACCTTGACGTCGACGACCGGGAAGCCGGCCAGAACACCGGAGCTCAGCGCCTCCTGGATGCCCTTGTCGACCGAGGGGACGTACTCCTTGGGAATCGAGCCGCCGACGATCTTGCTCTCGAAGACGTAGCCGTCGCCAGGCTGCTGCGGCAGTACGTTGATGACGACGTGACCGTACTGGCCGCGACCACCGGACTGGCGAGCGAACTTCATGTCGACGCGCTCCGCAGGCTTGCCGGCGGTCTCGCGATACGCGACCTGCGGCTTGCCGACGTTCGCCTCGACCTTGAACTCGCGCAGCAGGCGGTCGACGATGACCTCGAGGTGCAGCTCGCCCATGCCAGCGATGATGGTCTGACCGGTTTCGCTGTCCGTACGGACGCGGAAGGTCGGATCCTCTTCGGCGAGCTTGGCAAGTGCGGTGCCCAGCTTATCCTGCTCGGCCTTGGTCTTCGGCTCGATCGCGATGTCGATAACCGGATCCGGGAAGACCATGGACTCGAGAAGCACAGGGGCGTCATCGGCGCACAGCGTGTCACCGGTGGTGGTGTTCTTCAGACCGACCGCAGCGACGATGTCTCCGGCCGAAGCCATCTCGACGTCCTCGCGGTGGTTGGCGTGCATCTGCAGCAGGCGACCGATGCGCTCCTTGTGACCCTTGGTGCTGTTGAGCACGTAGGAGCCGGAGTTCAGCGAGCCGGAGTAGACGCGGAAGTAGGTCAGCTTGCCGACGAACGGGTCGGTCATGACCTTGAACGCGAGTGCGGCGAACGGCGCGTTGGCGTCGGACGGACGCTCGACCTCGGCGTCGGTCTTGAGATCGATGCCCTTGATGGCAGCGACGTCAAGCGGCGACGGGAGGAAGTCGATGACGGCGTCGAGCAGCGGCTGGACGCCCTTGTTCTTGAACGAGGCGCCAACGGTGACCGGCGTGATCTTGTTCCCGATGCACGCCGTGCGCAGTGCGCCCTTGATCTCGTCGCTGGTGAGCTCCTCGTCCTCGAGGAACTTCATCATCAGCTCGTCGTCAGACTCGGCAGCGGCCTCGATCATCTCGTGGCGATACATCTCTGCATCGTCCTGGAGCTCAGCCGGAATCGGGCCTTCGGTCGGGTTGATGCCGTTGTCATCCTCGTTGAAGAAGATGGCGTGCATCTCGACGAGGTCGATGATGCCGATGAACGTGTCCTCGGCACCGATGGGGAGCTGGATCGGCACCGGACGGGCACCGAGACGGTCCTTCATCATCTGCACGACGTTGTAGAAGTCGGCGCCCGAGCGGTCCATCTTGTTGATGTAGGCGATACGCGGAACACCATAGGTGTCCGCCTGACGCCAGACCGTCTCAGACTGCGGCTCAACGCCACCAACGGCGCAGAATACGGCGCAGGCGCCGTCGAGAACGCGCAGGGAGCGCTCGACCTCGACTGTAAAGTCCACGTGGCCGGGCGTGTCGATAATCTGGATACGGTGATCTTTCCAGAACGACGTGGTCGCCGCGGAGGTGATGGTGATGCCACGCTCCTGCTCCTGGACCATCCAGTCCATGGTGGCGGCGCCGTCGTGAACCTCACCGATCTTATGGGTCTTACCGGTGTAGAAGAGGATGCGCTCAGTCGTCGTCGTCTTACCGGCGTCGATGTGAGCCATGATGCCGATGTTGCGCGTCTTCTCCAGTGAATACTGCTTGGCCATAAGGCTACTCAGACCTCAGTCTCTCGGTAATCAGCGAACCGGCCGCTTACCAGCGGTAGTGCGAGAACGCACGGTTCGATTCGGCCATCTTGTACAGGTCCTCGCGCTTCTTCACAGAAGAGCCGGTGCCGTTAGCGGCATCGAGGATCTCGCCGGCAAGGCGCTCGGTCATGGTCTTCTCACGGCGCTTGCGGGAGAAGCCGACGATCCAGCGGATAGCAAGCGTGGTGGACCGGCGGGAGTTGACCTCGACCGGAACCTGGTAGGTGGCGCCACCGACACGCTTCGGGCGCACCTCGAGGGTCGGACGGACGTTGTCCATCGCCTTCTTGAAGACGGACAGCGGATCCTGCTGGGTCTTCTGCTCGATCTGGTCGAACGCGCCGTACACGATGCGCTCGGCGGTCGACTTCTTGCCGTCCAGCAGCACCTTGTTGATCAGCTGCGTGACGAGACGGTTGTTGTAGACGCCGTCGGGCATAACCTCACGCCGAACAGCAGCAGCACGTCTGGGCATTCCGTATCTCCTCTAATCCTCAGTCATTGGGGCGTTGCATCAGCTGCAGCGCGATGCGCTGTCTGCTGAATGCCACGCGCCGAAGCAAGCCAAGCGCGAAGCGCTTGTCTTACTTCGGCTTCTTGGCGCCGTAGCGCGAACGAGCCTGGGCACGATTGTTCACCGCAGCGGTGTCGAGCGTGCCGCGGATGATCTTGTAGCGCACACCGGGAAGGTCCTTAACACGGCCGCCACGCACGAGCACGATTGAGTGCTCCTGGAGGTTGTGGCCGATACCCGGGATGTAGGCCGTGACCTCGATCTGGTTGGTCAGGCGAACACGGGCGACCTTACGCAGTGCGGAGTTCGGCTTCTTCGGCGTCGTGGTGTAGACGCGCGTGCAAACGCCACGCTTCTGGGGGTTTCCCTTCAGCGCCGGCGTCTTGCTCTTGTCAGCCGCCTGCTTGCGGCCCTTGCGGACCAGCTGGTTGATGGTAGGCAACCTAATACGCTCCTTCAATCGTTTCGAACTCTCTAAAACTCGGACGCGCGTGGACGCACGACTCCGAGCCTGAAGTCACAAAGTGGCACGATACCAAGCCCCACGAGGGCTGTCAAACGCCACGCACCCGGGCGTATCTATCCCCTGCCCGCCTCTTGGGGCCTCCGGGGAAGGAAACGCCCCGCCGTCATGTGCCCGGCGGGGCGTTCAACACACCTTGAGTTACTAGACGAGCACGTCGTTCAGACCGTGGATCTCGAGGCCCGAGCGGACCTCTTCGACGGCCTTCTGACCGATACCCGGCAGGTCGAGCAGGTCGTTCTCGCTCTTGCCCTTGAGATCGGACACGCTCGTCACACCAGCCTCGACGAACTTGTTGACCCACCGCGGCGATACGCCGATGTCGGCGAGAGTCACCGTCTCGAGATCGCCGCCGATGACCTGCTCGGCAGGAGCAGCCGCGATCTCTTCGATCTCGACTGCATCGTCTGCGAAGCCGCCACCGATTTCGAGCGTGGGATCGAAGGTCACCCCAGTAAAGGCGGAGACATCGATGTCGCCAGCCTCGTCGAAGTCGAACTCGCCGAAGATGGCATCGTCGACCTGCGGCTCCGGACGAACCGGCAGCAGGGCTTCGATCTCCTTGAGCTCCTCAGGAGCCCAGTCTGGCAGGGGGCCTTCGACGGCCGGAGCCTGCTCGATGTTCTGGCCCTTGTAGGTCAGCTTCACGTTGCGGTAGCGCTTCATACCGGTTGCGGCCGGGATGAGCTTACCGATGATGACGTTCTCCTTGAGGCCAAGGAGCTCGTCTTCCTTGCCGGCGATAGCCGCGTCGGTAAGCACGCGCGTGGTCTCCTGGAAGGAGGCCGCCGAAAGGAACGAGTCGGTAGCCAGGGAGGCCTTGGTGATGCCGAGCAGGACGGGGTGGCCGTTGGCCGGCTCCCCGCCTTCGGCGATCGACGCCTCGTTGCGCTTGGTGAAGTCGAAGCGGTCCACGAGCGCGCCCGGAAGCATAGTCGTGTCGCCCGGCTCGAGCACGGTCACCTTGCGCAGCATCTGGCGCGCGATGACTTCGATGTGCTTGTCGTTGATGTCGACGCCCTGCGAACGGTAGACGTCCTGGACCTGCTCGACGATGTAGCGCAGCGTCTCAGCAGGGCCCTTGAGGGCGAGCAGGTCGTGCGGGTTGACCGAACCCTTGGTGAGCTGCTGGCCGAGGTCGACGGTGGCACCGTCGGCAACGCCCGGCATCAGCTGGGTACGGCGGGAGACCGCGTAGCTCTTCTCGACACCGGCTTCTTCGCCCTCGGTACCGGTGACCACGAGGTGGCGGGTCTTCTCGGCATCCTCGATGCGCAGCTTACCGGCGATCTCGGAGAGCACGGCCAAGCCCTTCGGCTTACGTGCCTCGAAGAGCTCAGTGACACGCGGCAGACCGTGGGTGATGTCCTCACCCGCGACGCCACCGGTGTGGAAGGTACGCATCGTGAGCTGAGTGCCCGGCTCACCGATCGACTGTGCGGCGATGATGCCCACCGCGGTGCCGATGTCGACGGGGCGACCACTCGCAAGGTCCCAGCCGTAGCAAGCCTGGCAGATGCCGTGCTTGGCGTGGCAGGTCATAACAGTGCGCGCGATGACGGTCTCGATGCCGTTGGCAGCAAGCGCCTCGACGTCGGCGTCGTTGCGGACGTAGCCACCAGCCTCGATGACGATCTCGCCGGTCTTGGGGTTGGCGGCCGACTCAAGCAGGCAGCGGCCCACAAGGTTGTGGTCGAGGTTGCCGTCGTCCTTGCGGACGGGGTACGGCACGCCTTCTTCGGTTCCGCAGTCGCTCTCGCGGACGATGACGTCCTGCGCGACGTCGACCAGACGACGGGTGAGGTAGCCAGAGTCGGCCGTACGCAGAGCGGTATCGGCGAGACCCTTACGGGCACCGTGCGTCGAGATGAAGTACTCGAGAACGGTGAGGCCCTCACGGAAGTTCGCCTTGATCGGGCGGTCGATGATGTCGCCCTTCGGGTTCGCCATGAGGCCTCGCATACCGGCCAGCTGACGAATCTGCTTGATGTTACCTCGCGCACCCGAGTAGGCCATCATGTAGACCGGGTTGAAGCGGTCGAAGCCCTCGGCCATCGCGTCACCCACGTCGTCGTTGGCGCGCGTCCAGATCTCGACGATCTGGCGGTGGCGCTCTTCACGGGTGATGAGACCGCGGTCGAACTGGCCTTCGATCTTGTCGACTTCAGCGTCGGCAGCAGCGAGGATCGCGGTCTTGGCCTCCGGCACGGTGGCGTCGTAGACCGAAACGGTCACGCCGGCACGCGTCGCGTAGTGGAAGCCCAGACGCTTGATCTCGTCGAGGATCTGGCCCATCTGCGTGGTCGAGTAACGAATCGAGCAGTCCTCGACGATGCGGCCAATACCCTTCTTGTCGATCTCGCGATTGATGAACGGGTAGTCGGCAGGCAGCGAGCGGTTGAACGTGATACGTCCGACCGTCGTCTCGATGCGCTCGCCGGACTTGACCTCGCGCTGCTTGATCTCGCCGTCCTCTTTGTACTCCTCAACGATGTCCTCGGAGAGGCGGACGCGAACCTTGGCCTGCAGGTCAAGATCGGTGCGGGTGTCGTAGGACAGCAGCGCCTCGTCGGTGCTCATGAAGGCGCGACCCTCGCCGGGCATACCCTGACGATCGGCGGTCAGATAGTACAGACCGATGACCATGTCCTGGGTCGGCGTGGTGAGCGGTCGGCCATGGGCCGGGCTCTTGATGTTGTTGGTGGAGAGCATCAGGGTGCGGGCCTCGGCCTGAGCCTCGGTCGACAGCGGCAGGTGCACGGCCATCTGGTCACCGTCGAAGTCCGCGTTGAAGGCGGTACAGACGAGCGGGTGGATGCGGATGGCCTTACCCTCGACGAGCACGGGCTCGAAGGCCTGGATGCCCAGTCGGTGCAGGGTAGGTGCGCGGTTGAGCAGCACGGGGTGGTCGGTGATGACCTCCTCGAGCACGTCCCAAACGACGCCCTTCTGGCGGTCGACGAGGCGCTTGGCTGCCTTGATGTTCTGCGCGTGGTCGAGGTCGACCAGGCGCTTCATGACGAACGGCTTGAACAGCTCGAGCGCCATGTACTTCGGCAGGCCGCACTGGTGCAGCTTGAGCTCCGGGCCGACGATGATTACCGAACGGCCGGAGTAGTCGACGCGCTTGCCAAGCAGGTTCTGGCGGAAGCGGCCCTGCTTGCCCTTGAGCATGTCGCTGATCGACTTCAGCGGACGGTTGCCCGGGCCGGTGACGGGGCGGCCACGGCGGCCGTTGTCGAACAGAGCGTCGACGGCCTCCTGCAGCATGCGCTTCTCGTTGTTGACGATGATCTCAGGGGCGCCCAGGTCGAGCAGACGCTTGAGACGGTTGTTGCGGTTGATCACGCGGCGGTACAGGTCGTTGAGGTCGCTCGTTGCGAAACGGCCACCGTCGAGCTGGACCATCGGACGCAGGTCCGGCGGAATGACCGGTACGGCGTCGAGGATCATCCACTCGGGACGGTTCGGGCTCTTCTTGAACGAGTCGACGACCTTCAGGCGCTTGATGGCCTTCTGGCGCTTCTGGCCCTTGCCGTCGCGGATCATGGTGCGGAGCTCTTCGCCCAGCACGTCGAGGTCGATCTGCGAGAGCAGGTGCTTGATGGCGGCGGCACCCATGCCACCGCGGAAGTACCACGCGTGACCGCGCTTCTCCTTCTCCGGCGTCCAACCCCAGCGCGAAACCATCTCGCGGTAGAGGGTCTCGTCGGAGACGAGCGACTTAACCGAGAGCTTCTGGAACGCGTCGAAGGCGTCGGAGAGCAGGGACTTGCGGTCCGTGTACTCCTCTTCGATGTCCTTGAGCTCGCGGTCCGAGTCCTTGGTGAGCTTCTTGACGCGGTCTTCGACCGGCGTCTCCTCGTCGATCTCGTCGCCCTCTTCGGGCTCAGCCTCGCCACGAGCGATCGCGATGAGGCGATCACGCTCGGCCTCGACCTCCGTGATCTCCTCGCGCATCTCGGCTTCGAGCTGCTCGTGGTCGGCCGTCAGCTCTTCCTTGAGCATGGCGATGTCGGCCTCGCGGTCCTCATCGTTCACGAACGTGATGATGGAGGATGCGAAGTACAGCACCTTCTCGAGGTCCTTCGGCGCGATATCGAGCAGGTAGCCCATGCGCGAGGGAACGCCCTTGAAGTACCAGATATGGCTGACCGGCGCAGCAAGCTCGATGTGGCCCATGCGCTCGCGGCGAACCTTGGCGCGAGTTACCTCGACACCGCAGCGCTCGCACACGATGCCCTTGAAGCGCACACGCTTGTACTTGCCGCAGTAGCACTCCCAGTCCTTCGTCGGACCGAAGATCTTCTCACAGAAGAGTCCGTCCTTCTCAGGCTTGAGCGTGCGGTAGTTGATGGTCTCCGGCTTCTTTACCTCACCGCGAGACCACTGGCGGATCTGCTCGGAAGAGGCTAGGCCTATCCGGAGCCGATCAAAGTTGTTCACATCGACGTCGAGCACGTGTTACTCCTCCTCCGACGAGGTGTCGGAACCGAACTCGCCAGCGACATCGAGCGCCGAGACATCGGCCTCGAGCAGCTGCTCCAGGGCATCGACCGAATCGATCTCGGCGTCGTCGCCCTCGTCAGTGCCAAGGTCCAGACCGTACTCTTCGGCGGTCTTGAAGATGTCCTCTTCTTCTTCCTTGAACTCGATCTCCTCGCCCGACTCGCCGATGATCTCGACGTCGAGGCAGAGAGACTGCATCTCCTTCACGAGTACCTTGAAGGACTCGGGGATGCCCGGCTCAGGAATGTTCTCGCCCTTGACGATGGCCTCGTAGGCCTTAACGCGACCGAGGATGTCGTCGGACTTGATGGTGAGGATCTCCTGCAGGACGTAGGCGGCACCGTACGCGTACAGCGCCCAGACCTCCATCTCGCCGAAGCGCTGGCCACCGAACTGCGCCTTACCACCGAGCGGCTGCTGGGTGATGAGCGAGTACGGACCGGTCGAACGGGCGTGAATCTTGTCGTCGACCAGGTGCAGCAGTTTCAGAATGTAGATCTGGCCAACGGTGATCGGCTCGCGGAACGGCTCACCGGTGCGGCCGTCAAAGAGCACCGTCTTGCCCTGCTCGGTGAGCTTTGGCACGAAGCTTTCCACGACGTTGCCGCCGAAGCGCGCTTCCTGCTTGCGGTAGACGTTGACGTTCGCCTTCTGGATGACGTCGGAGATCTCCTCCTCGCGCGCACCGTCGAACACCGGCGTCGCTACGTGGATCGGACCTTCGACCGCGGCCTTGCTCTTGGGATCGTCATTCCAGCCGACCTTAGCGGCCCAGCCGAGGTGAGTCTCGAGCAGCTGGCCGATGTTCATACGTGACGGCACACCCAGCGGGTTCAAGATGATGTCGAGCGGAGTTCCGTCGGCGAGGAACGGCATGTCCTCAACCGGCAGGATCTTCGAGATGACACCCTTGTTACCGTGGCGGCCGGCGAGCTTGTCGCCTTCGTTGATCTTGCGCTTCTGCGCAACGTAGACGCGCACCAGCTCGTTAACGCCCGGCGACAGGTCGTCGCCAGCATCGCGGCTGAAGGTGCGGACTGAGATGACACGACCGGTCTCGCCGTGCGGTACCTTCAGCGAGGTGTCGCGGACTTCGCGAGCCTTCTCGCCGAAGATGGCGCGCAGGAGGCGCTCCTCGGCGGTGAGCTCGGTCTCGCCCTTCGGGGTGACCTTGCCCACAAGCACGTCGCCCGGGAAGACCTCGGCACCGATGCGGATGATGCCCGCCTCGTCGAGGTTCGCGAGAACATCCTCGCCCACGTTCGGGATCTCACGAGTGATCTCTTCAGGTCCGAGCTTGGTGTCGCGAGCCTCGACCTCGTACTCCTCGATGTGGATCGAGGTCAGCAGGTCGTCCTTGACGACGCGCTCGGAGATGATGATCGCGTCCTCGTAGTTGTAACCCTCCCACGGCATGAACGCGACCAGCAGGTTCTGGCCCAGCGCGAGTTCGCCCGACTCTGTCGAGGGACCGTCGGCGAGGACCTGGCCCTCGGCGACCGTTTCGCCTTCGACGACGAGCGGACGGTGGTTGATGCAGGTGCCCTGGTTCGAGCGCAGGAACTTCGGCAGGCGATAGTGATCGAGTGTGCCGTCCTCAGACGCACGCACGATGATGGACTGAGAGTCCACGACCTCGACGACGCCGGCGCGACGGGTGGTGATGATCTCACCGGTGTCCTTCGCGGCGCGGTGCTCAAGACCGGTTCCGACGAGCGGGGCGGATGCGCGCAGAAGCGGCACAGCCTGGCGCTGCATGTTCGAACCCATGAGCGCGCGGTTCGCGTCGTCGTGCTCGAGGAACGGGATCAGCGCGGTCGCCACCGACACCATCTGGCGCGGCGAGACGTCCATGTAGCTGACCTCGACCGGGATACGCTCTTCCGGCTCACCGAACTGGCCGTTGGCACCCTGTCCCTTGACGCGGCACAGGACCTTGGGGTTGAGGAACTTGCCCGTCTTCGCGTCGAACGGCTCGTTGGCCTGCGCGATGACGTGCTTCTCTTCCTCGTCGGCGGTGAGGTAGTCGATGTCGGTGGTCACCTTGCCGCCCACTACCTTGCGGTAGGGCGACTCGATGAAGCCGTACGGGTTGATGCGAGCGAAGGTCGCCATCGAGCCGATGAGGCCGATGTTAGGACCTTCAGGAGTCTCGATCGGGCACATGCGGCCGTAGTGGCTCGGGTGCACGTCGCGGACTTCGAAGCCCGCACGCTCACGCGACAGACCGCCAGGGCCGAGGGCCGAAAGGCGGCGCTTGTGCGTGAGGCCGGCGACCGGGTTCGTCTGGTCCATGAACTGCGACAGCTGAGAGCTGCCGAAGAACTCCTTGATGGAGGCAACGATCGGTCGGATGTTGATGAGCGACTGCGGCGTGATCTCGTCGACGTCCTGAGTCGTCATGCGCTCACGCACGACGCGCTCCATGCGGGCAAGACCGATCCGGAACTGGTTCTGGATCAGCTCGCCGACGCTGCGGATGCGGCGGTTGCCGAAGTGGTCGATGTCGTCGACCTGGAAGCCGTCGGTGCCTTCCCACAGTTTCACGAGATAGGCGATGGCGGCCTTGATGTCTTCAGGAGTGAGTGTTGCCTGCTCGTCGGGCAGCGACAGACCGAGCTTCTTGTTGACCTTGTAGCGGCCGACCTTCGCGAGGTCGTAGCGCTGCGGGTTGAAGAAGAGGCCGTCGAGCAGAGCACGGGCCGACTCAACGGTCGGCGGCTCGCCCGGACGGAGACGCTTGTAGATCTCGAGCAGAGCCTCTTCGCGGGTCTCGGTGAAGTCGCGCTCGAGCGTGCGCTCGATCGACTCCGAGTTGCCGAACATCTCGAGGATCTCCTCGCGGGTCTCCGCGATGCCGAGCGCCTTGAGCAGCACGGTGGCCGGCTGCTTACGCTTGCGGTCGACGCGGACAGACACGATGTCGCGGCGATCGGTCTCGAGTTCGAGCCAGGCGCCGCGGGCAGGGATGACCTTAGCCGTATAGATGATCTTGTCGCTCGTCTTGTCGAGCTCCTCGGCGTAGTAGACGCCGGGCGAGCGCACAAGCTGCGAGACGACGACGCGCTCGGTTCCGTTGATCACGAACGTGCCGCGATCGGTCATGAGCGGGAAGTCGCCCATGAACACGGACTGTTCCTTGATTTCGCCCGTCTCTTTGTTGATGAACCGGACGTCGACGAACAGCGGCGCCTGATACGACATGTCCTTCTCTTTGCACTCCTCAACGGAGTACTTCGGCTCGCCAAACTCATGCGCACCAAACTCCACCGCAAGCGTGCCGGTGAAGTCTTCGATGGGCGATATGTCAGAGAATGTCTCGCGCAGACCCTCGTCGAGGAACCACGTGAACGAGTCTCTCTGAATGGCGATCAGATTCGGGACGTCGAGTACTTCAGGGATTTTGGCGAAGCTGCGTCGCTCGCGCCGGTCGGGGCTGAGAACGGGGATTCCTTCTCCGCGGGGCACCAGGCGTTTCCTCCTTCAGGGATGGAGCGGCCGACAATAGTCGCAAAATAGTAGGCTAGTCAATACCCGCCTGGGCGTCAAGAGCCTGCTTCAAACAAATCACATGTGAGTGGGCCGGGCACCCGAATTGGGGTCCCGGCCCACTTCACGACACGAGCGAAACGCCCGTGTGGCGTAGCTACTTGACGGAGACGGCGGCGCCGGCGTCCTTGAGCTTGCCCTCGGCCTCTTCGGCCTTGTCCTTGGCAACGCCCTCGAGGACGGCCTTGGGAGCGGCCTCGACGAGGTCCTTGGCCTCCTTCAGGCCCAGACCGGTGAGCTCGCGAACGACCTTGATGACGGCGATCTTGTTGTCGCCGAAGCCCTCGAGGACGACGTCGAACGAGGTCTTCTCTTCCTCGGCGACAGCCTCAGCGGCGGCCGGGGCGGCACCCATCATCATGGGGGCGGCGGCGGAAACGCCGAAGACCTCTTCGAGCTCCTTGACGAGCTCGGAGAGCTCGAGAGCGGGCATCTGCTTAATAGCTTCGATGATCTCGTCCTTGCTGACAGCCATTTCTGTCTTCTCCTTCTAGTCACGCGGCTAGGGCATCGTGCCTGCCGCACAGGGGTTCGTGCGGAAGTCGCTTTATGCGGCTTCCTTCTGCTTGGCGATGGCATCGAGCACCGTCGCGAACGCTCGGGCCGGACCCGCGAGAACGCGGACCGTACCGGTGAGCGGGTTCTGCATAGTACCGAGCAGCTTGGCGATGAGCTCGTCGCGCGAAGGGAGTGCGGCGATGGCCTTCACACCCTCGGCTCCAACGACCTGGTTCTGGACAAGGCCGCCCTTGAGCTCAAGTGCCGCGTGCTGCTTCTGGAACGTGGTCAGTGCCTTGGCGGGAGCAACCGGGTCCTCATCGATGAAGATGAAGGCGGTCGGGCCAGCAAGATACGCGTCCATGTTCGGCAGCGCGAGCTCGCGGATCGCGATCTCGGTCAGCGAGTTCTTGTAGATCTTGACCTCTCCACCCACACCGCGCAGAGCGGTGCGGAGCTGCTGCATCTCCTTGACGGTCAGGCCACGGTAGTCGGCCATGATAACCGCCTCGGAGGCGTTGAACCGGTCCTTGATCTCGGACACGAGTTCTTCCTTGCGAACAGTCGGCATGTACTTCCCTCCTTCCTTTTCACGCGCACGCCCGGCCTTGCTCTGTCGAGCGCTTAGGTCGGCCGTGCCAATTGCGAAGGGAGGATTCCCGTCGAAATGAACACGGCCCCCGTTGCCTAGTGAAGGCAGCGAGGGCCGCGATGCAAATTCTCATTTGCCGAACCCTTGCGGGTTCTTGCGACCACCTCGGCGGGCGGGATGAAGCGCATCCCATTACACCCGAGCACTCCTCGGGAACCGGCTGTCTTCGGCAGCGGATCGTACGCGTATTTGGTATGTCAACGCGGAGGCGTAGTCTGCACGCTCCGCCGGCGGCTGTCAAGCAGCCGTCACGCTAACCCGAGAGACTAGCCCTCGAGAAGGTTGCGAGTGATGCCAGAGTCGACCTTGATGCCGGGGCCCATCGTAGAAGCCACCGTGATCGACTTGATGTACTTGCCCTTGGACGACGAAGGCTTGGCGCGCAGGATCTCGTCGAGCAGAGCTGCGTAGTTCTCCACCAGCTGCACCGGGGTGAACGAGACGCGTCCCACCGGCACATGGCAGATGCCGAACTTGTCGGCGCGGTACTCGACGCGGCCGGCCTTGAGCTCGCCGACGATGCGGGTGACGTCCATGGTGACGGTGCCGAGCTTGGGGTTCGGCATCAGACCACGCGGGCCGAGGAGCTTACCGACCTTGCCCACCTTCCCCATCTGGTCCGGCGTGGCAACGGCGGCGTCGAAGTCGAACCAGCCAGCCTGAATCTTGGCGACGAGGTCGTCACCACCGACGAAGTCGGCGCCAGCAGCCTCGGCCTCGCGGGCCTTGTCGCCCTCGGCGAAGACGGCAACACGGACGTCTTTGCCGGTACCATGCGGCAGCGACACGGAGCCACGGACCTGCTGGTCCGCCTGGCGGGTGTCGATTCCGAGGCGGAAGTGGGCCTCGACGGTCTCGTCGAACTTCGCCGTCGCAGCGTCCTTGGTCAGGGTCATGGCCTCGAGCGGAGTGTAGAGGCGGTCATGCTCGACCTTGCTCAGGGCCTCGATGCGGTGCTTTCCAGCCTTGCTCATTGCATTCCTCCTGTGGTCGTTAGCGGGCGGATCGAACCGCCCTCCCACTCGCAGCCGATTTCTTCGGCAGCGTTACTTCCAGTGCGGACTAGCTAGTCGACGACCTCGACACCCATGGAGCGGGCGGTGCCGGCGATGATCTTCTTCGCGGCCTCGATGTCGTTCGCGTTCAGGTCCGGCATCTTGGTCTCGGCGATCTGGCGGAGCTGCTCCTGCGTCACCTGCGCGACCTTGGTGCGGTTCGGGGCAGCGGAGCCGCTCTCGATGCCCAGCGTCTGCTTGAGCAGAACGGCCGCCGGCGGGGTCTTCATGATGAAGTCGAAGGAGCGGTCCTCATAGACCGAGATCTCGACCGGGATGATGGTGCCGTTCTTATCAGCAGTCGCAGCGTTGAACGCCTGGCAGAACTGCATGATGTTGACCTGGTGCTGACCCAGGGCAGGACCGACCGGCGGAGCCGGGTTCGCCTGACCACCGGGGATCTGGAGCTTGATGAAGCCCACGACTTTCTTAGCCATTGTTCGTTCCTGTTCTCACTGCGGCTGCAAGGATCTGCACCCGCGTCATTCGTCTCATCTATCCGTTACGGTCGCCGTGAGAAGCTCCCTCCACAAGGGGCACAGCGTACCGGCCGCTAGCACTCTTAGACGCGCGAAACCTGTCCGAACTCCAGCTCAACCGGAGTCTCGCGACCGAAGATCGTGACCATGACCTTGACGGTCGACTTGTCGAGATTGACCTCGGCGATCACGCCGTCGAACTCCGCGAACGGACCGGACGTGACCTTCACGGTCTGGCCCTCGGAAAAGTCTGACGTGGTCTTCTGCTTCGCGCCGGCTTCGGTCCGCTTGGTGATGCGGTTGAACTCATCACGCGAGAGCGGGACCGGCTTGCCCTGGCTACCGACGAAGCCGGTGACACCAGGGGTGTTGCGCACGACGTACCAAGACTCGTCGTCGAGCTCCATCTGAACAAGGATATAGCCCGGGAAGACCTTCTTCTCAGAGGTGACCCTACGGCCGCCTTCCTTGATGTCGGTCACGGTCTCGGTGGGGATGCGCACGTCGAAGATCTTCTCCTGCATGCCCATCGACTCGATGCGGTGCAGGAGGTTCGTGCGAACCTTGTTCTCGTACCCGGAGTACGTATGAATGACGTACCAGCGCTTGGCCATCGCTAGGCGCCGATCTGCCTGATGAGGTGAAGCATCTCAACGACACCCCAGTCGACGATCAGCGTGAACGCGACGAAGAAGAGCAGTGTCACGATGACGACAACACTGGAGTTCAGCACTTCCTGGCGGTTCGGCCAAACGACGCGGCGCATCTCTGAGCGCACGTCTTTGAAGTACTGGCCGAGACGCGCGAAGACGTTCGGCTTGTTGGATGCGGGCTTTGCCTGCTTGGCAGGCTTGCTCACGCTATCGGCACTCGTTGCCATGTCGTGTCATCCGTTTCGTTCCGGCGATACGTCGACTCGCGACGTCGCCCCTCGTGAAACATCGCGACGCAGCGCGCGCGATGGCTAGAGATTCTGGCAGGCCAGGAGGGACTCGAACCCCCAACATCCGGTTTTGGAGACCGGCGCTCTACCAATTGGAGCTACTGGCCTGTTTCCTTGCCAAAGCCACTCGGTACTAGCGGGTTTCCTTGTGCACCGTGTGGGTCTTGCACCACTTGCAGTACTTCTTGAACTCGATGCGCTCAGGGTTGTTCTGCTTGTTCTTGTTGGTGGTGTAGTTACGGCGTTTGCACTCTGTGCACGCCAGCGTCACCAGCGTTCGCATGGGTCCTCCTCAAAGACCGCGCTTGATCCCAAAGGTGGCGTGGGCGCGGTAGGGTACTGTAGCACCCTGTTTTCAGCACTGTCAAACCGCAGACCGCCTGCTTGGAGGCGGCGAAACGGGGCCCGACGCAGTCGTCGGACCCCGCCTTTTCGCACTGTTTGGAACTCGAACTACTTGATGATCTCGATGACACGACCCGAACCAACGGTGCGGCCGCCCTCGCGGATAGCGAAGCGCAGGCCCTCCTCCATGGCGATCGGGTTGATCAGCTCGCCGCGGACAACAACGTTGTCGCCCGGCATGACCATCTCGGTGCCCTCCGGCAGGTGCGCAACGCCGGTGACGTCGGTGGTACGGAAGTAGAACTGCGGGCGATAGCCGTCAAAGAACGGCGTGTGGCGGCCACCCTCGTCCTTGGTCAGGATGTAGACCTGGCCGGAGAACTCGGTGTGCGGGGTGATCGAGCCCGGCTTGCAGAGAACCTGGCCACGCTCGATGTCGGTGCGGGACACGCCACGCAGCAGAACACCGATGTTGTCGCCGGCCTGGGCCTCGTCCAGCAGCTTGCGGAACATCTCGACACCGGTGACGACCGTCTTCTGGGTGTCACGGATGCCGACGATCTCTACCTCGTCGCCGACGTGGACAACGCCACGCTCGACACGACCGGTGGCGACGGTGCCACGACCGGTGATGGTGAAGACGTCCTCGACAGCCATCAGGAACGGCTTGTCGATGTCACGCTCGGGCATCGGGATGTAGGAGTCGACGGCATCCATCAGCTCGTCGATCTTCTCAACCCATGCCTCGTCGCCCTCGAGGGCCTTGAGAGCCGAACCCTGGATGATCGGGGTGTCGTCGCCCGGGAACTCGTACTCGGAGAGCAGCTCGCGAACTTCCATCTCGACGAGCTCGATGAGCTCCGGATCGTCGACCATGTCGCACTTGTTCAGGAAGACGACGATGTAGGGAACGCCGACCTGACGGGCGAGCAGGATGTGCTCACGGGTCTGGGCCATCGGACCGTCGGTGGCGGCGATAACGAGAATCGCGCCGTCCATCTGGGCAGCACCGGTGATCATGTTCTTGACGTAGTCGGCGTGACCCGGGCAGTCAACGTGAGCGTAGTGACGGGTCTCCGTCTCGTACTCAACGTGCGCGATAGCGATGGTGATACCGCGCTCGCGCTCTTCCGGAGCCTTGTCAATCTGGTCGAACGGCGTGAAGTCCGCAAAGCCCTTGTCGGCCTGGCGCTTCGTGATCGCCGCGGTGAGCGTGGTCTTACCGTGGTCAACGTGGCCGATAGTACCGATGTTGACATGCGGCTTAGTACGCTCGAACTTCTGCTTGGCCATCAGTCTCCTCCTTCGGGGACCTCATCGACGATCAGTCGGCCTTTCACGCCGTCTTCCCGTCTCACACACCTGCATCTTATGAAGGTGTCATCTCTACAACTACTGTCCTCTTGCAGCGCCGCATGCGCGACGCGTAGTGCCGTGGTAGCGGTGGCTGGACTCGAACCAGCGACAACTCGGGTATGAACCGAGTGCTCTGACCAACTGAGCTACACCGCCTCGAGACATCCGGCCGCTTAGATCACGGATGTTCGTGAATAGGTGGAGCCCACAACCGGACTTGAACCGGTGACCTCTTCCTTACCAAGGAAGTGCTCTGCCGACTGAGCTATGTGGGCATGATACAAGCACGCACGAGCGCGTGCCGGGTTCGCGATGGTGGGGGCGCATGGATTCGAACCATGGTAGGCGTAGCCAACGGGTTTACAGCCCGTCCCCTTTAGCCACTCGGGCACACCCCCAGTTGCGAAAAACAAGAGCTACTGTGCGCTTTTCAAGTTGCACGCCGAAACAAGCCGTCTCGGCAAAGCGAGGGGGATAGTACGACACCGTCTCCCTGCGTGTCAACGACTGCCACGGTGCCGGGCGTGCCCATACTTTCGTGGGTGAACGCGGAAACGTTTCGGTACGGGACTAGCGCCCCAAGCGCTCGTTCGCGACCCTCAGGCGGCGGCTCAGTACTTCGAGCAGCTTGATCGCGATCGACGGGTGCTTCTCCAGAAGCGACCGGAAGTCCCAGCTGGAGAGCATCAAGCACTGAGTGGCATCGATGGCTCGAATCGTAGCAGAGCGCGGAGCCTGGTCGAGCAGTGACATCTCGCCGAAGAAGTCCCCGGGGCCGAACGCACCGAGCGACTTGCTGTCGCGCAGAATCTCAACGCGCCCGTCGAGAATCATGTAGAACGCCTGTCCAGGCGTTCCCTGAGTCACGATTATCTGCCCCGGCTGGAAGAACGCGTCTTGGGCCGCGGTGGCGATCGCCGCGATCTCTTCCGGAGTGCAGCTCGAAAAGATCGGGACCTTCGTCAGAAACGCTTCATGGGCCACTTCCGGTCCTCCCTCATCACGTCGGCGACTGCTAGAGATGGTTGTTAGTCTAGCGCAGACACGGCGGGTGCCTATCCTTCACAATGAATCGCAGGCAGATGCCGACACAAGGAGAAGCGCGTGGCGATTAATCTGAGCCGCCGAAACGACAACCTGCTGCGCTGGCTTCGCGCTGCACTCATCGCGCTGGCCACCGACGTGGGCCTGGTGGGGCTGCACTTCGCGCCCGCCTGGGGCGCCGCCGCGCTCGCGCTCGTTGCTGGACTACTCTCGCTCGCCTCTGTCGATGCCGGGGTGCTCGTGGCGGTCGGTGCGCTCGCGCTTCCGATGCTTGCCACCTCGCCGGTAGTCGGCGTCACCTTCATCGTCCTCGCAATCGTCCTGCTCCGCTATGTGGGCTCTAACGGCGGCCAGCCGTTCTTCGTGATCGCGGTGGCGCTGGCCGGAGCCGCGTTCGGCCCCGTGTGGGCGGCCGCCGCACTTGCGGGCTACATCCTCGGCGCTGCCGAAGGCGCACTCGCTGCCGCACTCGCGGCAGCGATGGTCGAGCTCTTCGGCGTGGTCGCAGGCAGAGCAGCCATCGGCGCTACCGTCACCGGTGGCGTCGAAGACCTGCTACATCTGGCCAAGATGCCCGAGAGCCTGTTCGCAGGCGGGTGGATCTCTCAGACGTTCGGCAGCGTGTCATCGCAGACAGTCACCGGAGTGCTGACGAGCTTCGGCAAGACGGAGCACGTCGCACTGCTGATCGCGCAGCCGATAGTCTGGGCGTGCTGTGCAGTTCTGGCCGGCGTGATCGGGCATCGGCTTCGCTCGAGTAAGTCCGCGCTGGCCTTCCTCGCGCCCGCCGGTGCAGCGCTCCTGCCCGGAGCGGCCATCGTGGTGCTCGCTCCCCTGTTCGCAGCGCAGGTAGACATCAAGTCCGTAACCATGGCGGCCGTGACTTCGGCTGTGCTCGCGGCCGCCGTCGCGTGGGTATGGGACCGCGCCTTCCCCGTCGAGGTCCTTCAAGCGGCACCGCGCAAAGGAATGGCTGCCGAAGACGCCGACGTCGACGAACTGCTCAGCCTTATCGCCACGGCTGAGGAACGGCTCGCGAGCGAACACACTGTGACTGCTACCGTGATGATCACTGACATGAAGTCGTTCTCCCGAATGACCGAGGAGGACGGCTCGATGATCACCGCAAAGGCGATCCAGCGCCACCGAGACCTGCTCCTGCCAGTCATCGAGAAGCATGGCGGTCACGGCAAGTCGACTGGTGGCGACGGGCTGGTCGCCGCGTTCTCCAGCAACATCGCCGGTGTCGCCGCCGCCGCTGAGATGCAGCTCGTACTCGACGAGCACAACGTGACCCACGACGAGCGCGACCTGTCTGTACGCATCGGCCTGGCCGACGGAGAGGTCGTCCTCGACAAGAACGGCCGGCCCTTCATCGGGGCCGCCTTGAACCTCGCAGCTCGCGTGATGAACCTCGCCGACGGCGGACAGGTCTTTATGAGCGCGAGCGTGGCGAGGTCGTCGAAAGAGCAGTTCGAGCTGCACTCTCATGGCGACTTCGCGTTGAAGAACATCGCCGAGCCGGTCGAAGTCTTCGAGTTGCTCTGGGCCGAAGGCCAAGAGCCCGTCGATCCGCGAGGCGCGGCCGGCGACCAGCCTGAGTAGCGCCTGAGCCGCCGGCAGACGCCGCCCGAACACGAAGCAGGGCCCTCGCCTTTGACGGGGGCCCTGCTGCATTTTGTTGTGGAGCTGGCGGGGGGACTCGAACCCCCAACCTACTGATTACAAATCAGTTGCGCTGCCAATTGCGCCACGCCAGCGAGTACGTCCGGCGCCGAATCTCGGCCGAAAGCGTGCCTATGATACCAGCACTCAAACCCACTCGTGGCAATCAAGAACGGCACGCGAACGGCGGGTTGAATCAACCCGTCCCCCCAATCGCGTGCCGTTCCTTTCAGGTGAGGCGCTAGTGCGCGCGACAGCGCTGAATCTGCGTCTCCATCTTGCGCTTCACGCGCTGCAGGGCGTTGTCGACGGCCTTGGTGTGGCGGCCCAGACGGTCGGCGATCTCCTGATAGGAGCGGCCGGCCGTGTAGAGACGCAGGACACCGGTCTCGAACGGTGACAACGCATCTACCACGTTGGTGCGGATGAAGTCCGTCTCCCATGCGCCGATGACGATCTCGGCAGGGTCGCAGACCTCGCGCGCCGCAAGGATGTCGGAGAGTAGTCTCTCGCCATCTTCGTCTGTGGTAGCCGAACGCGAAAGTGAAACGTATCCATTCAGCGGAGCGTGCTTGCGTCGCGTAGACGACTTCACTGCCGTGATGATCTGGCGAGTGACGCACAGTTCAGCAAAGGAATGGAAGCTTGCCTGCCGAGTAGGGTCGTAGTCCCTGATGGCCTTGTACAGGCCGATCATGCCCTCTTGAATGATGTCGTCGCGATCAGCGCCGACCAGGTAGTACGAACGCGCCTTGCAGCGAATAAGGCTGCGATAGCGCTTGACCAACTCGCATGAAGCAAGCTGGTCCCCCTTTTGAGCGGCCATAACTAAGGCCACATCCCCGCCACGATCGCCCGGCATGCGATGCGTGGCGGGCATACGCTCGCCCACTGCAACACCCCCTTGTACTGCAGCCTCGTTCTATGCGGCGCTCAGGGTTGCCGCGAACGAGAGTGAAGCGAAGCCCGCTTTGCGACCGTAGTCCTCTGTCGGTGAACGGTCAAGCGCAGATTTCCAGCAATTGGGTAGCGTAGTGCCGGCAACAAATGAGAGCTGCGCGACCCCTATTCAGGACTCTCCGCGCGCCCACCGCTCAAGCACCGCGCGAGTATTCGGATCGATGCGGTCTTCTATGCGAGACGCGGAGCTTCCCGAGGGATTGCTCTCTCGCCAGTCCGCTTCGTCTATTCGCAGTTCGTGCGAGAACTCCTTCGCCGAACGGCGCGCCACGTTGTCGCCGAGCACCGTCCACTGGGTCTGCGCGTCGCTCGTGACGACGTCGGTTCGCACTCCTCGCTCGCGCGCCAAGCGCGCCAGCCCCTCGATCACGCTGTCTGCGGTGTGCCCATAGGGCGAGAAGCGGACCGTGATGCCCGCGATACGGTGAGGCAGCCCGTCTGAGTGGGGGTTGTTGCCCCCGTCGAAGACGACTGTGGCGTCCCACTCCCCTTGCGCAAACGCGGCGACGTCGTTAACGAGCGCCTCACGAGCCGACTCGAGGTCGTCTTCGGCGATGTGGCGGTAGGGCGGCGTGCAGCGGATGACGTTGTAGCCGTCGACGAGCAGGACCTTCATGGCTACTCGCTCGCCGCCGCTTTCGTGCGACGCAGCCACTCGTAGGCGATCGCCGTGGTGGCCTGCGCCACGTTGAGGGAGCCCACCCGACCCGCTTGCGGCAGGCTCACGAGGAAGTCGCACTTCTCACGGGTGAGCCGGGCGAGACCCTCGCCTTCTGAGCCCATCACCAGCACAATGCGGCCTTCGAGGGGCGCTTCCCACACGCTCTGGGTCGCGCGCTCTGAGGCCCCCGCGACCCAGAAACCGGCGTCCTTGAAGATCTCGAGCGAACGAACGAGGTTGGCTTCACGCACGACAGGCACGTGCGCGAACGCGCCGGCCGCGGACTTCCATGCTGCGGGCGTGAGCGCCGCGCTTCGGCGAGCCGGCACGAGTAGCGCCGAGGCCCCGACCACTTCGGCGGTTCGGGCGATGGCGCCCAGATTGCCAGGGTCGGTCACGTGGTCGAGCGCGATGATGAGCGCGTCGGTCTTGCCCTCGGTGGCACGCACGATCTTCTCGATGGGCGAGAAGCCGAAGGGCTTGGCCTGCGCCACGACGCCCTGGTGCGCACCACGCTCGCTGACCTTGTCCAGCTCGCGCTTGGGTGCCGTGCTCACGGCGACGCCGGCCGCCTGCGCGAGGCGGCGCAGCTCGTCGATTGCCTTGTCGGGCGCCGCGCCTTCTTGGAGCAGGATGCTCTGGAGCGGCATGGCGGCGCGGAGCGCCTCAAGTACCGCGTGCTTTCCTTCGAGTTGCATCGCGCTATCCGTCGTAGGCGACGCGCGCGCCCTGCGGGGTATCTTCGATGGTGAAGCCAAGGCCGGTGAGCCCATCGCGAACGGCGTCGGCGGCGGCCCAGTCCTTGGCGGCGCGAGCGTCCTTGCGCGCTTCGAGCAGCGCGTCCACGGCGGCGATCGGATCGTCACCGTCATAGCCGGCGATGCTGGCGGCCAGCGCCACGACCTCGACCGGGTAGTCGCAGCGCTCCTCCAGCGTCATCTCGATACCGAGCACACCCAGCAGCTCGACGACGGTGTCTTCGGCCTCGCAGAGCGCGACCTTGTCGTCTTCGCACATGTCGACCTGGAAGTCGGAGAGAAAGACGTTGGCGGCCTTGGCGAGCTCGAAGACGGCGGCGAGTGCGCCGGCCGTGTTGAAGTCGTCGTCCATTTCGGCAGCGAACTTGGAGCGTGCGGTAATGACGTCGAGCTTGAGACCGCTGCACGCGTCGGCGGGAGCGCCCTCGCCCTTGGCGACGAGCGTGTGCGCCCAGCGCAGGTTCTTCACGAGGTTGGCAAGGCGCTCGTAGGCGCTCGTGGTCTCATCGAGGCGAGCGTCGGAGAAGTCGAGCGGGCTGCGGTAGTGCGTCTGCAGCATGAGCAGGCGAATGACCGGCGCCGGGTAGCGCTCGAGCACGTCTTTGAGCAGCAGGAAGTTGCCCAGTGACTTGCTCATCTTCTCGGCGTTGACCTGCAACATGCCGCCGTGCAGCCAGTACTTCACGAACTGCTTGCCGGTGGCTGCCTCAGACTGCGCGAGCTCGTTCTCGTGGTGGGGGAAGCACAGGTCGGCACCGCCACCATGGATGTCGAAGGGCAGGCCGAGCTCCTCTTCCGACATCGCCGAACACTCGATGTGCCAGCCAGGACGTCCCTCGCCCCACGGGCTCGTCCAGTGCGGCTCACCGGGCTTGGCCGACTTCCACAGCGCGAAGTCGAGCGGGTCGCGCTTGCGGTCGTCGACCTCGACGCGTGCACCGGAGTGCATCTCGTCGATGTCGCGGCCAGATAGCTTGCCGTACTCGGGGAAGCTGCGAACCGCGAAATAGACGTCGCCGTCGACGACGTAGGCGTGCTCGCTGGAGATGAGGCGCTCGATGAGCTCGATCATCTGCGGGATCTTCTCGGTCGCCTTCGGGCGCACCGTCGGATCGGCGACTCCGAGCGCACGCATGCCGGCGATGAATGCCTCGGTGTAGTCCGCGGCCACTTCGGCGGCCGGACGACCCTCTTCGTTGGCGCGGTTGATGATCTTGTCGTCGACGTCGGTGACGTTCTGGATGAAGGTGACGTCGAAGCCCTTCCACTCGAGATAGCGGCGGATGACGTCGAAGGAGAGGAAGGTGCGTGCGTTGCCGATGTGGATGTGGTTGTAGACCGTCGGTCCGCAGACGTAGATCGAGACCTTGCCCTCTTCGCGCGGGACGAAGTCCTGCTTGCTACGGGTCTGGGTGTTGTAGACGCGCATGCACTCTCCTCGTGCTTGAATCTACCGAAGGGTGGAGTCTATATCTCCCATATCCAGCCGTCGAACTCCACTTCGATCGGCCTTGGCTCCCCGTCGTCTGGCACGGGGCAGGCCGCCGAAGGGTCAGCCGTGGCATCGGCTTGCACCGCAGCTTCGGCAAAGGGCGCGTCCCCACGCTCTTCGGCAAGCGACTCGTCGCGAGAGAGCCGGCGCTCCATCTTGTCGATGCGGCGCGTGAGGCACCGAAACATCTCGACGACCGGGTCGGGCAGGTCCTCATGATGCAGGTCGATCGTGTCGACGCGCTCACCGGCTCGGACGACCACGCGGCCCGGGATGCCGACAACGGTGCTGTTCGGCGGCACGTCATCGATGACGACCGCGCCACCACCGACCCTGCTGCCATGACCGATTGTGATGCTACCCAGTACGGCGGCGCCGACTCCGACCACGACGCAGTCCTCCAGCGTCGGGTGGCGTTTGCCGGTCTCCTTGCCGGTACCACCCAGCGTGACGCCCTGGTAGAGGGTCACGTCGTTGCCGATGATCGTCGTCTCGCCGATGACCACTCCCATGCCGTGGTCGATGAAGAAGCGGTCGCCGATAGTGGCGCCCGGGTGGATTTCGATGCCGGTGAACCAGCGCGTGGCCTGCGACAAGAAGCGCGAGAGGCCATGCCGGCCGTGCTGCCACAGCCAGTGGTTCACGCGATGCCACCACAGAGCATGCAGGCCCGGGTAGTTGAACAGGACACTCGCGGTCGAGGTCGCTGCCGGGTCGCGCTCTTTGACGGCGCGTATGTCATCGCGCATGCGGCTGAACATCGGTGGCCTGACCTCGGAGACGGCGGATGCGGCGCGCCCGCAGGGGGCGCGACACGATTCTAGCAGGACAGAGGCGTCAGACCTGCCGAAGGAGCACGACGGCTTGGGCGGCGATGCCCTCCTCGCGCCCCTCGAAGCCAAGCCCCTCTGTAGTGGTCGCCTTCACGCCGACCGACTCGACGTCGACACCAAGTGCTTCGGCAAGCCGCGCACGCATCCGCTCACGGTGCGGTGAGATCTTCGGCCGCTCGCAGACGAGCACGCAGTCGGCGTCCACAAACTCGAAGCCGCGCTGGCGCGCGAGTTCGCCTACGCGGCTGAGCAGCTCCATGGAGTCCGCGCCCGCGTAGGCCGGATCTGTGTCGGGAAACAGCCGCCCGATGTCGCCCTCGCGCATCGCACCCACGATCGCGTCCATCAGGGCGTGCGCGAGCACGTCCGCATCGGAGTGGCCAAGCAGCCCGCGCTCGTGTGGGATCTCAACGCCGCCCAGTACCAGCCGGCGGCCGTCGGCGAACGCGTGCACGTCGTAGCCGAGCCCGATCCTCATCATCTCTCCTCTGAACGGCAGCGCAGCGCTGCCTCAACGTATGCGATGTCCTCGGCGACGGTGACTTTGATGTTCTCGCGCGGGGCGTCAAACATCACGACTCGTCCGCCCGCGTGCTCGACGATCGCCGAGTCATCGGTGCCCAGATAGCCATCAGCGGTCGCCTTCGCTAGCGCGCCTTCGAGCACGGTCCGCCGAAAGATCTGCGGCGTCTGTGCCTGCCAGAAGCGAGAACGGTCGGGCGTCTCGATCACGCGTGTCCCGTCGACCATCTTGAGCGTGTCATAGGACGGATGACCCACCACAACACCGTCCACGGCCTCGTCATCAAAGAGAGCGATGGCTCGCACAACGGTTTCGGGCGCGATCAGCGGTCGAGCACCGTCGTGGACGGCAACGATCGAAGTGCGCTCGGGCACTAGCTCGAGCCCCGATGCCATCGATGCTTGGCGCGTCGAGCCGGAGGTGGCGTAGGCGATTGGCGTCTTGAGGTCGAGTCCTTCGAGCGCCGCTTCGGCGTACTCGGTCTGCCGGTCGCCCGGACACACCAAGACGATCGAGTCCACTGCCTCGCAACGGTCGAATGCTTCAAGCGTCCACGACAGAATCGGACGGCCAGACGCCACGGCGAGCTGCTTGCCGCCAGTGCGTCCGAACCGCTCCCCGCTGCCGCCCGCAAGAATGATCGCGCAGACCTCGCCCGTCCGATGCATCGGACTCCTTCGTTAGTCCGGCGACGCCTCCAGCTTCGCGAAGATCATGCGGCCGGCCGACGTCTGCAGCACCGAGGTCACCTCGACGCTGCTCTCCTCTCCGACGTGCTCGCGGCCATCGGCCACGACCACCATCGTACCGTCTTCGAGGTAGCCTACACCCTGTCCCTGCTCCTTGCCTTGGCGAGCGATCTTGAGGTGAATCGTGTCGCCCGGCAGGAAGTTGGGCCGCAGTGCTTCGGCGATCTCGTTGAGGTTGAGAACGTCGATGCCGCGCACGCGCGCCACCTTGGTGAGGTTGAAGTCGACGGTCGCGACCGTGGCACCCGTATCGACCGCCACGCGCATGAGTTTGTCGTCGACGCCCGCCAGTTCCGGGTAGTCGACCTCGAGCACTTCGATCGCGTCGTGGTCGGGCAGGGTGGCCAGCAGGTCGAGGCCACGGCGACCGCGCGCCCTGCGCGTGTCATCTGCCGAATCGGAAAGGGTGTGCAACTCCGCGAGCACGAACCGTGGGACACGGAGCTTGCCGTGCAAGACGCCGAGCTTGCGCAGGTCGACGAAGCGGCCATCGATGATGGTGCTGGTGTCGAGCACGGTCAGCAGCTCTTCGGCGGGTCTGAGCTCGACGGGTGCCAGCGCCGGGAAGTGCGAGACGAACTCGCGCCGGCGCGTGAGAGCGGCGACCACGCCGAGATAGCCCGCTACGGCGAAGAGCAGGATCGAGACGCCCAGAGCTAGCGTCTGCGGCTGCAGCAGACGTAGAGGCTGAGAAGCCAAGAAGGCTATGAGCAGGCCGACGACGAGACCGACCGTGCCAAGAAGCAGGTCGGCTCCAGAGAGTTCGGCGGCCCATGTCTGTACTCGGGTGACCATGGCGGTGAGCTCGCGCCCGATGATTCCACCGGCGACATACCCGATCGCTGCTCCAAGAATGACGAATAGAAAGATGACGTAGCTGGGAGCAAGACCGAGCTGTGACTGCCAGTCGACCAGTCGTGTTGCTAGCCACCCGCCCACGAGTCCCCCAAGAACGAGGACAAACCGGGTGAGTGCGAGGATCATGTCAACGGCACATGCGGTCAGTAGCTGACATCGACCGCGGCGGCCCCCACCTCCTTTCGCGCCCTTCGGGCGCCTCCACAAGTCTATCGGCATTCGCCGATGTTGGCGTTAGACGGAAACGTGCGCTTTCACTCGCGCCAGGCCGGCGTGAATCGCCCGTGCCCGACGGTCGCCGACCCCGTCGACAGCGTCGAGCTCCTCCACCGTGGATCGCGAGATATCGCCAAGGTTGCCGAAGCGGTCGACGATGCGCGTGACCACGCTGCCGGGAAGCATCGGAATCTGCCCGAGGGCCCGGAAGCCACGCGCTCGCAGATGCTGTTCGGCATGCTCTGAGATGGTGAGCCCGAGCTCGTGAGAGATCGATTCGGGCTCGAGAAGCCGGTCGTGAGGAAGGTCGGCGAGCCGCTCGCGCACCACCGAGATGTGGCGCGGCGCGGGGTCATCAGCGTAGTCGCGCACTACGAGCGTGTACTGCTCGCTCACTCCGGCCGCGAGCTCGTCGGACTGCATGCGCACGAGGCGGCCCTCCGTGCCCAGCTGCATCGTGTAGAGCGATACCTCGCGCAGGACACGACGCATCATCTCGAAGCGCCCGAGCACTTCGGCGACGTCGCCCAGCGTCACGAGGTCCTGGAACTCAAGCAGGGTGAGCCGCTCGAGCATCTCGTCGAGGCGCTGGCGGTAGTTCTGCAGCGTCTGGATCGCCTGGTTGGCCTTGGACAGCAGTACGACGATGTCGTCGAGGGTGATTCGGCGTCCTTGAAGGTAGAGGTTGACCACGCTTCGGCGCTGCGAGATCGCGATCACCAGCGCATCGGTCTGGCGGGAGACGCGCTCAGCGGTGCGGTGGCGCATGCCCGTCTCGTCGCTGGGCAGATTCGAGTCGGGAACGAGGTGCACGTTCGCCTTGAGGATGTGATGGGCCTCTGCGTCGAGCACTATCGCGCCGTCCATCTTCGAGAGTTCGAAGAGGCGCTGCGCGGTGAAGGGCACTTCGAGCGTGAATCCGCCGTTGCACAGCGGGCCTACCTCGGCCAGATCGCCGACGATGATGAGCGCACCCGAACGCGCAGACAGAATCATGTCGATCGCCTCGCGCAGGGATGTACCCGGCGCGACCTTGCGGAGTTCGGCCGACATGATCTCGTGGAGTGTCCGCTTTGCCTCTGTCATCTGCGTGTGTGCCCCTCGTTGGTTGTGTGCTGTGTCGATTCTACCTAGAGTGCCCGCTCCACTGCCTCGGCAACCGTCGAGACGGGTTTGAACAGCGGCCCCGGATCCAACGAGCCGGAGGGCGTCGCCCCGAGAACGCACGACATCCCGAGCCGCTCGGCTTCCTTCATCCGTACCCCAATCTGCGGGACGGGACGCACATGACCAGTCAGCCCGACCTCGCCGAAAGCGGCGGTGTCGAGGGCCATCGGACGCCCGGTGATCGCAGAGGCCAGCGCAAGCGCGAGCGGCAGGTCCGCCGCAGGCTCGCTGATGCGCAGCCCACCCGCCACTGAGACCAAGACGTCCTGGCCGGCAAACGATAGCCCGGCCCGGCGCTCGAGCACCGCAACCACCTGCAGGAGACGCGCGGTGTCCAGACCGGTGGAGAGCCTGCGCGGGCTGGGCAGGTAGCTCGGCGTGACAAGCGCCTGAATCTCCACGAGCAGCGGACGTGAGCCTTCCACTGCGACCATCACTGCCGAGCCGGCAACAGGCTCCGTCCTTTCGGCAAGCAAGGCCGCCGAAGGCGACTCGACAGGCGACAGACCGGCCTCGGTCATCTCGAAGATACCGAGCTCAGAGGAGGAGCCGAAGCGGTTCTTCACGGAACGCACGATGCGGAAGGCGTGATCGCGGTCGCCCTCGAAGTACAGGACGGCATCGACCATGTGCTCGAGCACGCGGGGGCCGGCGATCGCGCCTTCTTTGGTCACGTGTCCGACGATAAGCGTGATGACGTTGAGATCCTTGGCGATACGCATCAGGCGCGCTGTGCACGCGCGCACCTGACCCACACTGCCGGGCGCGCCCTCGAGGTCTGAGTCGAACGCGGTCTGAATCGAGTCGAGGACGAGAATCGCGGGCTTCTCCTGCCGAACGGCCTGCTCGACCGCCCCTATGTTGAGCTCGGGCAGCAGCGAGACGCGGTCCGAGTTCACCCCCAGCCTGCGTGCCCGCAGGCCGATCTGGGAGGGCGACTCTTCGCCGCAGACGTAGAGCACGTCGAGGCCGGACGAGGCAAGGCTGTCGGCCGCCTGCAGCAGCAGGGTGGACTTGCCGATGCCCGGCTCGCCACCGAGCAGCACAAGCGAGCCCGGAACGAGCCCGCCACCAAGAACGCGGTCCAGCTCGCCGATGCCTGTGGAGACGCGCGGCACATCCTCGGAGCCGACCTCGCTGAGCTTCACTGCGGTGGCCGAAAGGTGCGCAGCCCGTCCCCCACCGGGTCCGGGCTGCGTGATCTCTTCAACATAGGTGCCGAACTCACCGCATTCGCTGCAGCGACCCATCCAGCGCGGCGCGCTCGCCCCGCACTGCTGGCACCTCCATACGGTCCGTGACTTCGCCGCCACCCCTAGGCGCCCGACGCTCCGCCGACGGTCTCGCCGCCGCTACCGCGAGAGCGCGACGTGCGGCGAGCGGGAGTCACAGGCGCCTCTACCTCAGGCGCAGGCTCATCGACGCTGGTGGGTACCGCGACGACGCCCTCGCCTTTGCGGAACACGAAGGCGCCCGCGTCGTCCACATACGCTTCGATCACGTCGCCGGTCTTCCACAGCGCCGAAAGGATCTGCTCAGAGAGCGGATCTTCCACGAGGCGCTGGATCGCGCGGCGAAGCGGACGCGCGCCGAGTGTGGGATCGAAGCCCTCCTTGGCCAGCATCGTGCGCGCCTCCGGCGTGAGCTTGATCGACATGCCGTGCAGCATGAGCTGGTCACGGGTGCGCGCGATCATGAGATCGACGATCTGCTCGATCTCTTCGGCCGAAAGGTCGTGGAAGACGATGACCTCGTCGACGCGGTTGAGGAGCTCGGGGCGGAAGAGCGTCTTGAGCTCACCGGTCACGCGCGACTTCACGTCGTCGTAGGCCATCTTGCCATCCGACGACTTGGGCGCGAATCCAAGCGACGTCGTCTTGACGATGTCGCGAGCGCCTATGTTGCTCGTCATGATGATGATTGCGTTCTTGAAGTCGACCTTGCGGCCCTGGGCGTCGGTCAGACGGCCCTCCTCAAGAATCTGCAGCAAGATGTTGAAGACGTCGGGGTGAGCCTTCTCGATCTCGTCGAAGAGGATGACCGAGTACGGCTTGCGACGGACGAGCTCGGTGAGCTGGCCGCCTTCGTCGAAGCCTACGTAGCCCGGAGGCGAACCGATCAGGCGCGACACGGTGTGCTTCTCCATGTACTCACTCATGTCGAGCGAGATGAGCGACTCCTCAGTGCCGAAGAGGAACTCCGCAAGCGCCTTCGCAAGTTCGGTCTTACCCACGCCCGACGGGCCGAGGAAGATGAACGAGCCAGACGGGCGGCGGGGGTCCTTCAGGCCGGCACGCGCACGGCGGATGGCCTTGGATACCGACGTGACAGCCTCGTCCTGGCCGACGAGACGCTCGTGCAATACCGTCTCCATGCGCAGAAGCTTGGCGGTCTCTTCCTCGGTCAGCTCGGTGACCGGTACGCCGGTCCACATCGAGACGACTTCGGCGATCTCCTTCTCCGTGACCTCGACGACCCTGCGGTTGTCGGGCTTCATCCACTCTTCTTCCATCGCGCGCTTCTCCGAGAGCACCTGCTTCTCGACGTCTCGCAGCGAGGCTGCCTTCTCGAACTCCTGGGCCTCGATGGATGCTTCTTTCTCGGCACGCACCTGGCGCAGGCGGTCTTCGACCTCTTTCACGCCCGGGGGCGCAGTCATCATGCGGATGCGCATCTTGGCGCCCGCCTCGTCGATGAGGTCGATCGCCTTATCCGGCAGGAAGCGGTCGGAGATGTAGCGGTCCGCGAGGTTGGCGGCAGCGTCGATCGCCGAATCGGTGATGCTCACGCGGTGATGCGCTTCGTAGCGGTCGCGTAGGCCCTTCAGGATCTGAATCGTCTCGGAGACGCTCGGCTCGCCGACCTGAATCGGCTGGAAGCGGCGCTCGAGCGCGGGGTCCTTCTCGACGTACTTGCGGTACTCGTCGAGGGTGGTCGCGCCGATGGTCTGCAGCTCGCCGCGGGCGAGCGCCGGCTTGATGATGCTCGCGGCATCGATCGCGCCTTCTGCGGCACCCGCGCCAACCAGCGTGTGCATCTCGTCGACGAACAGGATGATGTCGCCGCGCTCGCGGATCTCCTTCATGACCTTCTTGAGGCGGTCCTCGAACTCGCCGCGGTACTTGCTGCCCGCGACGAGTGCTGCGAGATCGAGCGTGTAGAGGTGCTTGTCCTTGATCGTCTCGGGAACCTCGTCGGCGGCGATGCGCTGCGCGAGTCCTTCGGCAACAGCGGTCTTGCCCACACCGGGCTCACCGATGAGAACCGGGTTGTTCTTGGTGCGGCGCGAGAGGATCTGCATCACGCGCTCGATCTCATTCTCGCGGCCGATGACCGGGTCGAGCTTGCCATCGCGCGCCTGGCGCGTCAGGTTGCGGCCGAACTCGTCGAGCATCGACTGCCCGCCACTGCCGCCGCGGCGCTCGTCCACGCCTTCGGCCTGCTTGCTGTAGTGGCCGGAGAGCAGCTGAATCACTGCCGAACGAACCTTCTCGAGGTCCGCGCCAAGGTTGAGCAGCACCTGGGCGGCAACGCCTTCGCCCTCGCGAATCAGGCCGAGCAGGATGTGCTCGGTGCCGATGTAGTTGTGGCCGAGCTGCAGCGCCTCGCGCAAAGACAGCTCCAGCACCTTCTTCGCACGCGGCGTGAACGGGATGTGGCCGGTGGGCACGAAGGTGCCGCGACCGATGAGGTCCTCGACCTGCCCGTGAACGTCCTCAAGCGAGATGTTGAGCGACTCTAGTGCCTTAGCGGCGATGCCGTCCTGCTCGCGGATGAGGCCGAGCAACAGGTGCTCGGTCCCGATGTAGTTCTGGTTGAGCATGCGCGCTTCTTCTTGTGCGTAGACGACTACGCGACGCGCCTTCTCCGTGAATCGCTCGAACATGAGCGCCTCCCTATGGCAAACGGCCGGACCACGATACCGACCGAGCTATCTCTCATTCGTATCGGAAGTATACCCGCGCAACGTGACACGCAGCGGCAAGTAGGTGTGGCAAAGCAAGGAAAGTGCCACACATCTAAGTCTGATGCGCTTAGATTTACGGCGATTCATCCCGACAGGCCAAGCAGCGGGTTCGCAAAGGCGAGTTGGCGTGGGTATGGCGAGGGCAATCGAAGGGCCGCGACCTGGGCGAAGACGCGGAGGTGCGCTTAGGCCTCAGGCCGCATGTGCGGGAAGAGCAGCACGTCGCGGATGGACGGCGAGTCGGTCAGCAGCATCACCAGGCGGTCGATGCCGATTCCCAGACCGCCGGCGGGCGGCATGCCGTACTCCTGCGCGCGCAGGTAGTCTTCGTCGACCCACATCGCTTCGTCGTCGCCGGCATCCTTGGCTGCGGCCTGCTTTTCGAAGCGGCCGCGCTGGTCGACCGGGTCGACGAGCTCAGAGAAGGCGTTGGCGAACTCGCGACCTGTGATGATGAGTTCGAAGCGGTCGGTGAGCTCGGAGTCCTCGTCATTTCGGCGAGCAAGCGGCGAAGTCTCCGCCGGATACATGGTCACGAAGGTCGGCTCGATGAGGGTGTGCTCCACGAGCTTCTCGAACAGCTCGGTAAGCAGCTTGCCCGCGCCCCACGACTTCTCGACCGGCACCTCGTGCTTGTCGCACAGCGCACGCAGCTCGTCGAGCGGAGTGTGGACGCTTACCTCGACGCCGGCGGCTTCGCTGGTGAGCTCAGCCATCGTGGCTCGGCGCCACGGCGACTCGAGCGAGACCTGCATGCCCTGGTAGTCGAAGTCGAGCGTGCCGAGCACTTCGCGTGCGGCGTTCGTGATGATGCCTTCGGTCAGCTCCAGCATCGTCTGCATATTGCCGAAGGCCTGATAGGCCTCGAGCATCGTGAACTCGGGGTTGTGCCGCGGCGACATGCCCTCGTTGCGGAACGAGCGATTGATCTCGTAAACACGCTCGAAGCCGCCCACAAGCAGGCGCTTCAGGTAGAGCTCGGGCGCGATACGCAGGTAGAGCGGCATATCGAGCGCGTTGTGGTGCGTCACGAACGGGCGCGCGGTCGCGCCACCCGGGATCGGCTGGAGCATCGGCGTCTCGACCTCGAGGTAGCCCTGCGACTCCATGTAGCGCCGAATCGAGGCGATGATCTTGAAGCGCGTCTCGAAGACGCCGCGCACCTCGGGGTTCGCGATCAGGTCCACGTAGCGGCGGCGATAGCGCGTCTCTTGGTCAGTGAGCCCGTGGAACTTCTCGGGCAGCGGAGATAGCGACTTCGAGAGCAGCGTCACCACGGTCGGCTGGACCGATAGCTCGCCGCGACGAGAGCGCAGGACGGTGCCGGTCGCGCCGACCCAGTCACCGAGGTCGAGGTCTTTGGCCGCCGAAAACGCCTCGTCGCCGAGGACGTTCACCCGGCAGAAGAGCTGTATCTCACCGGTGGCGTCGCGCAGAACGAGGAAGGCCATCTTGCCCTGATCGCGCTTGGCCACGAGACGGCCGGCGATGGTGACGACGTCGTCGGTCTCAGCACCTGCCTCGAGAGCGGCGTGACGCTCCAGCAGCTCAGCAGTGCGAGCGGTGATCTCGAAACCGTTGACGAAGGGTTCGACGCCAGCCGCGCGCAGTGCGTCGAGCTTCGCTCGCCGGACGACGAACGGGTCGTCCTCAGACTCGAGGGGCTCGCGGACGTCGTCAGACATCAGGAACGCGAGATCTTGACGATCTCGTACTCGATGACGGCGCCGCGCGGGGTGGTGACCTGAACGACCTCGCCCTTCTTGTGGCCCATGATGGACTGACCGACCGGCGACTCGTTGCTGATGCGGTCGTGCGCCGGGTCGGCCTCGGCGGAGCCGACGACCTGGTAGGCGTGAACATCACCGGTCTCGACGTCTTTGATCTCGACGTGAGCACCGAGCGTCACCTTGGTGGTGTTCTTGGGCGCGTCGATGATCGTCGCGTTAGCGAGAATCTGGTTGATCTCGATGATGCGGCTCTCGACCCATGCCTGCTCGTTCTTGGCGTCGTCGTACTCCGAGTTCTCGGAGATGTCGCCGAACTCCTTGGCTTCCTTGATGCGTTCGCCGACTTCGCGACGGCGAACCGTCTCGAGGTGGCGGAGTTCGTCTTCGAGCTTCGCCTGGCCTTCTGGCGTGAGCGCGATCTCTCTGTGCATCGATACTCCCTGTCGAGTTGCCCGCGTTAGACCCCCTGGCCGCAGGCATGGCCGCTAACGCACGGACCGCCCATTGAGGGCGGCCCGTCGAAATGTCCACGAGATAATAAGCTGATACCAGCGCGAAGGCAACCGCGGGTCCGCTATGCGGAGCCCCTCTGGCGCCGTGCGCGAGTCGATATGAGGCTACTCGGACTTCGACTCAGACTTCGTCGGCTCGCTGCTGGCGACCGCATCGTTGTCGGAGAGAGCCTCTGTCTTCGCGGCCTTCTCTTCATCGTTGGCGGAGTCGAAGCCCTCGCGCACGTCCTTGACTGCCTTGCCGAACATGCGGCTGAGCTTCGGGATCTGCTTGGGCCCGAAGAGCAGAAGGATGATCACCAGGATGATGCCCAGTTCCATGGGGCCAAGTCCGAACAGGTTCATCTCGTTCCTTACCTCCGTGTCGATCAATTCGTGTCGGCCGATGCCGGGCGGCCGTGGAAACGCCGAGGGCTAGCGTAGCACCCAAGTCATACGCCTGCCACGGTCTCTGTCCGTGACAGGTAGTACAGCGTGTTCATCAGTTCACGCACCGGATCCGTGTTGTGAAGCACCACGTCATCGGAGACGGTCACGTACGTTGACGAGTAGTTCAAGATCACTTGCATCCCCGCCTTGCAGAGCCGGTCCGCTACGGCTTGCGCCGCCTCGGGAGGAACGGCAATCACGCCGAACCGGATGCTCTGCTCGCGCGCCACTCGCTCTAGCTCCGCGATATCGCGAACGATTAGGTCGCCGAAGCGCTGACCGATCTTGCGGGGGTCGCTGTCAAAAAGGGCCGCAACCACGAAGCCTCGAGAACGCAGCCCGTCATACCTTGCGATAGCGGTGCCAAGGTTGCCTGCGCCCACGATTGCGAGCCGGTGTGAGTGGTCTGAGCCAAGGATTCGCTGGAGCCTGTCGACCAACATGCTGATGTCGTAGCCCACTCCCCGCTTGCCGAACTGGCCGAAGTACGCGAGGTCACGACGAATCTGCGCGGCGTTGACTTCAGCGAGTTCGGAGAGCCGCGCCGAAGATGCGGTCTGGTCGCCTTCTCCGCGCAGGTGAAGTAGCGCATTGAGGTATGCGGGAAGCCGCTCGATGACGCCTTGCGGGATGCGGGAGTCTGTAGCTGGCAAGTGCAAAGGACGGCCCCTCGAATCGCTACCGGACGATTCGGATCAACAACCCAAACATCGTAACAGTTGTTACAAACATCAACAACGATTTCGGGGGCAGATGAGCATGCGGAACAGGCTCAGGGCACACCATGGGTCTGCGGCGCAGCGTCGAGACTAGCTCAGTGCCTCTTCCAGCCTCGAGATGACGTCCGAGCGCGTGATGACTCCCACGAGACGCCCTTGGTCCACCACGAGCAGCGCGCCCGGCCGGTCCCCCGCAAGACGCCCAAGCACCGTGTCCACCGGCGTATCAGCCTTAACCACAAGAGCGTCGAGCCCGCGGTTGGTCACGTCGATGGTCTTGACGAAGGGCCACTCTGACATCTCGACCCTCTTCACGTCTGGCAGCGTGATGAGCCCGACGATCGCGCCGTCGTAGAAGACGGGATACCTGGAGTGCCGGCGGCCGATGAAGTGCTCGTTGACGAGCACGTCGAGCGTCGACGAGCCTTCAACGTACTCAGGCTCCGACGACATGATGTCGCGCGCTGTCACGCCTTCCAGCGTCGACTTGACCACCTGCTGCTGAAGGGCCTGACTCGCGAGTGTGGCGATGAACCAGCCGACGAGTCCGAACCAGATGAGGTCTGCGCTGCCCTGCAGGACGCTGTAGACGGCCAGCACGACCATCGACCAGCCGATGAACTGGCCGGAGCGAACCGCCCAGCGCGTCGCCTTCATCGCATCGCCGGTGATGCCCCATAGAATCGACCTCAAGACCCGACCGCCATCGAGCGGGAATCCAGGGAGCAGGTTGAAGACGGCGACGAACATGTTGATCAGCGACAGGTACTGCAGAGGTGCCGAGACAAACCAAGGCGCGCCCTGTGCTGTCGCGACCGCGTAGGCGAGGAACAGAGCGGCTGCCAGCACCAGGCTCATCGCCGGGCCAGCGGCGGCCATCAAGAACTCTCGTCCCGGCGTCTTGGGCTCTTCGTCGATCTGCGCGACGCCGCCGAAGATGAAGAGCGTGATCCTCTCCACGTGACCGCCTTCCGCGCGCGCCACAAGCGAGTGACACAACTCGTGAGCGAGTATCGAGGCGAAGAAGAGCAGCGAGGTGACAGCCCCCACCACGTAGTGCAGCACGGCCGGGGCGCCAGTGGCGCCCGGGATGCGCGGGAAGTAGCTCGAACCGAGCGAGAAGGTCACCAACCCAAAGATCACGAGCCAGCTCAAGTCGACCTCGACGGGGATGCCGAAGATCTTTCCGAGCCGTATGGACGGAACGTCGAACATCTCCGGCTACCCCCGTCGTGGGACGACTAATCCTGCGCTAGAAAGCAGCTCCGCTGAGAGCGGTGGCACACACGCAAGGGCGCTCGGCGGGCAGCGCCGGAATCATCCTGTAGATGAGGTCCTTGACCTTGCTGTTGTTCTCGTTGAATACACGGACGACCTCGTCGTTGGTTACCGGCGGGACGTCTTCCATGCCAGCGTCGTAATCGGTGATCAGCGAGATGTTGCAGTAGCACATCTCCAGCTCACGGGCGAGGTAGCACTCGGGGTACTGGGTCATGTTGATGACCTCCCAACCCTGCGAGGCGAACCAGCGCGACTCCGCACGTGTCGAGAATCGCGGGCCCTGGATGACGACTACCGTACCGGTGGGGTGAGCGGTGACTCCAACCTGCGAGGCACACTCGATCGCAACCTTGCGCATGTCGGGGCAGTACGGATCCGCCGACGACACGTGGGTCGTGATGGGACCGTCGTAGAACGTGTCCTTGCGGCCCCACGTCCGGTCTACGAACTGGTCGCAGATGACAAAGTGGCCCGGCTCGACGTGCTTCTGGAGCGAGCCGCATGCGTTGGGGCCGATGATGCGCTGGACCCCGAGCTCCTTCATCGCCCACAGGTTCGCACGGAAGTTGATCATGTGTGGCGGCAGGTTGTGCTCTTTGCCGTGCCGCGGAAGGAACGCCACGGTGCGCCCGCCGATCTCGCCGACCATGACCGGTGACGAGGGTGCACCGAAGGGCGTCGAGACGCGGTGCTCCTTGGGGTTGTCGAGCAGTTCATAGAAGCCGCTGCCGCCGAAGACACCGATCTCGGCGGTCGGGAAGTCGCTCATCGAATCCTCCTTTGACGCCACGCTTACGCGGGCCTCACGCTGGTTGGGCGGGTGCCTGTAGATTCTAGTGCATCCCTACCCATTCGCCCTATGCGGAGAGCCGAAAGTGGGCATCGTCCTCCGTCGGCCTGGTCGGACGGTCGTCGTCGACCGGCTTGGGCGCGTACAGCGGCCGCCGGAAGAGGTTCGCCGCGTCGGTCCAGTTCTCCTCGATGATGGTCGCGCCACTCAACAGCGCCGCGAAACCGGCGGCCTTCGCGTCGAGGTTGTCGATGTGGTGCAAGAGCAACGCCTCGAAGGTCGAGGGCCGCTTCGGCGAGCCCCACTCGAGCTCGCCATGGTGAGAGATCACCGCATGTTCGAGACGCAGTAGCACGTCGGCATCGAGATCAACACGCGCAGAGGCGTCGCGAAGGCGCATAGCGCCGCTGACTACGTGCCCCATCAGCCGCCCTGAGTCCGAATAGGCGATCCCGGTGCTGAACGTGAGCTCGTCGACCTTGCCGATATCGTGCAGAAGCGCTGCCGCAACCAAGACATCGGCGTCGATGCCGTCGTAGCGATCCGCCGCATCCACGCACAGCGAAGCAACCGAGACCGTGTGCTCGAGCAGCCCGCCGATGTAGGCATGGTGATAGCCCTGCGACGCCGGGCACATGACGAACGACTCGAAGAATGCTTTGTCGCCGAAGACGGTGCGGAGCAGCCGCCGAAGTCCCGGATCCTTGACCTTGCGCACCAGCTGTCGCAGCTCGGCGACGAGCTCGTTTCTGTCCCGAACACCCGAGCCGACCAGATCCTCGACGCTCCACTCCGCCGTCGGCTCCAGATGCTCGACTGAGACTCGGCGAATACCGCGATACACGGTGACGGTGCCCCGTACACGGACCGCTCCGCCGGCTGGTACTCCGCCGGCATCGGCGCCGGGGCGAAACATGACACCCGGGATGGAGCCGGTGCGGTCACCCAACTCCAGCGAGAGGTAGGCGTCCCCGTTGCGGGCGGCGCGCATCTCACGACTCCTGAGCACGAAGGTCGAGTCGACGCGGCACCCTTCGGTGAGTTCGTTGATAAAGCGTGCCTTCATGTCGACCCTCTTCTCTCGGTGATGGCCCGAGTCTAGAAGGGGGGTCTGACATCGATCAGGCGCGACGAACGCGCACCCTGGTGCCGGGCTCGACTCCGAAGCGATCGGCTGCATCGCCGAAGTTCACCGCCAGCGTGAGCCAGCCCGACGAGTCAACGAGCGCAACTGCTTCTCCTTCAGAGACATCGGCGAAGGTCGTCGCGAGCGGCACCACAAGCGTGTTGTGGCCCAAGGTGACTTCAAGCCGCTCGCCCGCCAGCCCGAGTGATTCAAGGTCCTCCGCGGGTATGTTGAAGCGCAGCGAGCCGAATCTGTCGGCCTCGAGCACCTCGCCAACGACGTAGTCGCCTTCGAGTTCGCATCGCCCGAAGGGCGCCGCCACCAGCTCGTTGGCGTCGACCTCAACCCCGAGCGCCAGCGGATTGACGCCACAGGCGAGAGCCGCCGCGGCCGGCGCGAGGACGTCGCGAGCGTGAAACGTTGCGAGAGGGCCCCGAAAGTCGATCTTGCCCGGGTCGATGCGTATGGCCTGTCGAATCCCGCCACCACGCCACGCCGCCGGAAGTAGCACTCCGTTGTCGGGGCCTACAAGCCTCGTCCCCTGCTCGCAGATGATGCACAGGTCGGCACGCCCGCCACCCACGCCTGGGTCGACAACGACGAGGTGTATCGCATCCGGCAGCTGGTAGACACCGGCGGCCGCGGTCGCCGCTCCCTTGCGGATGTCGAACGGCGGTATCTGGTGCCCCAGGTCCACGACGTACGCCTGTGGACAGGCCCGATGAATCACCGCATGGCAGACGCCGACCCACGTGTCTTCAAGCCCGAAGTCAGAGACAAAGCTGATGATGGACTGCACGAAGCATTCCTCTCGAAGTGGTCACATCGGGGGCACACGCCATCGACTAGTATGGTAGTACCCGAGCGCGTGGAGGTTCTTGCGTGAAAAGGCAGTCCGTCTGGCTCGCTTCGCTTGTTGCGGTCGTTGCCCTCCTTCTCCTATCTGGCTGTGCCAACAACGCGCCGCGCTTCGTAGACGAAGGCAAGAGCTACTCGGCAGACGCCGCGCTCGAGCTTCCGATCGACATCAACGCCGGTGCAGTTGCGGGGCGTCCCGTGGGTGAGGCCGACAAGTTGCGGACCGACGCGCTGGCTGCCCTCAGGCGCCAGGGTGGCGACAAGGCCGACGTCGCGGCGGTCATCACCAAGAGCCTCCCGAACAACTCACGCGGTGTGCCCTTCTACGTGGAACTTGCCGAAGTGGACAGCGTGCCCGCCATCATCGTCATCGAAGCGATCGGACCCAAGAAGGGCACGCTCGAGGACAAACGCGTATGGGTGCTGGACCGAAACGGCAAGATCCTGCTGATGGGCAACCGCTAGGACTAGAGCCCGGCGAGATTCTTATGCGCACAGCCGGTCGTGGAACTCACGCGAGAGCTCTGGCGTCAGCAGGTGCGCCCAACCGCGCGAAACCTCGTCCCATGCATCAGTCGTGCTTCTCCCCGATCGAATGAGATCCTCGACCACGCTGTCGACCACAAGGCGAGCGGCGTGCGTGCTGTCACCACCGCGGCGCACCAGCTTGCGACGGATCACACCGCGGTAGTAGGACTCCGCGCGCCTCTCCAGTCCGAGCGCAGGAGCCTCGCGCAGTGCGCAGCGTGTGGCGGCCACCGCACAACTCACCACGTCGGCCGGCACCTCGCCAGCCTCGAGGCTGCGCCTACGCAGCTGGGCAAGGGTTCTCTCAAGCGTGTTGCGGGTGTTGTTCTGCACAGTCGGCCTCCTTCACTGCCTGCTTCCACAGCGAAGGTAGGTGACGGCTCTGACATCTATTGCGGGCGTCAGCTCGCGAGCCGCCTCGCGAGCGCCTCGAGCATGAGCCGGACTCCACCCGCTGCCGCGATCTCAGCAAGTGCCATGGCCAACGCCACGAGCCCGGGCGCGATGAGGTCACGTGCGCGTTCGGCCTTCCGGTCGAACCAGGGCAGCATGCCGACCATCACGGCGTTGATGGCGGCTAACGTGGCAAGCACCGACAGCGCGATCAGGACCGGGAATGCGGCGCCAAGCAAGGGGCCACCAAGCCCGACGAGCGCAATGCTCACCGGCACACCAGCCAGCCATACCCAGAATCGCCACGCAGTGTCCAGGACGCGAACCTGCGCGGCCCTCTTCCACATGACGTCGTTGAACATCGGGGTCACGGCAGCCGCCACAGCGAAGCCGACGCCCATTCCACTGGCAAGCCTCAGCCAGTTGGTGGTCTCTCTGAAGCCGCCATACGACGAGACGCCGTCCCAGCCCATGAATGCGACCAAGAGCCCCATCACCACCCACACGTGGGTACGCGGGAAGCCCCGGGGCTTGTCACGGTGAAAGAAAGCGATCAACACGAAGGCGAGTGTGAACCCGACGTAGATGCCGGTATCGCGTGCGCACACGGGCGCTTGAAGACCGCCGGCGACGTAGGAGCGCTCCGGAAGTTGGTGGCAAAGCCCGTAGCCGAGCCAGTGCAGCAGCGCCTGCAGCACACTCACCCCTTGGACGAAGAACGGCGGGCCGCATTGAGCGACCCGCCGCTTTCAGCCGAATGGTCGGGATGGCGGGATTCGAACCCACGACCTCTCGGTCCCGAACCGAGCGCTCTACCAAGCTGAGCCACATCCCGGCGAGGGGAAATGCTATCACGCCGAACAGCGGCACGCTACAACTTTGTTTTCGCATTACCCGAGCTGACGCGCCCAGAACAAATGAGGAGGCCCGACCGTGTTACCGGCCGGGCCTCCACTACGTCTTCCGCAGTCGGCTTCTGCTAGTTCAGCAGGCCCTTCTTGGCGAGGTTGACGTGGCAGTTCGCGCAGAAGGTCGGCTTGTGGCAGCCGAAGCAGCCATCGGTGCCGTTCTTCTTGACGACGTTCGGGTGGTAGCGGACCCACGGCTTGTCGGCCGGGGCGCCCTCGTGGTGGCACGAGTTACAGAACGCCGTCTTGTGGCAGTTCGAGCAAGTGGACTTGCTCAGCTTCTTGTCGGCAAAGCTCTTGGCGTGCGCCCCACCGTTGCCGGCGCCCTTGGCTCCGAAGCCATCGGGGTGCGGCATCTCGAGCTTGTGGCAGCTGCTGCAGAACTTGGCGTTCGGCAGTGCGGCAACTTCGCCCTTGTGGCAGTAGGTGCAGATCTCGCCATTGTCCTTGTAGAGCTGGACGTGCTTCGCGTCCTTGTTGCTGAAGTCCCTGATGAACTTGGACTGCTTGTGCGACGCCGGAACGACGTTGCGCTTGTTGTGGCACTTCACGCAGTCGTTCTTGGTGTGGCACTTCTCCACACAGCCAGCAGCACCATTCTTGTTGACCGAGCCACCGTGGATGCTGATCCACGACTTGCTGGTCGACGAACCAATGTGGTGGCAGTTGCTGCAGACTTCCTTGAACTGGTGGCACTTCTTGCACTGGCTCGAGTTCTTCTTGCTGCTCACGTGGTTCGTCTTGAAGTCAGCCGGGTGCGGCATCTCAAGCTTGTGGCAGCTCTTGCAGAAGGCACCGTTGACGCCGCCAGCGTGGCAGACATCGCAGGCCTCGATCGACTTCTGAGCCTCGACGGCGTGCTTGCCGCTGACCTTCGCCGGCGTCTTGCCGTAGACGGTCATGGCGCCAGGAGCACCAGGCTTGATCCAGCCAGCCTGCTTGTGGGAGGCCGGGAAGACCTTCTTCGAGGTGTGGCAGTCGGAGCAGAACTTCGCTTCGTGGCACTCAGCAGTACAGGTCTTGATGCCCTTCTCGGCAACAGCCTTCGGGTGCTGCTTCGCGGTCCACGGCTCGGTCGCGACGAACTTGTAGCCGCCGGCCTTGGTGCCGTGGTGGCAGTTGTCGCAGAAGTGCGACTCCTCGTTCTTGCCGTGACACATGATGCACTTCTTCGGGAACTGCTTCGACATTGCAGGGTGGCCCTGCGCCGGATCGGCAGTCGCAGTCGGCTCCTTGAAGGCGGCGGGGTGCGGCATCTCCATACCGTGGCAGCCGTCGCAGAACTGCTTCTCTACGTGGCATGTGCCGCAGTAGTAGATCGACTCGACCTTCGGCAGCTCGCCGCCGATAGAGTGCATCTCGTCGCCAGGGTTCTTCTTCTGCTCTTCGAGCAGCGCCTTGACCTCTTCGCGAGCAACGGGCTTCTCTTCTCCGCCACCGGAGGCATAGGCCTTCTCGGTACCCAGAAGGCTCTGCTCCTTCTCGGCTGCGCCTTCTTCACCCTCGGCGCTCGCCTCAAGAGCCTTGGCGGCCTCTTCCTTGGCCTCCTTCGCCATCTCGGCGTGGCCCTTGGGGTAGAAGTCCTTCTCGCGGTGATTCTCGGGCTTCAGTTCGAAGTTCGAGGGGTGGCACGCGCTACAGCGACCAGGAGCCGCTGCGCCGTCCTCAAGACCGTGGCAACGGAAGCAAGCGGTCATCGAGGTGAAGACCAAGTGCTTCGTGTTGGGCTGCCCGGTCTTCGGATTCGTAAGCGTGAGCTTGAAGTCCTCGGTGTGGGCGATACGGTTGTGGCAGACCGGACAGGCCGCGTTAACCTCCGCATGAACGGCGTGATCGATCTTCACGCCCTCAGTCGGGGTGACCTTGCGGGTCTCCATGCTGTGACACTGGGTGCACTTGTCGCCCGTCATCGTGAGCGCGACCTCGGACTCCCCGTTGAGCGGGAGGTCGTAGTCGTCACGAACGGTCAGGTACAGCTCACCCAAGGCCTCAGCCTTGTGCAGGATGAAGATGACCGGGTTCGCGTTGACCGGCATGTGGCAAGCCATACAGCTTACTTTGGCGTGGGACGAGTGTTCATAGGCAATGATCGTGTCGTCCTGAACCTTGTGGCAGGCCTCCGCGCAGAACCAACGAGTCGAAGTCACCCCCAATACGGGAACCATGACCCCGGCAATCACCAGGACCGCTACTAGCGCCCAGATGATGTACCGTGGCCGCCGGACCGGATCCTTGAATCCGGCCAGGGAGATCTTCGCCATATTCATCTCTCCTTGCTCTGCTCGAATCGCCCAGGCATCGTCAAACGACGGTGTTCGCCCTGCACACCATCAGATGAAAGATATAAGAACCTGAACGGCGCTACAACAGAAACGAACCTTCTCACTCCGAGAGTTCGACGAGCAGATGGATCATCCTGCCACGTCTGAGAGCTCGAGTAAGGCCGTTTCCAAGCGCCCAGCAGCTGCCGAAGACGTGTCGGAGAGCGTGAGCAACTCGTCTGCGATACCCGACAGCTGCTCCACTTCCCCGGTCTGAAGTCGCGACAGATGCGCTGTTTCGGCGGCTGCCGTTGCGGCAGTCGAACAGGTGTCGGCGACTTCGGCGAGCTGAGATGCGGTGCGCATCACGATCTCGCGCGACTCATCAACCATGAGGCGCATGCGCTCGGTCGACCCCACCAGCGCGACCGCGCCCGACTGGAGTTCGTGGACAACGCGGCTGATTTCGGAGGTCGACTCGGTCACCGACTCCGCGAGATTGCGGATCTCTTCAGCGACAACGGCGAATCCGCGGCCCGCGTCGCCCGCGCGCACCGCCTCAATCGAGGCGTTCAGTGCAAGTATCTTCGTCTGCTCGGCGATATCGTCGATGATCTCGAGCACTCCGCCAATGCGCTGGCCGTCGTAGCCGAATCGCTCAACGCGGTCGGCGGCATCACTCGAGTGGCGACCGATGCTCGCAAGGGTCACCGACGCTTCATCGATGAGCTGAACGGCGCGGCGGGAGTCTTCTCCGGCCCGCTCCGACGCCTCAAAGGCCTGGCCGGCGTTCTCCAGCACGTTGACCGCATTGTGCGCGAGTATCTCGGTCTCACGCCTCAGCCGCTCGTTCGTGTTGGCCTGCCGCTTCGTAGCACCTGCGGACTCGTCGGCGGTATGGCACAGTTCAGAAGCCCGCGCTCGCAGCATGCCGGAGCGCGACTGTGATTCGTCGAGGGTCACGCGCGCGAGATCGAACATGCGGCCAGCGCGCTGGAGCGCACGTTCGTCTCCGGTGGCGGCCGGGGCGCGCATTCTAAGCCGGGTCTCGGCGTCCTCCAGGACGCTCGCGCAGGCGTCTTCGCCGATTCTGTCACCGAACCATGCGACGGCCAGACCAGCACCCGCACCCATGCCTACGAACAACGTCGCGAGGACGATCGAGGCAACGACACTGCGCGGCGTCGTCAGCAGGCTCGCAAAGACCCACATCGCGACGCCTGCGGCAACGCCGATGCCGACTGCGTTGAAACGCAGCCGACCGCGCTCTTGCCACCAGTTGCTTGCAGTCACGTACCGACCCTTCAGGACACGGTGCGATCTCAGCTTCAGCCGCGCGCGGGCACCCTTCCGTACCGCGACCCTTGATAAGACACTACGGTAGGGGTATCGGCCAATTACTTGCACGTTATATACCCCTTGGGGTATAGTCAGCGAGCTCGGTTCGTCAAAGGAAGGAACTCCCGCATCATGTCTGTCGTCACTATCGACACCGCCCGCTGCGATCGCTCGCCCGGTTGCCCGTCTCGCCGAATCTGCCCGACAGGCGCTATTGTGCCGATCGACGGCGGTGCCTACCCCGGTGCGAACGGGTACACGGTCATCGAAGAGAAGTGCTCCGGTTGTGCTGTCTGCGTGCGTGTGTGCGCGGGTGGCGCGTGCCGGATCGGATAGAAGGAGCAGTTGATGCCTAAGCCCGTCATCGTCGAGGTCTTCGACGTTCCCTCCGCCTCCGACTGCTTCTCGGGTGGATGAGGCCCGTCCTGGTCTCCGGAGGAGATCACGGCCATCGTCCGCACCGAGCTTGAGCGCCGCTATGGTGACGACGCCCAAGTCCACTACTACAACACGCAGGATGACTCGGTTCGGCAGCAGTACGCCGCGCTGATCACTGAGATCGACGAGCGCGGCCTGCTCTACCCCGTCACCGTCGTCGACGGCGTGCCCGTCTACGACGGCGCCGTGAGCTACCCGGCCATCATGCGCGCGGTCAACAACAAGCTGCTTGAACAGGAACAGACCGCCAAGTAGTACGCCGTTTGGGCTACACTTCGCCCTATGCCGAGAGTCTCGCTTTCACGCTGCGCCGACTACTCCCCCGCACTCGTTGCCTCTTCGCTTGCCGAAGTGCTCGAGCCGCTGGGCGGTATGTCGGCCTTCGTGTCTCCCGGGCAGCGCGTACTGCTCAAGGTGAACCTGCTGTCGCGCGCGCTGCCTGAAAGGGCGGTCACCACCCACCCGGAGGTCGTACGCGCCCTTATCCGCGAAGTGAGGGCCTGTGGGGGCATACCCACAGTGGGTGACAGTCCCGGCGGCCCGAACAGTGTCGGCATGGTGAAGCGGGTGTGGGCGGACAGCGGTATCGGCAGTGTCTGCGCCGAAGAGAACGTGGAGCTGGTGCTCTTCGACGATGACGTCCTGCGCGTGCCCGCTCCTGACGCAACCCTCTACGGCTCCTTCAGCTTGGGACGCGCCGTCGTCGAGACAGACGTGCTCATCTGCGTGCCGAAGTTCAAGACGCACGGCTTCATGATGTTCACGGGCGCGGTGAAGAACCTCTTCGGCTGCATACCGGGCCTTGAGAAGGCGCAGTACCACATCAAGGTGCCGGAGCGTGACGACTTCGCCGACATGCTTCTCGACCTCATGCTCGCCTGCAAACCAGCGCTTTCTGTAATGGATGCAGTCGTCGGCATGGAGGGTGAGGGTCCCGCCGGGGGCAAGCCGAAGGCCGTTGGCGCGCTCATCGCTTCGGCGGACGCATGTGCGCTGGACCTGGTCGCATCATCGATGGCCGGCCTGGCGCCAGACGAGGTCTACACGGTGAAGATGGCCGCGAAGCGCGGTATGTGCACAGACGATGTCGATGCCGTTGAGATCGCCGGTGCCGACTGGCGCGATCTTGCGCCCGACAGCTTCGAACTCCCCGCGGTGGACCTGTCCCGCAAGATGCCGCCGTGGCTGGGGAACCGGCTGCGCTCTTGGCTGACCGCCAAGCCGGTGCTGGAGAACAAGCCCGGCTGCACTCGCTGCAAGACCTGCCAAGACGTGTGCCCGGTCGATGCGATCGTAGTGACTGAAGATGGCCCGCAGTTCGACCGCGCCAAGTGCATCCGCTGCTACTGCTGCCAGGAGCTGTGTCCGCCGCAGGTCATCGGGCTGTCGGTGCCGCTTGTGGCCCGCGCGCTCTCCAAGCGCCGCTAGCCGAACCAGGTCTTTCTCAGTCGAGTTCGCGCCACCAGTCGACGAACATCCCCACGAGTCCCCGGTCCATGAAGACCTCCCACGCTGACTCTCCCTCGTGTGCCTTCGGCAGCGTGGCGTCGTAGGCGCGCCGGCGTCCGGGGTCGGACAGCACCTCGTAGGCGGCGTTGATGCGCTGCATGTCGGCCGTCGCGCGCTGGTGATCCTCGGCCGGACGACGGTCGGGATGGTACTTGCGCACGAGCGCCTTGTAGGCGCGCTCCACGACCTCGGGCTCGGCGTCGCGCGTGACCTGTAGTGTTCGGTAGTGGTCGGGCATCGCAGTCCCCTAAGACGGCGCTGGCTGCTGTGCGAAGCGCTCACCGAGCTCGGCGGCGACCACGCCCGCAAAGACGAAGCCGGCTCCCACGAACTGCAGCGGAGTCAGACGCTCGCCAAGCAACCAAGCAGCAAGCGCGATCGTGAAGAGCGGCTCGAAGGTCGAGACGACGGCCGCCTGCGAAGGGCCAAGCTTCTGAATGCCCTCCAGGTACAGAGTAATGGCGGCAAAGGTCGGAATGAGCACGATGAGGATGAGCAGCCACCACGCCTTCACCGACCAGCCGGCCGGTGAGAGCGACGCGGGCCCGTCCAGCACGATCGTGCCGACTACCGGCAGGATGACCGCGATGCCGAAGGTGTAGGCCATCATCGCGAAACGCGAGCGGCCCTCCATCCAGCGGCTCGAGAGCAGATTGAAGAGCGTGTAGCCGACCGCGGCACCCAGGCCGAGCGCAATGCCTTGCCATTTGGCGTGCATGTCGCCGCTCCCCAACCCAACCACCAGTGCGCAGCCGATGAACGTCATGACGACGGCAAGGCCCTGTTGCCAGCGCGCCTTGTGCCCGAGAAACAGCCAGCCGGCGATCGTGACCAGCGCAGGGTACGCGTAGAGAAGCACCGCGACGACCGACGCATCGGCGAAGCGAAGTGCGAAGAAGAAGCAGACGGAAGCGGCACCGTAGCCGGTCAGCGCGAGGATCGCGAAGCGACCGATATCTTGCCGAGTCACGAGCAGCGCACGCCTGTCGCGGACGGTGGCGACCACCGCGAGAAGCGTCGCGGCGATCACGAAACGCCACGCCAGCAAGGGTAGCGGGCTTGCACCCTCCTTGTAGGCGAGCGGCGTGAGTACCGCGAGCGTGCCGAAGCATGCAGCGGAGACGATGACGGAGATCAGTGACCAGCGGCGTTGCACGTGCGAGCTCCCTTTGTCCAAGTCGGTTTCACAACGTCCCATTCGCAAAGGCGCACGTCAACCGTGCTAGACTCGCGCATCGCACAGGAAGGAGCCGCGGATGACTCGAGGGAAGTTGATCAGGTGGGGCGCTGTGGCCCTGTGGGCAGCCGCCATCTTCGGCGCGTCGTCGATCCAAGGCTCGAACCTACCCAGCGGATACTCCGTGCCGGCGCACTTCGCCGAGTACCTGATACTCGCGGTGCTCCTCTACACTGCCCTGCGCCCGGGGCGCTCACGTGCGTCAGCCGCACTCCTCGCGCTGTCCATGGCTTCGCTCTACGGGATGAGTGACGAGCTCCACCAGTACTTCACGCCCGGGCGGGTGCCGGACCCGATGGACTGGCTCACCGACACGCTCGGTGCGAGCGCCGGCGTGCTGGCGGCGTGCGTCGTAGAGCCCCTTCTTGCGAAGTGGCGCGCGAAGCGAAAGCGCGAGACTCAGTAGACGCCGCTCTGGGCAGCAGTGCTCTCGTCGAGCGCCAGGTGGCGCACCTTGATCTTGAAGTCGTGCGCGTTGGCCGACATCGCGATCGCGTCGTCGAGAGTGATCTTGTGCGCCGCGTAGAGCTCCAGCAGCGACTGGTCGAAGGTCTGCATGCCGTAGTACTGGCCCTCTTCCATCGCGTCCCGGATCAGGTAGGTCTTCTCCGGGTCATTGATGTACTCGCGGATCGTACCGGTCACAACCAGCACCTCGACTGCGGGAACGAGTCCGCCCTGGATCGACGGGATCAGGCGCATCGAGATGATGCCCTTGAGCGTCGAGGCAAGCATGAGGCGAACCTGCTTCTGCTGGTGCGGCGGGTAGAAGTCGATGATGCGGTTGATCGTCTCAGTGGCGTCGATCGTGTGAAGCGTGGATAGAACGAGGTTGCCGATCTCGGCTGCGGTTATTGCCGCGGCGACCGTCTCGTAGTCGCGCATCTCGCCGATGAGAATGACATCGGGGTCCTGGCGGACGACATGGCGAAGCGCCTCGGGGTAGCTCTCGGTATCGATCCCGATCTCACGCTGGTTGATGATGCACTTCACGTCGTGGTGAAGGACTTCGATTGGGTCCTCGATCGTGATGATGTGGCCTTCGCGCGTGTTGTTGATGTGGTCGATCATCGCGGCAAGGGTCGTGGTCTTGCCGGAACCGGCGGTACCCGTGACGAGCACGAGTCCACGGGGTTCGTCGGCCAGCCCCCGGATGACCGCGGGCAGGCCGAGGTCGTCGAAGGAGCGAGTGCCGGCGACAACGTGGCGAATCGTCATGCCGACGCTGCCGCGCTGACGAAAGACGTTGAAGCGGAAGCGGCCCACGCCGGGAAGCGAGTACGCGAAGTCAGTCTCACGCGTCGAGTCGAGATGCACCTTCTGCATGTCGTCCATGACGCCGCGGGCGAGTACGGCCGTCTGCTCACACGTAAGCGGTGCGATCTCTTTGAGCAGAACCAGCTTGCCGTTGACGCGAATCGCAGGCGGGCTGCCGACCTTCAGGTGCAGGTCGGACGCGCTACGTTCGATCATCAACTTGAGCAGCCCATCGATCTGAGCCACAACGCCTCCCCAACAACGAGTCCTCGGTCTCTCACACGTCAAAGTCCGCACGCCGGAGCGTGTCTAAGAGGGATATCGACGTGTGGAGCCCAAGACTGTAGCAACAGCCTCGTTCGTCCCTAGGGGCGGCAAGCTCCTGCGTAGTTGGAGTGCAGCGGGTCGATTCGGACCCGCGCGCCCGTGTGAGGTGCGTGAATCATCATTCCACCGCCGACATAGATGCCGACGTGGTGAATGGGTGAGCCGAAGAAGACGAGGTCGCCCGCGCGCAGGTTGGAGCGGCTGACCCGTTCGCCATAGTGAATCTGCGCTCGAGAGCTATGGGGCAACCTCACACCCACCTGGCGGTAGACGAACATGGTGAGACCCGAGCAGTCGAAGCGGTTCGGCCCTGCTGCTGCCCAGCGGTACGGCGCGCCAAGATAGCGACGCGCAACCGAGACCACGGCGGTGCGCGGAGCTCGAGTGGGCGGCGGGAAGGTGCGCTCGGAGCGCGCCGGTGTGCGCACTTCGCGGCGTGCGCGAGCCGCACGGGCCCGTCGCTCAGACGCCTCGATGGCCGCGATTTGGGACTCGATGCCCCGCAGCTTCGACTGGCGCTTGGCGAGCTGAGAGCGGATCGAGTTGCGATTCTGCTTCATGACCGCGACCTGATGGGCTGCGGACTTCTCTTTGGCACTGATCTCGGCCGTGTCCTTCTTGGCCTGCGCCTTGAGGGTCCTTAGCTCTGATACCGCCTTGGCGTCGCTGTCGTTGAGGTCGCGCAGGATGTTCCACGTAGTGGCGAAGTCCTCGTAGGTCCTCGAACCGAGCAGGACCTGCACGAAGCCCATCTTGCCGTCCCGATACATGTCGCGCGCCCGGGTCCCCAAGTGCGTCTGCACGACGCCCATCCGCTTGGTGACCTTCTTCAGGTGCGACTTCGCCTTGCGCTGCTGCGCACGAACGCGGGCATGCTTCGACCGCGCCTCTGAATAGCGTTCGGAGGCGCGCTCAACACGCTCGTCGAGCTTGTCGATCTCTGCTTTGACACGGCGGGCCTGAGCGTACTTGCTGCTCGGCACGGCACCGGCCGGAGTTGATGAGACAGCTATGGCGACGGTAAGAATCGCAGTCGCAACTGATCTCCGTAGGGTAGTCAGTTCGTTGCCTCCCTGGCACACCGACGGCATGACACTCCGAGGAGTTTAACATGCCCTTTCGGACGGTCTGGGCTTCTACTGGAAAACCACACAAACGGCGTCGAGCACCTCAATTGCGGCGCCTTGCTCGCCTCTTTCGTCGCCTGCACCAAGGCTGCCGAGTTCGACAACGACCTGGGCGCGGCCCTTGCCTGCAGACGAGATCGCAGTCATCAGCCGGGACGCGAACGCCTCGCCGGCCAGGGTGACGACAGGCAGCCCTTGAAGCGCTGCGGCCGCGCCTTCGGCGGCCAATCGCAGCTCGAAGCCGTCGGAGGCAGACACCTCTTCGGCAGACTTCAGCGACACCCGAGCCTGGTCGCTGGTTGCCTGCGCGAGGTTCACAATGCGCTCTGCGACACGCTCCCCTGCGGCGTCCAAACCACCCACGGTGAACGGGACACGCGACAGCACATCGGCCGCGCGTGCGAAACCGAGATGCGCCTCGGAGTGCGAACGCGGCTCCTTGCCCTCCCAGACGTGCCTGAGCGCTAGCAGTGCGCGCACGGTCTCAGCGCCTACGATGCCGTCGGCGGGCAGCCCCGCATTGCGCTGGAACTCGCGCACAGCTCGCTCCGTGAAGGCGCCGAATATGCCGTCCACGCGCCCACATGCGAATCCGAGCACGTTGAGTGCTTGCTGCAGAAGGGTCGTGTCGCGTCCGTGGAAGTGCGGCACACGTAGATAGAGCATGCGGTCACCGATGGTGAACGTCGCATCGACCAGCGCCGCCCACGTCGGATCATCGACGATGCCGTCGGATGTCAGGCCGGCTTCCGCCTGAAAGGATCGGACCGCGTCGGTAGTCGCACCGAGGTATATGCCGTCGATGCCAGCTCGACCCAGCTCGTAGCCGAGCGAGCGCAGTCGCCGCTGTATGTCTTCAACAGCCGGGCCTCTGTCTCCCGGCCGCACGGGCTTCATCGAACGTGTCCTCTACTCGTCTTAGCGCGCGTGACTAGCGGCCGTAGCTGCTTCTGAAGCGTTGCGTGCCATCGCGCAGGTTGCGGTCCGTCACCGAACTCGTTCGCAAGTACCGGTCGAGCTCGAGGCTCAGGATAGTCGTAGGCGTGTACGTGAACTCGGCTGGTCCCGAGCCGGTGGAGTCTATCACGAAGCCTTGGGCGAAGGCCTGGAGCACGGTGTCCACGGTCTCTTGCGAGGAGCCGGTTACCCGGGAGATGCGATCAGGGTCGAGCGGTTCGTTGGGGTGGTGAGCGATGTAGCCCGCAATACCCCGAGCGGCCGAACGGATCGTTCGGTCGTCTGGTAGCGACTCCAGCGCCCCACGCAGGCTCACTGCCACCCCCAAACCTGCAGCTGGGCGAACGGCGCAAGCACGCCGACTGGCTCCTTTGGCCTGCCCAGCACTATAATGATACGCCAAAGCTCCACTTCGGAGTTACTCAGAAAGGCCCCACCGCATGCAAGCACCCTCCACGATGCAGCGTACGCTCACGGTGATCCTCGCTGTCTGCCTTCTCACACTGTCTGGCGGCATGGCTTGGGCTGCGGTCAACGACTACGCCGCCCGCACGGTCGTGCCCTCCGGTGTCACCCTGCTGGGCCGCGACATCAGCGGCATGTCAGCCGACGAGGTGCGAAGCGCAATCTCCAGCGACGTCTCTGATCGCCTGAAGCAGCCGTATACCGTCGTCGCTGACGGCCATGAGTTCACTCTCGACCCATCCAACGCCGTGCAGGTGGACGTCGACGCGATGGTCGATGCAGCATTCCAGCCCCGCAAGACCGCGTCGTTCGTCACGCGCCTCGAACACGACGTCATGCAGACGCCGCTCACCGCCGAAGTGGAGCCGGTCTACACCGTCGACCAGGCCACACTCGACACGTGGATCGCTGACGTGGCCCAGGATGTGGACCGCAAGGCAGTCAACGCGAAGGTGCTGCTCAAGGGCTACAAGATCGAGATTCGCAAGTCGGAAACGGGCCGCAAGGTCGACGTGGCACGTTCCGCCGAAGTACTTCAGCAGACACTCACCAGCGAGGCGGCCGTCAGCGAGTCCGCGCGGCGCATCTCGATTCCCGTCGAGACTATCGAGCCGAAGAAGACCGAGGACGACCTCGGGCGCACGATCGTCGTGAGTCTGAGCCAGCGTCGCGTGCGCCTCTTCGACGGCGGGAAGCTCGTCAAGACCTACCGTTGTGCGATCGGCACACCCGCGCACCCCACCCCCCCGGGTGAGTGGAAGATCGTGCAGAAGCGCTACATGCCGACGTGGAGAAACCCCGGCAGCGCGTGGGCGGCAAGCATGCCTCGCAGCATTCCGCCCGGACCAAGCAACCCGCTTGGCACTCGTGCGATCAACCTGAGCGCTCCCGGCATTCGCTTCCACGGGACCAGGAACATCGCGTCGGTGGGCACCGCCGCAAGCCATGGCTGCATGCGCATGTATCGCCAGGACGTCGAGGATCTCTACGACCGCGTGAAGGTCGGCGACAAGGTCTTCATCGTCCGCTAGATGCCTGGCTGGTTCTCTGGCGGTGCTACTTCACCTTCACGTAGTCGTACTTGGTCGACCACGTATCTGCATGCCTTGAATCGGCGACGGCACGCGCTCGAAGTCTCCAACTGCCCTTGCTCGTGAGGCGCATCTTCACGGAGTACTTGCTCGTGGTCATGGTCGAACGAGTCAGCTTGGCATTCACGTAACCGTACGACTTCCACTTGCCGCTGACCTTCTTGTACTTGTAGATGCGCACGTAGTAGCCACTTGCGGTGTGAAGCGGCTTGAGCGTGCCGTAGACCACGTAGTACTTCGACTTCTTCATGCTCGAAGGTGCCACTGGAGTCGAGACTGAGGTCTTCGGCACCACAACGATCACGTTGGATGTGCCCTTGTACGGGACGCCCGTCGACGCCAAGTAGTAGGTCTTGCCGTTCGGCAGAACTGAGAACGAGAAGGTGCCCGCGGTGGACGGGAACGTGGATGCCGAGATCGGCCTCCAGTTCACGCCGTCAGTGGAATCCTGCAGGTAGACCCTCTGAGTCGTTGGCAGGGGCGTCGAGCCGACGAATGCTGTGCCGGTGAGCGTCACATTCGAGGCGTATCCCGCCACCGACGGTCCGCTCAGGACGAGTGTCCCGGCGCCTTGGACGCTGAAGTTCACGGTCTTCGAGGACGCATGCCCGAGACTGTCGACTGCCGATACGACTAGCGAGCGCGACCCAGGATTGTTGATCGGCGTGCCCGAGACATAGGCTGCTCCATCGAGCTTGGCCGTGAGGGACGCAACGCCGTCGTCATCCGTGGCGGTGTAGATCGCGCCGGTTCCCAGTGGATGGGTGCCGCCGGCGGTGACTCCCGTAATCGTGATCGTCGGCCCAGGGTTGTCTATTGTGAAGTGCACCGTCTTGCTTGCTCGGTTGTGGGAAGCGTCCTCCGCAACGACGTTCAGGGTGTGGGGCCCAAGGGCGCTCACAAGTCGGCCGGTCGCCGGGTAGTCCACGCCGTCCAACTTCGCGTAGACGATCGATCCGTCGGACAAGCTGATAGTCGGCGTCGCCTTCTGCAGGGTCTGCCCCTCCGTGACGCCCGAGACGGTGATCGTAGGCGGCACGTTGTCGATCGTGAACGTCACGGACTTGGTGTCCGAGTGTCCCGCCGCGTCCTGCGCGGTCACCTGCAGCGTGTGAACGCCGGCGTCCGTAACCACGGCGCCGTTTTGAATCGCCGTGCCATCGAGTGTCGCAACCAGCGAGGTGACGCCCACGTTGTCAGTTGCAGTGAAGTTGATCTCGGCGTAGCTGTAGCTCTGGCCGTTGGTGGGCGACACAATCGTCACAACCGGGTTCTGGCTGTCGAGGTTCGTCTGATATGCGACCTCAGCGACAACCGGTTTCCCCCAGTCAGGGCCAGTGCCTGTGTCCCACGCCTGGACCGCGAACTCGTAGATGTTGCCGGCGACCATGCCGGTGGTGTCGTTCCACGAGAGCGCGGCGGTCCGCGTTGAGGTCAGCTCGGTCCACACGCCGCCCTTGATGCGTTTGTAGACGCGGTACGCGACCGCGCGCTCATCGTCGGCGGCGTTGAGCGGGCCCTTCTTCGGCTTGGTCCACGACAGCGCCACGTTCGTCCCGCTCGGAACGGCCTGAAGGTTGCCGACAGGTCCGTACTTGAAGCCAGAGACGACGAGGTCGTCGATCGAGGGTCCGATAGGGTCGCCAGCGCCGGTTCCCCCCGCTTCCGCCTGGTCGGTGAAGACGAACTGGAGCGTCAGCGGCTCGCGGGAGATGACGACACTGCCCGCCGTGTCGAAGGAAACGAGATCCCACTTCGAAGTCTGAGGGAGAGTCCAGTAGTGATCCTGTGGCGTGGGCGCGAAGAGGTGAATCTGCGTGCTTTCGGTGTCGGCGCCGCCGACTGCCTCGCAGGTATAGCGGAACGACACGTGCCCCGAGTACATATCCTGGAACCCAGTGACCGTTCTAGTCGCAGTGCCCTTGGTCCCATCCGGGTAGCGGTTGAGCCACGACGGATTGCCGGCGGCGTCGGTGCCTGCCGCCCACAGCGCGTAGTTGCCCGAGTACGACGACGTCGGCTCGATGGAAGGGCCCCAGTACGCGGTGAAAGGTGGATCGCCGCCCGGCTTGCCAGCAAGCGTGAGCTGCGTCGTGCCCGAGTCGAAGTTGTCGCGGAACAGCTCCTTCTCGCTCATCGCCGGTCCCTCTGCGAAGGCGGATCCAGCCACGAGCATGCTAGCCACGGCACACGCGACTGCTGCCGCCACGATCATCCTGCGATACGTGAATCCCATGCTCTAGTCGCGCTCCCTATTTAGCGCTGTCGGCGAATGCCTTCGCAGCGCTGGTTGCCAGACCGAGTTGCTGAGACGGGTCGCCCTCGACCGAGATCAGTACCTCGAACACGTAGATGCCTCGAACATAGGTTGAGGTAGCATACCGCGTGCCGTCGGTGCCCAAGTACGCAGACGCCTCGTCAACGGTCGTGGTCGAGCCGTTCTCTGCGTACAGTGCCTTGCTCGTCTTGCTGATGAAGTCTTCGGCCGAGGCCTTGGACTTCATCTCATGAACAGTCCAGATGATCTGCTGCGCTGGCACCTTCGCCGAGACGGCGGTCGCAGAAACCTGCGCCTCGCCCTCGGTCTTCATGGCCGTGCCGAACGAGTAGCCCTCGAAGGTCGTCGGCAACAGAGTGAGCGCGTCGCCGACAGGCTCATCGAAGTCGCTCTCGTCCACAGTGGCAGTCCCACCGCTGCCTGGCGTAGTACTACCGCCGGAGCCGGGGTTCGTGGAGCCGCCTGAACCCTTCGAGCCCGTCGACCCTGGCTTCGAGCCACTGGTGCCCGAACCCGTCGCCTTCTTCTGCGCATCGGTCGCCTTCTTGGCGACGGCTAGGGCGCTGGCACTCGTCGGATCGAGCTCCTGCGCCTTCTTGGCGAGCTCGGCGGCCTTGGTGGCGTCACCTGAGGCCAGCGCGTCGTTCGCCTGCGCGACGTAGCGAGTAGCCTCGGACTTGGCCGTGTTGCTCGGCCCGCTCCTTGCACCCCCAAGCGCGCTGATGAGAAAGACGACAGCGGCCAAGACCAAGACAGTCACGACGCCCGACATGATCGCCATAGGGCGAGTGAAGACGAACCTCTTCGGCTGGTCGCTCACGATGTTCTCCTAGCCGTTAAGCGCCGCGTCCACTGCGGCGTCATCTACCTCGGAGACGCCGCGGTCAGCAGCGTCGTCAATCGCGGCGTTGGCAAGCGCGATGAAGCGCGGGAGGTCGTCTTCGGCGGCGTCGGCGAGCCGAACCATCCCGGGCGACTCCATCGACATCGCAGTCGCTCCAGGAAGCGCGGCCGAGTCGAACCACCCGTCAACGATCTCAGGCTGGAGCTTGGTGGGGGCATCCTGAAGGAGCTGGATGTTTGCAAACGACCACTCGACCCGCGAGCCCTCGGGCACGCGCTCCTCCATCTCGGGCACCTCGCCCGGCGAGAACGCGTAGACCATCACGACCGGGCCCGCGAGCTTCTGACGCAGCCTCAGCATCGAGTCGGCCACATCGCGACGCAGGTCCTCGGGGACCTCCATCCAGCTGCGAAACTCGTCGTAGATGAACGCCGCCTTCGTAAAGCGTACGGAGGACAACTCGACCAGATTGGTAAGCGTCTTGCGCGGGGCCTTGGTGATCTTGAGCTCTTCCATGAGTGCGGCCATTCCGCGCTCTCGATAGAGGCGCAGCCCTCGCGCCAGAACGGGCGTCAAGTGCGCCCGGGTGTAGTCGATGAAGTAGTCGAGCAGCATTCGAGAGTCATCATCAGACATCTCGATCTGCGCGAGGATGGTGGAGGTGCCCGGCGCGTCGCCGAGCGTCGCGTCGACTTCCTCGGTTGTGTCGGTCTCGTCGCCATCCTCTTCGAGATTGGTGCGGCGCATGTCGGCAACCTCGATGAGCTCTTCGTGGCGCTCGAGCTCGGGCTCGCCGAAGACGCGCCGAACTGCGGTCAGTGCATCGGCACCGAACTCCTCGGCGAACGCGGCAAGAGCGTCGGGACCCAGCACCGCGTAGGAGGCAAGCGTGTCGTCGGGCGACGCGAGAACCTTCTTGACGTAGGGAACCAGAGTGAGCTCGAAGTCGCGGAACGCAAGGCGCTCAGCGAACACCCCGAGGGTTCCCCTCACGACACCGATCTTGAACATGAAGAGCTGAACATAGGCGTAGATGACGTTGAAGTCATCGTCGGTGGCGAGCACGCGCTCGGCGTGAGCCATGGCCGCCAGAGGGTAGCTCGGCGGAATGTCGGCGTCCTTGTCGACCCAGATGGGAAGCGGCGCGTCTTCGTCGCGCGCCTGGAGAATCGCCTTCAGCAGGCGATTCGAAGCCGCCCTAGTCTCGCACTCGACTCCGGGCTCGCCCGGGTTGTCGGCGCCGCCGGCAAACGGGTTGGCGTGCAGCCCGAGGGATGCGTAGCGAGAGATGCCCTGTGGCGCTTCTTCTGCTTCGGTCGGGGTCGTCGGCAAGGACGTTCACCTGCTCTCTTATCTAGCTGGCCGGACATCAAGCGTACAACGTCGGCCGCGCGAATGGGGCTTCGAAAAGCGGGGGCCCCGGGCTCGTTGCCCGGGACCCCCCTTGTGCTGCAATCGTGCGTTGCCGCTAAGCGGAGTCGAAACCCCTACTTGTCGTGGCAGCGCTCGCACACGCCGCGGTTGTCGGCACGGAGCAGAGCACTGGTGCCCTGGAGGCCGGCGGTTGCGGGATCGTCGTCCTTGTCAGGATCCACGCCAGCGATACCGTCACGCACGGGAACCCAAGTTCCTTCGGCGTTCTGGGTAAGGGAGGCAGCGGCCCAACCGTTCATGACGGCGGCAGAACCGTGAGCGTAGTGGCAGGTGAGGCAGCCAACCTGATTCTGGCGATTCGAGGCAGCGCCAGGAGTGACCTCCAGCGGCACGTGCTGGTCGAGGTTGCCATCAGCCTGAGCTGCAACCTGCAGGACGTCATCGCCCTGAACGAGCGTGATGTCGACCGGGTGACGGTGGCGAGGCTGCGAGCCGACAAGGCCAGCGCCCTCGTTCGTACCGTAGTCGTAGTTGCCGGTCTGGTTGTCGTACTGCTCGTGGCACGCAGCACACCAGGTCGACAGGGAGCCGACGCCGCCAACATAGGGGTTATCCATGCTGGAACGGATCTGCGAGCTACCCGAGGTGTAGTTCGGGACGTAGGCCTGCATCTGAGCCTGGCCGTCAGCGTGCTTCAGCCAACCGTTGTCCGAGTACGGGTAGTTGGTCTCAGTCGAGTAGACCATACCGTTCGGGGTGCCGTCGGGGTTGTAGCCACCGACTGCGGTGTTGTTGACCGAGTCCTTCAGGAGGCGGTAGTTCGAGCTGCCGTGAGGATCGTGGCAGCTGGTGCAGGTCAGGTACAGCGAGTTGCCGGTCGTGGTGTTGCCAGCGCCCCACAGGATGCCCGTCTTCTCCATGGAGTGCGTGGAGGTGACGCCTGTGAGTGCCGGAGCCGCGTCGACTTCCCACTCGCCCAGCGTGCCCTTGTACATCGTCGAGAAACCGCCGCCGTTCAGCGGAGCGCCGAACGTGGAGCTCGTGACGTACGCGGTCGTGACGCCATCGTTGGTCGGGCCAACCTGGCCAGCGTAGCTGGAGGGGCCGCCATCGAAGATGCCCTCGACAACGTTCGTGGATGCGCCAGGAGCGTTGTCGCCGTGGCAAGCGTCACAGAACTCCTGCATGGTGGCGGCGTCGCCGACCAGCAGGGCAGACGGGTTGTCTGCAGGGTCCCAGCCCGGAGGAGTGATCCTCGGGGTGAACGTCACGGACGAGAACGAGCTGTGAGCGCGGTGACAACCGGCGCAGGAGTCCGTGTCATCGATGTATCCGCCGTGCGGACCGAAGTTCGCGTACGCGGAGCCAACGACGGCGAGGGACAGCGCCAATACGAGCGTAAGTACTAGAACGAAACGCTTCAAATCTCTCACCTCCGTCGTTAGTGGATCGCGCAAGCGATGCAGGGGTCAAAGGACTGGGCGATACGAGCGACCTCGACGCCACCGACGGTGGGGATGGACGCGCCACCCTGACCGGTGATGGTCTTGGTGTAAGTCGCACCCGTCGCGAACGGGGCACCGATGCATGCCTTCTCGATTGCACCATTCTGGCCAAGAACGTCCTTCGGCGAACCGTTCCACGTGGTGGGAACGATGCACTGATAGGCGGTGATCTTGCCGTTGTTGATGGTGATCTGGTGCATCAGGGAGCCACGCGGAGCCTGGCCTGCGCCCCAACCCTTCTTGATGCCGGTCGGGATCGACTTGTTGGCCCAGGTGGAACCAACGGTGTCGTTGGCGTTGACGCCAGCACCCGTGTAGGACTTGAGCTGGTTGATCCAGCTGCTGCTACCGAAGGACAGCGTGCCCAGAGGAGTCACGCTACCGTCGGACTTGCTGATCTTGCCAATCATGCGCTGGACGAGCACGAAGGACTGCAGGGCGCGAGCGCGCAGGCGGTCCATCGTGGACAGGCCGGCCTGGATGCCGAGGACCCAAGTCTGGATCGCGGCGACAAGACCCATGCCGTCGGCGCCGAACGGATACGCAACCGGGTCGACTCCGAAGAGGAACTTGCCCGAGTTCACGATGCCGTTGACGATCGTCGGAGCGATGATGTCGAGGTCGAGACCGCCAGCCTTGACGTAGAGGTCATAGCCCGAGACGGTAGCCGACGTCGGGATGCTGGTGGCGAGATCGACGCCATCCTGGAAGTAGCCGTTGACGAACATGTCAGCCATGGGACCGACCTCGCAGGGCTTGCCAGCCCAGCGCGGGGCCTTCATGTAGCTGTAGCCGTCGTCACGAGCCGGCTTGGTGCGAGTGATGTCACCAGGATAGGTGGCCTCGGCACCAGCGAACGGACGAGATGCGGTCGTCGCATAGACGGCAGCGTCGTCGACGTACGGCACGTAGCGCGAGTTGGAGATGTCCTCAGTGAGGTTCGTCGGGACAGAGAGCGCGCCCGACAGGAACTTGCTGATGACTTCGCCCTTATTCGCGACCGTGAAGTTGTACACGCCTGCAGGAGCACCAAGCTCGAGCACGCCGCCCTTGATGGCGAGATCGTCGTTGAGCTCAGGGAACTGACCCCAGACGAGGAAGCGGCCAAGACCAGCGCCGAAGCCGACGGGATCGCCGGGGGTGTAGAAGAAGCTGCGGGTCTTGTTGTGATCGTTGTCGAAGCCCGGATACAGGAAGCCGAGGACCAGAGCGATCGGCACGTACTCGTTGACGATGAACTTGCCGACTTCCTGGATGATCTCCTCGTACTTGTTGCAACGCTGAGTCAGGTTCTCCGTGCCATCGTTGGTGACGCCGCCACCGACGAAGCAGGAGGTCATCGGCATACGACCGGCGAACAGCGCGCCAGCCTCGAAGGTGAGGCGGCGAATGCGCAGTGCGCGAACGTAGCTGATGATGACCGCGTCCCAGATCTGCATGGTAGCCGTGTTGGCAACCGGCACAACGCCAGCGGTAGCGCTGACGGTGTCAGCCGAGAACGAGCTGCGCAGAACGGGGTTGTAGAAGGCTTCCGCGAAATACGGAGTCCAAGGCGGCATGTTCGGGCCCTGAACGTAGCTCGGGGCAGCCAGGTGATAGAAGTGCGTGATGCTCGACATCAGGAACTCGGCCGAAAGGACGAGGTTACGGATGAGCAGAGCCTTCGGCGGAATGCCGTAGGGGCTGCCAACCGCTTCGTTCAGAGTCGAGAACGTGATGTGAGAGCGGCTGTAGCCGAGAACAGAGTCGACCGCGTACGTCGAGGTCAGACCGTGCGGGACCGGGCAGACACCGCAGATGCGCTGCACGAAAGTGATCGCATCGTTGGCGCCACGGCCAAGCAGGAAGTTCTCGAAACCACGCCACAGGTTACCGTGGGCGTTGGCGTCCTTGATGAAACCGTCAGAGCCAACTCGGACCTTGACTCCCAGGTGACCCTCGATACGAGAGACCGGGTCGACCTCGCGGTCCGTCGAGCCAGCGACGGTGTTGAGATTCCATACACTCATGTGGTTTTGCCTCCTCTCTTCTTCTTAGCGCTTCACGAAGGGCACGAACGCGTCCGGATAGCCCTTCTCGGTGCATGCCATGCAGGGGTAGCCAGCGACGGTGCAGTGACCGCCGACGCCGTTCTTGTTCAGACCGGACAGCGTACCCGCGTTCTCCGGCTGCTGGTTGTTCCAACCATGCTTGCCGCAGAGAGAGCTAGCCGTGATGCCCTTGCAGCCGATCTTCTGCAGGCAGCCCGGATCGCCCGGCTTGAGGGCGTAGATGCCCTTGGTGTAGCTCGGGTAGCGCGGACAGAAAGCTCCGTGAACCGTACCCGGGTAGACGCGCTTGACGCGACGACCGGCGTCGAGCTCGATGAGGTCGGTGCCGGCGAGCTTCAGCATGACCATGACGGTGGTGAGAACGAACCACCACGGGTTGGTCGGGCAGCCCGGGACATTGATGACCTTGGCAGCTGCGGCGTTGACGTCCGCAACAAAGGCGGCCTTCAGCGGATCAGCGTCAGCGTACTGCGACAGGAAGTCGTAAGCACCCTGGGCGCCGGTCTGCGACAGAGCGGGATCGAAGCCCCCGAGGCCCTTCTTTGCGGTCGTGGCGCTGATCTGGGGCTTGCAGCCCGGATAGCCACCGTAGCAAGCGCACTGGCCGATCGGGAGGATCGCAGCGCACTCAGGCATGGCGGCGAGGTCGGCGACGACCTCCGGCATGTCCTGCTCGTGCGAACCGTCGTCGAAGACGCCGATGGAGCACCACGGCGTCGTGCCGGTGTTGCCCCACGCGCCACCCTGACGGGCATCCTGCATGGCACCCTCGATGACGAGCACGAACGGATCGTTGCTGCCGGTCGAGTAGGTGTCACGGAAGTCCTGGAGCCACTTGGCGGCGAGGTCGCCCGCCGGGCCCATGACGGTCTCGTGATACTGAAGGTCGATGACGTCGATGACGACGTCAGCGATGTTGACCAGAGCACCGTCGGCACGAAGACCGCCGGTGAGGGTCGGGAAAGCGCCGCCAAGGGCGTTGGTTACGCCGGCAAGCCCGAGGGCGGTACCGGTGTCGATCCCAGCGACGGTAGCGTTGCTGTCATAGCGGAACGGCTTGCCACTGGCATCCTCGAGGATACCCAGCAGAGACGTGGAGCAGCCCGTGCACTCCGCGCCGTGAATCCATACGACCTTGGGCTTGCCGAAGGTTCCGCCGTAAGCGTTCGAATTGCCCGCAAACGCATCGGCGATCTTAGTTACCTCGACCTGGCTAAAGCCAACGGCGGTAGCCAGCGCTCCCAAGCGCGTTACGAACTGACGCCTGGTAATGGCCATACTCTCTCCTCCTTCACGTGCATCGATGAACCTACTTACTAGCTGGACTTACAAAACTACACTCACGGAACTCCACGCACTTTCAGGCGAAAAAACGGAAAACGCCACCTCCTCTCGGCCCGCGTGAGCGGAGAACCGGAATGGAGGCGGCGCACAAATTCGAGAATGCTGGCAGGGACCCGGTACGCAGGAAGTGGTACGAAACAGGCTGCGAATTGCTTGAATGGGGGTCATCCGACCAAGCGGGTCTTCGTGCCGGCTCCAACCCGGAAGGTCTACTGTTTCGGTACCCCTCCTTCATTGGGTACTTCAAGCGCTGTAGAAGCGCACATGACAGTTTTGTAACAGGAGTTACAAATGGGACTGTAAGCCCTGTGAAGGTGCTCGTCAAGCACAATTGGCGTGGTTGGTGCCACCCGATCAACTCGGGTGGCACCAACCAGGTGCTGCCAACGTTGCACGGCACTTACTCGCCGTCACCAGCCGTGCTGGATGACCGCTTGGTGAAGCGCTCGATGAACTCGATGCGGTTCACGGTGTCAATCTCATTGAGCTTGGCCAGGCGCCTCATCTCAAGGTCCTCGGCGCACAGTACGCGCGCCCGCTGACCGAGCGAGAGAACGATTGCGACCGGCTTCGTGATCTCGAGCTTGTCCATGAGGGCGCGGACGTCGGAGTCGGAGTACTCCGAGGCCTCGAGCAGCTCGGACAGCTTGATTCCAGCCTGCTCCACGTCCTTGAACTTCTCGTAGTCTTCCTCGCTCACAATCCAACGGCGGCGGCGTGCCGGCATCAGATCGATCTCGCCCGCCTCGAGCATCGTTTCGATGAAGTCGCGGCTTGCCACAAAGCGCTGGCGGCGGAAGAAGAGCATCAGCGGGAAGAGCAGGAGCGGCGTGAAGCACCAGCCCCAGTTGCGAGGAACACGCGGCACGGGAACGATCGAAACCTGCTCGGGCCAGCCCCAGACCTGCACGCGGCCGTTGGCTGAGTCGGTGATGAAGATGCGGTTGCGGGATCCGACGGAAACCGAGTTCGGGTAGTTGAACTGCCCGTCGAGCAGGCCCTGCTGGCCGAAGCTCACGATCTTCTCGCCCTTGTCGGCCCAGATCGTGGCGTCGTGAGCCAGAGTGTCGACGATGACGAAGCGGCCCGGGGTCTTTGCCGTATCGGACGGGAACTTGTTCAGGAACGCGATACCGCGAGGAAGACCCTCTGTGACGATGATGGCGCGGGACTCACCCTTGAGGTCGAGCACCTGCACGCGACGGTTGTTGCTGTCGGCGACGTAGACGAACTTGCCGTGAACAGCGATGCCGTTCGGGAACTGGAAGACCCCTGGGGCCTTCTTCGCGTCCTGAACGATTCCGACGTTGCCCACAGAGCGCTTGAACTTGCCGTCGGGGCCGAAGATGAGTACGCGGTGACCCTTGAGTATCTCCGTGGCGTACAGGGTGCCGTCTGGGGCAAATGACAGAGCCACGGGCGCCCATTGGACTCCCTTGGTATCGAAGTCCGGGAGCTGGCTCTTCGGCAGCTTGGGGTTGAACTCCCTCAGATACTTGCCGGCACGCGTGAAGATGTGGACGGAACGAGTACGCCGGTCACTCACGTAGAGGTTGCCGTCTTTGGGGTTCTTGGCGATGTAGAGCGGCACGACCGTCTGCGATGCGCCGAAGCTGCGCAGGAACTTGCCGTCTTGGTTGTAGACGCTGATGAGCGGGCGGGCGGAGTCGACGACGAAGACCTCGTTGCCGTCGGCGAGGACGCCTACTGGTCGCTGCATGCGCGTCTTGCCTTGCGTGTTGAATGAGAAGAGGAACTGAGGGGGCTGCACCACGGCGGAGTTCTCCACGGGCGCTGTATCGAACGTCAGCTTGTGGGTCGACCGGTAGTACAGGTAGTACCAGCCCAGCAGCAACAGCAGCAGGGCCAAGATGATGATGATGAAGAGGCGTCTCTTCTGCGACCTGGTCAAGGGAATCCTCCGGACTTAGCCGTCGTGTCTGACGGAAGTTGACTACTTCGTTTTCGCCGTGAGCTGCTCGACCTTGGCCTTCAGATCGGCATCCTGGGGTTTGGCTTTCAGCCGCGCCTTATAGCCAGTGAGTGCGTCTGCGGGATGCTCGGTCTCGAGCTTCGTGAGCTCCTTGGTGACTGCGGCGTCTTTCGGAGCGAGCTCCTTGGCCTGCAGGTAGACATCGACAGCGTCGCTGAAACTCCCGCGCTGTACAAGAATAGCCGCGTGAAGCTTGGCCGCCTCAGCGCTCTCAGGTCCAAGGTTGCGTGCGATCAGAATCTGGTCGAGCGCCAGCTCCAAGTTGCCCGACGATTGCGACTTGCGGGCCTTCGCGATCCAGTCGGTTGGCGGACCGTAGCTGTCGATCGCTTCCTGAGTCTCGGGCGCATCCGGGGCCTTCTTGTAGGCCGCGTAGAACTCGTAGGACGCGTTGACGTCGTCCTTCCGCTCGCGGTAGATCTCGCCGAGGCGGTAGTGCGCCTCGGCAAAGCCCGGGTCGAACTGCAGCGCGATCTCGAGGTTCTGGATGGCGGCGTCCGTGTCGCCCATGCCCTTCATGGCCTCTGCGAGCATGACGTACGTGTCGGACGCGTCCTTGCGGATTCGTAGCGCCGCTTTGAAGTAGCCCGCGGCGTCCGCGTACTTCTTCTGCTTGAGCTTGAGCACGCCGAGATTGTAGAGAGCCGTTTCACGGCGCTCGTCGATCGCGTTGTACTGGGTGGCGTCCGTGAGCTCGACGACCTTCTTCAGGTAGCGCTCACCCTCCCCCTCGTGCTTGGTGAGCAGAGAGATCAGGCCCAGATCGAGATAAGCACCCACGTGCTTCGGATCGATCTTGAGCGCCTGGTTGAGCTGCTCGACGGCGTCCGGGTACTTCTTGGCGGCGCCCAGCGCCTCGCCGAGTCTGACTCGCAGAACGATATCGTTCGGCGACTTACGAACCTGCGCCTTAAGCGCCTGAATCACGCGGGTGGGCGCGTTGGTCATCGCGGCAGACTTGCGGTCTTGCCAGACGCCGTAGCCGAACCAACCCGCGAACCCGAGCAGGCCGATGAGCAGGACCGCAATGCCTGCATTCAGCCACACGTCGAGTGGGCCGCTCTTTCGCGGCCGCCGCTCCTTCTCGTCCACTTCAGCCATGTTGTCGCAGTACCTCAATTCGCTTCAGGGCCGGCGCAACTGCCGAGCCCACGGATCACGATGTGGTGGACTTCCGGTCCGCGCGATGCGCTAGACGCCGAGGTCCGAATGGCACCGACGACAGAGCGCGGCGCCCTTGTAGGGGGCGATCAGTTTGTTGAACGGGTCCAGCGCGCCGTGACACTGGTAGCACAGTCTCAGGTCGTGTCCCTGCTGGAGCTCAACCTGGCGAGCAGCTTGTGACGTGCCAAAGTCGACGTGGCACTCAAAGCAGCGGTACGGCTTGCCCTTCTTCTTCGCGACGTCAAAGTGCACGGCGTGCTCGGCGTAGCCCTTGTGCTTGATGCCCGTCGCCGGCTTCTGCTTCATCTCTGCGTGGCAGGGCGTGCAGTTCGAGGCGATCAGCTCAGCCTGGCGCACTGCCTTGTGGTGACAGTTCTGGCACTTGTTGCGATCGATGTGGCAGACGTAGCAGTCCTCGATCGTGATGCCGGGCTCAGGGTGGTGGTTCTTGATCCAACCGACCGGGTGCGGCATGACCGTCTTGTGGCACCGCTTGCACGAAGCGTCCGTATGGCACGAGCCGCAGGCGCCCTTGCCGTCGAGGAAGATCCCGCCGTGCTTGCTACGCCACTGCGGCTTGCGGTGGTTGGCAGGAATGACCGGTTTTCCGGGTGCGTTGGGGCTCGTCTTCTCACCGCGGTGGCAGCCGACGCAGAAGGTGGACTGGTGACACATCGCGCAGTACGCGGGGTCCTTGCCGGCCCGTTTGCCGTGCGTGCCCTTGATGAACGGCATCGTGTGGTCTGGCGGCATCAGTTCGAAGGTCTTGGGGTGACACAGCAGACAGTCGACGCCTTCGGCGATCTTGCCCTGACCGTTGTGATAGGTGCCATGGCAGCGGTAGCACGAGAGCATCGTCGGCTTGATCGTGCCGGTCTCAGTGTGGGCGAACTTCTCGTGGCACGCCTCGCAGCGGTAGTTGCGAGCGAGGTGAGCGCCGTGGTTGAAGATCAGGCGCGAGGCGTCGACCTTGTCCAGATCCGCATGGCAGTACGAGCACTGCGACATCGAGACCGGGCGATCGGGGTAGATCTGGATCGAGGGTCCCTTGTCGCGCGGCTGAACCATCGGGTGGTAGACGTCGGGCATCGGCCCGATGTCGAGGCCTTCCTTGGTGTGGCACTCGTCGCAGTCCTTCGGCGCGCTGTGACACATCATGCAGCGGTTCACGCCTCCGGCATTGGCAGCGTCGGCGTGCGGGGTGGCCTTCCAGTCTTGAACGTGGCTGACCGGGCGCAGCACGAAGTCCTTGGTGTGGCAGTCCTCGCACTTCGCAGACGCCAGCTCGCCCTGAGGGCCGTGCTGGATGCCGTGACACGCGAAACACGTCTCCATCGGAACCTTCTCGGTCTCACCCGAGCGGTGCGGCATACGCGCGTGGCACGCGTCGCAGGAGACCAGGAGATGGTTGCCGTGGTTGAAGATGATGCCTGGCTCTTTGACCGAACCGAGGTCGACGTGGCATGGCGCGCACTGCGAAGGCGAAATCGGCTTCGCAGTGTCGATCACGGCCTCAGGCTGCGCCGCCCAGGCTGTGACCGAGGCAGCAAGCAGGAAGGCGGCCGCGATGAGTATCACGGCCACCCCCCTGAGGCCTGTTCTGTATGAGAGTCGGCTCACGCCGCCACTTCGTCTCCTGACAGGCGACCGCTCCTAGAAGCGGGCCTTGACGTTGGCAATCTGACGGAGGAGCCAGTTGTCCTCCTGTGCCTGCGCCTTCTGGTGGATCAGTTCAGCCGCCGAAGCACCGAACTGCTGGCTCGTGCTGGAGTGGCAGCCTTCCGTGCCGCAGGTCTTCGCGATGTTGACCGAGTTGACCGTGGAGGCGGGCTTGCTCTTCGGCTGGATATCGTGCGCGTTGTGGCAGTCCCAACACGCAGGTGCATCGGCCGCACCCTGCTTGTACGCGCGACCGTGGTAGTAGTCGTCGTAGGTGTCGTACGCCGTGCCGTGCTGCTTGCAGCGGGCGCACACGCGGTAGGACGCGCGGTGCATGCGGGCCTTACCGAGCTCGTCTTGCGTGCTGAAGATGAAGTGACCACCGTGGCACGAGCCGCAGGTGGCGGAGTCGGACTTGCCGCCGGTCAGCTTCTCGTAGTGGATCGACTTCTTGTAGTCGGCGACCGGCTTGGAGAGCCGCTCGTCCTTCTTTGCGTCACCCGTGTTGGGGTTCGCGTGACAGCTCTCGCATGCCGAGCTGACGTTGATCGTCCACAGCGGGCTGCCCGAAGGCTTGTCGTCGTAGCGGTAGTCCTGATGGCACTTCTGGCAGGTCAGGTCCTGGTGTACCGACTCTTCGAGCCCGCTGACTTGGAAGCTCTTGGCGCCCGCGAGCCCCTGCTTCTGCAGCAGCGGCTGGCCGTGGCAGTCGAGGCAGCCCTTGCTCGAGTCATATGCCCACTCGCCCTTCGGCTCCCAAGAGATACCCTCGTTGAGGTGGCACGTATTGCACTGGTCGAGCGTGTGGCACATCGCGCACTTGGTGTTGCCTTCGTCCAGAGAGGGCTGGACGTGCGGCTTGCCGCGCCAGTCCCACGTATGGAAGCTCGGGCGCATGCGCTCGCGCGGAGTCTTGTGGCAGTCGGGGCAGTTGCCGGTGGCAAGTACGCCCATCGGGCCGTGACGGAGACCGTGGCAGTCGAAGCAGCCCTGCATCTTCGGGCGCGACGTCCCCTCGGGGCGGTGCGGGAAGCGTGTGTGGCACGACGAACACTGCAACATGATGTGGTTCGCGTGCGTGAAGATGATCTCCGAAGAGTAGTTGTCGGTGTCCGCGATGTTGCCGTGACAGCCGCTACAAGTCTCCTCGATGACCGGTGAGGTCTGCAGCTGGTTGAACAGCTGCTGCACTGCCGCGGGATCCAGCTGCTGCGTGGTGTCCGCAGCCATCGCGACGCCGCCGCCGAGAGCCGCGACGAACGCAGCTGCTGCGACCACGACGGCGAGCAGCCTGCCGGAGCGTGCTCGAGTCCGAAGCGCCATTATGACCCAGTCCCCTTCTGCCCTGCGGGGCGTACCCCGCACCTGTCTCCTAGAACCACGACGCAACTGCGTCGATCATGCCTTTGATCTGCGTCCGAGCCGTCTCGTAGAACGTCCACAAGATGTTGGCCTCGAGCACCTTACCCTTGCCGTGGATGAGCTTCGCATATGCGACGAACTGCTCGTCCTTGACGTTGGCGTGACACCCTACCTTGCCGCAGGTCTCCGCGAGGTTGGCTTCGTTGACCGGCGACCTCAAGTCGCTGGTCGGAAGCATCTCGTGGGCACCGTGACAGTCCCAGCATGCTGGAGCGTCTGCCGCCCCTTCCCGGTACGCGGCCCCGTGATAGTAGTCCCTGTAGGAGTCCGCGTAGTCCTTGTGACACTGCCCGCATATCTCCAGGCCCTTGCCGTGCATCTTCGCACGCCCAGCCTTTGCGGCGGCGACTGCCTCCACCGTGCCTGAGGCTTCGACCCGAGCGACATCCAAGTAGTCGATGTCGTGCGAGCCGTGGCAACCACCACAGGTGGGTACTTCTACGGGCTTCCCCGCCTTCCTGCGGGCAGCAGCCGTTGCACTGGCATCCTCGCCCGGCTTATTGGCCGGCGAGTGGGCTCCCATGGCGACCTGAGAGTAGACGTTGTCGTGGCAGTTCTTGCACGCCGTGCCGGCGACGCTGCGCCAGTCAGAGCCGTCTTTCACGTTCTGGTGCGGCGTCTTGTAGGCGAAATCGATGTGGCAGCCGCTACACGGCGTGTCCTTGTGCGCGGTCTTGGCGATCGAAGCTGGGTCGACGTAGATCGACTTGGTCGTCTCACCGCTCGGCTTCACCAGATTCGGGTCCGCGTGACAGACCTGGCAGCCCGACTTGCCCGCCGTCGGCAAGGTGAAGTCGAGGTCGTAGGTGCGTGTCTTCGCATTGGGCGCGGCGGTGGCGGTGGCCCCCGCCGACGCGGTGCTCGCCTTGGATGCCTTGACCTTGGCCGCAACTTCATTGGGCGAGGCGGTAGGAGTCGTGGTCGCGGCGAACGCGGGCGACGGCAGAAGAAGCGCTGCACACAGCGCCACTCCGATCGCTATCGTCCGCATTCTCACCAGTGGTGCCCTTTCCGTCCTAGCCGTGCTCCGCCGCGGAGTAGATCGGGGCGGGTTCGGGGGCATTGGCGTCGTGATCGTCGCCATGCTCATCGTGGTCGTGTCCCCCATTCGAACCGCGGTCTAGAAAACCGAGGCCGAAGAAGTCGAGGAACGCCGGGAAGTCTTCCGTTACCGACAGGTAGACGTGGATGGTCGTGAGAATGATGAAGAGCCAGTTGACGAGGTAGTGGCCTGTACGGAGCCAGAAGATCCCGCCTGCGCCAACAAAGCCTGCGGTGAGCGTATACAGGCTCTTGTCGACGATGGGGAGCTGAAGCCGCCACAGGGCTAATCCCGTCAACGCCTGAACAATTAGCAGCGGCACGAACAGGATGTAGGTGCCCTTCTGCATGACATTGTACTTGCCGAGGTGAGGCTTTGAAGGCTTGATGAAGATGTAATAGAGGATGACCTTCGGCGCCGTAACGATATCACGCTTGGTGATTGCGAACTCGCGGTAGTCGCGGCGGCGCGAGGAGAAGGCGTACCAGAGGCGCCAGACGAGGTTCACGATCACGATCCACATGAAGAAGTAGTGGACGTAGCGCATCGGAGTGCGATCGAACATGGGGAAGCGAATCAGCAGTCCGGAGGCGCCGAGACAGATCATGCTGACTACGTGCGTGAAGTGAAGGAACTTCGGCAGGCCGGGTGGATGGCTGTCGTGATGCGGCCATGCCCACTCTTTACCGAACCGACGCTTTGCGCGACCAGTCAGGATGTTGCCAAGGAAGTGGCCGCTTAGTGCGATCACGATCACCACGTAGAGCATGGTGAAGAGGGCGTCCATCCAGACGTTGAGTGAAGTCAGTGTCGGCAAGTCACGCCCCCTACTCCCTTTCCAGCCCGCCAGGGCGACTCGCAGGGCGGGGCGCACGGACGAACGCACGCGATTCCCACCGCACTGTCCGGGCGCGGCGGCACCACCATGGAGCTTGTAACAACAGTTACGAGCAGAATAGGGAGCGAGCTTCACTTAGTCAACGTGAAGCGGCCTCTAGATGTCGGCGATTTCCGCCTCTGACGTGGGGTTTATCTCGATGCGGGCGAAGTAGCGACGCGCCCGATCCGCCTCGTCTGACGGCACCCGCAACGCGATGCCGCAGCGAGCGCTCAACGCGGCGGGGGCAGGCACCGGGACGACTTCGACCCCCATGTCGGTGAGCACGGCTTCGGCGTCGAGCGCGTCGTGGGTGGAGTTGAAGCCGAAGACGACGAACTCCCGCAGGTCTCTGCTCACCGCTCCTCCGCCACGATCTGGGCGACCGCCTCGAGTGTGCGCTCGATGTCGGCCACGGTGTTCCCGTAGCCGATGCCGAAGCGAAGCGCCCCCGTCTCGAGTGTCCCTGAGGCGCGATGAGCCCACGGGGCGCAGTGCAAGCCGCCCCGCGTCGCAATGCCGTAGCGGCGATCCAGCGCAAACGCGATGCGATCCACCTCTACGGAGTCGTGGACGGCCGACACGATGGGCACGCGCGGCACTTCCGACTCAGGCCCGAGGACGCGAAAGCCCTCAATCTCAAGAAGACCCTCATGCATCATGCGCGTGAGTCGCGCCTCTTCGGCACGTAGCTCGTCGCCGTGCGTCCCAAGCCAGTTGACGGCCGCGCCCAGGCCCAGGATGCCGGGCGTGTTGGGCGTGCCAGCTTCGTAGCGATCGGGGCGCCCCTTCGGCTGAAGCGGCTCTTCACTCTGACCAGAACCCGTACCGCCACTGACGAGCTCAGCGGGCTCGCAACCCGGCGCGAGGTAGAGCACACCGATGCCCTGCGGTCCAAGCAGCCCCTTGTGACCGGCGCATGCCCAAACGTCTACCCCGAGCTCGGCAAGGTTGACGCGCAGATGGCCGCCAGCCTGCGCGCCGTCGACTATCATCAGCGCGCCGTGCGAGTGCGCGATGTCGCTCAGGTCGGCCACGGGATGGATGCCGCCCGCGAGGTTGCTTGCGTGCTGGCACACGATGGCCGCCGTCGGCGCTGCCTCGACCGCTGCTTCGACCTCGTCTGGATCGACGACGCCGTCCTCGTCGGGTTCGACGAGGATCACCTCCACACCGCGTGAGGCGAGCAGGTTGAGCGGGCGCGCAACGGCATTGTGTTCTGTCCCGCCTGCGACGATGCGATCGCCTGGCTTGAAGAGCCCCATGAGAACGAGGTTCATCGCCTGAGTGCAGCCGGGCTGGAAGATCAGGTTTCGAGAGTCCTCGACCCCGAAGTAGTGTGCGATGTCGGCGCGCGCCGAATGAATCGCTCGTGCGGTGTCGAGTGCGAGCCGGTACGCACCCCTGCCCGGGTTGCCGCCGAACTCCGTGAGCGAGCGAGTAACCGCGTCGACGACTTCGGGCGGCTTCGGCCACGAGGTCGCTCCGTGATCGAGGTAGATGGCAGTTGGCGATCCGCCTGCGTCAGCCACTGCTAACCGTGCCCTCCCCCGGCCATCATCTCAACGGCGTGCTCGAGCTGGTCGGCGACGAAGCCGAACGACTCCGTCGCGGCCTTCTTCGAGCCAGGCAGGTTGATGACCAGCGTGGTACCGCGCACCGCCGCCACTGCTCGCGACAACATGGCGCGACCGGTGATCTTGAGCGACTCCGCGCGAATGTGTTCAGCGATACCCGGGGCCGGACGCTTCGCGACGTGAAGGGTGGCCTCCGGCGTCACGTCTCTTGGGCTCAGCCCGGTACCGCCGCAGGTGAGGATGACGTCGGCGTGCTGAGAGTCGGCCTGTACGACGATCTCGCCGGCGATCCGGTCGAACTCGTCGGGGACGACCCGATAGGCGACGACTTGCCACCCGCGAGCCTCGGCGGCCTCACGCAGCGCAATCCCGGCGGTGTCTTCAGCCGCTGTTCTGGTGTCCGAACACGTGACGATTCCGATTCGCAGCTCGGGCACGCGGCTCACTCCTTGGTCGCTAGCCTTCTACCTTCTTGCACAGGTTAGCAGCGCGAACCTCGTTGGAGGCGATAATCGACTCTTCCGGCGAGCGGTCGCACGTGCCGTCACCGAGCTCGGTGACCTCGACTCTGTCACCGGTGCGGACGTCTCCCGCGACGCGCACCACAGCGAAGATGCCCTCACGCGGCATAACGCAGTCGCCGGCCTGGTAGTAGATCGCGCACTTGTTGTGGCAGGTCTTGCCGATCTGGCTGATCTCGAGGACTACCTCGTCACCGATGCGTACGATGCTGCCCACCGGGAGCGTCATGAGCTCGACGCCTTCGGTCGTGATGTTCTCGGCGAAGTCACCGGCATCGACGTCGAGGCCCTTGGCCTGCATCTCCTCAATGCTCTCCTTGGCGAGCAGCGAGACCTGACGGTGCCAGTCGCCGGCGTGTGCGTCACCCTCGAAGCCGCGGTCGAGCACGAGCGTGCCCGAGTCGTAGCGCTGCTTCCGAACGGTCTTGCGTTCGGACAGGTTCACGGAGACCACCGTACCGGTGCGCCCCAGGGTCTTTTCGGTCATCGCGACTCCTCCTTGCGATCCCAGGTCCCGGACTTCCCACCCTCTTTGTGGAGCAGGCGTACCTGGCCGATCTCCATGCCGCGGTCCACGGCCTTGCACATGTCGTAGATAGTGAGCGCGGCGACTGAGGCGGCGGTGAGCGCCTCCATCTCTACGCCGGTCTTGCCATCCGTTTCGGCGGTCGCCGTGATGATGACCGCAGCCTCGGGCTCCGCTTGAGGTTCAAGCTCCACGCTCACCTTCGTGAGCGACAGCGGGTGGCAGAGCGGGATGAGGTCGCTCGTGCGCTTGGCGGCCATGATTCCTGAGATGCGCGCCGTGGCGAAGACGTCGCCCTTCGGCGTGCGCCCCTCCACGATCATCGCGAGCGTCTCGGGCTGCATGCGGACGCGGGCGCCAGCGATCGCCTTGCGGTGCGTGACGTCTTTGTCTGCCACATCGACCATGTGCGCGTTACCGCGCTCGTCGAGGTGTGTGAGCCGTGGCTCGTCGACCATCGCTAGCCTCCGATCTGCGACATGCGCCGCTCGGTTCCGACGCGGTCGTGATGGTTCTCGGGCTTGATCTTCAGCGCCTGCCGAATGACCGCGCGCACGGCCTCGTCGTCGCCCGCGCGAACAACCTCGCGCACGTCAAGCTCCTCGTCGCTGAACAGGCAGGGACGCAGCTTGCCGTCGGCGGTCAGGCGCAGCCGGTTGCACTCTTTGCAGAAGTGGTGCGAGAGCGGCGAGATCACACCCACCGTACCCTGCGCGCCTTCGAGCTGGTAGTAGCGAGCGGGGCCCCAACCGCCCGGCGCCTTGTCGCTCTCAACGACCGATAGCGGGCCAAGGCCTTCGGCAATCGCAGCCTCGGAGATGCGATCCACAACCTCGTCACTGGGGACGGTGTCCTCGCGGGTCCAGCCACCAGACTCGCCGTGGCAGCCCGCGCCCTCTTCGGCCTCGCCGACCGGCATGTACTCGATGAAGCGCACGTGCAGCGGACGATCCAGGGTCATCTTCGCGAAGCCGAGCAGATCCTGTTCGAGCGAGCGCACGACCACCACGTTGAGCTTGATAGGGTCGAAGCCGACCTCGAAGGCCGCCTCGATACCGTCGAGCGCTTCGGCGAGCTTGCCGCCACGCGTGATGCGCGTATAGACGTCCTCGTCGAGGGAGTCGAGCGATATGTTCACCCGGGTGAGACCGGCTTCGCGCAGCTCAGCGGCGTACTTGCGCAGCAGCGTACCGTTCGTGGTGAGCGCGACCGACTCGATGCCGGGCGTCTTCACGAGCGTGCGCACGAGCTCGATTACGCCGTGGCGCACGAGCGGCTCGCCGCCGGTCAGCCTCACCTTGCCGATGCCTTCGGACGCCGCCACCGCAGCGATGCGCTCGATCTCCTCGATCGTGAGAATCTGATCGTGCGGCTTCCACGCGACGCCTTCTTCGGGCATGCAGTAGACGCAGCGCAGGTTGCAGCGGTCGGTGAGCGAGATACGCAGGTAGTCGATACTCCTGCCGAAGGTGTCGCGCGCCATCAGGCATCGCCCCCAAGGCCAAAGCGCTCGGCAATGAGGTCGGCGACTCCACACGCGTCATCGAGTGCGAAGACAGGAACGCCTTCGCAGGCCAGTGACGGATTGTCCGTGACCAGCGCGAGCATCTCGTTCGACGAGCACAGCAGCTCGTCGGAGCGCGCGGCACGTGAGATCTCGACGCGGTTCACACCCTCGCGCTTGAAGCCTTCGGTAAGCAGCACATCACAGCCCGACTCGAAGGCGAACGCGGCAAGCTCTGGCAGGGTGAACTCCCGCTCCACCTTGCGGATGAGCGAGAACTTCTCCGGTGAGGAGACCATCGTGGTCACGGCACCCGCGCGCGCGTGGCGCCACGAGTCCTTGCCCGGGACATCGATGTCGTAGTCGTGAACGTGGTGCTTGACCGTTGCCACGGACACGCCGCGGCCAGCCATCTCGCGGATGAGCTTCTCGAGGAAGGTCGTCTTGCCGGAGTCGCCCTTCCCCACGATCGAGATCACGGGAACCGTGTTCGATCCATCTGTCATGCAAACAACCCCTTGTTAGGATGCGGGGGCCCGATTGGCGGGCCGCACGCGGCTCTTGTCTAGAAGCAGTCCAGGTCGCAGTGGTGAACCTTGACGCCCGCCATGTCGGCAGCGGTGCCGGCGACCTTGTACGGCACGCCGAGGTCCTCAGCGTACTTGCGAAGGACCGGGCAGGTGATCTTGCCCTCCACGGCCTTGCCCTTGATCGCAGCTACCATCTCGTCGGTCACCTGCTCGACCCAGCGAGGATCATGCACCTTCGGTCCGCGTTCACTCACGGCGTACCCTCCTCCATGTCGAGCCGCATGCACGTTACCTGCGTGCCAGCGGCGAAAAGCCCTTCCCCTTCAGGAAGGACGATCAGACAGTTGCCGCGGTGAGCGGCGGTAAGCAACGCCGACGACTGGCTGAACGGCGTCGAGGCCACGTAGCCTTCGGCGTCTCGATCGCAGCGTCCGCGCAGGTAATAGCGCCGGTCTTGCTTCTTCTTCACATCATGCGCGAGCCGTGCCATCGTGACCGGCCGGTCGAGCTCGGCGAAGCCCTGCATCTTGCGCAAGGACGGACGCACGAAGACTTCGAAGCCAACGTAGGTGCTCGTGGGGTTGCCCGGCAGTCCGAAGAATGGCACTCCCTTGATGGTGCCGAGGGTCTGCGGGTTGCCGGGACGCATCTTCACTTTGCAGAAGGTCATCTCACCGAGCTCTTCGAGCACCGGCTTCACGTAGTCGAAATCCCCGACGGAGACGCCGCCGCTCGTGACGATGTAGTCGCACTCGTCAGCCGCGCGATTGAACGCGGCCCTCGTCGCATCGAGGTCGTCGGGCACGATCGGGAAGCGCACGGGGATGCCACCCGCGGCCACAACCTGCGCCGCAATCGAGTAGCTGTTGGAGTTGCGGATCTTGCCCGGCCCGGGGACTTCGGCGACCTCCACGAGCTCGCTGCCCGTCGAGATGATCGCCACGCGCGGGCGGCGGTAGACGGCGACTTCGGCGTGGCCTGTAGCGGCGAGCAGCCCGATGCCGGCCGCGCCCAATACCTCGCCTGCCGAAAGGACGACCTCGCCTGCGCGCACTTCTTCGCCACGGCGCCGAATGTGGTCGCCAAGCACCGGCTCGCGCTCGAACGCGACGCGAGACCCGACTCCGCCGTCACCGCTTACGGGGTGCGTGTACTCGACCATGACGACAGAGTCGGCGCCTGCGGGCGTCGGCGCCCCCGTCATAATCCGCGCGGCCTGGCCGGGGCGGACCTCGCCTTCCCACCAGTCCCCCGCCCCGATGTGTGCGACAACCTCGAGCTCGACCGGAGCGCCCTGGGCGGCACCGGCCAGATCAGCCGCGCGCACCGCGAAGCCGTCCATGGCCGAGTTGTCGAACGGCGCAACGTCGATGTCGGTGATGGCGTCTTCGGCGAGAACGCGGCCCAAAGCCTCAAGCACGGGCACGCGCTCGGGTTCGAGGACCGGCACGCAGGCGAATACCTGATCGCGCGCTTCCTCAACACTCATGGTGTTGGTCACGAAACCTCCTCGGAGGTAAGCACCCTTTCCGGATGCGTGTAGACCGTAAGCTTGCCGCCACGAACGTAGCCGACAAGCGCGATGCCGAGGCGGTCGCCGAGGTCAGCGGCCAGATCGGTCACGGCGCTGCGCGATGCGGCAACGGGCACTCTGGCCTTGGCGGCCTTGACCGCCATCTCGTAGCTGACCCGTCCGGTCGCGACGAGTACCGCGCGGTCGAGCTTCAGGCGGTCGAGCCACGCGCGGCCCAGGACCTTGTCGACGGCATTGTGGCGGCCGACATCCTCGCGAGCTATGAGCAGGGCGCCGTCGACACCGATGCCCGCGGCGTGCATGCCGCCGGTATCGCGATACATCACCGCCGCGTCCCCCAGCTGGCGGACGAGCCCGTAGATGTCGTCGGCCTCGACAGTGAAGTCCGAGTCGACGGCAGACAGTCCTCTGGCGTGCCCCACGCTCGCAAAGGTCACACCCTTGCCGCAGCCGCTGGTGAGATAGCGCTCTCGCTCAGCAAGATCGGAGGGCGGCGCCTCGTCAGAGGTGACCCAGGCAAGTCCTCGCTTCGCGTCGACCTCAACTGCACGGAACGCGTCGCGGTCGGTGAGCATGCCTTCGGCGAATAGGAAGCCGACAGCAAGCTCCTCGAGATCGGAGGGAGTCGCCTGCATCGTGGCGATCTCGGTGTTGTTGAGGTGCACGGTGATGGGCTGCTCGCTGGGCATACCGCGGTGACGGCGTTCAGCGACTTCGACCACCTCGAGCCGGCGCCCGCGGCGCTCGCGCGGCGAGATAGCCTCGCGCGCGTCTGCGAGATCGGCGGGCGTATTCACGTTCAGGAGCGAGCGGAGGTCGGGGTCGGCAGCGCGCAACGCCTCAGAGGGCACTTCGATGACGCGAACGCGCGGGAAGAACGATACGAGCCTGCGCCTGCCGGACTCGAGGAGCTCGCGGGCCTGAGGCAGACACGCCTCGACTCGATAGAGCGCGAGCAGCGGCTCGTGTCCTTCGGCAGTGAGTGGCACCACCACGTCACCGCCCTCGCGCACGTCCCAGAGTGCCCGGATGACCTCAGGCTCGAGGTGAGGCATGTCGGCGGCGACCGCGAGTACCCACTCGTTGCGTGCGTTCGCCATGGCTGTCACCAGACCGCCGAGCGGCCCCTGGTAGGCGATCTCGTCGCGAACAACTTCAACCTCAGCCGGGAGCATCGCTTCGCCAAGTGCCTCTGGCCGGTTGGTGACCACGAGAACTTGGTCGGCCACGCCGGAGACGACGTCGCAGACGCGCGCGACCAGCGGGCGACCGTCGAGTGCCAGGAGCGTCTTGTCAACGCCCATGCGCAGGCTTCTGCCGCCCGCAAGAACGGCAGCAGTGAGCGGTAGTTGCGTACTCGTCGCAGTCGAGGTCATTTGGTCCCTTACCCGTAAACGTAGTCGCGCGACGCGGTGCCGGCCGGTCTCGCGCAACCAGTATATATGTCGCTTCCTGCGGTCTTAACCGTCGGCGCCCCTGCCCGCGCGGGCGTCGGACACCACAGAGTCAGATCGCGCCGCCGCGAAAGGAGCAAACGTCGCGCCGCCCGGCTTCGCAGCGGTCCGAGGTTACTCGCCCAACATCTCACTCAAGTAGCCGTTGAACGCCTCAGCAGCCCGCGTGGGCGTCCCCTTCGGCAGAACAGCATAGAAGGGCCGCGCGGCAGGCAGACCGGCGACACGGGCCTCGACAACGGAGCCAGCCTGTAGGGCGCGCGCAGCCACGAGCTTGCTCACTATCGCGATTCCCAGGCCGCCCTCGACGGCGCTTACGAGCGCCTCGCCGGTGCCGAGCTCGACGACCACGTTCACGTCCGCCGGGTCGAGACCGTGCGCGACGAGAATCGAATCCGCCACCTGGCGAGTTCCCGACCCTTGCTCGCGGAAGATCCAGCGCTCTTCGGCCAGATCCTCCATCGTGAGGTTGCGCCTGCGGGCAAGCGGGCTCGTCGGCGGCGCGATGAGGATGATCTCGTCGCCGGCTATCTGCTCGAACCGCACGTGGCGGCCCTTCACGAGCGCGCCCGTGATTCCCAGCTGGGCTTCGCCGCGCTCCACGGTGGAGACGACATCGCTGCTGTCGTGGACGGACACCGAGACGCGCACCTCCGGGAAGGCGTCGTTGAACCGGCCGAGGAGCGCCGGCACTACGTAGACGCCCGGTGTAGTGCTCGCGGCCACGTGCAGATGCCCCGTGACACTGCCGGAGAGCGCCGCGATCTCGTCGCGCGCGGTGCGCACCTGTTCAAGCATCGTGCGAGCGTGCGGCAGGAGTACGCGACCGGCCTCGGTGAGGTCGATTCGGCGATACCGCCTATCGAGGAGCGTGGCGCCCACGTCGGACTCGAGGGCCTGCAGCTGCATCGTGACGGCAGGCTGCGAGATGGCAAGCTCGCGTGCCGCTCCCGAGAACGAGCCTTGGTCGACGACCGCCACAAATGCACGGAGCTGAGCGATGTTCACGGGTAGCACTCCTCACACGGCTGATAGCTGCTGCACCCATCATAACGAAACCGAATAGCAATGGGCGAAGCTCGAGTTGGACGAGATCGGCGCAGGGTTACCGCGGGAGCGTCTTCGCAATCCCAATCAGCTGGTCGATGCGTGGAGTGGGGTCTGAGCCATGCGTACGTATCTGGAGGACTACCAGCACCGCTCCGTCGGGGATGGCGACGACGGCGACAGAACGTCCGTCGGTTCCAGCGTAGGCCGACCGCGTGCCGATCCGCACTGTCCGCGCATCCTTGTCGTAGGTGAGCTTGACCCGGCTCTTGAGCTGTTCTGCCACGGCGGAGGCGCTGCCGATCTGGTCAGCCGCGATGACCAGAGTATCGCCCGAAGAAGTTCGGTACTCGCGCGACAGGCTGAGCGTATCGGCGGCGATGGGCTCGGCAGTGAAGCCGTCGATGGAGTCGGGTACCCAGCCAGCCAGTGACGCAACCGGGCCCGTGGGCTCCGATCCGCCTGCTGTCTCAGTGGATCCCTCGCTCGCTCCGCTGCCTGGTGCCGGGGCGTTGGGCGCCGAGGCGGCCGCCGTGTCGTTTGCGGGTGCCGGCTTCTTGCCCGCGTCGACTTCGGCGAGCTGAGAGGCCGCGCTCTTAAAGTTGCGATCGAGCGTCACCACTTCGGCGAGCTTGTCACGGGCCGCCTTGTAGTCCCCCTTCTTCAGGGCCGCCTGCGCTTCGCCATAGAGCTTCTCAGCGCGGCGGTGGTCGTCACATACGACCTTGACGGTCTTGACGCCATAGCGGGACGCCTCAGAAGGAGGAACCTTGATCGTCTTGACGTCGTCTTTGACGGTATGGCCGTAGACACACTCCACGCGCTGGCCCGTCAGCACCTGCACTTTGCGAGTGAACAGGGCCACCGAGGCGACCGACGCCACTAGAACGAGTACAGCGAGTGCGACCGCCGCGATGATATGCGAGCGCTTCACGAGCCAACCTCCGATAGTCCGCTGCCGCCGGCGCGCTTCGCCCGCAGCAAGGTCATGGTGATCACGCCGACCGCTAGCACCGCAACGATGAGCGCCGCTAGCCTGACGGGGTGGTGCACCGTGGCAAACGACAGTGACACGTACTCGGTTCCATACTCGGACTGAAGGTCCGTCGGGACCCACCGGTTCCACGTGTGCAGCGGAGTGGAGGCCACGGCCAGGTACGACAGCCCGGTGATGAATGCCGCCACAGCAACCATCCACGTCACAGCACGCCGCGCGGTCTGGTAGTTCATCGCAGCTACAAGCAGCAGAATGCCTGCCAGCGCGACCGCCCATCCACCAGCCGATTCATACCCTGCGAGCGCCCAAGTCACGCTGTACGCCTCGCCACTCGCCAGCGTGCCCGACACCGCTGCCGTAAACGCCGGCAGAGCGAGCGCGATTGTGCCGAGGACGGCCGCGACTCCGGAGACCGCGATAGCGAGGGCGGAGGTGCGGGTGCCACTGAGTGCGTCTTCGACCGGCTGTGCACCTCGCATCGGGGGAATCAACAGGGCCGCGAGTGCGCAGAGTGCTGCTCCGCCCAACGCCCCTGCCCACACAATCGGGTCAGGCCCATGTGCGGCTACGGCCTGCTCCGCCACACCCAGCGCGGTCACGCCCACAGCTGGGAGGAAGAGCAGCGACGATGTCTCGACGATGCCTGTCGCGCGCAGAAGCTGAGTCCAGGTCGCAAAGAGCACGCCGAAGGCGACGAGCGCCACGAGCGAGGCGGTCGGTTGGTCAGTTGCGGCGACGAATGCCGAAGGGCCTTCGGCAATCAGCGCGTATGCGACGGCTACGACGGCGGCGGCTGCTGCGGCCATGAAGACCGCGGCGCGATGGTCGCTTGCCCCACGGACACGTCGGAGCAGGATGCTCCCAACAGCCCAAGCCACCCCTGCCACGAGCAGCCAGCTCTCTTGAACCGGGTAGCGCACGAACGGCGAGAAGGAGCTGGGTCGCTCCCAGTTCGCCACCAGTGTCGCGACACCGAGCACGCCGACACACGCGAGAGCGATCTGCGCGGCGGACGGCCGGTCGTCGGGCACCAGCAGCGCCACGACGACGGCGATCAACGCCCAGCCAGCCGTGGTGAAGAAGAGGACTTCTGAACCCGGAGGAGCGTCGGTGAGCCGGTTGGTGATAAGCAGGAGCGGTGCTGCGAAGCCCATCAGCAGCCCCGCGCCAAGACCCGCAAGCATCGCGGATCGAGGCATGTGGAGCAGCGCCGCCGGAGACGGCTGAGCCACAAGCGCGGCGAAAAGCAGTGCCCCCAGAGCCAGCAAGGCGACCGTCGCGGCATCGGGAATGGCGTCGGCGAGTGCCGTGGTCGCAAGGAACACGGCGACCAGAGCTGCGACCAGAAACGCTGAGAGCGCTATGCGGTTGACTCGCGACACGGCGTCCTTTCGGCGTCTTGCGTACTTCGCGAAGGAAGGGCCGGGGTTGCCCCCGACCCTTCCATTCTCACACGTACTGCGTTGTGGTCGAGACCTACTTGTTGTGGCAGGCTTCGCACACGCCGCGGTTGTCGCGACGGAGCAGGGCAGACGGCTCGCCCGTACCGCTCTTCGAGATGAACGAGGGGATCTCGTCATCGGGAAGATCAGCGTACTCGTCGGCCCAACCGGTCATCACTGCCGACGTGCCGTGGGCACGGTGGCAGGTCAGGCACTCAACCCAGTCGGACGGGTGGCTCGCAGGAGGAGTGGTCGGGGTGTCCAGACCCTCCGCCAAGTCGTGAGCCAGCGGCAGACCCGAGTCGATGATCATGTTGTCCGCATCCGGACCCTGATAGTTCGACAGCTCGCTGTTGACCGGGTGACGGTGGCGGGTCTGAAGACCGAAGCCGTCGCCAGCGTTGTACATCGACGTCTTGTCGTTGTACGTGGTGTGGCAACCGGAGCACCAGCCAGTCATGCCCTTGGCCTTGTTCTCCACGTTGCCGGCAGCCATGTCGTAGCCCTTGGCGTAGCGGCCAGTGGTGTAGTCCGGCTTGTAGTTGGCGTACTCCTGGTGCAGATGGAAGCCACCAACCGGCCAGCCCTCTTCGGTCGAAGCGACGAAGCCGTCCGGAGTGGGATCGTCCGGATTGCCTGAGTCGACGTATCCGCCAACGTTGTTGCCGAAGACGACCGCCTTCAGGATGCGGTAGTTCGCGCTGCCGTGAGGATCGTGGCAGGTGGTGCAGTCCATCGTGATCGGAGCAGTCTCGCCGAGGTTGGCGTTCGGGTCCTGGCCGTCGGCCACGCGGCCGCCGACACCGGGGCCGTCGCCCTCGCCGAAGTAGCCACCGCCGTAGGCGCCCCAAGGAGCACCATCAGCCACGTGGGTCGACGTGACGACCGCACCGGTGATACCCATGGTCTCGAAGCCACCACCGTTCAGCGTGGAGTCCTGAGAGCCGTACAGATCGCCCTCGTAGATGCCTTCCTGGACGTTGGTGTCTGCGCCCTGGCTTGTGCCGTCGTGGCACGCGTAGCAGAAGTCGATCATGCGCGTCGCGGAACCGACGAGCAGCGCGCTGCCGCCCGCTCCGGGAACTTCGGCGTTCTGCCACTCGAGGCTGGACACAGAGCTGTGAGCCCTGTGGCAACCGGCGCACGCGTCGGTGTCGTTCAGGTAGTTGCCGTGAATGGCGAAGTTAGCCATAGCAGCGGTCGGGACTACAAGAGCAACGGCGACTGCGAGCAGTGCGATGACAAGAATTCTCTTAGTCATGGCTATGCCTCCCCTCCTTCAGCGGAGGCTTCTTCTTCAATGCGGGTGCGCCGGGCCGAAAGAGCGGCCAGGCCACCGATCACAAGGGTCGGGACCGACACCTTGAGAGCGGCACTCGCGAGATCCGAGGTCATCGGAGCCAGATGGTCCTCAACCAGCGGGTCTGCCTTCGGCGGAGTCAGCAAGACGCTCTTGCCACCCCAGAACATGGAGCCGTTGCCGAGCCAGTTGCGGCTGAAAACACCAGGCGAGGTCTCGAGGTAGTAGCCGTTCGCACGGTCCTCGAGGTACGCCTTGATGTTGGCCTGGGAGTCCCAGACCATCGCCTTGGCGGGGCAGGTAGAGACGCACGCCGGCTCATGAGCGAGCTCGGGGATTGCGCCAGCGTCGGGCAGAATGCCACCGCCCTTGAGAACGAGCGTCGACTTCAGTCCGGTCACGTTGCGAGTCGGCAGCGCGTTAGCGGCGGTTGTTACGCCTGCGCGTCCATAGCACAACGTGCACTTGTTGGCCTTCGGGCTGGTCTGCGTCGTACGGCCGACACCCACCTTCGGGAAGCCGCCGCGCTGGCAGCCGACCTGACAGGGGTACTGACCGTTCTTGATGCAGAGGTCCGGACGGCACTTGCTCTCATCGACATCAACAGCGCCGTTGTCGCGCTTGATGATCGCCTTGTACGGGCACGCCGATGCGCACGGAGGCGACGGGCAGTGCCAGCAAGTGAACCGGACAAACGGGCCCATGTCCACGCGCTTCTGGCTCTTAATCGCCAGTCGCTGGTCGACCCCAACCTTCATGATTCCGATCGAGTCGGACTTCATGTTCCACTCGCGCTTGCAGGCGATAACGCAGCCGTTGCAGCGCATGCACTTGTCTACATCCTGAAGGATTGCCATTAAGGTCATTGCTCACACCTCCCTTACGCCTTGACGATCTTGCAGAGACAGGCCTTCGATTCAGGGATCGTCGTGTTCGCGTCCACCGCATCGATGCAGAGGTCGTTCGCACGCGCTCCAGTCGACATTCCGGCTTCACCCCAGTGCCACGGGATCGCCACGACGCCCTGACCAACACGCTGGTTGGAGTCGACGCCGGCACCGACCTTGGCACGGAAGCCCTTGCCGAAGTTGTCCAGAGCCGGAACCGTGGAAGCCACGTTGTTCTTCGTGCGGCCGGTCTGGTCGGTCGTGGAGTTCGAACGAGCCGTAATCACGTTGACCCAGTCGCCGTCCTTGATGCCGTACTTGCGAGCATCGGCGGAGTGGATCTCGATCCATGCTTCGGGCTCGGTCTCGTTGTTCCACAGGTTGTTGCGGGTGATCGGACCGCCCTGGAAGTGCTCGACGCAGCGGATGGTGGTCAGCACCAACGGGAAGTTGGCCACGGCACCGATGCTGGTGTCAGTCGGCACCAGGTTGCGGTACGAGTTGTCCGTCGAACCAGGAGCGATCGCGAGACCGTTGACCGAGTTGTAGCCCCAGTAGGAGGCAAGGTCCGGACGCGGGCTCTCGTAGGGCTCGGTGTGCGACGGGAAGCGGGCCGCGAGCGGCTGATGCGCAGGCTGCACGCCAGCCGACGTGAACACCTTGTCGGACAGACGGTGGTAGGTGCGGTAGGCCGTCGAGTAGTCGAGCACGCCGGAGTTGGTCGACGTGAACATTCTCGAGACGAGCTCAGCGCCCTGGAAGCCGTCAGCCTGGTCGCCCGGTACGTCGCCGTTGTTGTAGAACACACGGCGGTTGACGAGCCACGCGTAGCCCCAGTTCTTGTAGAGCATGTTGCCGCTCTTGGTGGCGGTGACAGCTGCGCTGTCGCCGCTGACGACGACCATGTCCGACTTGCCGCGGGACTTGGCGCGGATCGGGTAGTCGTTGCCCAGCGTCTCAAGGACGCCGTTGACCCAGCGACCAGTCGCGCCTGTGGCGTCCGGCCAGTCGCCGCCGCGGTTCGTGCGGTCCCAGTGATAGCCATCCAGGTAGATCCAGATGGTTCCACCGTTGCCCTGCGGAGCGCACATCTGCTTGTAGACCTTCTTGGCCGAGGTCTCGGAGTCGAAGGTCGAGCCCCACGTCCAGCCATACTGGGAGCCGTAAAGGACCTCATAGGCGTCGGCGGTGTTGCCACCGAGGATGCCCAGGTCATTCCACTTCTGCTTGATGTGGCTGAACGCGCCAGCACCGTCAAGCGCCTTGGCGAAGCGGAGCAGCAGCTCAAGGTCGGTCTTGCTGTTGCCGAGCGGCGCAATCGCCTGGTAGCGCCACTGGAGCACGCGACCGGAGTTGGTGGCCGAGCCGGCCTCCTCGACGTGCGAGCACGCCGGGATCAGGTAGGTGACGCCGTCCTTGGTCGCGCCGTCGACGCCGTTCTGCTTGCGGTCGCACATCGCCGTCTCGTTGGCGAACATGTCGACGCACACCAGCAGGTCGAGCTCCTTGAGGGAAGCACGGATCTTGGACTGGTTCGGCTCGGTGACGGCGGGGTTCTGGCCCCAGACCATGCATGCCGTGATCTTGTCGGTACCGGCATAGGTCGGCAGCATCTTGCGGAACATCTTGATGTGGTTGTCGCCGTTGCCCTTCGGCCACATGGCGTACAGCCCGTCCATGTTCGCCTGATTGTCGGTGACAGCCGAAGCGGTCTCAGTGAACACGCTGCCGGCGTCCCACGTACCGCGGTAGCTCGAGTCACCGAAGAACGCCTTCGTCATGTTGTAGAAGCCCTTCTGCTGAAGGCCTCCGTTGGTGTAGACGTAAGGGTCGGTGGCGCCAGCTCCGGCAGCACCGTTGATGCGGTTGCCGTAGAGCTTGTTCATGTAGTCGCCGAAGGCCTGGCCGACGCCCGGGTTACCGGAGTAGGCCGGGATGTTGCCGTAGAGCAGGCCCATGTCGGTCGAACCCTGAACGTTGTGGATACCACGCAGGGCGTTAATGCCACCGCCGGCACGACCCATGTTGCCCAGCAGCGTCTGGATGACCGCGAACGACTTGACGTTCTGCGAGCCGCAGGTGTGCTGCGTGATGCCCATGGCGTAGAGCATGGTGGTGGAGCGGAAGCCCGCGAGCTTCGGATCGTTGACCGTTGCGCTGTAGGCGTCGGTATCGGCCGCGACACTGCTGCAGCGGCTGTTCTCGATCATGAGCTCGGCGACGGTGATCAACTCGGCCGCGGAGCAGCCGCAGATGTCGGCAACGACTGCCGGCGTGTAGGGCGCAACGTGCGACTTCAGCTTCATGTAGGCCGTGTCGGCAGTCTCGATGTCTGTGACCGCAACCGGGAAGCCGGTGATCGTGTTCGCGCCCTGAGTGAACGTGGCACGCTCGTAGTCAGTACCCGCGACCTTGATCGTCGCATCCGTGTACTTCGGGCGGCCGGTGATGGCTGTTGCGGTGTTCACGCCATCCGGGAAGTGGTTCTTGTTGGCAGTGGCCTCGTGGAACGCCTTGAAGCGGGTCCACTGGTTGGCGTGAACGCCATTCTTGAGGCCCGTGCCGGTGCCCTGCGCGTCGATCATGTAGTTGATCAGTCCGTTGACGAACGCGATGTCAGTGCCAGGACGGATACGCACGTACATGTCGGCGAGAACCGCGGTGCGCGTCTTGCGGGGATCGATCACGACGAGCTTGGCGGCGGGCTTGTTGGAGGTGTACTCGTTGCCAGCGCGATCGGTGTACTTGCCGGGGCCGCGGCGGGCGTTGTTGATGTGCGCCATACACGCGGGGTGGTTCTCGCTGGGGTTCGCGCCCATTGCGATGACGAGCGTCGAGTTACCGATATCGCCCCAGTTGTTCGTCATAGAGCCTCGTCCGAAGGAGGCGGCCAGACCGGCCACCGTGGACGAGTGTCATATACGAGCCTGGTGCTCGGTGTTGCTCGTACCGAAGTTCGCGATCAGCTTGCGATAAACGTAGTTCGGCTCGTTGTTGATGTGCGACGAGCCAAAGAACGCGACCGACTTGCTGTTGGTGTTGGCGGCGTTCCAGTCGGCTGCACGAGCCGTGACCATTCCGGTCGCGATCTCGTCGAAGGCCGTCTGAAGCGGCATTGCGCTCCAACCGCCATTGCCGATGCGCTTGTAAGCGACGCCATTCGAGGTCCCGTCGGCGGCGAACACGTTGTTGACCGGGTGCGAACCCGTGTACGCACCAATACGGCGGGAGTTGTTGACAAGCTGGAGTGATCCTGCGCCCTTGGCGCACAGGCCACCGGTGTTCATCGGAGACTCGAAGTCACCGTAGAGGTCGACGACCTTACCGGTGGTGTTGTCCTTCACGACGCGCTGACCGCAGCTGGCGGAGCAGTACGGGCACGTAGTGGAGGTGACGGTGTAGTTTGCCTGGCCTTCGTAAGCAGCAGCCTTCTCGGGGTCATAGGTGAACCCGAGGCCACACGTGGCTGCCGCCGCCGCAGCGGCAGTGGTCTTGAGGAAGTCCCTACGTGAGACTCCAAATCCACCACCCTGCGCGGTGTCCCTAGTAGCCATACCCTTTCCTCTCTTCTCTGGCCGGTCTCTGACCAGATTGCTAGGCTCTGTCGCTTGTGCGGGGCTACTCCCCGGCGATCACCGTGATACCTACTCCTGACTGATGCGGTTCGCTTGCGACCGAACAAGAAAAAACCGGTGCACAGGGCAGCAGAATCGCCTTCCTGCGCACCGGTCTCGAGAGACAGGTGTGGTGAAGTTGACGGTTCCTTACCCCTGGGTGCGCTGAACAGAGCCCGGTTTACCGGACCGGAAAACGCTCGTGTTCGCGCGTCTCCTTTCCAATAAGGGAGGCGAAGGGGTTTCCCCCCACACCCTAATCGGCCCAAGTACCATGACGTATTGACGCTGTAGGTCGCGAGGGCTCGGAGACCGTCTGAATTGTCAAGAGTCGTGCACCGGATAATGCCTGTTAATCACTGGAAGGACTTTGTAACAGTTGTTACGAGCCTTCCACGACCACACTCTACGGACTGCTCGGCAGAGTGTCAATCTCCACAGAAGCAACAAACATTCCGACACGGCGAACTGCAGGAAAATAGTCGCTACTGTGCGCCGCCGCCGACCTCATTGACGAACTCGTCGACGTCCAGAACGCGAATCTGCGAGATGATGCCGAGGCGCCTCAGCTCCACGTCGGTGGTGAGCAAGGCACGCGCTCGATCCGCCATGGTCAGGTAGATCGCCTCGCTCTCGCCGCAGCGCAGCTTCTCGCGCAGCGCGGCGACATCGCTGGGTGAATACTCATCGAAGGAGATCACGTCCACGAGCTTGAGGCCGTCGACTTCGACATCCTCGTAGTGCGCCCGGTCGCTCTCAGGCGCGACGTAGCGAACGCGCTTCTTCAGCAGATCGGCCCTGCCCGCTTCGACCAGTCCGGTCACGAACACCGGCGTCACGATGTAGCGACGGCGGCGGAGCAGAAGCAGCAGCGGCAAGAACAGCAGGGGTATGGCGCACGTGCCCCACTGCCAGCCCGCCTGTGGCACGTAGCGTGACGGCACGACGAAGGCCGGCCAGCTCCACACCTGCACTTGGTTGTTCTCACGATCGGTGATGAAGATGCGGCCCTTCGTGTCGGTCGCGATGTCGTTGGGATAGTTGAACTGGCCCGGCCCGAAGCCTCGCTCGCCGAAGGAGACGAGGCGCTTGCCGCTCAGGTCGAAGATGTCGATCTGGTGAGCCAGCGCGTCAACAACGTAGAGCCGCTTCTTGTCGTCGATCTCAAGGCCGCGGGGTACGCCGGACGTGTCGATGACCTTCTTGAACTTGGCCTTCGCGTCGAGGACTTGGACTCGCCGGTTGTCGCCATCGGCAACGTAGACGTATCCGTTCGGCGCAACCGCCAATCCGTTCGGGAAGAAGAACTCCCCTCGCCCCTCCTGAATCTGCGTGACCTGGCGCGTCTTGCCGATCATGGCAGTCCTACTGCCGTCTTCGGAGAAGTAGATGAGCCGATGCTTGTCGGTCTGGCCGACATCCGTGGCCCGCAGTGCGCCGGCCTTGTCGAACGCGAGCGCAAGTGGCGTCCAGTTGAAGTCCGGCTCGTTCACAGGCTCGAAGCGCCGCTTGAACGTTCCGTCCATACCGAAGATGAAGATGCCTCTTAGGCGACGGTCGGTTACCCAAACCTCGTTGTGGATGATCTGAAGATGGACGGGGTTGCGAAGCGCGCCTTTCGCGGTCTTGTTGAACGCGCGCAGGAAGCGGCCGCGGGCGGTAAACACGCTGACGCGACGCTTCCCAAAGTCGACAACGTAGACGTTGCCGTTCGCGGCGACATCTACGCCGATAGGCTTAGTGAGCGCGTTGGCGCCGGTGCCCGTGATCGAGTACAGGTACCGCGGAGGCGCGAGGGCCTCGCCCTCCCGGCCGATCGCCGGAATGGGGAGGCTTCGGTTACTGGACCACCAAAAGGTCAGAAACAGCGCAATGCCCAGCAGCAAGAGCAGAAGGACGAGCAAGATGATCCGTCGCCTGCGCTCGCGGCGCGTGAGTGAGTGGCGCGGCTGCAGAGCGAGGTTATCTCGCACGGCGTCGTCGGAGGACGCGGTGCCTTCATTCATGAGATCACTTGTCATCGTTGATCCGATCGAGTGCGGCCTTCGCGGCGGCGTTATCGGGCTGGATATCGAGGATGCTCTGGTACGTATCGGCAGCTGCGGTCTTATCGCCGGTAGCTGCGTAGAGCCGTGCGAGGAGCATCAAGCCGTCTACATCCTTTGGCTTGAGCGCCACCGCCACTCGCACCTCAGTGAGGGCCTGCTCGGGGTTGCTCTTCTCTAGCCTGCGTGCGGTCGCCATGCGATCGGAGAAGGTGCCGAGCTTGGCCAGCGCCTCCGCGGGTTCCTTGCGCTCGGGAGCCGCGTCGGTAGCGATTCGCAGGTGCTGAGCGGCGCCAGCCTCGTCCTTTTCGGCAAGCAGCACTACGCCGTACTCGTAGTTCGCTTGCGCCATGAGCGGCTCGAAGGCGATCGCGTACGCCAGCTCCTCTTTGTACTGGTCGTTGGCGCCCAGGCCCTTGTAGGCCTGCGCGAGGAGGAAGTGCGTGTCCGAAGCGGTGCGGTTGACGCGCAGGGCGGCCTTGAAGTACCCGACGGCGTCTTCGTACTTCTTCTGTTCGAGCAGGGTGTTGGCGAGGTAGAAGTTCGCGGTCTCGTACTGCTTGGTCGCCTTGTTGTTCTGCTGCTTGTCCAAGATCTCGATGGCTTTGCGCCAGTAGTTCTCCGAAGTCGCCCAGTCTTTGCGTTGCGCGGTGACGAAACCAAGTCCCGTCAGCGCCGTGACGTTGGTCTTCTGAAGCTTGAGGACCGCCTGATACTGGGCGACGGCCTCATCGCCCATGCCTGAGGCGGAGTAGGCCTGGGCAAGCTGAAGTCGCAAGTCGACGCTCTTGGGGTTCTTCTTGATCATCGCCTGAAGCTCGCTGACGGCACGCGAGATAGGTGCCGACGCGCGCGTTGCGCGGTTCTGGCTCCAGACGGAGTAGCCGAGATAGGCCGTTACGGCCAGGAGGACGACTGCGACCAGGACGATGGTCGCGTCGAGCGGGCGGACCTGCTTGATCTTCTCCAGCAATGCGCTTACCCCTTGTGCTTCGTGTGCTGCGCCTTCGACGTCTGCCGGGACGTGTTCCGATAGTGCGCTTCTCCGTCGCGGGAAGTACGACGCCGTGTCTTATAGCAAAGATGGTGACAAGTCGCGTCGCGAGGTGAGTTGGTCGCGCCTCGCCGCGCGTCAGAATACGCCGCGCGTCTCCGCAGGTCAAAAAGCCCGATTGAGTGAAGTCTTCGGAAAGACGGGTACAATCGGCTTGCTAGTTGAGAATGATTCTCGATAAGGGGAGCGCTTCACACGGTGTCAGCCAACGCCCCATTCGGCACAATGAGACAGACCGCCGCCAGGCGCGCGATCGGCCTCGCAGTCGACGCGTTCGAAGGCACATTCACTGTCGATGACCTCGTCGCAACGGTAAGGCGCGACCATGCTTCCGCATCGATAGCCACGGTGTATCGAGCGGTTGGAATCCTCGAGGCGTCGCGCGTCATCGAGCGAGTGGGGCACCGCGACGGAGCTGCGCTGTACGTGCGCTGCGCGCATGGGTCGCATCACCATCACCACATCGTCTGCGACTCCTGCGGTAGGACCGAGGAGACCGAGTGCCCAGTGGGTGGCGTGAAGGCGACTTCCGTATCGGGATTCGTCGTCACGCGACATGAGGTCACGCTCTACGGGCTGTGCCCGGACTGCGCGAAGACTGGCGGGCGCTAAGATGTCGCACCTGCACGTTCCTGACGGCGTCTTGCCGTGGTGGCTCGTGATCGCGGGCTGGCTTGTCACCGCTGCAATCGTGGGAGTCTGCATCCGCGTGGTCTCCGCCGACGACATGCGACGCCGCATCCCGCTCATCGGCGCGGTCGCTGCGCTGATGCTCGTGGGCATGTCGAGCGAGATCGTTCCAATCGCTTACCACATCAACCTCACCGTGGTCGGTGGCATCCTCATCGGACCCGTCCTCGCCTGGCCGGCCGCGCTCGTGGTCGTGACGATCCTGGCACTGCTCGGGCATGGCGGAGTCACCGTCATCGGACTCAACACGCTCGTGATCGGTGCCGAGATGGCGCTTGGGGCATGGCTCTTCCGCGCGCTTCGACGCGCGCTTGGCCCCCGCCGAAGTGGTTGGAGTGCGGCGCTGGCCACGGTGGCGACGCTCGCGCTCACGACCTCAATGTTGGTGGGCATCGTCGCGCTCGGGGGCGCACCGGCAGCAAGCCGCGAGTCAGGCGCGTTCGACCCGGCGACGCTGCGCTTCGAGAACCCCTTCGGCAAGTGGGTGCTTGGTAGCGAGACGCTGAATGCTGGCGAGCCGACGCCGCCTGCCGAGGATCCGGCGATGTCGCTTACGCGCTTCGCGCTCATGGTCTACACGCTCGGATCGATCGGGTGGGTCATCGAGGCAGCGGTCACGGGCGGGATCATCAGCTTCATCGCCGGCGTTCGGCCGTCGCTTGTCGAGGCAGGCGGGCTCGCCGAAGACGGTCACCGCAGTGTCGGCGACGAAGGAAGTCACGTCTGATGGACATCGGACGCATCGACAGCAGCGCGGTCCAGGGTCGCTCGTGGCTGCATGGCGCGGCGCCTGCAGCCAAGCTCACCGCGTTCGCTTTGTTGCTGGCCGCCGTCGTGGTGAGCAGCAACGTGATAGTGGTCGCCGGCATCATTCTCGCGCTTGCAGGGCTCGTGCTGGCCTGCCGGCTCCCCGCTCGCCTCGCCTTCGGGTTGGCCGCCTACCCCGGCCTATTCGCGGCTCTCTACGCTTTCGGCTTGGGAGCTGGCCCGCTGGTGGGCGCACTGGTGGTCGGCAAGGCGGTGGCTGCCGCGCTATGCGGAGTGGTGCTCGTGCTCTCGACTCCCTACCCCCAGATCTTCGCGCCCATCCAGCGCTTCCTGCCAGCCGTCATCGGCGACGTGCTGCTCATCACCTACCGCTCGCTATTCCTGCTGCTCGAGCGCTTCGGCCACGTGCTCACAGCCGCCCGGCTGCGCGCAGGCGTGGTCGGTCACAACCCAGTGCGTTCGGCGAAGCTCGTGACGCGCTCGCTCGGGGGCGTGCTGCTCTACTCCATCGACCTGTCGCAGCGCACCTACGACGTCATGCATCTGCGTGGCTACGATGGGCGTCTCGCGGTCTCCCCCGCCCCGGCGAAGCACCGCTGGCAGTCGGCGAGCGCCGTCGCCGGCGCGCTTGTGGTTGCTGTGCCGGCGATTGGCTGGCGCGTCGGCGCCGCCGCGCTCGCTCCCTATGCATGGCTGCCCGCTGCCGCCGGACTTCTCGCATTCGTCGCCGGCACCGCCATCGGAATCACAAGAAGTAAGGGAATGCAGTGACCGACCACGTTCACAACCACGCGCCCGTGCCCGGAGAGATCGTGCGCATCAGCTGCGTGAAGCACCGTTTTGAGGACGGTACGCAAGTCGACCTCTGCGGGCTCGACTTCGTCGCCACAAAGGGCCGTCGCGTCGCGGTGCTCGGCCCAAACGGCTCGGGCAAGACGACGATGCTCTACCACATTCTCGGCCTGCTGCGTGCCGAAGAGGGGCTGGTGCGAGTCTTCGGCGTGGACCCGTCGCGCAAGTGGAAGGAGATCCGTCGCCGAATCGGCGTCGTGCTGCAAAACGTCGACGAGCAGATCCTCGCGCCGACGGTCGCTGACGACGTAGCGTTCTCGCCGCGGCAGTACGGGCTTGCGGAGGCCGAGGTTCACTCTCGAGTGGAGGCTGCGCTTCAAGCCTTGGGCATCGCGCATCTCTCGCAACGGGTACCGCACAACCTTTCGGGCGGGGAGAAACGCAAGGTAGCGATGGCGGGGGCGATCGTCATGGAGCCCGAGCTGCTCGTGCTCGACGAGCCCTTCGAGGGGCTCGACCCGTTCGCACGCAGGCAGATGATCGACCTGCTCGACGTACTCGCGGCGGGCGGCGTCACCATCATCATGACCACGCACGATATCGACTCCGTGCCCGAGTTCGCCGACTACTGCTACGTGCTCAGGCCGGGCGGCGAGATCGCGCTCAAGGGCTCGCCCGCCGATGTCTTCGCTTCGGCAGATGCAATCGCTGCAAGCAACATCAAGCCTCCCGTACTCGCCGAGCTCTTCGCGCGGCTCAAAGAACGCGACGTGTCGACGCCCGCCGCTGCGCTCACCATTGGCGAGGCGGTCGACGCGCTCGTCGGATGGAAGCAGGAGAGGTAACGCTCAAGCGCAGCTCAGGCGCGCCGAGCGCTAGGAGACAGAGGACGAGTTCGGGCTCTTGCGGGTGACCACGGCGCCGGCGGCAAACTCCGCCATGACGGGTTGTCCCTCGCAAAGTCCGAGCGCGCGAACGGTTGAGCGGGCGGCGGCGGCGCCAAGTCGAAGCCCCGGTGCCGCGAGCCGAACGCTGACCATCGAGCCGTTGGGCCTGAGTTCGATGATACGGGCCTCGAGCTGGTTGTAGCCCAGCCGGTGCGTCCCGCCGTTGACCGGCGACAAGGCGATGTCTTCCGGCCTCACACCGAAGATGCACTCTTCGCCGACGGGCAGTTCGCCTTCGGCGAGCACCGCGGTCTCACCAGCGCAGCGAATCCTTAGGACTCCGCCATCGTTCTGCTCGACTATGCCGACCGAGGGCATCTCCGCGTCGAGGAACTCAGCGACCCACACGTCGGAGGGCAGCGCCAGCACTTCGTCGGGCGCGCCTTCGGCAACGATCTGGCCGTCTCGCATGACACCGAGATGGTCGGCGACCTGGACGGCCTCGTCGCGATCGTGCGTCACATAGAGCGTCGTGAGGTGCTGGTTCGCCAGCAGCTCGCCGAACTCGACGGTGAGCTGGCGGCGCAGCAGCGGGTCGAGGTAGGACAGCGGCTCGTCGAGCAACAGTAGGTCAGGCTGGAGCACGAGCGCCCGCGCCAGCGCCACGCGCTGGGCCTCGCCACCCGATAGCGTGAGCGCGCTGCGCTTCTCCCACCCAGGGATGCCCATGCGCTCGAGCTGCTCGCGCACGCGGCGCGCACGCTCGTCGCGGTGGATGCCGCGCAACTTCAGGCCGTAGGCGACGTTGTCCTCGACGGTTCCTCGCATCAGGTGCGGCTTCTGAAAGACCGCCGCGATTCGGCGGCGCGTGGAGAGACTGCCGGCGTCGAGCACCTCGTCGTCGAAGGTGACCGTGCCCGTGGACGGGCGCTCGAGCATGCCCAGCACGCGCATGAGCGTCGATTTGCCCGCGCCTGAGGAGCCCAGCAGCGCATACGTCTTGCCCGCGGGAATCGTCACAGAGCCAACGTCGAGCACGGTTCGCTTGTGGTAGACCACCGTGAGGTCGCGCCCAACTACGCGCGGCGCACTGTTCGTGCCGCTATCGCTCATAGGTCACGCCCGAGTTCTGCATCGTCGTGAGAACCACGTTCACCACGATGACGATGCCGATCAGCACCATCGCCCACGACATAGCGAGGCCGAATTGGCCGCGACGGACGTCGAACTGGATTGCGGTGGTCATGACCATGGTGGCTCCTTGGATTGCGCCACCCACCATACTTACGGCGCCGACCTCAGAGATGACGCCGCCGAAACCTGCGATAACTGCGGCGAAGATTCCGCGACGCGACTCCTTGAGTACGGCGATGGCCTCCTGCAACCGGGAGGCGCCTAGCGCTCGCACCTGAATCCGCAGCTCGCGCGAGACCGAAGCGACGGCTGCCGTGGAGACGCCCGCGATCAGCGGGGTGGCGAGCATCACCTGGGCGATGATCATCGCCGGAGGGGTGAAGAGAATCTCCATGAAGCCCAGAGGGCCGGAGCGAGAGAGCGCCATATATACGAAGAGGCCGACAACCACCGGCGGCAGTCCCATCGCGGTATTCACCAGAACGATCAGCGCACCTCGTCCGGCGAAGCGGCTGATGCCGAGGAAGTACCCGATGGGTATGCCTACGAGGCACGCCAGCAGCGTCGCGGTGCCCGAGACCTGCAGCGAAAGCCAGATGATGTCGTAGACCTCTGATGAGCCAGAGACCAGCAGGCGCAGCGCATCGCCGACGGCCGTGGAGTAGACCCCCATGACACCCTTCGTTCGTTGTGGCTTCCTCGAATCGCGTGCAAAGAGAAGAGCGGCCGGGCCGCAGACCCGGCCGCTCTCATCGAGCAGATTGTACTAGTCGGCGTCCGGCCAGAAGATGTGCAGGCCGTACTTCTTGTAGCCGAAGTTGTAGATCGTGTTCTGAACCGTTTCGGTGCGAATCCACGTGGAGAACGCGGCGCCTCCTGCGGGCTGCTTCGCGCCGACGACTTCGATGACGGTGTAGGGATTCTGAAGCGACGCGTCGCCCTGCTGGACGATCTTGAGGTCGCTCGGACGGTTGGTGACCCACGTTGCGCGGTCGACCAACGTGTAGCCGTTCTTCTCAGACGCCATGCGCAGGCAGTCGCCCATGCCGAGACCGGACTTGACGTACCAGTCGCTCGGATTGGGATAGCCGGCGTAGCCTGCGTCCTTCCACAGGGCGAGCTCCTTCTTGTGGGTGCCGGAGTCATCACCGCGCGAGACGAAGATCTCCTTGGAGTCCGTGCGAAGCTTCTTGAAGCAGTCGATGATGCTGCCCTGGGTCGCGATGCTACCCGGGTCGGCGTTCGGACCTACAAGCATGAAGGTGTTGTGCATGACGGGCTGGCGATTCTTGCCCCAGCCGCCCTTCACAAAGGCGATTTCGTCGGCAGGGCTGTGCACGAGCAGCACGTCGGCGTCCTTGCTCTTGCCGTACGCGATCGCCTGCCCAGAACCGACGTAGAGGCCTTGGATGTCATACATCGGATAGGCCTTCTCAAACGCCGGCTCGAGCACGGTCATCAGCCCTGAGTCCTGCGTCGAGGTGGTGGAAGCGAGCATCACAACGGTTCGCGGATTGACGGTCACGCGCTTCTTGGCAGAGGTCGCTTTCGCGTACTTCGCGCGGAAGTCGTAGCTGCCTGTCGTCCCCGTCTTGAACGAGTACTTCCACGCGCTCTTGGAGTTCGTCTTGACCTTCACGCTCTTCCACACGAGCGATGTGGTCTTCTTGTACTGGACGACTACCGTCTTCTTCGCCGCCGTCGGCTTCACAGAACCGCTGATCGTGCTCGCTTGGTTCGTGTATACCGACGCCTTGCTGACCTTGATGGTCAGCCTAGTGGCTGCGAACGACATCGCCGGAATGGCCAGCGCCACCACGAGCGCGACGATGATCGCGACGATGGCTCTCTGGCGGATGCCGGCCGCCGTTGACCTGTTTTGCATGCCTTCCCCTTTCCGCTTTCGGGTCCTCTGCTTGATCGAGAATCCCGTTGCCTTCGACCTCGGCGTGCCGCGCCTTGTGTGAGGTCTGGGCCCAAGAAAAATGCGAGGGTCTGCGGCCCCCGTTTAGCACCTTGCCTAATGTGCGTCCGAATCAGTCATACCCTAAAGAACTACTTAGGCTGCAGTCCAGACTAGCAAAACGGGCGTGACTGTGGCGTTGTGACTTTGCCCGAAGGGCTATTCGGCGGCTTCGGCCTTCGCCGCGGCATCCGCTTTCGCGGCGGCTTCGGCCATCACGTCGACTCCCTTGCCCATCGCGATGACGTGCTCGCCGAAGGCGCGACCCCACTGGCGTGCAGCATCGAGGTCTTCGGCAGTGGGTCGGAACTTCTCCGTGAAGTCGGGTTCGGGCATGCCGAAGCCGATCTCTTCGAGACGCCCTTGCATCTGTTTGGTGGCGCCACTTGACCAGCCGTAGCTGCCGAAGACGCCCGCGATCTTGTCGGCGGGCTTGAGACCCGCGACGTACTGCAGGAAGCCCGCCACGCGGTGCAGCATGCCGTGATGCAGTGTGGGCGAGCCGAGCAGGAGCGCCCGGGCGTCCATCATCTCCTTCATGATGTGCGAGTACGCGGCGACAGCGAGGTCATAGACTTCGACGTCGATGCCGGTCTCAGCAGCGCCATCGGCGATCTCGCGCGCAAGGACGTCGGTAGAGCCCCACATCGTGGAGTACGCGATGATGAGCTTGTCGGATGTCTTGCCCGAGGCGAGCATGCTCAGGTAGTCGATGGCGGTGTGCACCATGCTGCCGCGCCAGGCGACTCCGTGCGAGGGTGCGATGACATCCAGCTCCCATCCGTTCGCAACGACCTTCTCGATCGCCTTGCAGACCTGCTTGCCCAAGGGCATCAGGATATTGGCGTAATACTCGGCCATCTCATCGAGCGCGAGCCGCTGGCCGAGCTCGTCGGCGAAGCGCTCTGAGGACGCCACGTGCTGTCCGAACGCGTCGTTGGGCATGAGCACCTTGCACTCGGGGCAGTAGGTGAACATCGAGTCGGGCCAGTGGACCATCGGCATCGGCAGGAAGCGCAGCGTCTTGCCTCCGAGATCGATCACGCTATCGGGGCCGACCGGGTCGACGTGGATGTCAGGGCCGTGGTATTCGGCGATTCCTCGCACACCGCCTGCGCTCGCTACGAGCTTCGCGTTGGGACACGCCTCGGCGACCATGCGCATACCGCCGTTGTGGTCGGGCTCGATGTGGTTGACCACGATGTAGTCGATCTTCTCGAGCGGCATGATGCTCTTGATTCGCTCGAGCAGCTCGGGGACGAAGGGGATCTTGACGGTGTCGATGAGCGCGACCTTGTCGTCACCCTTTACGAGGTAAGCGTTGTAGGTGGTGCCGTGCGGGGTCTCATAGCCGTGGAAGTCGCGCAGGTTCCAGTCGATGGCTCCTACCCAGTCGATTCCCTCGACAACGGGTGATGCTTTCATCCTGGTCCTCCTCGTGGTGTGAACATTTGTGTGTGGCGTGCGCGGCGCTCTAGCTCTATCGAAGACCAACGCTGTTTCCGATACAGATGATGTCCGCAAAGGAGCGCTGTGTTCTTCATTTTCCCATATCGCATCAGACGGCCGTTCAAGATGCCCTGGGTCACCCTCGGCATCATGGGCGTCTGCCTCGTCGTGTTCGCGCTTCAGCTCGCCATGGGGCTGGAGCGCTCGTTCGCGCTGCTGGGCTTCCGCCCCGACGCTGCAGGCATCGTCACGTGGTTCACGGCGATGTTCGCCCACGCCGGTGTGATGCACCTTGCAGGCAACCTGTACTTCCTGTGGCTCTTCGGCGGCGTGCTCGAAGACACCATCGGGCGCTCGCGTTACCTGCTGCTCTACATCGCCGGTGGACTGGTCGCAGCGCTGTTTCACGCGCTGATGATGCTCATCTTCGCCCGCAACCAGTTGACGATCCCCTCCGTGGGCGCGTCGGGTGCGATCGCGGCGGTCATGGGCCTTTCGGCGGTGCGGTTCTCGAGACTCAAGCTCGACGTCTGGTACTGCCTCTTCATGCTCGTGTTCATCAAGTCGGGCACCTTCTCTATCCCCGCGTTCACCGGAGTCATCCTGTTCGTGGCCCGTGAGGTGTGGGGCGGCCTGAGTAGCCTCGCCTTTGGCTCCACAAGCGTGGCGCACTGGGCACACGTGGGCGGTGCGCTCTTTGGCATCGCAGCAGCCTACGGCTTCGGGCTCGGGAAGGATCTCAACCGCGAGGAGGCGGAGCGCGAGGCCGCGAGCTGGGCGGCGGTAGGACGCATGGACGTTGCGCAGGAGCGGCTGCTGTCAAGCAGCGGCGACCAGGTGTCGGTGTCGCTGACGCGCGCCCGGCAGGCACTGGGCGCCTACATCCCCGACGCCGCCGCGGCCGGAGTGGATGTGCGTAGCGCGCTTCGGGCCCTCATTGTGGCCGGGCGTCGCTCCGAGGTCGCCGACGTCTACCTCGAGTTCAAGCCTCAGATGGAGTCGCCGCTCTTCCTTGACGCGCAGACGCTTGCCGCGGTCGCTAACGCGTGCGAAACGCTCGGCCGCTACGACATCGCCGCCCACGCCTACTACAGCCTGCTGCGCCACTTCCCGGGCGCTACGGAGGCGGAACGAGCGCTGTTCAGGCTCGCCCACGTCTATCTCGCTCAGGGCAGGGCCATTGAGGCGGACAAGACCTGGGCGACCTTCCGAAGGGTCTTTCCAGCGAGTCCGTGGCTCGGCCACGCTGACGAGCGCTTCAGAGCGTTCGCGTAGACGGGAAAGCCCCGCCGAAGTGCGGTCTGGCCGTCTGTGTGCGCTGCGCGTGGATGCTGCGGAGAAGGCCCTACGAGCTGCGCTTGACGAAGAAGTCCGCCATCGAGAGCAGCAGGTCTTTTGCCTTGCTCTTCGGCAGGGCGAACTCGAGGCCCGACTTCGCACCGATCACGAGATCGCGCGCGTAGGTGTTGGCGAACTCAACCGAGCCCGACGCGTTCATGATGTCGACGGCTTCGGCAAGCACTGCGGGGTCGGTCGCGCGCGACGAGAGGATCGCCAGCAGCCTCTCGCGGTTCGGCGAGTTCTGGAGCGCGTGCACCGCGACCAGCGTGCGCTTGCCCTCAGTGACATCACTGCGGAAGTCCTTCTTGGTGGCTTCCTTGGTGCCCACGAGGTTCAAGACGTCGTCCTGGATCTGGAACGCGAGGCCGGCGGCCATGCCGAAGTCCCGCAGCGTCTCGGTCTGCTCGGAGGTGCCACCGCCGATGATGCTGCCGATAGCCAGCGGCACGGCGCCAGAGTAGAACGCCGTCTTATGATTCGCCATGAGCAGATAGTCGTCGACCGTGATATCGAAACGGTCGTCGCGCGCCCAGCCGATGTCGAGCGCTTGGCCCTCGATGGTGCGCGTAGTCATGTCGACGAGCTCGACGAGTACGAGCAGCTTGGTGTGCTCGTCGAGATTCGAGTCGTGGACGACCGCACCTGTGACGAGGGAAAGGGCGAGATCGCCGGCGTTGATGGCGAGCCCGATGCCTTCGGCGATGTGCATGCACGGCTCGCCGCGACGCGTGAGCGAGCTGTCCATAATGTCGTCGTGGATGAGTGCTGCTGTGTGGAAGTGCTCGATTGCGGCCGCAGCCGAACGGGCTTTCTCGGGGTTAGAGCCCACGGCCTCACACGCGAGAAGGCAGATCAGCGGGCGGTGGCGCTTGCCGGCGTTGGCGGTGTAGGCGGAGAGCGGCGCATAGAGGTAGCGCTCCATGTCCGGGTGCACGCCGTCGCCGAAGAATTCGGCAAGGTACGTGTCCATCTTCTTGGCGTTGCGCTTGAGATAGAGCTCGAACCCGGTCAAAGCCGCTCCGATGTCCACTCGCCCCTATCGTGCCTGCCGACCGGGCAGATTCGGGGGTGATTCGCGCGTAATAGTATCAAACGGCTTGCGTGCTCGATTCGCCGATGCCGCTCACTTCGTCAGCGGGCGCGGAAGCCCTTCTCCAGAAAGACGCCGTCGGCATCGAACCTTCGGCGATACGTCATCAGCAAGGCGGTCACGCTACCGAGTGCTGTGGCCGCCGCGACCATGAGCATCACGACGATCTGGTAGCCGGTTGCGGTCACCGGATCGGCGCCCGCCAGGATCTGGCCGGTCATCATGCCGGGGATGAAGACGATGCCGGCCGCGGCCATAGAGTTGATCGTGGGAATGAGGCCGGCGCGCAGGGCGTCCCGGATCGAGCTGTAGGCCGCCTCCCACGGCGTGGCACCCAGCGCGGTGAGAGCGAGCACCTCGTCGGTGCGCGAGTCGAGGTCGGCGAAGAGGCGCTCGAGCGCGAGCGCGATGCCCGTCATCGAGTTGCCCAGTACCATTCCCGCGATGGGGATGACGTAGCGCGGCTCGTACCAGGGGTGTACCTGCACGACGAGCCCCGTTACGGCGAAGGTCACCGTGAAACCGGTGAGTGCCATCGAGAACGCCGACGAGACGAAGATGCCGGGCGGTGCGTCGGGGCTGCGGCGCAAGATGATGCTCGCCGCGACCACGACCATGAGCACCACGACGCCGATGACGAGCCATGGCGAGCGGATGCCGAAGATCCAGCGCAGGACGTAGCCCAAGGCGATGAGCTGCGCATAGGTGCGTAGCGTGGCGATGGCGAGGTCCTTTGTGATGCCGAGTGCGAGGCGCAGCGATACCGCACCGACGAAGATGACGAAACCGGTTGCGAGCAGCAGCTGCGGCCAGCCGATCTGGACGACGCCTGCGACGTCGGTGCTCATCGAGCCACCTCGCTCAGGCGCCCGTGCTCCAGCCGAAGGCGCCGCGACGCGAGCCCGTCGTCGGCCCGATGGCGAACGCGGACGACACCACCGCCACCCGCCGCAAAGCGCGCGACCGCCACGCGCACCGCTTCAGCGCTCGCGTCATCGAGCGCTGCGTCGGCCTCATCGAGCAGCAGGACCGCCGGCGCAGTGAGTAGGACGCGAGCGAGGGCCACCCGGGCTTGCTGCCCAACAGAGAGCCGCGCGGCGTCGCGGTCGAGCGCAATATCGGCAAGCCCGAGGCAGTCGAGGACGGCTCGCAGCTCACTGTCGACGGGCTGCCCTTCGGCAGCGTGCGCCTTCAAGCGAAACGGCATCAGCAGGTTGTCGCGCACGGTGCCCGGCGAGATCGCTGGCTTCTGTGGCAGCAAAGCCACGGCGCTGCGCCAGCGCACAGGCGCAAGCGAGGCTGAGTCGGCGCCGCGTAGGGCGAGCTCGCCACTGGCGCCAGGAAGCAGCCGGGCTAGCGCGCGAAGCAGCGTGGTCTTACCCGAGCCGGACGGTCCGACCACGTCGACGGTCTCGCCGGAGGCGAGCACGACGTCCACGCCGTCGAGGATCTGCACGGCCCCGTCGTCGCCAATGAGCGACGCCGTCAGCGCGCGAGCCTCAAGCAGCGGGGTGTGATTGGTGTCCGGCATACAAAGCATGCTACCCGACGCAGGCGCGCCGGGTAGCGAGTCGTTCGATATCAAAGACCGAAGGCTGCTACTTCACCTTCACCTTGTCGTACTTCGCCGACGTGGTGGCGGTGTGCTGCGCGTCTACAGGCGCCTTGGCTACGAGCTTCCATGTGCCCTTGGAGGGCAGGCTCATCTTGACCTTGTAGCGGGTGTAACCGTGGTAGTTGGTGTTGGTGGCCCTCACGTAGCCGTAGGCCTTCCACTTTTTGGAGACCCACTTGTACTTGTAGATGCGAACCGAGCTCTTGCTGCCCGACGTGTGCTTGGGCTTGAGCGAGCCGTAGACGGTATAGCCCTTCTTGGCCTTCATCGTCTTGGGCGCCACCGGCGTGCCGAGGGAGACCTTCGGCTTGGCGATGACTACCGCCGAAGACGATGCCTTGTACGCAGTATCGCCGGCGAAGCTTGCCCGGTACCACGTCTTCACCTTCGGATTGGCCGCCCATGCGAATCCGCCGTTTGCATCGGTGACGACCGATACGGCGGCCGACCAGCTCGAGCCGTTGGTTGACTGCTCGATCTTGACGCTACGACCGGGCACGACAGCACCCGAGGCCGTGACATTGCCGCTGACCGTCGCCGAAGCGTACGCAGGAGTTGCGGGCACTGACAGCGCGAGGCTCGTAGCCTGCTGGACCGGAATCGTCGTGGAGGTGAGATTGCCATTGACCGAGCGCTTCACCACGCCGGTCGCTGTGGGTGTCGCGCCGTTCATTCCAAAGGTGAGCTGCACGATGAGCTGGTCGTCACCGACTGCCACCGCCGTGTTGGGATCGCTGCCCGTAAACGACACGGACTGCAGGTTGTTGAAGTTCACGCCCGTGAACTGCCAGGTGAACCAGTCGACACCGCCGTTGACGGTGAGTGCGACCTTCCCGTCCTCACCCACCACTACGGCGCGGTTCGCGTCGAATGCGTCGATGCCGTTGACTGGGAACGAGGGGTTCTTCGCCGTCTTCGTCCACGCGTGACCGTCGGTTGTCTTGTAGACCTGCCCCAGACTCGTCGTCATGGGGCCAGCGGCCCATGCAACATCACTGCTGGCCGCGGAGATGTCAGCGAGCGTCGATATGTTCGCGCCCGTGCTGTTGGGGTAGACCGCCAGGTCCAGCGGGTTCGGAGAGCTGGTGGTCCAGCTGGAGCCGTTGTCGAGGCTCCTCAACACGTAGTTGCTCTTCACTGACGCGCTGCCCTCGTCCGTCTCGCGGACAAGCACGTAGATCGCCGAGCCCGCTCGGTCTGCTGCAACTCCCGCAGCTTCGGTCTGCGGAATCTCCGACTCGTCGTTCGCGGCCGCGTAGAGCGGGCCGCGATAGACCTTGCTCCACGAGGCTCCGCCGTTGACCGTGCGCCAGATCGAGGCGGTGTTGCCGTTCGGGAAGTCCCCATGGTGCTTGCCGACTATGAATGCGGTGTCGCTCGAAGACGCGGTGATGTCGTAGGGCTCAGCTGGGTCGGTATCGCCCTCGAGCACGCCAGCAGTCGGCGCCCAGTTTGCACCGAAGTCGACCGTCCTGACGCCAAAGCGATAGGTGCCAGAGACGTCGAATGCGGACACGCCCCAAGCAGTCGACGCGCTCGCAACACCAAGACCGCTGATCGAGTAGCCGGAGACGCGCGATGCCGCCCAGGTTGCACCGCCATCTGCGGTGCGGGCGATGTAGCCGGTCTGATCGGGCTGCACTCCTGCAAGGTAGCCGTTCGCACCGTCTGCGAACGAGACCTGCATGTGCCGGCTGTCAGGAGCAGAGGCGGTGGCGAACGCCACTGCAGAGAACGTGAAGAGCGCAATGAGCACAAGCACGAGAGTCGACATGATGCGTCGCATGTTGTGTAACCCCTTACCTGTGAAGCGATTCGTTGACTAGCCATGTGACGATGCTGTCCGGGCCGTCACACCGCATATCCAAGCAACTGGCAAGCCACCGGGCCCGCCTGCCGAATAGCCATCCTCCTACTTCTCGTCGCGAACCGCCACGCGTCGACGATCTCGACGAATGACCGGACTCGTGCCGAAGAGCAGATCGTTCTCGAAACTCACTCGCTCGAGCGTGACGAGCTCGCGCACGAGCGTGTCGACGTTCTCGATGCGGTCTGCGGACTCGACGTCGACTCCGTAGAGGTCGATGTCGACGAGCTCCCCCGAAGTGCGTGCATGCGCGAACGCCTTGCGCAGCGCGCCACGAATGCGAGAGCGCGTGGACGGCGCACGTAGCGCGTCGAGCATCTGGATGCGCAGCTCCTCCAGACGCGCCGAGCCCGGATTCTTCGGCAGGGCGGCGAGTGCGCGTCCGACACCGTCGGCAAGCGGGCGATTCGTCTCTTGCACGACGAACTTCACGACGTGCCAGGCGTCGTAGAGCTCGGCGGCCTTCGAGATCGGCTGGCGCTTCAGCCACAGCCACGCGTGAAGACGGCGACGCCAGTCCCACCACAGCAGCGGGTTGGCGAGTCCTTCGTCGGGGATGAGGAACCAGCCGCGCTCGAGAAGCATCGCGCCGAAGACGCCGGCCCCACCGGCCTGCTCCGTGCGCCGCTTGCCGACCCGCGCTTTGAACAGACCGCAGCTCGGGCTCGCCTCTTTGGCGATGAACGCCTCGACGCCGGCCCGCTCCAGCGCCTCGATCGCGGCGAGGCTCCCGGCGACGAGCGCCTCGGTGCGGTCGTGACCGCCGCGGTCCTTCACGTGCGCCTCCCCCGCCAGCACTTCTTGGCCGGTCCCGGTCAGGTGCACCGGCATGCGGGGTACACCGAAGCCGGCGAGGCACTCGGGGCAGACGGGCGTGAAGGAGAAGTCCTGCGCCTCGCGGCCCATGACTCTGAGCGCGTTGAACGCCTTGCCGTTGTATCGCACCGGGCAGTTGTAGACGCAGGCGCTGATACCTATGGGTACTCTGTCGGTAAGGATGCGGGGCATATTGGGTTTCCCTTCGCGGCTCTGCTACCAGATGCTACCCGTCGCCGACGCAACGCAGTCGGCACACTCGAGAAGGGCGCGGATGAGCGGCTCGATCATGTGGTTCCGGCGTGACCTGCGCCTTGCCGACAATGGTGCGCTCGCAGCCGCCGTCGCCGAGGGGCCGGTGACCTGCTGCGTCTTCGGCGAGCTTGCGCCGACTCCGCACGCGCCCGGAGCGGCATCGCGTCAGTGGCGCGCGGCATCGATCGAGCAGCTCGCGGCCAGCGTGCGCGAGTGCGGGGGCGAGCTGGTGGTGCTCGAGGGCGACGTCGCCGAAGAGCTCGTGCGGCTCGCGCGCTCCCGAGGCGTCGATGCGGTCCACTGCTCGCGTGACTGGGCTTCCGAGGCGATGGCCGAGGAGGCGAACGTGCGCGAGGCCGCCCTTCACTTCGGCATAAGTCTTGAGGTCGCCGAAGGACAGCTGCTGGTCACCCCCGACGCGCTGCTCACTGGTTCTGGTGGCCCGTTCCGCGTCTTCACACCGTACTACCGCGCATGGCTCGCAAGAGTCGGACGCGATCGTCCGCTGGCTTCGCCGACACGTGTTGAGTCGGAATCCGAGCTTGCCCCCGACGGCCTGGGCGATCGTCGCATGGCCGCAGGCGGCCTTCTCGACCTCGCGCGCTGGTGGCGTCCCGGTGAGCACGCCGCTCTCGAGGAGCTCGACGCCTTCGTGCACGACCGCCTCGCTGACTACGAGCACGACCGCGACCTCCCCGCGATTGACGGCACGAGCCGCCTCTCCCCGCGCCTTGCACACGGTGAGATCTCACCGCGCCAGGCCTTCGAGGCAGCCATGGACGCCCAACACGATGAGGCGTCCGCTTTCATTCGGCAGCTTGCGTGGCGGGACTTCGCCTACCACGTGCTGCACCACTTCCCGCACTCGGCAGACGCGCCGCTGCGACCGGAGTTCGAGCGCTTCGGGTGGAGTGAGGACGAGTCGCTGTTCACCGCGTGGCGCGAGGGACGCACCGGATTCCCGCTGGTGGACGCTGGGATGCGACAGCTGACCGCAACGGGGTGGATGCACAACCGCGTGAGGCTGGTGGCGGGCTCCTTCATCACGAAGGACCTGCTCGTGCCGTGGCAGCGGGGCGAAGCGTGGTTCCGCGAAAAGCTCGTGGACTACGACCCGGCGCTCAACCCCTTCAACTGGCAGTGGGTGGCTGGCTCGGGTGCTGATGCGGCGCCCTACTTCCGCATCTTCAATCCGGCCACGCAGGCGCAGCGATTCGATAGGGACGGCGCCTACGTGCGCGAATGGGTGTCCGACGTGGATGGGGCTGCCTACCCGGAGCCGATAGTCGACCACGGCGAGGCGCGCCGAAGGGCACTCGCGGCATATTCGGCGATTCGGAGCTAGGGACTACTGAACTGGGGCGAGTACGTACTCGATCGTGGTGCCGACGTCTTCGCCCGCAGTTAGCGTGACGACGCCCTCGTAGTCGGCGTTGGAGACCTCAAGCACCGTGTTGGTGTCGTCGGAGAGGCTCTCCACGACGTTCCACTTGGCGCGCTCGAAGCCCACTCCCACACCTGCCACGACGTCTTTGAAAGACTCGGTGGCGGCGAGCTGGAGCTCCACACTGCCATCGGTGACAGCGGCATCGCGCACCTTCGCGCCCGGCCAGAGCGGCAGGCCATCAGGCAGCTCCGCAGGCAGCTCTCCCGTTACCTTCGCATCGGCAGTCGCGACCTTGCCCTCTCTGGTCACGACCTTCGTCTTGGGCGCGAGCGCCTGCTTGGCGGCCGCGCAGCCCGACAGCGCGAGCAAGACAACAACGAGCACTGCAAGGAGTGCGAACGAACGCGACCTCATGAAATCCCCTTCATCGACGAAACCCCGGCTCCCCCCTGGCGGAGTCGAGATGGCGGAGCCGTGTGCGAATCGAACACACCCGGGACGTTCTTCACGCCCCACAACGGTTTTGAAGACCGCGGACCCCACCAGGGACCATCCGGCTCCGTCGCGTAGTCTGCCGACGCCCACCGCAGGTGTCAAACAACTGCCGAAAGGACGTGGCCTGAGGCACACAGGGATTTGCGCTGGTGAGAGCATTCTCATCTCGTCCTCATCACGTTCTTAACCAGCTGGTCGATGCTGTGGTAAGACCCCTTGTTCGATGGGACGAAGATGACGAGACGACCTGCATGGCTGACCACACCCGTGATGGCGACCGCCCTTACGGTGCTTGCCGTTGTCGCGATTGCTGGCGGTATCGCGGGACTACGCGCCACCGACAGCCCCTCCTTCTGCAGAGCGGCATGCCACGAGATGGCACCCTACAACGACGCCTGGGCGCAGGGTCCGCACGCAGCGGTGAGCTGCGTGGACTGCCACGTGAACGACGGCGCAGTCGAGCAGCTCAAGCACAAGTTCGTCGCGCTCAAAGAAGTCCAGGCCCACGTGGCGGGCGACTACGCCTTCCCCATGACGAAGACCGCGGCGATTCCCAACGAGCGCTGCGAGAAGTGCCACGATCCTTCCTCCATCAAGGTGGCTGGCCTCGACCACGCTCAGCACGCCGCAAAGGGCCCGTGCTACGAATGCCACACGACTGCAGGGCACGAGGTCAGTGCGGTAGCGCTTCAATCAGCGGGCATCTTCAACGACGCGGCGGCGGCGCCCGCACCGAAGGCAGTCGCAGCAGTCGACGGCGGTTCGGCGAACCTCCCTGGTCATGTGAACGTCACCTGCTCTCGCTGCCACGACATGGCCACGACTCCCTGTGCCGACTGCCACGAGCCCAAGCACCCCTCCGATGGCGTGAAGCGCCCGGGTGCTTGCGAGCGCTGTCACACTCCGGGTCCCGCTTTCGTCTTCGCACACCCGAAGGGCCGGATCGAGTGCAGTGAGTGCCACTCGGCCCCCGATGCGAAGCATGGTGCTGGCCAGCAGTGCCTGTCCTGCCACACGCAGACCGGCGTCGCGTGGAAGTTCCAGCACGCTACCGCGACGGCGGACTGCTCCTCGTGCCACGACCGGCCGAAGGGCCACAAGGCCGGCGCATGCCGCCAGTGTCATACGAAGGGCGGGGCCTCGTGGGCCTTCTCGCATCCCCGCACCAGAAACTGCACGAGCTGCCACGCGCGGCCCGCGAACCATAAGGCCGGCGCGTGCACGACCTGCCATAACAGGCCTGGAGTCTCGTGGGCGTTCGCCCACCCGCGCACTGCCAACTGCACGAGCTGCCACGCCCGACCCGCGAACCACAAGCAGGGGGCGTGCACGACCTGCCACGCCAAGGCGGGCGCCTCGTGGGCGTTCACGCACCCGCGCGCAGGTAGCTGCGCCAAGTGCCACACGCGACCGGCGAAGCACAGAACCGGCACCTGCTCTTCGTGTCACAAGGCCGGATCGTGGAAGTTCAAGCACCCGTCGAGCACTTCGACGTGTACGAGTTGCCATACACGACCGGCCGGGCACCGCAGCGGGTCTTGCCTGACCTGCCACAAGAAGGTCGGCACGTCGTGGAGCTTCACCCACCCGACTTCGAACAAGTGCGAGAGCTGCCACAGCCGCCCCAGCGGTCACCGCAGCGGTTCGTGCACCTCTTGCCACAAGACAAGCTCGTGGAAGTTCGCTCACCCGAGCGAGTCGGCGGACTGTGCGAGCTGTCATGACCGTCCTTCACCGCACCGCTCGGGCGGCTGCACCACGTGCCACTCGATCAAGTCGTGGGCGTTTGACCACCCCGGCGAGTCGGCGAAGTGCGCGAGCTGCCACGACCGGCCCTCAGGCCACCGCTCGGGTAGCTGTACGACCTGCCACACCGTCAAGACCTGGACGTTTGCGCACCCGGGTTCTTCGGCAACGTGCACTGACTGCCACGACCGTCCCTCTGGCCACAAGTCCGGTCAGTGCTCCACCTGCCATACAACGTCTTCGTGGAAGTTCGACCACCCGTCCTCGACCGCGTGCGCGAACTGCCACAGTGCACCGGCCAACCACTACGGCAACTCCTGCGCCTCGTGCCATACTCCGAGCAAGCCGTGGAGCAGCGCGACCTTCTCGCACCCGAGCATTCCCGGCGGCGAGCACACCTACAAGAGCTTCGCATGCAGCAAGTGTCACCCGAGCAGCTACTCGAGCTACAACTGCTCGAGCTGCCACGACAGTGCCACCGGGCCGACCGAGGACGACGACTGATGGCTAGCGAGAAGCGACATATGGACGCGCGCATGCGGCAGCGCATCACCGTGACCGTCGCGACGCTCGCCCTGCTCGCGAGCGGCGTTGGCTTCGCTGTGGCAGGCGGCATCTTCGCCGACGGCGAGCGATCGGGCGTCGTGACGATAGTCTCCCCGCGCGTGGGAGAGGCTGCGGCGAGTGCGGCAGCCGACGCCACGCAGCCCGTTTCGGCGAGCGCCTCAGCGACGACAGCCGCGAGCGCGGCGGATGCCGTGGACACGGGCACCAGCAGTAGCCCATCCTCCTCGAGCTCCTCGGGCGGATCGGGCGCGAAGAAGTCGTCTTCGGCAAAGCACTCCTCGACAAAGCCCAGAACCCAGAGAGCAGGAGACGGCGACGAGGACGACGAACACGAGACCATCACCCCGAGTGTGCGCGACGACAACGACGAGGACGACGAGAAGAAGAGCGAGTCGCACGACAGCAAGAACGGGGATAGTGAACAGGAATCGTCCGAGTCCCACTCGGACTGAACACGACCCATTCGAAGGGCTCGCGCTTGAACATCCTTCTTGTCGAAGACGAAGAGCGCATCGCGGCGTTCGTCAACAAAGGGCTGAGTGCCGAAGGCCATAGCGTCGAGCACGTCGCGACCGCCTCCGAAGCGATCTCTATCGCCACCACGCACGATTTCGACGTGGTGCTTCTCGACCTCGTACTCCCCGACGGCAGCGGCAAGCAGGTTCTTCAAAGCATTAGACGCATCAAGCCTGAGCTGCCCGTGATCGTGGTGAGCGCCCTAGGCGAGATCGACGACAAGGTCGACCTACTCGATCTGGGCGCCAACGACTACCTGGTCAAGCCTTTCGCCTTCGCCGAACTGGCGGCTCGCATCCGAGCGGTGGCACGCACTACCACCGAGACGAGCCGAGTGCTCACCGCAGGCGACCTGTGCCTCGACACGCGCACGCGAGTAGCCACACGCGGCAACACCTCCGCCGACCTCCCGTCCCGCGAGTTCGCACTGCTTGAGTACCTGATGCGCCACCCGGGCCAGGTGCTCACGCGACAGCAGATCCTCGACGCGGTGTGGGGGATTTCGTTCGACACCGACAGCAATGTCGTGGACGTCTACGTGGGCTACCTACGGCGCAAGCTGGACGGCGTGGGCGAGGACTCCGCGATCGAGACTGTACGCGGTGCGGGGTACCGTGTCCGCGCCTAGGCGACTGCATCTGGCAGCCAGCACCCGAGTGCTGCTCGCAATGACGAGCGTGCTCGCGGTCGCGGTGCTCGTACTCGGCGCAACCGCGTATTCGATCACCGTACGCACACTCACTGCGCAGGTCGACTCAGAGCTGCAGGCCGAAGCACACGCGTATTCGGCGGCCTTGCGTAGCGCTCCCGAGACCGAAGCGGTGAGCGACGCCACCCGTGCCTACCTGCAGGGACGCGCAGTTACCGGCTCGGGGCGCGACGTGGTGCTGTCGGTGACGTTCGACAGCGGGCACACGATGTCGAACTCGGACCTGCGCCTGGAGCGCGCGCCCGACAACGCCGCCGTACGCACACCCATACGCCGTCAGTCGTTCTCGACGGTGACGGTGGCAGGCGACGCCTACCGCGTGCTGTCGGTGCCGGTGTACGCGAAAGCAGGCCGCGTGGCGACCTTCCAGGCCGCGATCGCGCAAGCGTCGTTCCAGGACGCGGCGGGCAGCATCGCGCTGACGCTGGCCGCCGCTGGGCTCATCGCCCTTGCAATCGCGCTGCCGCTCTCCTACTTCGCGACGCGCGGCTCGCTGCAGCCGCTCACGCACATGGCGCGCGACGCTGCCGAGATCTCCCATGCGCAGCCCGGACGCCGCATCGACTACGAGGGGCCGGATGACGAGCTCGGTTCGCTGGCCGAGTCACTCAACGCGATGCTCGCGCGTCTCGAGCGTTCGTTCGAAGACCAGCGGCAGTTCGTCGCCGATGCGAGCCACGAGCTGCGTACACCCGTCGCCGTGATCCGCGGCAACATCGAGCTCATGCGCTCGACCAACATCGGCGACGCCGACCGGGAGCAGGCGCTCGCGATGATCTCAGACGAGGCCTGCCGAATGACACGGCTGCTCGACGACCTGCTCTCACTCGCGCGCTTCGAACGCGGCGGCGCGCGGCACTTCCAGCCGCTATCGGCCCAGACGCTGCTCGAGGAGGCTCGCGCTCGGGCGCGGGCCGCGGGCTCCGTGAACGTCGACCTCACCGCGGGCTGCGACGCGTGGATCGACGGCGACCCCGACCTGCTCGATCAGGCCATTGCGAACCTCGTCCGAAACGCCTCCGAGCACGCTGGCGACTCCGGCCATATACGGCTCGCATGCAATCTCGATGGCACCTCGGTTGTGATGTCGGTAACCGACGATGGGCCAGGGATTGCCGAAGAGGACCTCGATCGCATCTTCGACCGCTTCTACCGCCCGCCGGGCCAGCCGCGCGCGGGTGAGAGCGCTGGCGGAGCCGGACTCGGGCTCGCAATCACGCGTCGCATCATCGAGGCGCACGGTGGCACCGTCCGTGCCGAGAACGCGCAGCCCACGGGCGCGCGCTTCGTGGTGACGCTGCCGGCATCGAGCGAACAGATGTCGGGCGGTAACCTCTAAGGGCGTCTACTCAGGCCTTGCGCAGCACGCGCAGGTCGCCTTCGCGCTTCGTGTATCCCTGCGCGTCGAAGTACTCCAGCAGCGGAATCGCGTACTTGCGCGAGACGTCGAGAGCGCTGCGAAGGTCGGCGGCCGTAGCGCCCTCGGGCGTCGCGCTCAGATGCGTCGCGACTCGCTCGCGAGCGGTCTCGAAGGCGGAGAGCGCGAAGACCATGTCGCTGTTCACGCGCACGATTCGACCCTCTGTTGCCAGCCGGCCCAGCACCTTACGCGCGATACCTTGGTCCGCGCCAGCTTCTGCAGCGAGCTCCGGAATCGAGGCCGGATTCAGTCCCTGCGACTCGAGCAGCGCCAGCAGCGACATCTCTGCCGCGGCCTCTGCCGCGCGTGCCGACGACGCCGCCTTGGGGTGGCTGACCTGCCCTTTTTCGACACTCACCAAGTCGCGGGCCACCGCCACTTCAAGTATCGCATCAAAGCCCTTCGGCGATAGACGTCTGTCCACGCGGTCGCGCAGAGCTGCCGAAGCGATGCCGGTGGCGTTGGGCTCGGCCTCGTGGAAGGCGAGAAGCTGAGCCTCGACGGTTGCCACCATGTGCTCGAGCGCCTCGGGCGCGATGAACGCAGTCTCTCCGGCCACCTTCACGCGCTCGAGCTTCGCTTTGTTGAGATCGTCGGCGACGCTCGCGCGCGGCACGCCGAGGGCGGAGGCGACCTCCGCGCTCGTCATGGGCAGGCCGCGGGCTTCGAGCAGGCCCACGCTCGCCTGCGTGAGGTCGTGGGCGACCAGCGCCTCGAGAAGCTCTCGCTCGTGGGCTTTGAGCACCGTTCGGCGTGGCGGAAGCGCGTCCAGCACGAGCCCGCCGCCGATCGTGTAGACCGGCGAGTAGCTGCGCACGATGTAGTGGTCGCCGTAGCGCGGGGCGAGCACCTCTTCCAGCCGCACCTGCGCAAGGCAGCTCTGGCCGGGTGCGAGGGTGTCGCGCTCCATGAGCAGCACGCGGCCAAGCACCTCGCGCGTCCCGTGGTGCACGTGTACGCGGGCGCCGCTTTCGAAGGGCCGGTCGTCGCCCGGTGTCCCGAGGAAGGTGAAGCGCGCGTCGAAGCGGTCGGTCGGGGTAAGCGTGCCTGGCGCGGCCACGATGTCGCCGCGGTCGATCTCGTCGCGCTCGATGCCGGCGAGGTTCATCGCGACTCGTTGGCCCGCGTGTGCGCGCTCTACGGGCGCCGAGTGCACCTGCACGCCGCGCACGCGTCCGGTTATGCCGCTGGGATAGAGCTCGACGGGGTCGTCTTTGGCGGCACTGCCCGACCACATCGTGCCGGTGACCACCGTGCCCGCGCCAGCGATCGTGAAGACGCGATCCACGGGAAGTCGTAGCGGAAGGTTCGCCTGGCGCGGCTGCGCCTCGGTGGCAACTTCATCGAGCGTGGCGAGCAGCTCGGGCAGGCCCGCCCCTGTCTTGGAGGAGACCGCGACGACGGGTGCGCCTTCGATGCTCGTGCCCTTGAGCAGCTGCTCGATGTCGGCTTTCACGAGCGAGACCCAGTCCGCGTCGGCAAGGTCGGCTTTCGTGAGTGCGACCACGCCGCGGTCGATGCCCAGCAGGTCGACGATGGCGAGATGCTCGCGCGTCTGCGGCATGACTCCATCGTCGGCAGCCACTACGAGGAGCACGACATCGACTCCGGTCGCACCGGCCACCATCTGGCGGACGAACTTCTCGTGCCCCGGCACGTCGACGACGCCCATGCTTCGGCCGCTTGGAAGCTCGAGGCGCGCAAAGCCGAGCTCGATCGTGATGCCGCGGTCCTTCTCTTCCTTCAGGCGGTCGGGGTCGACGCCGGTGAGCGCCTTGATGAGCGAGGACTTGCCGTGGTCGATATGACCGGCGGTTCCGAGAACGAGCGACGGATCGCTTGCCACCGCGCTACCCTACCGGCCCGCGATGGCGGCGAGCGCGGCCACGATCTCTGCGTCTTCGCCCGCACCGAGCGTGCGCGGATCGAGCAGCAGCTCGCCTTCGTTGATGCGCGCGATGATGTGCGGCTCGCCCAGCCGGAGCTTGCACTCAAGCTCGTCGACGGAGGTCGCCGAAGGTGCGATGGCCACGACGACCGTGGGGATGTCGGCCATCGGCAGCGCTCCACCACCGGCGCGCGAGACGTCGTCGCGCACGCTGACCGCGAATGCGTCACCGCAGGCGGCGGCGATCGCGTCGCGCAGCCCGGTGGCGCGCTCAGCTGCTTCGGCGTGCGTCATCGAGAGCATGCGCAGCGTCGGAATCTGGGTACGCGCTTTGGCGGGGTCGAGGTAGAGCCGAAGCGTGGTCTCGAGCGCCGCGAGCGTCATCTTGTCGAGCCGAACGGCGCGCGCGAGCGGGTGCCTCTTGAGCGCGGAGATCACGTGGTAGCGCCCCACCAGGATGCCGGCCTGCGGACCGCCGAGCAGCTTGTCGCCCGAACAGGTGATGACATCGGCGCCGGCAGCTACGCTCTGGCTGACGGTCGGCTCCTCGGGAAGACCCCATTCGCGCAGGTCGACCAGCACACCAGAGCCCTGGTCCTCCATCACGGGGATGCCGTGCTGCTGCCCCAGCTGCACGAGCTCGGAGAGCTCGACCTCGTCGGTGAAGCCCACCACACGGTAGTTGCTCGTGTGGACCTTGAGCAGCAGCCCCGTGCGATCGGACAGCGCGTTCTCGTAGTCGCGCAAATGCGTCTTATTGGTGGTGCCGACCTCGACCATCGTGGCGCCGGACTCCGCCATCACGTCCGGCACGCGGAAGGAGCCACCGATCTCGACGAGCTGCCCGCGGCTGACGATCGCTTCCTTTCCGCGCGCGAGCCCCGCGATCGCGAGCATCACAGCGGCGGCGTTGTTGTTCACGGCCATCGCGGCTTCTGCGCCCGTGAGCTTGCACAGCAGCTGCTCGACGTGCACGTGGCGGCTGCCACGCTCTCCGCTCTCGACGTCGAACTCGAGGGTGGAGTAGCCGGCGGCGACTTCGTCCACAGCCGCGACAGCTTCGGCAGCCAGTGGCGACCGGCCGAGGTTCGTGTGCACCACGATGCCGGTCGCGTTGATGACTCGCCGAAGACTCCGGCGCGCCTTCTGCGCGGCGATTGCCACAGCGCGCGCGGCCACGGCATCGGCACCGGCGTCGGCCTCTTGGCCACCAAGCAGCGCAGAGCGCGTCGCGTCGATAGCGTCGCGGACGGCATCGACCACGAGCACGCGAGGCATCGTCTCTGCGAGTGCGGCGATGTCCTCGCGCTCGAGCAGCACGTCAACCTTAGGAAGCTGTCTGAGCAGCGCGTTAGTATCCATATAGAGGATTGTATCCGAGCAGCCGCCTATTCCGACCGCTGGCGCCCCATGCGCGGCGCCGGACCTACGCGATGGTGACCACGGCATCGGGCCCAGCAAGCGCGGCCACCGAGTCGTTCATGTTGCCCACCTGGCCGACCTGCAGCTGGTCGGCGAGGCCTAGGTAGTCGAGGCACGTGCCGCAAGCGCGCACTACCACGCCCTTCTCCTCGAGAATGCGCAGGTCTTCGATGACCTCGGAGCCCTTGCACGCCAAGCGAACGCCCTCATTCATCATCATGACGGCGATCGGCGCTTCTTCATTGCGGGCGAGGGAGTAGAGGAAGCTACGCATGAGGACGCGGCCCAAGCCGGCGTCGTCGCGGCCGATCGTGTCGGTGAGAACCAGGAAGCGCTTCGCCATTGAGAACTCCATAATCGCGGATTAGACGTAAAGTCAGTCCCGATTATAGTACGACGACGCTGCCCGGCTCGCCCCCAACGAATCTGCCCAACGCCGCACACAGCACACCGCGAGCCGCGAGCTCAACCTCGAGCGAATCGATGCGCTCCGGCGCCACGGCCATCATCAGTCCGCCGCTTGTCTGCGGGTCGCAGATGACTTTCGACCAGAGCTCGCGATCCTCGGCTGCGCGCCACTCGATGAACTCGTCGGCCCAAGCGGTGACGTCGGCAGTGCGTCCCGGCACGACCCCGTCGGCAGCGAATTCGAGGGTGCGCTCGAAGAGCGGCACATGCGCAAGTTCGATCTCGACGGCCAGCCCGCTCGCCTTCGCCATCTCGTGTACGTGGCCGGCGAGGCCGAAGCCGGTGAGGTCCGTGCCTGCGTTCACGCCGACGGCCATCATCGCTTCGCAGGCCGCCTTGTTGAGCGCGGCCATCGATTCGATGACCTCGCGCGCGCCGTCTTCGTCGACCAGACCGCGCTTGAGTGCCGTTCCCCAGATGCCGGTACCCACCGGCTTGGTGAGCACGAGGACGTCACCGGCCTTCGCGCCGCGATTTCGCACGACGCGGTCGGGCTCGACGATCCCCATGACCGACAGGCCGTACTTCGGCTCCTTGTCGTCGATGGTGTGCCCACCAACCGTTACTGCGCCTGCTTCAGCGACCTTCTCGGAGCCGCCGCGCACCACTTCGCCCACCACGTCTGGCCCCAGCGAGCAGGGGAACGCGAGAAGGTTCATCGCCGTGAGCGGGCGCCCGCCCATCGCGTAGATGTCGGAGAGCGCGTTGGCAGCCGTGATCCTGCCGAAGTCGTAGGGGTCGTCCACGATGGGCGTGAAGAAGTCGACCGTCAGCAGCGTGGCGATCTCATCGGTGAGCCGGTAGACCGCCGCGTCATCGCTCGTCTCGAAGCCGAGCATGAGGGCGTCAGTCTGGCCGGGCGCTATCTTGTCGAGCACTGCCTGAAGGTCCGCCGGACCCCACTTGGCCGCTCAACCAGCCTTGCTGGAAAGCTGTGTGAGCCGCACGCGCGCCTCATCGGTCATCCGCCCTCCCCCCTACTTCTTCGACTCTGTGCGGTACGCGATTCTGAGTGCCACCGCGTCTGAGGCCTTCACACTCACGCCGAACGCCGTCGAGTTCACCTCGACCGCTTCTCCGCCGCGCACATCGGCGATGCTTGCGACGAGCCGGTACAGCGTGACATTCGCCGAATGCTCCTCGGCGTCATGGTTTACCAGAACGAGAACGTCGCTGTCCTCTCCTTGGAAGAGCGCCACTTCGATGCCCGCGACATCGCATGCGACGAGCGGCTCGCAGCCCGCCATCCGGGCCGCTGCCGCGTAGACCTCAGAGAGCATGCACAGCGCGTCTTTGGGCACCACGAGCGGGTCGACCAGCGAGAGTGCGCGCTCGAGCGGTGCGGCGATGTAGACGAGGCGTCCTTGGCCGACGCGGTTGAGGGTGAGCAGCGGGTTGCCGTTGGCGTCGGTAGCGATCACGGTCGCCGAAGTGGGCGACAGAAGTGCGTAGGCGGGCAGCTCGAGTGGCGCGTCGAAGCTCGCCAGCGCGCCCAGCGCCTCGGGCTGCGCGACTCGGCATGCCAGCAACTCGCCCGGACCGGCGTCGCCCAGATAGTCGACGCCCACCAGCTCGCGCACTGTCGCGTCGAGCTCGCTTCCGCCGTAGCTCACGACGAGCGAGCCGCCGGACTGCGCGAATTCGGCGAGCCGCTCCCAGATCTCAGGCGAGAGCGTGATCGCGCTTGGGACGATAAGCACCGCGAACGCCGAAAGGCCGTCGGACTCGCGCACGACGGTGACGGGGAGGTGCGCTTGTTTCGCGGCCACGAATGCCTGAAGTGCCGAACGCGGGTCGAACAGCCCGCCCAGCGACGGCAGTGGCTCGAAGCGCTCGGCCGGCAGCACGACTGCGACACGCTCCGGGACGAGTGCGAGCGTGTCCAGGTCGATGCAAGCGATCGAATGGATAGCGGACGACAACGCATCACAGGCGGGCTTCGGCGTGCCGTCGGCGTCGGCGATGCCGACGAGCGACTCGAAGGGGTCGACGTAGTAGGGCTCGCGGCTGTCGCTCATGAAGTCGCGCACCCGCCGAATCACCGCACCTGATGCACGGTTGGCGAGTGCCGACCAGACGGATACGCGAAGGGCCGCGGCCTCTTCGGCAAGTGAGTTCTGATGACCCGCCGGCCCAACGTCGTCGAGCATCACGCGACGCTCTCCAGCGGCGAGCTGCAGCAGGAATGGCTCCGTGTAGGTTGCGGCACCGCGGGCGATGGGCCCGTCGGCGATGTAGGCGCGATAGGACTCGGTCGCATGCGCGACGAGCACCTCGCCGGTGTGCAGGATCTCGCGCGCATCGAAGCCCGATGAGCGGAAGAGCGTCTCGGCATCCGCGCCGATGATCACGGGCCGCTTCGGGTCGTGCTCACGGACGGCCTCGGTGAGCGCGCTTGCCCAGACCTTGAGGTCTTCGGCAGCGGTGAATCCGGAGAGAAACGCCTCGTCGCCAAGCTGCCAGGCGAAGACGCCCTGAACGGAGGAGAGTCGGCTCACCACGAGCGAGACGAGTTCGGCTTCACGCTGGACGAGATAGGCGTCGGTGCGCGGGTCGCGCTTCTGGCCCCACGAGACCTGTGCGAGGTCGGCATGGCGGTCATCGGCCAAGAAGCAGACGATCGAGCGCATCGAGGTCTTGCGAATCGCGTCCACGATGTCGGCGAGCCGCGCGAGCAGCTTCTCGTCGTAGAGCCCGACCTGCGGCTCGAACGCGCGCCAGCCCACCAGCACACGCACGAGCGTGCAGCCCGCGTTGGCGAGCAGCTCGATCTCTTCGGCGAGGTCACGGTCGTACCAGCGGTCGGGCGTGAGCGACTCGTCGTCGAGCGGGTGGAGCGTGGCGCCTATCGGAAAGAGCGGATTGCGCTTCGGCACGTCTACTCCCTCCCCGCCACGTAGTCGTCGTAGAGACGCTCGAACAGGCCCTGGTGGCGCGTCGCGTGATAGCCGGCGCGGCGCATGTGGTGCCGTGCGAGCGAGTGCTCGCCACCGGCGATGAGCGCGGCAGCAAGGCCGAACCGCGCACGCACGAGCGTCGGGTCGAGTTCGACAGCACGGAGGTACTGCGCGGTCGCTTCGTTGTAGGACTGCTGGCCGAGCAGCGCTTCGGCGTAGAGCACGCACGGCATCGGATGATCAGGCACGGCTTGGGCGAGTGCGCCGAAGACCGGCAGCGAGTTGCGCGCGAGCACGGGTCGCTTGGCGAAGGCTACGCCCAGCACGTAGACGGCGCTCGGAGTGCGCGGGTCGATGGCAAGGCCGCGCAGCGCCACCGACACGGCCTCGTCTACGGCCTCCTGCTTGATGTAGCAGAAGCCCGCCAGCGCGAGCGCTTCGGGGTCATCGGGCTCGTCGTTGAGCATCTCGCGGATGAGATCGGCTGCGCCGAAGAGGTCTTCTTCGAGCGCGAGTGCGTAGGCCTCACGCAGCCGGGCCTCGCGTTCCGAGACGGTTCCCGGCATCTGGGCGCGGCGTGCCTCGAGCATCCCCGCGAGCCAGAAGAAGAACTCGTCTTGCGTCGGGTCGAGCTCGCCGGCCCGCCGAAAGCCCGGCAGCGCGGTGGACATGCCCTCAGAGCGCAGAGCGGCGATTGCGAGGTTGTACATCGCTCGCGCCTCGCGCGGGTCGAGCGACAGCGCGCGCTTCCACGAGTCGATCGCTTCGTCTTCAAAGCCCGAGGCCGCAAGCGCTTCGCCGAGCTGGACGTGTGCGGTCACGAGGTCGGGGACTACTTCGGCAAGCTCGTGCCAGACGAGTACGGAGCGGTCCCACATGCCTCCGCGGCGGTCGTAGGCAAGGCCGAGCGCGAGGTAGGCTGGCGAACACGAGGGGTCGAGTTCGATGGCGCGCATCGCTGCGGTGATCGACTCGTCGTAGCAGTCGAGCAGCAGGAAGAGGTCGGCGAGCAGCGCGTGAACGAGCGGCTCGTCCGCGTCGAGACGCATCGCTTCGTAGGCCGCCTCGATCGCGCTCGCGGTGTGTCCTTGGCGCGCCAACCCTTCGGCGAGCATGATCTCTCTGCTGCGCCCGTTCATCGGTACTCGCTCCGGTGACGGCGCTCGAGTTGAGCGACGAGGGTCAGGGCGGACTCAGCGCCCTTCACGACACCAACGGCGCCAGCCGAGCGCCCCCGAGAGACATCCGCCCAGAAGGGGCCTCCCGCCACGAGCACTGATACGTCCTCGCGCCCGCCAGCGACGAGCATCTCGGAGACGCGCGAGACGCTGGTGGCCACAGAGACTGTGGAGGCGAAGACGATCACGATGCGCGCGCCGGTCTCTTCGGCGCGCTCGAGAAAGACAGAAGGCCGCACGTCAGCGCCCAGGTCGACGACGCGGTGACCTGCTTCTTTGAGCGCGGCCGCGGTGATGTTCTTGTCCACGACGTGGGTGTCGCGGTGCATGACGCCGACGATGACGGTCACGCCGGTGTCGCGCGCATTCAGCGGCGGGGAGACGAAGCTCGCGATCTGTTCGGCGACTACCGCTGCCTGCGTGAATGCGTACTCATCGACGACACCGCTCGCCCACGCGCCGCCCAGCATCGACATGGCCGGTGCGTAGAGGCGGTCGAAGAGCTTGGCCTGCGGAGTGCCGCCTGCCTTCTCGTGCTCGATGATGGCGATGGCCTGCGCGGGATCGTGCGCGATGAAGGCGCGGTAGAGCCGTGCCGCTGCCCTCTGAGCCATGCGCACCCCCTTCGCGTGTAGTGCCGAAGGCCCTGTCCGGGCCCGCCGAACGCGGTCGTCGAATCAGTATCTCATCACGAGGCGCCCGTGAGTGCCTCGTGCGTCACAGTCATATGGTGGCGGCGGTGGGATTCGAACCCACAAACCCCGGGGGGTCGGCGGATTTTAAGTCCGCTTCCTGTGCCAATTCGGATACGCCGCCGAATCATTCCTGCAGGTGACAGAAGGTATCGAGCAGTATTCCATAGAGCAGGTCATGCTCGCTGACCACAAACGAGTCGAGACCCGCGATCGCAAGCACCGTCTCGAGAATCAACGCCCCTGCCACGATGACGCCTGCGCGCTCGGGGTGAAGGCCCGTCACGCGGCGCCTGCGATCGAGCGGCATCGACGCGAGCATCTCCAACAGATCGGACAGGTCAGAGCCGGACAGCACGTAGCCGTGCACGAGTTCGGCGTCGTAGTGCTCGAGTTCCAGACGCATCGCCGCAAGCGAGGTTGCGGTTCCGGCCAACGCGAGCATCTGTGACGGTCGCTCGTCGAGGCGGTCAAAGTAGGGGCGGAACTCAGCGGCAGCCCACACGCGGGCCTCGTCGAGTTCGCGGTGCGTGGGCGGATCGCTGTGCAAGAAGAGCTCGGTCATGCGCCGGCTGCCCACATCGATACTGCGAGCGGCCTCGATGCGCGCCTCTCGCACGCCATCGTCTTCGGCGACGTCGCCCAAGATGAGTTCGGTGGAGCCGCCGCCGCAGTCCACCACGAGCAACCCATCGCCGAAACGCTCGGCCGTCGCTCCGCGAAACGAGAGCTCCGCCTCGCGGCTGCCCTCTATGACATCGACGTCGACCCCACGCCCGGCGAGCATTGCGCGAAAATCATCGCCGTTGTCGGCATCGCGGCTTGCGCTGGTGGCCACGGCGCCGTAGTGCTCGACGCCCAGCTCGCGCATGGTGATCGCGTAGCGCTCGATGACGTCGGCTACGCGGTCCATAGCATCGGGCGCGAGCCTGCCGGTCGCCGAAAGGTCGGCCCCCAGATGCGTGATGTCGGTGGAGCGCTCGACCTCGTGGATGGTGCCGTCCGGCTCGAGATCTGCCACGAGCAGCCGTGTGGTCACCGTGCCGATGTCGATCGCGGCCAGCCGAACGGAAACGTCGGTCATCTACTCGTCCTTGCCTGTCTGTGCACAGCGCGGCACGAGGCGCGCGCATCGCGTATCTGAGCACATGGTACCCGTGCGCGACAGAACGTCAGAGCCGATGGGGTCACAAAGACCCACAAGCGCGAGTGCGACGTGCGCATGCAGGCACTTCACGCCCAGCGGGCTGCGCTGCCCAGCAACCCCCACGCCCTCGCACAGATCGAAGCCGCCGCTCTCACTCGCGCGCGCGGCCCGAACCGCCGCGTCGAGCGCGATCAGGGAGTCGGCCAGCTCAACGTCTTCGGCAGCACGCGTAGCCCAAGCGGCGGTGGCTCCGCCAGACTCCTCGGCAGAGCACTCCTCGACCAGCCACGGGCAGGTCAACCAAGCGTAGTTGGGAAACGGCGTACCGTCCGCGAGCTCGGAAGGCGAGACGATGGCCTGCGGGAATCCAGCCTCGCAGCGCGCGAAGACGCGCCACGGAGGACGCGGCGCGCGGCCTATCTGGGCAAGGAGGGTCTCAGCGTCGTTGTGGGATTCCGGACTCACCGGAAGCCGAAGACGAGATCGAGAAAGGCCGTCCAGGCGTCCGAATCCGACTTCGGTGTCTCGTCGCTATCGATGGTGGGCGCGGCCACCGTCTTGGACATCTCGGACGCCTCGTCACCGTCGACGACGCGGACCGCGTGTTCGCCCTGCTTCACAAGCCCAAGCTGGCTGCGGGCGTAGTCCTCAACGCCCTCCGGCGTCTTCAGGCGCTCCACTTGATCGCGCAGGCGGTGGTTGCGCGCCTGCAGCGTCTTGAGTTCGGCGGCCAGCTGCTGGCGCTCGCGTGTCTGCCGGTACTGCACCGCCGCGACGGGATAGTAGCCCCACGCAAAGAGTGAGAGGCCGAGCGCGAAGCTCGTGGGTAGCACCCACCACCTGCCGAAGGCGAGCGAGAACACCGGCTTCGACTTCGCGCGCGGGCGAGCGGCGCTCGACGCCTTGCGAGTAGATGTCGAGCGCGACGAAGCTCGCGACGACGTAGTGGTTGAGCGGGTTCGAGACGAAGCCGACGTCGACCTCGTTGAGGAGGTGGACGTACGTCGGCTACCGGCTGAAGCCCCGTTGTTCGATTTCCTCGGCATGGTTTACCTCAGAGTGGTTCGGGCGGGCCAGCGCGCAGACCCCCGTGTCTGCAGCTGCATCCTAGCATAGGAACGCCGCTAGATTCACCATGAGGTAGAGGTAGAGATTTCCTAGACGCTTCGAACGTGGACGAAGTCGGTCCCACCGGGCGTGCGTGCCCACAGTCCTGCGGTCAGCGCCACCCTCTCGCCAGGCTTGGCAAACCCTGCCGCACAGACGGCTGCGGTAACGGAGTCCAGCAGCTCAGCCGCGTCGTCGGTGAAGGGGATGACCACCGAACGAACGCCCCACGCTAGCGCGAGCTTGCGCGACGTACACAGGTTCGGAGTGGCGGCGATGATCGGCGCATCGGGACGATGCCGGGAGACCGCAAAGGCAGTCGCGCCCGACTGTGTCAGTGGCACGATCGCGGCGACCCCCAAGTCCGCGGCTAGGTCGCAGACCGCAGTGCTCATGGCACGTTGCACGTCATCGATCGACTGGTGCGCGGGAGCCTGGTCGGCCGGAGAGGCTACGCTCTCGGCCTCAAGGATGATGCGCACCATCGTCTCCACCGCTTGGACTGGATAGGCACCGACCGCGGTCTCACCTGACAGCATGACGCCGTCGGCACAGTTGAAGATGGCGTTTGCAACGTCGCTGGCCTCGGCGCGAGTCGGGTGGGGACGCTCGCGCATCGAATCGAGCATCTCTGTGGCGACGACGACTGGCTTGCCGACCGCCCTCGCAGCCGCAATGATCTGCAGCTGCAGCACCGGCACCCGCTCGGGGGCGGTCTCCACGGCCAGATCGCCGCGAGCGACCATGACCGCATCGGCCGCGACCAGTACGGCGTCGATCTCGTCGACCGCCTCGTGCTTCTCTATTTTGGCCACGATGGGGATGCGATTCTCCCCCATCAGATCGCGCAAGGCCTCGACGTCGTGAGGGCTGCGAACGAACGACTGACCGATCCAGTCGACGTCGCTTGCACACGCCCACTCGAGCACGGTGCGGTCGTAGTCGGTGATGGCGTCGACCGAGAGCCTGACGCCGGGGACGTTGACCCCCTTGTGGCTGAGCAGCTCCCCGCCGGTGACGACTCTGGTGTTGACGACGCCCGGAGCAGTACTGGTGACCGCCAGTTCGATTCGGCCGTCATCAAGTAGCACTCGATTCCCGGTGCGGACGTCGGTCGTGAGTGCGAGGTGGGTGACACAAGCCCGCGTGGAGTCGCCGATGCACTCCTCGTCGACGAGCGAGAACCCGTCGCCCGCTTCGAGCACGGTCCCGGGGGCGATATCTCCCAACCGGATCTTGGGGCCGGGAAGATCGACGAGAATCGCGACATCCCTGCCAACGGCTTCGGCGGCTCTGCGAACCAGGCCGACCGCCCTTTCCAGCTCGGGCGGCTCAGAGTGCGCCGCGTTCAGGCGAACGACGTCGACACCTGCGGAGATGATCTTCTCGAGCACTTCGGGAGCGTCCGTCGCGGGTCCTACCGTGGCGATGACCTTGGTGTGGCGCATGCGCTGCCTCGCTATCGTCCCATTTGAGTTGCGCGGTAGTGTACCCAAGCCCGCGCCCGGTTGTTACTCGTTTGCCTTTGGCAATCGGACGAGTTGCACTGATTCGTCGGTGCGACGCACTGTGACCTCGTCGCGGCCGAGCCGGTGAGCGGCGGTTCGCAGGTTGCCGTAGAGGCGCTCGAGCCCTTTCGAGTCGGTGCTTATGACAAGGGCGCGGTCCCCGCCTGCGAGGAAGTAGCGGACGAGCCGGGTGGCCGTTCCACGCGGCGGCGGGAAGGGCACGTCTATAGTGCGCGCGTCGAACTCCCACAACTCGGCGGCAGGAAGCGTGGGCGTCCAGTGCTCTACGCTCGCTACGAGCAGCACGGCATGCCGTCGCTTCTCAAGATCGCCGACGCTCGTCTCCGAGACCAGCCGGATCTCCACGCCGAATCCCTGCCGCGTAGCGGCGCGCGCGAGATGTGCCCAGTCGGTGGTCGCGTCGTCGTCGATGAGCATGATCACTGAGGTGGTCACGCGCAGGGCCAGCTCCTGGAGAAGCGTGAGCAGGCCGACGCCACGTCGCGGCGTGAAGGTGACGACAGCACACTCAAACAGCTCGTTGTAGGCGAGGTCCTCGGCCATCCCCTTGCGAACCAGCAGATTCGGCGCTTCGGCCACCTGCTTCGCGAGCAGCCGTCGCAGCATGCCCGCGCTCGGCTCAAGCGCCGTGAGGTGCCCAGCGCGAGTGAGTAGCGGCTCGGTGAGCAGACCGGTAGCGGCGCCGACCTCAAGAACATTGGCGCCGGCAGGCACAGCTTCAAGCAGTGCGGTGACGAGTTCGGGGAATACGCGCTCCTGACCGAAGTCGTAGGAGTAGCGGTCGGCGAAGTCCTCCCGACGCTCCAGCCATGGCTCGATGGGAACGCCGAACTGATACGGCACATCTGGAGCCGGCTTGTGACTGGCGTCAGCCATCGTGTCCTCGTCGTGAGTATGTGCGGTCGGGCGTGCCGGCGCCCCACCGAATGCGATGCATGTGCGTGCGGCCGGGGTGCGGTCGCACGTCCCCTAGAGCTTGATGTTATAGAAAGCAGCCGGACCCGCGTAGTCCCCGGAGTCGGCGAGCTCCTCTTCGATGCGAAGCAGGCGGTTGTACTTCGCGACGCGGTCAGAGCGCGCAGGCGCACCCGTCTTGATCTGCCCGGCGTTGGTCGCCACGGCCAGGTCAGCAATCGTGGTGTCTTCGGTCTCGCCCGAGCGGTGCGACATGACGCAGGCGTAGCCGGCCTGCTTTGCCATCTCGATCGCCTCGAGAGTCTCGGTGAGCGAGCCGATCTGGTTGACCTTGATGAGGATGGCGTTGGCCACACCCATCTCGATGCCCTTCTTGAGGCGCTCGGTGTTGGTGACGAAGAGATCGTCACCCACGAGCTGGACCTTCTCACCCAGACGGTCGGTCAGTAGCTTCCAGCCGTCCCAGTCCTCTTCGGCCATACCGTCTTCGATGGAGATGATCGGGTAGCGCTCGACGAGATCGGCCCAGAAGTCGACCATCTGCGCGCTCGTGAGCTCGCGGCCCTCGCCGGCGAGTACATAGACGCCACGCTCGGCGTCGTAAATCTCGGTGGTGGCCGGGTCCAGCGCGAAGACGATCTGGTCGCCCAACTTGTAGCCGGCCTTCTCGACCGCCTCGACGATGATGGCCAACGCGGCCTCGTTGCTCTCGAGGTTGGGAGCGAAGCCGCCCTCGTCACCGACGCCGGTGCCCAGACCGCGGTCGTGGAGCACCTTCTTGAGGGTGTGGTAGATCTCGGCGCACCAGCGCAGGCCTTCGGCGAAGGTGGGCGCACCAATCGGTTGAACCATGAACTCCTGCAGGTCGACGTTGTTGTCGGCGTGCATGCCGCCATTCAGGATGTTCATCATCGGCACCGGCAGCAGGTGCGCGTTCACGCCGCCGAGGTAGCTGTAGAGCGTGAGCTCGGTGGACTCCGCCGCGGCCTTGGCGGCTGCCAGCGAGACGCCGAGGATGGCGTTGGCGCCGAGCTTGCCCTTGTTCGGCGTGCCGTCCAACTCGAGCAGGATCGAGTCGACGAGGCGCTGGTCGGTGGCGTCCACGCCCACGAGCTCTTCGGCAATCGTGGTGTTCACGTTCTCGACGGCCATGGTGACGCCCTTGCCCAGATAGCGGCCCGCGTCGCCATCGCGCAGCTCCACGGCCTCGAAGGCGCCAGTGGAGGCGCCGGAGGGCACGGCGGCACGGCCGAAGCTGCCGTCGTCGAGAACGACCTCGACCTCGACGGTCGGATTACCGCGGGAGTCCAAGATCTCGCGGGCGAAAACGTCGACGATATTGCTCATGATCTGTTCTCCCTCTCTTTGGCTTGCTGCCAGAGTTCTTCCTGTTCGTCCAGCCGAAGATCAGCGATATTGCGCCCCTGCCCGGCAGCGGCCTCCTCCATCGAGGACCACCGCCCACGGAACTTGTCGCAGGTGCGGCGCAGCGCCGTCTCGGCATCGATGCCTTGCTTGCGTGCGAGGTTGACCACCGTGAAGAGCAGGTCGCCGATCTCGTCAGCCGCCTCGGGAGTGCCGGGTTCGCACGCCTTCAGCTCGTCGATCTCCTCGTGTACCTTTGCCCATACCCCATCGAGCGATTCCCACTCGAAGCCGGCGGAGACCGCCTTGCGCGAGATGGTCTGGGCAAGCATGAGTCCGGGCAAGCCGTGGGGCACCTCGTCGAGCAGCCCCTTGCCCTTCTCGTCCTTCTCGACGCGCTTGATCTCGTCCCACTTCTTGTGGACCTCAAGCGGCGTGTCCGCTTCTGCATCGCCGAAGACGTGGGGGTGGCGCCGAACGATCTTGTCGCTGACGCCGCTCACGACATCGGCGATGCCGAACTCCCCGGCATCGATTGCGATCTGGGACTGCAGCACCACCTGAAGTAGCACGTCGCCGAGCTCCTCTTCGAGCCCGGCGACGTCGTGTGTCTCTATTGCGTGGACGGCCTCGTAGGCCTCTTCCACCATGTTCTTCGCGATGCTCTCGTGCGTCTGGACGCGGTCCCACGGACAGCCATCAGGCGCCCTCAGTCGTGCTATCAGGTCGACGAAGTCGTCGAATCCGTAGCGGCTCACGCGCCCCCCTCGGCTGGCTCGCGCGCTACTTGGACGGGGTGCCAGTCGCCGTCTTCGAACCGGACGTCTTCGACGTGGTCGTTGACGTCTTGAGCTCGTCGAGAACGATCTCGATCTTGGCCTTCTTGCGCAGCTTGTCGATGAACTGCTGGTAGGCATCGGCGCGGCGCTGCTGGACGAGGATCTGCTTGATCTGGTCCTTGACCTCTGCGAGCGTCTGCTGCTTGGCCTTGCGCTCATCGGTGACCTTGATGATGTGCCAGCCGTACGGCGTCTTCACGAGGTCAGACGTCTCGCCGACCTTGAGCTTGTCCAGCGCTGTCTGGAACTCGGTCACGTACGGAGTGCTGGGCCAGCCCAGGTCGCCGCCCTTAGCTGCGGTCGCGGTGTCGGTCGAGTACTTCTTCGCCTCAACCGAGAACTCCGCACCCTCCTTGAGCTCATTGAGCACCTTCTCGGCGTTCGTCTTGTCCTCCGGCTTGAAGAGGATGTGCGACGGGCGCTTGGCCGCCTTCTGGTAGAACTGCGCCTTGTTCTTGTCGTAGTACTGCTGGATCTCGGCCTGCGAGGCCGAGCCCTCGGAAGCAAGCGACTCGATCAGCTTCTGGGTGACCAGCTGGTCCTTCACCTGGACTTTGAGCGTCTCTACGGTGTAGCCGGCCGACTTCAGGGCCGCCTCGAACTGCTTGGTGTCCGTAAAGCCGGTCTTGAGCTGGTCGACCTGCTTGCTGACGTCCGCGTCGGTGACCTTGATGCCCTTTTCCTCGGCAGCTTGGGTCACGAGCTTCTGGTTGATCAGGTTGTCGAGCAGACGCTGCTTGAAGTCGAGCAGGCGGCCTTCGCCGTCGGCACCGTCAAACATCTGCGGGTACTGCTTCTTGAGCTGATCGACCTGCTTGTTCAGCTCGTCGATCGTGATCTCGTCACCGTTGACGCGAGCGGCCACGTTCTTGTCGGAACATCCGACCACCGAGAACGCGAGCACCGCGACAAGGCCGGCGGCGACGAGCATGCGGAAGCGCTTCATCTACGTGATCCTCCCGAATATGGGCTAAGACTCTGGTGAGTATATAGCAGAGAGCAGACCGAGTGCTGCCGTCGCCACAGAGTCTCCATACCCAAGCGGCAAAGCCAGTTCCTTCTTGCTTTCCAAGTAGATGGTTCCCTGGGCGCCCATTCGGCCCTTCGCCTCGTCGCTCAGGCGCACCGGCGACAGCGTCAAGCGCCTGCGTGACACAGTGATCGTGGTGACTCCCGCATCGGCCGCACGCGCTTTGATGCGCGCGATGTCGACGAGGTTGCGGCCAGGCTCGGGGAGCGGGCCGTACTTCTCGAAGAGCTCGCCGGCGACCACTTCGACACCCTCGACCGTAGGCGCACCGGCGAGGCGGCGGTAGTAGCGCACGCGCTCGTCGACCTCGGGCAGGTACTCCTCGGGCAGAAACGCCGCGAGCGGCAGGTCCACGCGAATGTCTGGGAAGGCCACCACTGGTTCACCGCGCGCCTCGGAGACGGCTTCTTGCAGCATCTGCGCGAAGAGGTCGAAGCCGACCGCGCTGATGTTGCCGGACTGCTCGGCGCCCAGCAGGGAGCCGGCTCCGCGGATCTCGAGATCGCGCATGGCGATCTTGATGCCGCTTCCGAGCTCCTCATGCTCCTTGATTGCCGTGAGGCGCTCGATGGCCTGCTCTGTGAGCGAGACGCTGCGCGGGAAGAGGAAGTACGCGTAGGCCTTCACGTGGCTGCGGCCCACCCGGCCCTTGAGCTGGTAGAGCTGTGCGAGGCCGAGACGCTGTGAGTCCTCGATGATGAGCGTGTTGGAGTGCGGGTTGTCGATACCGCTCTCGATGATGGTGGTCGCCACGAGCACGTCGGCTTCGTTGGCGGCGAAGCGCTCCATGACGGGCTCGAGCTGCTTTTCGCTCATCTGACCGTGCGCGACCACAACGCGCGCCTCGGGGGCAGCGGTCTTCACGCGCTCAACTGCGTCGTCGATCGTCTTGACGCGGTTGGAGACGTAGTAGACCTGACCACCGCGTGCGAGCTCGCGACGGATCGCGCCGGAGACAACATCCTCGTCCCACTCGCCCACGTGCACGGTAACGGGGAAGCGGTTGGGCGGCGGGGTGTCGATGACCGACATGTCCCGCACCCCCGAAAGCGACATCTGCAGTGTGCGTGGGATTGGCGTCGCCGACAGCGTGAGGATGTCGACCTGCTCGCGCAGGTTCTTCAGGTGCTCCTTGTGCTCCACGCCGAAGCGCTGCTCCTCGTCGATGATCACGAGACCGAGTTCCTTCGGCGTCACGTCACGCGAGAGCAGGCGGTGGGTACCCACAAGCACGCGCACGCTGCCGTCGGAGAAGCCCTCAAGCGCGGCCTTCTGCTGCGCGTCGCTGCGGAAGCGCGAGAGGACCTCGACACGGATGCCGAAGGGACCGAAGCGCTCGCTGAAGTTCGTGTAGTGCTGCTGGGCGAGAATCGTGGTGGGGCATAGCACCATGACCTGCGCGCCGTCTTGGGCGGCCTTGAACGCCGCGCGGATCGCGACCTCGGTCTTGCCATAGCCCACGTCGCCGCAGATGAGACGGTCCATCGGCTTGTCGGACTCCATGTCGGCCTTCACGTCCGCGATGGCGGCGAGCTGGTCGGGCGTCTCCTCGAACGGGAACATCGCCTCCATCTCGATCTGCCACGGCGTGTCAGCGCCGTACGCGCGACCGGCGACGGTGGCGCGGCGGGCGTAGAGGTCGACCAAGTCGAAGGCGAGCGCGCGAGCGGCCTTGCGGGCCTTGCCGGTCGCCTTGCTCCAGTCGGCGGTGTTGAGGCGCGTAACCTTGGGCGCCGAGCCCTCCGGGCCGACGTACTTGGTGATGCGGTCGATCTGCTCCATCGGTACGAAGAGGCGATCGCCCTTGGCGTACTCGAGAAGCAGGTAGTCGCGCTCGGCGCCCAGAACCTCTTGGCGCACGACGTCTTTGAACAGCGCGATACCGTGCGTCGCGTGGACGACGTAGTCGCCCGGCGCGAACGAGAAGGTAATGCGCGTGGGGTCGATCTCGCGACGGCGCCGACGCTGCGCCGAACGCGGGTAGACGTCGTCGACCGAGACGACCGCTACACGCGCGTCGGGGATGACGAAGCCTGCCGGGATGTCGACATCGGAGAGCAGGATGCTGTGCGCAGCGACGCGCGGCACCCCGCCATCGGCGTCAGCGACGTCTTCGGCGCCGTGGTCGCGCGCCTCGGAGATCGTCACGCCGGCCTCGGCGAGCGTGTCGCCGATGCGGCGGCGGGTGCGGCGGTCGGGCACGGCGATGACGACGGTGTTGCCCGCGTGCTCGAGGGTACGTACTCCGCCGACGAACTTCTCCTCGCCACCGGCGAGTTCGGGACGCCGTGCCGCGAGTTCGGCGTCAACGGCACCGCCAGCACGCAGCATCGAGAGCAGCGTCAGGCGCTGGCGCTCGCCGAACTCGATCTGGGCCGGCGAGAGGTAGAGCCCCTCGAGCGGGTTGGTGACGCCCTTGAGCACCGAGCGGTAGTGGCGCGCCTTGGCAGATGTCTGCAGCTCTTCGGCACGCCTTACGGTGTCGTCGAAGAGCGAGCGCGGCTCGGCGACCACCACGAGCGCGTCGGGACCAAGGTACTCGGTCACCGACCCGGGGCGCTTGTAGAGAAGCGGCTGGTACTGCTCGACGCCGGTGAAGAGCACGCCTTGCTTGAGCATCTCAAGGTGCATCGCCTCGACCGATTCGCGCTGCACCTCGCCCATCGCGCGCTCGATGTTCTCGATGCCCCGAACGGAGAGCGTCAGCTCGCGGACCGGGAAGATCTCGACCGGATCGCTATCGCCGATCGACTGGCCGGTGCCGGGGACGTAGCGCTTGAGCGAGTCGATCTCGTCGCCGAAGAAGTCGGCCCGCACCGGGTGCGTGGCGCCCGCGCCGAAGACGTCGAGCGTACCGCCGCGCACCGCGAAGGTGCCCGGGGTATCGGCGTCCTCTACGCGTTCGTAGCCCATCGCCGAAAGCCTCGCGACCGCACCTTCGAAGTCGACCTCAGAGCCTTCGGTAAGCACGACCGGATCGAAGACGTGGCTGCCGTGCGGCGGAACGACGCGCATGACCGAGCGCGCCGAAGCGACCACGACAACCGGCCGGTTCCTCGCCAGTGAGTAGAGCGCGTGCGCGCGTGCACCGACCTGCTCGAGGTCGGGTGCGGTGTCGCCCCATGGCAGGTCGCTGCGGTCCGGCAGGTGCAACACAGAGTCGCGGCCCAGAAACGCCGCGGTCTGGCGCCAGAAGCGCTCGGCGTTCTCTTCGCCCGCGACCACGACGAGCATGGGGCGCGGGAGCGTGCGGTAGAGCGCAGCCACGAGCGCCGGCCGGATGAGGCCCGGTGTGGCGAGAGCCGCGTCCTTGCCGGCGTCGAGGATCGACGCGATCGCCTGGTACGGCTTTGCGAGGCGCAACTGCGATGCAATGCGGTCTATAAGCATGAGCGAGCGAGCTCCTTGTGCTAAACGGTAAACGCGACTAACCCGCCTCGGCTAACTGCCGGGCGGGGCTTTGCGAGGGTAGCCCCGTCCCCACCATAGGTCAACTCGCGCCCGTCCCCGTCGCTGACCGTCGCGCTTGGGGTATCCTCCGCGCATGGAAAAAGAGGAGATGCCAGGCGCTCGCGTGCCCGAAGAGACAGCACCGCAAGACGCCCCGGCCGAACCTAACGGGTCCCTTTCAGCGTTCACTGAGGAAGCCGACGCCGCCGCTCCCCCGCCCGATGTCTCACGACGCGGAGGAACGTTCGAGTCGTTCAAGTACCGGGACTTCACGTGGTTCTGGTCGGGCGCGCTCGTCTCCAACGTGGGCACGTGGATGCAGACCTACGCGCTGTCGATCGTCGTGGCCGCCATTCACGCCGATCCGCGCCAGTCCTCGTTTGACCTTGGCTTCGTGAACTTCCTCGCGGGTATCCCCGTACTCTTTCTTGCGCTACCCGCCGGAGTGCTCGCCGACCGCATGGATCGCCGAAAGGTCCTGATCTGGATCCAAGTCGTGCTCCTCGCGCAGGCTGCGGCGCTGGGCTGGCTCTACAACGCGGGCTACCTGGGCGCGTCTAACGCGACCCGCACTCTCGGGATCGTCTCCGCGCTTGGCCTGTTGGGCGGCGTGATGTCGGCGTTCATGGCGCCGGCGTTCCAGTCGATGCTGCCCGATCTGGTCCCACGCCCGCTGATGATGAACGGCATCGCCTTGAACGCCGCCCAGTTCCAGAGCTCGCGTCTGCTCGGCCCTCTGGTGGCCGCAGCCTTCGTGCTCGCCGGCGCGGGAATGGGCGAGATCTTCTATGTGAACGCGGCGAGCTTCCTGTTCGTCATCGCGGCGCTAGCGGCCGTGCGTGCTCGACCAGGCGTCGCCGATACCCACAAGCAGAAGACCACCGCGTGGGAGTCGCTCACCGCAGGCCTCAAGTACGCGCGCGAGAACCGTGTCGTGGGGATGCTCATTATCAGTACCGCGATCATGACGATCTGCGGCTTCCCCTATATGACATTGCTACCCGCGATCGTGAAGGCCGCTCTCGGCGCCACCGTGAAGGCGACGCTCAACCGCGATGTCGCGTTCGTGATGGCGGCCAATGGCGCAGGCGCGCTCATCGGAGCGCTGGGAGTCGCCAGCCTGCCGGCCAGCTTCCATAAGGAGCGCGTGATCCCCGTGACGCTGCTGTCTTTCGGCGTCTTCCTCGTTGGCTTCTCGTTTGCGCGTTCGCTGCCCGTGATGATGGGCCTCTCGCTGCTCGCCGGCATCTCGCTCATGTCGACGAACTCGCTTGCCAACACCTCGATCCAGAGTGCTGCGCCGGGCCCGTTGCGCGGCCGCGTCATGTCGCTGTTCGTGATGGCCTTCATCGGCATCATGCCGATTTCCGGCCTCGTCTTCGGCCTGCTGGGCGAGCGCATCGGCCCCACGTGGGCTGTGTTCGCCGGAGCGATACCGCTGATCGGCTGGGCGGCCTACTTGATGGTGCGCCGCGATCTGCTGACACCCGCCCGCGCGTCTTAGCGTTACCATTCGGTGAAGAGCCGAACGGTCAAGGGGTGAGTTCGCGTGCGTGCTCTGCGTGTGCTTCTCATATGCGTGCTCGCGCTGTCGGTGACGGCATGCATCTACGTGCAGCCGCGTACGAGCGGACTCGGCGGCAAGGTCTACTACGAGCCCTCTCAGAGCACCGACACCTCAATCGGTTCTCAGATGCCGAAGAGTCGCGTTGGCATCGGCCGCAAGGGCAAGGACGGGCGAACTCCTGCCGACATCACCAAGGGGCTGGTGGAGGCAAGAAACGCTCACGCTTGGCGCGATGCGTACGCGCTCTACTACAAGCCTGAGCTGAGCTTGGGCGAGTTCGTGCGCGAGGCCGATCTGGCGAGCGAACACTACGCGTACTTCGAGGTGCTCGAGACCCGCATGACTAGCAAGACGACTGCAATCTGCCGTGTCGTCTACAACCTCGCGATCACGCCTCCACAGGGAGCGCGCTACGAAGTGCGCGTGGGAGAACCGGGCGAGTGGTGGAGCCTCACCAAGTCCAAAGGCGTGTGGCGGATCAACTGGTTGCCGAGGCAGTAGGCCGCGTCCTGAGCGGGCGCCGGATGACCTTCAGCGCCGGTGTTGGCTATCATCGGGCACAGCCTTCCGACTCCCAGAGAGGTTCGCGCCGTGGCCAAGAACCCGAACGAGCCCATTGTGCACTTGAGCGACTCCGAGCGCGCCGAGCGCGTGCCCGTCTACATGGCACGTCTCGAGGAGCGCTACGGTGACCCACACGCGGCGCTCGACTTCGGCACGCCCTACCAGCTGCTGATCGCGGTGATCCTGTCGGCGCAGACCACCGACGCCAACGTGAACAAGGCGACTCCAGCGCTGTTCGAGCGCTTCCCCACCCCGGCTGACCTTGCCGAAGGCACGCAAGAAGAGGTCGAGGGCTACGTGCATACGCTCGGTTTCTTCCACCAGAAGGCGAAGAACATCATCCGCACCTGCCAGCTCATTGTGAGCGAGTTCGGCGGCGAGGTTCCGCGCACGATGGAGGACCTCACCTCACTGCCGGGCGTGGCGCGCAAGACCGCCAACATCGTGCTGGGGGAGGCCTTCGGCATCGTGGAGGGCATCGCGGTGGACACGCACGTCTTCAGGCTCGCCCACCGCTTGGGCCTGTCCGAGCAGATGGACCAGGACAAGGTCGAGCGCGACCTGATGGCGGCGTTTCCGCCGGAGCACTGGCACCGGGTGAACTACGACCTCATCAACCACGGGCGGGCGATCTGCACGGCGAAGCGGCCCGCGTGCGGGGCGTGCTTCCTAAACGACATCTGCCCGACTGCGTTCGTACCGGCCGGCTGGCGCGAGGAGCTGTAAGCGCCGGTGCGCAGCTCGGCTAGACCTTGCGCGCCTCGGTGACGATGCCATTGTCGACGAGCGCGTAGTTGCCGGTGTACTGCACGAGCCCGATGCGCGACTCGCGTCCGATAGTGGCGTTGCCCGCGCTGACCACGTTGGCGGTCGTGTGCTCGGCCCAGACCTCCGTGCCGCGAATCGATTCGGCGGTGAAGCGCTTCTCTGTGAAGAACATCATGGCGCCGAAGGAGCCGGGCGCACGCAGCACGACACGGGCGGCGTCGAGCGACTTCACCTTGGATGCGCCATAGACGCTCATGTCGAAGCCGCCGGTGATCTTCACGTCGCGGGCCTCCAGAGCGCCTTCGCCGCGAAACTCGTCGGCGGTGAGATCGCCAGCGATGCGGGCAAAGCCCTTCACCTCGACCGAGCGCGCTGCAACACCGGCGTCGACCGTGAGGTTGCCCTTGACCACCAGGTTGTTCACGCCAAGCCCGGCACGCACGCTCGCGTCGCCGTTGACGTTGAGGTCGCCGGCCTGCACCGCGCCCTCGAAGGTACCGGTCCCGTTCACAGAGATAACCGCGGCCTTGACCGAGCCCTTGCAGGTGCCCATGCCGTTGACCTTGAGGGTGGTGCAGACAAGATCGCCTGTGACAGTCCCGCCACCGTTGATCGTGACCACTTCATAGGTTCCGGCAGCGATCGTTCCGCCACCGTTGACGGTGATGTCATTGCGCGTCTCAGTCACTGGTGATGCCTCCCTATGCCATGAAGAAGCGGTAGTACAGCGCCCACGCGAGCAAGGCCATGCCGGCGGGTACACAGGCGAGTGCCCAGATCCGCTCCATGCGCACGAAGTCTTGCACGCTTACCCTATCTGCTACCCGGCGCCAGGCCAGTCCACTCGCCCGTTTGGCGAAGAATGCCTGAAACGCAAGGGTCAGAACCATCACGACGACCGCGCCCGCGCGGGCAGCCGGTCCCAGCGAGGCCGTGGACAGCACGCTGTCGGCGAACAGCCATATTGGCAGGAAGAGCACTCCCACCCACAGGCCGTGCGCCGGGCCCCACACCGGCGGGAGCGCGAACGCCGCAAGGCTGAAGCGCGGAAGCGCAGGTGCCTGCTCTCCTTCGGCAAGCTCGATGCAGCCGGTGACGAACTCCTCGGGGTGCCCGTTCTCGCACTTACCGGCCTTGTCGCGCTCGACGATGCGGTCGCACGCGACACAGTAGCCGGCGCTTCGGCTGTGAAGGCGCAGAGCCTCGCGGCCAGCGGGCGCGGAGGGGACTGCCCCGTGCGCCGCCTCAGATGCAGCCGGAGTCGCGGAATCCATCGCTTCGGGCGAATCAGCCAAGGAGGCCTCCCAGAATCGCCGCAAAGACGATGGATGGCAGCATGTTGCCCACCGGCAGGCGCTTGAGCCCCAGCAGGTCGGCACCGATCGCGAGGATCAGCGCGCCGCCCACTGCGCTCATGGAGCTGATGACGGCCGGCGTCATGAAGGGCTGTAGCGTGCTTGCGCCCAGCGCGAGCCCGCCTTGTATCAGCAGCACCGGAATGACGGAGAGACCGACACCCACGCCCAGCGTGCTCGCCAAGAACAGCGAGGCGATGCCGTCGAGCAGCGACTTGATGTAGAGGAGCTGGTGGTCGCCCATGCCATCTTGGATCGAGCCCAGAAAGGTCATCGCGCCCACACAGAAGAGCAGCGAAGCGGTGACGAAGCCTTCAACCAGCGTGTGGCCCTTTTCGCCCGGCTCGTCGGAGGCCGACCTCGGAGCGGTCGAGAAGAACGGGATCTTGTAGGACACCTCTTGGAGCCACTTGCCGAAGCGCTCGAGCCAGAACTCGATGCGCAGCGCTTCGCCGGTGAGCGAGCCCAAGATGAGCGAACCTATGAAGACGAGCACGGAGTAGTCGGCCATGCCGGTCTTGCCCATCGCCGAAAGCCCGCCGATCGACATCGATGCACCGATGATGAAGGTGGCCAGTCCGATAGCGGCGAACGCGATGGTACGGAAGCGGTCGGATATCAGCTTGCCGAAGCCGAGCCCCACAGCGGTGCCGACCAGGACCGCGATGACATTGACGATGACTCCACTCACGCGTGCGCTCTCCCTTGCGTCGAATCTCCTTGGCTAGCCGTCCTCGTCGAGCCAGAGCTTCTTGAGCTCCTCTGTGATCTCGTTCGCGCCTTTCGGCAGCCCGGTCTCGCGGGCGATACCCCCTCGCGCCTTCGGCCTTGCCGAAGGGGCTGCGGCTGCGAAACACGCGGATGAGTCACGATACTCCACCCGCCGCGCCACGTCCTGACTCACGCGTGCGCGCAGTCTCATGTCGTTGGTGACCACAACGACCTGCTCGTTTGCCGCGGCTGCCCTGCGAACGATCTCGGAGTCGGCGTCGCGCGCGTAGACCACGCTCACCCCGGCGATCGTCTCCGTGGACAGCCCGTACTGCTCGCGCGCGTCGAAGACGACGATGATGCGTCCGGTGCCCAGCAGCCCACCGCCGCGAACCCCGAGGCGCGCCACAAGCTCCGACCTCATCCGCTCCTTGTCGAGCTCGCGGGTGTCGGGGTCGGCCATGGTTACGTTGTATCCATCCACCAGAAACAGCATGTCCCCATGGTAGTGCAGGCGCTCAACACCAACGCGCACACCGGACTTGCGCTTTCGGCGTCTCCGTTTTTATACTGACTAGTCAGTTTAGTTTCGCCGAGACACCGGCACGTCAAACCGGAGACACCAATGAGCGCACTGCCCGTCACCCGCCGCGAGTTCAGCCGCCTGCTGGGCGACAACGTCACGCGGATCGCCCTGTTCGCGATCCTGCTCGTGCCGCTCCTCTACGGAGCCGTCTACCTGTGGGCGTTCTGGGATCCCTACGCGCACGTCGACGCCCTCCCCGTGGCGCTCGTGATGAACGACCACCCGGTTACAGTGGATGGCGAGCGGCTCGCGGCCGGACGCGATCTTGCCGACGAGCTGCTCGACAAGGAGACGTTCGCGTGGCACGAGGTCGCCGCCGACGCCGCAGCGCGCGGGCTCTCGGACGGCACCTACTACATGACACTCACAATCCCGGCGGACTTTTCGGCGAAGCTCGCCACCGCTGATGACTCGCACCCCCGCGACGCGCGCCTGCTCGTGGCGCGCCGTGAGGGCACCAACTACCTAGCCTCGCAGATCGGCGCGCGCGTCTTCTCCGAGATTCGCGCCGCCGCTTCGGCAAGCGCCTCGGAGCGCTACGTCGACAAGATGCTTGTGGGCTTCACCGATGCGCATGCGTCTCTTCAGGATGCGGCGCTCGGTGCGGAGGATCTCGCCGACGGCCTCGCGAAGGCGAGTGAGGGTGCCTACGACCTCGCCGACGGTGCTGCAAAGGCAAGCGCGGGCGCGGGCGAGCTTTCGGCAGGCTCAAAGAAGCTCGCGAAGGGCGCTGCCACGCTCGACTCGGGTGCGCACTCACTCGCAGGCGGCGCGTGGTCGCTGCGCAGCGGGCTCGTGGCCGCGTCGGCCGGCTCGAAGGCGGCGGCCGAGGGCGCGTCAGGTCTCGCCGAAGGGTCGGCGTCGCTGAGCTCCGGCCTCAAGAGCGCCGCCGCCGGCGCGGACTCGCTCTCAGCAGGCAGCGGGCAGCTGGCGGGCTCGTCGGCCGAGCTGGCTAGCGGCGTGGGACAGCTCTCCGCCGGCGCCACCAAACTCGAGGCCGGGACCTCCGCGCTTGCCGAAGGCGCGAAGCAGCTCTGTGCGGGTAG
>DASRYH010000029.1:0-8267 GCA_035687245.1 Coriobacteriia bacterium
ACACCGACGACCCGTCGTTCATCGTGCCGCCCAAGATCGCCGAAGATCCCGAGGCGTGCGCGGCGTTTCTGGACGCCTGCGGCTCGGCGTTTCTCGCCTACCGCGAGCTGATGGACGCGGGCGTGCCTGCCGAAGACGCGCTACCTGCTGCCGAACGCGATGGAGACCAAGATCGCCGTCACCATGAACATCCGCGAGCTGCTGCACTTCTTCGAGCTGCGCTGCTGCAAGCGCGCGCAGTGGGAGATTCGCGAGCTGGCGATGCGCATGCTCGAACTCGTCGAGCCCACCGCGCCCTACATCTTCATGGACGCGGGTGCCTCGTGCCGCCGCGGCCCGTGCCGCGAGGGCAAGATGACCTGCGGCGACCCTTATCCGAAGGCCCCGAAGCGGGAGAACGCATGAGCGATTCGCAGGTGACCCGCGTCGAAGAGCACGTGAAGCACACGCATATCGGGGGCCAAGCCGTCATCGAGGGCGTCATGATGCGCGGCAAGTACAACTGGGCCATCGCCGTGCGCAAGCCCGATGGAGAGATCCACGTCGAGGAGCACGATCTCGTAAGCGGCGCCAAGAAGCACGAGTGGATGCGCTGGCCGATCGTGCGCGGCTGCGTGGCGCTGGTCGAGACCTTCTCGCTTGCGATGAAGGCGTTCACGATCTCGGCTGAGATGTCTGGCGAGGGCGAGGAAGAGCAGCTCTCCGGCAAGGAGATCAGCCTGTCGCTCGTAATGGGCGGCGGTCTCGCGATCCTGCTCTTCATCGTGGCGCCCGCGGTGCTCACCAACTTCATCACGCGCACGTCTGCCGCCGAGTCGCCCTTCCTCTGGAACGGCGTCGACGGGCTGCTTCGCGTGGCGGCCTTCTTCGCCTACATCTGGGCGATCAGCCGAATGGAAGAGATCCAGCGAGTCTTCCGCTACCACGGCGCGGAGCACAAGGTCATCCACACCTTCGAGCACGACCTGCCGCTTGAGACGCCGGTCATCCAGAAGTGGTCGACGCACCACATGCGGTGCGGTACCTCGTTCCTCTTCATGGTCATGATCATCGCCATACTCGTCTTCTCCCTGGTGCCCGTGAGGGCGACAGCCGCGGCGCTGGGCCTCAGCGGAACGATCGGCATCCTGATCGTCGCGATCGTCTCGCGCGTCGTGCTGTTGCCGGTGGTCGCGGGTCTCGCTTACGAGGTCACTGTGAAGTGGGCGGGCAACCACTCAGAGAACCCGTTCGTGAAGGTTCTGCTCTGGCCGGGCCTGCAGATGCAGCGCATGACCACGGGCGAGCCGGACGACAGCATGGTGGAGGTCGCCGTCGCTGCTGTGACGCCGGTCATCGAGCGCGAGCGTCGCGAAGAGAGCGGCGAGATGGCTGCCGAAGAGGCGCCTGCCGAAGACGCTCTGGCCGACAGCCCGCTGCCGATCTAGCTGTCGCGTCACCGCAACACGGTGGCGCGCCCATCAGCCCTTGCAACGGCGCCTGAGCGCGCCGGTGCTACCATGCCGTTTGGACACCCTTTCTCGAGGAGAATTCACCAGATATGCGCGAGAAGCTTGAACAGATACTGGCCGCCTTCGAAGAGCTGACGGCCAAGCTGGGCGACCCGAACGTGATGTCGGACCAGAAGGAGTACGCGCGCCTTGCCAAGGAGCAGCGCGCGCAGTCACCGCTGGCCGAGAAGGCCCGCGAGTACATCGCGGCGCTCGACGCGCTCGATGAGGCCAAAGAGGTCATGCGCACCGAGTCCGATGCGGAGATGAAGGAGTTCGCGGCCGACGAGGCGCACGAGATCGAGGCGAAGCTGCCCGCGATCGAAGACGAACTCAAGGTCATGCTTCTGCCGGGTGATCCCCTCGACGAGAAGGACATCATCGTCGAGATCCGCGCGGGCGCCGGTGGTGACGAGGCCGCGATCTTCGCGGGTGACCTCTACCGCATGTACACGCGCTACGCGGAGCTGCAGAAGTGGAAGGTCGAGGAGATCGACGCCTCAGAGTCCGACTCAGGCGGCTTCAAGGAAGTCTCCTTCCGCATCAAGGGCGACAAGGTCTACTCGAAGATGAAGTACGAGTCGGGTGTGCACCGCGTTCAGCGCGTGCCGGCCACCGAATCGCAGGGACGCATCCACACATCGACCGCGACCGTCGCCGTGCTTCCCGAAGCCGAAGACGTCGAGATCGAGATGAACATGAGCGACCTGCGCATCGACGTCTACCGCGCGAGCGGGCCGGGCGGCCAATCGGTCAACACGACCGACTCCGCAGTGCGCATCACCCACCTCCCCACAGGAACCGTGGTGCAGTCGCAGAACCAGAAGTCGCAGCTGCAGAACAAGGAAGCCGCGCTGCGCGTCTTGCGTGCGCGCCTCTACGAGGTCGAGCTTGAGAAGCAGCAGGCAGAGCTCGGTGCCCAGCGCCGCAGCCAGATCGGTTCCGGCGACCGTTCGGAGAAGATTCGCACCTACAACTACCCGCAGGACCGGATCACCGACCACCGCATCGGTCTGACCGTACACAACATCCCGGCCGTCATGGCCGGCGAAGTCGACTCGCTCGTCGAAGGGCTCATCGCTGCAGACCGCGCCGAGCGCCTCGCGGCCGTCTCGGCGTAGCGGCCGAGCGCCGAGCAGGGGAGCGCGTTGAGCGCGACAGAGATCTGGACGGTAAAAGCCGCGCTCGACTGGTGCGTGGGCTACCTCACCGAAAAGGGTGACGAGCACCCGCGTCAGAGCGCGCAGTGGCTGCTTTCGGCAGCTACCGGACTCTCTCGCGTCGAGCTCTACGCCTTCCACGACCGGCCGCTCACGCCCGAGGAGCGCACGACGCTGCGCGATGGCGTGAAGCGCCGGGCCACCGGCGAGCCGCTGCAGTACGTCACGGGCGAGGTCGCCTTCCGACACATCGTGATGAAGGTGCGCCCCGGCGTGCTCATCCCGCGCCCGGAGACAGAGGTCGTCGTCGGCGAGGCACTTGCGTGCATCACGGAAACCGATGCGCCGCTCGTGTGCGACGTCTGCACCGGCTCCGGCGTGATCGCGCTCTCAATCGCCCAAGAGCATCCGGGCGCGCGCGTCTTCGGCAGCGATATCTCGCCGGTTGCGATCGAAGTCGCTCGCGAGAACGCGGAGCGCCTGCGCTTGGCGGAGCGCGTCGAGTTCGCAGAAGGAGACCTGCTCGCGTCGCTGCCCTCCGAGCTGCGCGGCCGATTCGACCTTGTCGTCGCCAACCCGCCCTACATCCCCACGTCCGACCTGCCGAATCTGCCGGCCGAAGTCGCCGGTTTCGAGCCGGGGCTCGCGCTCGACGGCGGTGCTGATGGCCTCGACATCTTTCGGCGTCTCGCACCTGAAGCGGCCGACTGGCTTGCACCGTTCGGCGGTTTTGTGTGCGAACTCGATGAATCTCGTGTCCAAAGTGCAGGGGAAGAAGCGCTAGAGTGGTATCAAGACGTAAGGGTCGTCGGGGACTTGACCGGACGAGATCGTCTGCTGGTCGCAAAGATGCCTCGTCGACAATAGCAACGTGTCCCACGGGGCAGGTGGAGACAGGAGGCGGTCGTCATGACCAAGGTCTACCCAATCGATCCGGAGAACCCTTCGGCCGAAGTCGTCAATCTCGCCGCCACAGTGCTTTTGGACGGCGGGATTGTTGTTTTTCCGACTGAGACCGTGTACGGCATAGGGGCTCTCGCCGACTCCAAGTTCGGACCCCACGAGATCTTCGAAGTGAAGGTGCGCCCGGCCAACCTGCCCATTCCACTTCTGGTGGAAACGGAGGACGCACTGGACACTTGGGGTGTCGAGGTTCCCGACTACGCGCATACGCTCGCCAAGGCCTTTTGGCCGGGTGCGGTCACGCTCGTTGTGAAGGCGTCGGAGCGCGTGCCGAAGGACTTCCGCGCGCCTGACGGCACGATCGGCCTGCGTTCGCCGAACCACGAGGTCGTGCGCGAGCTGCTCGCAGCGACCGGCAGCCCGATCTTCACCACGTCGGCCAACACCCACGGCAACCCCCCGCCAGGCATCTTCGGCGAGGTCGAGCCGCGCATCATCGCACACGCCGACCTGTCGCTTGACGGCGGCGAGACTGAGCACCAGGTCGCCTCGACCGTCGTTCTCTGCACGGGCGCGATGCCCGAGATCGTGCGCGAGGGCGCAGTCCCCGGTGAAGAGGTTCTGGCCGTTCTGAACGCCTAGTAGCGACGGCCCGAAGTGAGGTTCAAGCGGCCCCGCACAGTCGGGGCCGCTTCACTTCTCGGCTGCGGTACAATCGCACCACCTCACCACCCCTCGCCGAAGGAGGTCGTCGCGCAGATGCGTGTCGCTCTTGGATCCGATCACGCCGGCTACGAGCAGAAAGAGCGCATCAAGGCGCATCTCATAGACGAGGGCTACGACGTTGAAGACGTCGGCACCAATAACGCCGAAGACTCCGTCGACTACCCCGACTTCGCGATTCGTGCCGGCCGAATGGTCGCTGCCGGCGATGCCGAGATGGGTGTGCTCGTGTGCGGCACCGGCATCGGCATGGCTATCGCCGCCAACAAGGTTCACGGCGTGCGTGCGGCAAACGTCACCGATCCCGAGTTCGCGCGCCTGGCCCGCGAACACAACAACGCCAATGTCGTGACGGTTTCGGCACGCTTCGTTCCGGTACAGGTCAACACCGATATCGTGGACGCGTTCCTCTCCACCGACTTCGCCGGCGGCCGCCACGGCCTTCGCGTCGACAAGATCAGCGCCGAGGACGGCGCGTAGCACCAGCTCGGCACGTCAGCTTTCGAACACGTTCGGTTCTTTTGACGGAAGGACGCTTCATGGCTCTCAGCTACATCCCTGGGCAGGATCCCGAGGTCGCCGCGGCGATCGACGCTGAGCTCGCCCGCCAGCGCGGCACTATCGAGCTCATCGCATCCGAGAACTTCGTGTCGATGGCTGTTCTCGAGGCCGCCGGCACCGTGCTCACCAACAAGTACGCCGAAGGCCTGCCGGGCAAGCGCTACTACGGCGGCTGCGAGAAGGTCGACATCGTCGAGAACCTCGCGCGCGACCGCGCCTGCGAGCTGTTCGGCGCCGACCACGCCAACGTGCAGCCGCACGCTGGCGCGCAGGCCAACCTCGCCGCTTACTACGCCTTCCTCAAGCCGGGCGACACCGTCATGGGCATGAACCTGGCCATGGGTGGTCACCTGACGCATGGCTCGCCGGTCAACTACTCCGGCAAGTGGTTCAACATCGTTCCCTACGGTCTGGACATGGAGACCGAGACGATCGACTACGACGAGATGGAGCGCCTCGCTGTCGAGCACCAGCCCAAGATGATCATCGCCGGTGCTTCGGCCTATCCGCGCGTCATCGACTTCGAGCGCTTCGCCGACGTCGCCAAGAAGGTCGGTGCCATCTTCATGGTCGACATGGCCCACATCGCCGGCCTCGTGGCCACCGGTGCGCACCCGTCGCCCATACCCTTCGCCGACGTTGTGACCTCGACCTCGCACAAGACGCTGCGCGGCCCGAGGAGCGGCTTCATCCTGTGCAAAGAGGAGCATGCGGTCGCCATCGACAAGGCCGTCTTCCCGGGCCTGCAGGGTGGGCCGCTCGAGCACATTATCGCCGCCAAGGCGGTTGCCTTCGGCGAGGCCCTGAGGCCGGAGTTCAAGACCTACATCGACCAGGTCGTCATCAACGCCAAGGCGATGGGTGCCGCGATGGTCGAGTGCGGGCTGCGCCTCGTGTCCGGCGGCACCGACAACCACCTCATGCTCGTGGACCTGCGTCCCGCCGAGATCACTGGCAAGGACGCGGAGCACCTGGTTGAGGAGGTCGGCTTCACCGTCAACAAGAACGCCATCCCGAACGACCCGGAGAGCCCGTTCGTCACGAGCGGTATCCGCATCGGCTCGGCTGCCATGACCACCCGCGGTTTCACCGAGGGTGAGGCGCACACGATCGGCTGCCTGATGGCCAACGCCATCTTCAAGCGTGAGGACGCCGCCGCGCTCGCCGACATCAAGACCGAGGTTCAGGCGCTCATCGACAAGCACCCGCTCTACCCTGAGCTGTAAGGAGAACGAAGTGGCTAAGGATCCGCGCTTCCCCGACAACGTAGTCGTCGTCGACCACCCGCTGGTGCAGCACAAGCTGTCGATCCTGCGCAGCACCGAGACCGGCGCCAAGGAGTTCCGCGAGCTCGTCAAGGAGCTCGCGATGCTCGAGGCCTACGAGGCTACTCGAGGGTTCGTGCTCGAAGACACGCAGGTGACCACGCCGATCACGGAGATGACCGCAAAGTCGCTCAAGGGCAAGAAGGTCGCGGTAGTGCCGATCCTGCGCGCCGGCCTCGGCATGGTCGACGGCATTCTCGAACTCATCCCGGCGGCCAAGGTCGGGCACGTGGGCCTCTACCGCGACCCGGAGACGCTCAAGCCGGTCGAGTACTACGCGAAGCTGCCTGAAGACATCGCGGAGCGCGACGTGCTCATCGTCGATCCGATGCTTGCCACCGGCGGCTCGGCTGCCGCGGCCGTCGAGTTCCTGCGCAACTGCGGCGCCAAGCACATCAACCTGCTCGTGATCATCGCTGCGCCCGAGGGTATCGAAGAGGTCTTGAAGGGCGCCGACGACGTCAACATCTTCACGTGCGCGATCGACGAGCGTCTCAACGACCACGGCTACATCGTGCCCGGTCTGGGCGATGCCGGCGACCGCATCTTCGGCACGAAGTAGAGGCGAGAAGTAGTGGCACGCCCATCCTGGGATGAGTACTTCATAGCCATCGCCGAGCAGGTCTCCGGCCGCTCGACGTGCCTTCGGCGACGTACCGGCGCAGTGCTCGTCAAGGACAAGCGCATCCTCGCCACCGGCTACAACGGTGTGCCCGCTGGCCTCGCGCACTGCGAGGCCGTGGGCTGCATTCGTGAGCAGCGAGGTATAGCGAGCGGCACCCACCACGAGCTCTGCCGTGGCATTCATGCCGAGCAGAACGCGGTGGTTCAGGCCGCCAAGCACGGCATTCCCATCGACGGCTCCACCGTCTACTGCACGCATCAGCCGTGTTCGCTGTGCGCCAAGATCCTGCTCAACTCCGGTGTCGTCGACATCGTCTACTGCGACCCGTATCCGGACCCGCTCTCGCAGGAGCTGCTCACCGAAGCCGGCGTAGTGCCTCGCCAGGTCGAATCGAGCGGGAGCACGGAGTCCTAGGGATGCTCGAATACGCTCATTACGCGCTGCTTCTCGTGGTAGCGGCGGTCGTCACGCTGCTCGTGACGCCGCTGGTGCGTCGCGTCTCGCTGCGCCTTGGGCTGGTCGACTACCCCGGTGGCCGAAAGGTGCACGACCACCCCGTCTCGCGTTTGGGTGGCGTCGCCATCTTCATCGGGCTTGCGGCGGCCATCGCGCTCGAGGTCATGGGTGAGCTGCGCGGGGTATGGGATACGGGCTTCATCACGCAAGCGAGCGACCGGATGAACGTCACCGGCGTCTTTGCGGGCATACTGCTCGTCTTCCTTGTAGGCGCCGTAGACGACGTCTGGAACCTGCGCGCGGGCGCCAAGCTCGGCGGGCAGATCCTCGCGGCAGCGATCGTTGCTGTCTCCGGCCTGCAGATCGAGTTCGTGGGCAACCCCTTCGGCGGCGGGCTCATCATGCTGGGCCTGCTTGCCGTGCCGGTTACCGTCGTCTATCTGGTGGGCTTCGCCAACGTCATCAACCTCATCGACGGCCTCGATGGTCTCGCCGCAGGAGTGAGCGCGATCGCCGCAACGAGCCTTCTGGTGCTCGCCGTGCAAGGTAACCGCTTCGCCGCAGCCGCGCTCGCGGCGGGACTCATCGGCGCATGCATGGGCTTCTTGCGCTACAACTTCAACCCCGCATCGATCTTCATGGGCGACTCGGGGGCGATGTTTCTCGGCTTCACGCTCGCCACGATCTCGCTTCTGGGCGTCATGAAGACGACTGCCGCCATCGCACTGGCGGTGCCGCTTATGATCATCGGTGTACCGATCTTTGATGCCGCGTCCGCGATCCTGCGACGGGTGAGACACAACCGCCCCATCCACGAAGCGGACAAGGGCCACATCCACCACAGGCTGCTGGGGCGCGGCTTCGACCAGCGCCAGACGGTGCTCATCATCTACGCTTGGTCGGCGGCGCTTGCTTTCGGCGCGTATGCGGTGCGCTACGCTCCCGGGCCGGTCAAGCTTGGTGCGATTCTGGGCGGCTTCTGCGTGACCGCGTTGATGTCGTACTGGCTCGGCTTGTTCGAGGC
>DASRYH010000030.1:0-20319 GCA_035687245.1 Coriobacteriia bacterium
GTCCGGGGCCACCGCCAACGAGTGCGTCCCCCCGCCTGCAACTTGAAGGGGCGCAGTCGATGCGGCGGCCACTGGCGGCAAGCAGACGTCGCCCACGCTAACGAGTAGCAATGCGACGGCAAGCCATCCTGAGCCGAGAGATTTGAGCATGCCTACGAGGGACCTCGGGCACGCCAAGTTCGCGGGAAGCAAGCGATTCAACAGGGGTTCCCCTCAGGTCAGCAATGGTGACCGATTGGTCACGCAACGTTCTCCATTCTCTTTGCGCTTCGCAATCTCGTCAAGGCCCATTCGAGGGTTCTGAGCTGCGGAAACTCGGCATGTCGCCGCCTGCGCGCGAGCGTGCTGAGGCCTGCGGTGCTATCGGTTGCCAATAGCGTACGCTCTAGTTCGGCAGCCCCGCGAAGAAGCCGCCTTCATCCACCCAGTCGACCGCGAGGCTCACAAGCCTGCCACCCTCGAGCCGCGGCGCGACCATAACGAGACCGCTCCCCGCTTCGGGATGCTCGGCTAGCCAGCGCGCGAGCGGCGAGGCGACCAGAGCACGGACGACGGACTGCACGCCGCGCGCGCCCTTCTCCACCGAGACGCCCACGGCCGAAAGTGCATTCGGCAGAGCGTCAGACCAGACGATCTGGAGTGCGCGTTCGACCAGACCGGGCATCGCGTTTAGGCGGTCGAGTTCGCGAGACACGATTGCCGCCCCCGCCTGCTCGCTGAGCGGCTTGAAGACGAGCGTCCTGGTCATACGCGCCCGGAACTCCGGAGAGAACGCGTCGGCGATGTCGGCGAGGACGAGGCCGGTCGTCTTTGATTCGGGCAGCCTCAGCGACCACCGCCTGCCCCCGACATTGGTCGTGAGTAGCACGACGTAGTGGTCGAGCCGAAGCGTGCGACCATCCACGCTCGTGAGCCGTCCCTCCCCTAATGCGGACAGAAACGTGAGGAGCACCGCTGGGTTGGCCTTCTCCACCTCGTCCAGAAGCAGCACGCCTGCCGGACGACTCGCCAGCCGAGAGAAGACCGAGCCCGCGTCCTCGGTCAGCAACCGTCTGGCCGAGTACGGGTCGGAGTACTCCGCCATGTCGACTCGAACAACGTTGTCCGCCGAGCCGGTGAACTCCTCGGCCACAGCGAGCGCAAGGCTCGTCTTCCCGCAGCCAGTCGGCCCGGCTGCCAGGAAGGCCGCAACGGGACGGTCGGCTTCGACCATGCCTGCCGAATAGCGGCACAGCGCGTCCGCCATCGCTTCGACCGCCGCTTCCTGTCCGAACACCGACGCGCCGACGCGCGCCGCAATCTCGCCGAAAGTGGGCGCGACGGCCGCGCCTGCGTAACACGGTCTCACGCCCAGCTCATGGGCTACGGCTGTCCTCAACGACGCGGGCCCAATCTCACCCTCGCGTGCGGCCGCACCGCGCGCGAGCTTGGCGAACCCGGCAAGTGGTGTGGCCGAAGGGAAGTACCTGCGGGCGAGTTCGAGCCCGGATTCGAGCGCGCCGCCCTGCACGACCGCGCCGCGAGAGCGTAGATACTCCAGCCGAAGCTGTGCGATCTGTCGCGTCTCTGCCTCGTCGGGAGACGGAACGTCGACGACCAAGAACCGGCTGTGAAGCCGTTCGTTCTCGCCGCGAAGCAGCTGTTCGCCGGCGGGGGTGGTCGCCGCGAGTACCCTCAGACCGCGATCGACGAAGGGCACGAGCAGGTTCGCCACATCAGAATGCGGGTCCGATGAGGCCGCTCCAGCGCCTAGACAGCTCTCGATCGGGTCGATGAACAAGATGGCGGGCCTGTCGATGGCCTTCTTGAGAACCCACGCCATCTTGTTCTCGAGGTCGTGGCAGAACTGACAGTCCTCAATGAACTTGGACCCGTTGGTCTCGACGATCAGTGGCGCGGCGATGGGGCGTGACTCCACAAGCGCGAGTTGACCCGGCAGCGACGGGATGATGCGCTGCCAATCTGCGAGCGGCAGGCTCCGAGCGAGCTCGGTCTTGCCCACACCGGAGGGCCCTCTGAGCAGCACGTTGGTGCCGGATTGCAGCAGCGAGACCACGTGTTGCGCGAGTTCACGCCGCACGAACAGAGCGCTGTCGCCCGAGCGCCTAGCACCAAGATCGGTACCCAGCGTCTCAAGAGACGACTTCGTTTGGATACGGTGAGCGGCGACGGATTCGAGCATTGGCGAGTCCCGGTTTCAGAGGGTGACGCCAACCTAGCATCGAATGCGTGTTCGGTTATCCACAGAGCGACGAATGGGCGCAGATTGCGGATGGGGACGCTCAATATGGGCGATGAGCGGAAGCCTAGAACCCGCAGCCCTCGAGCCGCTCGAACAACACGTCCTTGCGCGCAAGAAACGCCCACGGGTCGAAGATCGCGTCCAGCTGTTCGCTTGTGAGCGGGCAGTCCGCGTCGTCTGCGAGCATCTCGCGGTAGCTACGCCCGTGGCGCGCGTTCTGGATGTCGTCCCAGACCACCATCGCGTTGGCCTGCACGATCGCGTACGCGTCCTCGCGCAGCATGCCGGTGTCGACGAGCGCGAGCAGCACTCGCGAGCTGTAGATGAGACCGCGGGTGGCTTCGAGGTTGAACATCATGCGCTCGGGATAGAGCACCATGCCGTCGAGAATCCACTCGAGCTTGCTCAGGATGTAGTCGAGTCCGATGGTCGAGTCGGCGAGCACCACGCGCTCTGCCGAAGAGTGGCTGATGTCGCGCTCGTGCCACAGCGCAACGTTGTCGAAGCCCACCTGCGCGTTCGCCTTGATGACGCGCGCGAGTCCGCAGACGCGCTCAGCGGTGATCGGGTTGCGCTTGTGCGGCATTGCCGACGAGCCCTTCTGGCCCTTGGCGAAAGGCTCTTCTGCCTCAAGCGTGTCGGACTTCTGGAGCGCACGGACCTCGGTTGCGATCTCCTCGGCGGTGGCGGCGACGGTCGCGAGCACAGCAAGGAACTGCGCGTGGCGGTCGCGCGGGATGACCTGGGTCGAGAGCGGCTCCGGAATCAGGCCGAGCTTCTCGCACACGTACTGCTCGACGAACGGATCGATGTTGCTGTAGCTGCCCACGGCGCCGGAGATGGCGCCCACGGCGACGTTCTCGCGGGTGCGCAGCAGGCGCTGCTCGGCGCGCTTCATCGCCCACGCCCAGCGGCCGAACTTCATGCCCATCGTCATCGGCTCGGCGTGAATGCCGTGAGTGCGACCGACGCACAGCAGGTCGCGCGTCTCGAACGCGCGGCGCTTGCAGATCTCGCCGATTCGGCGGACGTCGGCGATGAGGATGTCGATCGCCTGTGTCATCTGGTAGCACAGCGCCGTGTCGCCCAGATCCGAGCTGGTCATGCCGTAGTGGACCCATTTGCTCGGCTCGCCGATGTGCTCGGCCATGTTGGTGAGGAAGGCGATGACGTCGTGGTTCGTGACGGCCTCAAGCTCGTCGATCCGCTCGACTTCAAACGCCGCAAGCTGCCGAATGGTCACAGCATCCTCGCGCGGAATCACGCCGAGTTCTGCCTGCGCCTCGCACGCGAGAACCTCGATCTCCTTCCAGATCTCGAACTTGTTCTCGAGCTCCCAGATGGCGGCCATCTCGGGACGGGAATAGCGAGGGATCATGGGACGAGACCTCCGGGTCGGCGTGCGCTCAGAAGCGCGCGAGCGGGTGCGGGGTCATTGTAGCGGAGCCGCTGCTTACATCTCGTGCAGGCCCCGGAATACGTCTGCGTGTAGGCCCGCATGGACTTGCAGCAGCTTAGCCAACCGCTTCAGCAGAACGAGCGCGTCAAGGCTGAAGTGCGAGCCGAGCTGTGTCTCGAGGTCCTCTGCACCCGCAAACAGATGAAGGGTCGCAGCCTCCGCATGAAGCAACATCTTGCACGCGCTCCCCGAATGGCCAACCGTCTTGTTCACAATCTCAACGAGTTCGTCGAAATAGGCTGGTTCCAGCTGCACATCGTCACTGACTAGCATCGCTGAGCGCCGCACTTCGTTGAGCATCTCAATGATCTGTTTGCGTTCTCGAAGGGCAACTGGGCCGCCGAACAAGTAGCTCTTCGAACAACCCATTACGTCGGTCCCTCCGCGAGTCAGCACCTCGCTTGCGACGCGCAGTACGGACAACGTCAGCCGCTGCAACGCGACAAAACACAGATAAGCATCTCGCTCATCGGCGGCGTCCAGCCGGCTAGAGATTGCTCGCATGTGTTCAAGAACCGATTGCGTGTTGCGATACTCATCCAGCATCCAGTACAGATACTGGAGGTAGTGATACGCCTTCTTCTTTTCAAGTTGCTCTTGAGTTGGCCGTCGGCCGGCAGGCACCTCGATGCCCCACAGCGCCTGAAGGCGCCGATAGTTCGCTTCAGCGGAAGCCGGCAGCGACTCCTGAACTCCGAGGCCCTGCTCCAACACCGCCAAGCCGGGTTCGTCAAGCACTCGTACTCCGAGCTTCGGGGCAAGGGCCTTGGCTTGGCCGCGAACGCGGGTCTTAACCAGCGTCCCGGAGTCCGCGCCGAAGAAATCCATCACTCCGCGTATCCAGAAGAGACGATTGGATTCTGACTCCTTGCCTGACTTGCAGTCGGCGATCGCGACTTGCTGACGAAGATCTGGCTCAAAGCGGATGCCTAAGACATCGATGTCAGTGAGCGCGGTTCTCTTCAGTGATCTCCTTGATTCATCGTACTCATAGTCAGAGAGCTCCACTTCAACGGGGCATGCGTATCCCTGCAGCCTCATCACTCGCTGCATTCTCAGCTTCAGCACCAGATCCTTCACGAGACAACACCCCTCGCAAGCAACGAGATTCGATCCAAGACCTCGGCATTCACTCCCGCTATGCCTTCAGCAGTGGCGCGCATTCGAGTTCGAGTAGGCAGGGCATCGGAGTAGCTTCCGGGAACCGAAAGCATCTCGCTTGAGTCCACTTCAAGACGCGATCCGGTTGTCTGTCCGCTCTTCAGCAGGTCTATCGCTATTCTCATCGCGTGTCGGTTCTCTTCGCTATCTATTAGATGAAAGTAGTCGAACCCGGAGCGATCTGAGGGCGTAACGAAACCTACTTGCTTCTTGATTAGGAGCGCGTACTGAACCCGAAAGTCGGGACGAGGCGTCTTAAACTTCTTGGCTTCAAGCAGCACTTCGAGAATGCGATGGGGATAGAGAATCGGTCGGGTCCCAGCATAGTGTTGCCCATAACGGACGCACGCCAAGATTGCGCGCGCCTTCTCGAGCACAACGCGCTGCTCCCGGGTCAGGCCACCCCTCGGCGTGAACAGGAATGTCCTCCTCGCGTTCAACGCGTCGCAGATTTGAACAGGGCATATGGCACCAAGCATGACGAGGCGAAGCAGCGAATCTTGGTCGCTAACACGAAGCGCTTCCAATGGCACACCCTGTTGGGCCCGGACCTCTTCTAACACCTTGCTTACTAGCGCGGGGTCACCCTCATCGTAGAGCCGCGCCACGATCTCGGGGCTCTCCTCGATCGTCAAGGGCGAGTAGACAATCTGTCGTTCGTCGTCATGGAACGATTCCAGAACTGCCGCGTTCTTGCCTACCGTGAGGACCTTCTCCGCGAGATCGTCATCGCCGAGGTCATCTACAAGCTGGCTCTTCTCATGAGGGAACCGGGCGACTCGATCGAGCGCGTCGATTGCTCCCTGCTCCATCTCAGAGGGGCCAAGATCATTCCATCGTTTGCCCAGGTCGTCGTAGATGCTTCTGAGCTCGGGGATACGAAGTTCAAGCCGCGAAGGACGGTCGGTGCTACCCACTACCGTCGCAAAATCCAGCTCCTGGAGCTCGCGGAGCACGACCGGCAGTTCGGTTGATCGAATGCCGAGATCCGCGGCCAAATACGTCAGGGCATCAATGTCTGTGACTTGATTCAGCCCTTTGAGATGGCTCGCCAGTGTGCCAGCCTTCCCCACCTTCAGCGTTGTAGCGAGAGAGGTCTCAGTGAAGGCGTCAATAGCTACATCTTTGAGCCCCTCGTGATACTCCTGTGACCGCAATCCAATTGATTTCGCGTCAACCATGTTTCCCCCTGGAAATCCGTGACAAGCAGACTATCTCACACCGCCAGTATTGAAGCGCGTGAATGCGAGCCACAAGGCTAGGTGTCACCGGCACTGGCTCCATTACGCGCAATGACAGCGCAGAGTCCAGGACCGGCATGTGGACGTTATTCCGGTGGCACCACGTTCGGTCATAGGAACGCGCTAACGCACGACGGTTCGGATATGCTAGCGGCAGGCTCATCAGCGGGAGGACGAAGGATGCCGGAGGCGCAATCTGCTTCTGATTCGGGCGGCGTCGCGGCTCGAAGAGGATTTCGTTTCCAGGATCACTACGCGCTCGGTGTGATGTTGCGATCGGCAGAAGACCCCTTCGTCACCGCAGTCGGTCTTGAGATCGATGACGACATATCCGTTACCCGTGTCGTAAGCGGCTCGACACAGCACGAGTACATCCAAGTGAAGACGACGGATGGCCCCAGCCTGTGGTCGGTTCCTCAGCTCTGTTGTCGAGACGAGGGTCGAGTCGGGACAAGCATTGTAGAGAAGTCACTGGATGCCGACAGAGACATCGAAGACCCCAGCCCTGGCTTCCGAATCGTCACAACGCGCGATGTTAACCCTCAGCTGAGGGTCTTGAAGTTGTCCCCTTCCGACGAATTGAGAGCGAGACATCTGGACCGGATTGAAGCCGATCTCGTGGGGCGAGTTGGACACAGGGTATCGGAGGGCGGCCGTTCGCTAACGGACTGGTGCCACCGCCTCGTGTGGGATGTCCAGGCAAGCGAGCGAGCGGTTTCTCTGGAGAATCGTGATCTTCTTGCTCGAGCGGCATTGAAGCTGGGCTACACGCTTACTCCTGACCAGCTAGATATCGCCTACCAGCGTCTGCTTGCGCAGGCCTCCGACCTGGCTTCACGCAATTGCCGAGCAAGTCGAGTTCTCCCGCCGCAACAGATTGTTGACATGGTCGAGGAGGCGATCGCGATAGCGATTCCACATTCCGGCCCCAGAGCGAATAACCGTCTACGCACCAAGATGGAGGCCGGTGAGATTGACGAGGCGCTGGTCGCGCAGGCGGAGGAACGTCGGCGTCGGTACCTAGAGGAACGCTATAGGCCAAGGTACGCACCGAGCCGGGGATACGACAGGGCAATCGACGAGATCAACACATGCCTGTCAGACCTGCTTGATAACTACGTAGCGAGCACGCACCCGCCGTCACCAGGTGAGTTTCATCGCACTTGCAAGGCGTCTCTGCAGGCCCTAATTGAGAGGCTGCCTGAGGACTGCCGACCGACGTACCCGTTTGCGCTCGGCACCATGTACGAAACGACCAACCGGTGTCTGCATCGCTTTACTCAAGGAGAGCCCGAGTGAAGACACTGACTTCAATCGGCCATTTGCACAGAGGAACCCCCGTAACCGCGGATATTGCCGAGCTACATGCGGCTCGGCTGCTACTACTTCTTCGTCACGCGGGACGCAGTAATCGGATAGCGGGATTGACCAAGCTCGCCAAGCTAGACTTCTTTGTTCGATACCCCGAGTTCTTCGAGAGGCTGACGCGAACGGGCCCCTCTGAAAGCGCAGCAGTCGAACCCCCGATGATTCGCTTTCTGTATGGCCCTTGGGACCCTCGCTACTACGAGTTGCTGCCATACCTCGAGGCGCGTGGGCTCATCACAATCGAAGCCAGCCGAAGCACCTACAACTTCAAGCTCACGCCATTCGGCATCGACATAGCCAACCAGATCAGCGGCGAGGAGTGTTTCTCCAATCTGGCGGAGTTGACGGCGCAGGTGGGCGCGAGACTCGGCGGGCTGAGGGGCGGGCAGTTGAAGCGGCTCGTCTATCAGACCTTCGAGGAGGAAGTCGGCGCTCTGCGCCTCAAAGAGGAGATTGCCCATGGATGATGGATGCATTCGGCTACTCTCGGCATCTCGCGAGGACGTTGACGGAGTTCGGGAGGCCATCGAGTTCGAACCTGGACTCAACCTCATCGTAGGCAGGCCGAATACTGGGAAGACCAGCTGGCTACGCCTGATCGACTACACAATGGGAAGCACGAAGGACTCGCCGGAGGATGCGATCGGCGACGTGCTCGCCCAAAGATATCGGTCGTGCACGGTTAGTGTACGCGTGGCTGGCGTTGAGTACGTCTTGTCGCGGCGGTGGCAGGAACACGGTGGTCGCACCCGTCTCTACGTCAACAACCGACCCACAACCCCCGACGAGTTCTCCAGATTCGTCCTTGCCGAGATTGATGCCCCTCTGATTCGTTACCCGAAGGGCAATCCATATGGCGGTTCTTGGACAACCTTAAGCTGGCGGACCTTGTTCAGGCACATGTACCGACGAGAAGACCAATGGACCGAGCTGATGCCCAAGCAGCCCGAGGGCGAGTTTCACGCGTGCCTGCTCGAATTCTGTGGCCTTGCCACCGCGGTCTTTCCTCCTGCTCTTGCAGCATTGGTAGAGAAGCGGCGCGAACTCGAGGGTCTCGTGTCTCGCAGGGACAACTACGTAACCACGCTTGCGAGCGTCACAGAGGAGTTGTTGGGTCTCAATCTACCCGAGGGCGATCTTGCTGCGGGCGCCTTGGATCAGTCCCTCACCGCTCTTCATGCGGAGATGAACGCCCTGGTAGTTCGGCGCAGACAGCTTCTTGATGGAGACGGCGGCACTGGCACATTCGCCGAGACAGAGCACCGCTCATGGGTTGATGAGTCCAATGAACTAGTCGAAGTACTGGCGGCAATGGCGGGCGCTCGAGACAGACTGACTGAGCTCGAACGGATGAAGCATGTGCTTTCCGGGCAAGTGCTGACGCTGCGCCGGGCGCTGGTATCCGGTCGCACGCTATCACCACTCAAGACAACCGCCTGTCCCGTCTGTGACATGCCGGTCACCCCGAGAGAAGGCGACACCTGCTATTTGTGCGGTGGCCCCCACCCTACGACCCCATCGATTGAGGAAGCTGCGCAGCGCATCGAGTATGAACTTGCTCAACTGCAAGAGGAGCTGAGCGAGAACGATGAGCTGATCGAGGCGATCAACCATAGTGTCCGGGAGTTGCAGGCCCATGAGAGAGTAATACGGGCGAGCAGCGCACGCGGTCGTGCTGCGGAGGCGGCCTCGAGGACGAGCGCTCGCTCGGATCTCGACGCGGCCTTGCAGCAGATCGATATGTCATTGGGCGGGCTCTCCGCGAGAGAACAGCAGCTTATTAACGTGTACAACTTGCTTACGCAGGGTGAGTCATTGGCCGAACAGATTGCGTCGCTCGAGCAGAGAATCTCGGTGCTCGAGAACGAAATCCGCGACGCCCAGTCCGAGGCGGACTTCGAGTCCGCATCTGACAAGCTCTCTGATGGCATGAACGAGTACTTCATGCGGTTGAATGCTGCCGCGGGAGACCAGCTGTGGCCATTCGAGAATGACTCGGCGAGCATCGACCTGAGGAAGACGAATGCGTCCGCGCTTGTCGAGGGGCGGAACTACAGGTCAAAGCTCGGTGGGATGCTAAGTCTGTACTTCTACATCGCATACCACTATTCGCTGCTCCGTACGTCATCGATGAGCGGGTTCAACTTCCCTGGCCTGCTGATCTTGGACTTCCCCCCCGATCGCACGGCCGCAACCCTGGGATTGCAGCTCTCGGGGACAGAAGGCTTCGTGCTCCGACCTTTCCTGGAGCTGATGTCATCGGATCCGAACCTGCAGGTTGTGGCGACGGGGCACGGCTATTCCGGCCTTCAGGCACACCGCGTTGAGACGCGCCACGTGTGGGTGTAACGCGAGCCCGGCGGAAACGCCCTGCGGCCAAGACTCGTGCAGCATGGCTGGGGTCTGGCCTTACTAGGGGCAACGAGCTTCACCAGAGGCCCCGACGACTCGGACTGGGACGAACCGCTAGGCGTCGTTTTCTTGGAGTAGTTTGTTCGGGTTTGTCGGTGCCTGGCTTCACCACATCTCACCTGAAGATGTCGGGAGCCTGGTCACCCTATCCAGCCAGCTGGGGTGCTCTCGAGTCCAGTCGTTGGTCCTTGGCCAGACGACCCCGTCTGGCCTGATGCCCATGTAGCCCGGCATCTCGGCGAGTCGCCCTGAAGTCACTCACCCGCAGCTCGACCTATCAGTCGGAGCATTGATCACTTGCCTCAAACGCTGGTATATGCTTAGTATGTATATACTCTCTATATAGCCGCCGCCTGCACTGCCTTCGGAGGCCCGCCCATGTCCGTCAAGCACGGAATCCTCGCAGTCCTCGACCGCCGCTCGATGCACGGCTACGACCTTCGGCGGGACCTCGAGGACGAGCTCGGCGCCGCGTGGGCTATCAACTACGGCCAGATCTACTCCACCCTCGAGCGCATGGTGCGCGACGGCCTCGTCGTCCAGTCGGAGACAGTCGTCACCGCGGAGGCGCCGGACCGCAAGCTCTACACGATCACCCCGGCCGGCCGCACGGAGCTGCACCGCTGGTTCCTCGCCGCCGAAGATGACGCCGAGACCGGCCGCGACGAGCTGCACGCCAAGATCGTCCTCGGGCTCACCGGCGACGTGGACGTCGAGCAGGTCATCCAGGCCCAGCGCAAAGGCCAGCTCCGCCGAATCGGTCTGCTCACGGAGCGCAAGGAGCGCCTCGACCCGGAGCTCGACTTCGGCAGCCTGCTCCAGACAGACCTCGAGATTGCGAAGGCTGAAGCGGTCCTCGCTTGGCTGGATCGCGCGGAGAAGCGCATCACGAAAGCTGCCCACACCGTGCCAAAGGGAGTGTCCCCAGGTGCTCGCACCCTCACCCCTCCCACGGCCGAGCCGAGTTCCCACGAGCGCCCCAAGGGGGGGATACGAAGATGAGCATGCTTAGAGACATCTTTCGGCGGCGGGGCCGCTCGTTGCTGACGATCTCGGGCATCGGTGTGGGCGTCTTCGCGCTCGTGGTGCTCGGCGCCGTGGCAGAGAGCATGAACGTACTGGTCACCAAGGACGCGGGCTACTACGAGAACCGCATCACGGTCGTCGAGGCCAAGAACTCGAACTTCGTGGGCATGTCGCTGGGCTCTCGCCCGCTCGCCAAGGAAACCGTCGACGAGATGCGCGACTACCCCGGCGTGAGCGAGGTCTCCCCGCAGGTCAACGTGCAGATCGACGACGAGTTCAACGGCATCCCGCCCATGATCCTAGGCGCGGAGCCCGACAGCCCGGACTACGCCAGCTTCTCCCTTGCCGAAGGCAGGCGGCTCGAGAACGGCGACTCGGGCGTGGCGGTCATCGGCACCGACTACGCGAAGAAGCACGACGTGACGGTGGGCGACACTACCACGCTGCGCAGCCGCAAGTTCACCGTGGTGGGCATCCTCGACCGCACCTACATGGCGGTCACAGACTCCTCGGCATATGTCACGCTCGCCGACGCGCAGCAGATCTACTACACGCGCCTGCCCGACGCCTTTCGGCAGAACGTGAAGCCGTCAGAGCTCGTGCTCCAGGCCAACGTCTACGGCGACGAGGGCGAGAACCTCGACAAGCTCGCCGAGCGCATGCAGCGCGACATCGAAGGCATCACCGCGTCCGGGCCCACCGCGATGGCGGCGGCCCAGAGCCAGATCATCGACCTCATCAACGGCATTCTGTGGAGCGTGGGCGCCGTGGCGTTGATCGTCTCCACCGTCTCGGTCGTCAACACGATGACGATGGCGGTTGGTGAGCGCACCCGCGAGATCGGCGTGAAGCGCGCGCTGGGGGCTACGCGCGCATCGATTCGGCAGGACGTGCTCGCCGAATCGGCGCTGATGGCAGCGCTGGGCGGCATCGGCGGCGTTGCGGGAGGCGTGCTCGTGGCACTCGCGCTCAACTCCGCGACGGTGGCGGCCACCGGCACCTCGATGTTCCTGGTGACCGCGCGGCTCGTGATCGGCGCGCTCGCCTTCGCGATCGTGCTGGGCGTCGCCGGCGGCTTCTGGCCGGCCCGCAGCGCTGCACGGCTCGATCCGGCCACCGCACTCGCCACGCGCTAGCGAAACCTGAGGGGGAAACGATGGGGATTCTGCGCGACGTGTTCCGCCGAAGAGGCCGTTCGGTACTGACGGTCATCGGCGTGGCGATAGGCGTCTTCGCGCTGGTGGTGCTGGGCTCGGCCTCAGAGAACAACCGCGTCTACATCGACCGGCTCGAGGGCTACTACAGCCACGTCATCACCGTCATCGACAGTCAGGACGCGAGTTTCGTGGGCATGGCTGGAGGCAACCGTCCGCTGCTGATGGACATGAAGCCGAAGCTCGAGGCCTACGACGGAGTGAAGGGCGTCTTCCCGGTCTGCTCGACGCTACTCGACGACGACTACTTCTCCGTCATTCCGCCCGTCGTGATCAGCGTCTCTGAGGACATGTGGGATGACTACCTCGATGTGCAACTCGCTTCGGGCGAGTTCATCTACGGGACCGAGCACGGCGAGGTCGTGCTGGGAAGCGACTTGGCGAAGGGCCACAAGCTCAAAGTCGGCGACATCATGACGATTCGCGGGGAGCGCTTCACAGTCGTTGGCATCCTGCAGCGCACCTTCGTCAACGTCTCCGACTCCGCCGCCTATGTCTCACTGCCCGACGCACAGCACCTATTCTGGCTCACCCTGCCGAAGGCCTTCCAAGACTCGGTCAAGCCCTCCGACCTCGCGGTCTCCTACAGCGTGCTTGTGGAGGACGGCGTCGACGGCGACGCGCTGGCCTCGCGGATCGAACGCGACATCGTGGGCGTCCAGGCCACCGGCCCCAAGGCCGAGATGGAAGCGGTCACGGCGATCACGAGCCTGCTTTCGGCAGTCGTCTTCGGCGTGTCGGCGATCGCACTGCTGGTGTGCGGCCTGTCGATCGTGAACACGATGACGATGTCGGTGGGCGAACGCACCCGCGAGATCGGCATCAAACGCGCGCTGGGGGCGTCGCGCGGCAAGGTAGCCCTCGACGTGCTTGCCGAATCGGCGCTGATGGCGCTCATCGGCGGACTGGTGGGGCTCGGCTTGGGCACGCTCGCGGTAAACGGCATCAACGCGGTGGTCGTCGCGAACACCGGCACGTCGACGCTGCTCATGACGTGGCCGCTCGCATTCGGCGCGCTCACGCTCTCGATAGCGATCGGACTCTTCGGCGGACTATGGCCCGCGCGGCACGCGGCAAAGCTCGACCCCGCCGCCGCGCTCGCCTACGAGTAGGGGGATCACCGCATGTCAGCAATCACCATCACCGGCGTCGAGCAGCTGTTCCACATGGGCAAGCGCAACGTCGTGCACGCGCTGCGCGGCACCGACCTCTCCGTGCGCGACGGTGAGTTCGTGGCGATTATGGGGCCGTCGGGCTCGGGTAAGTCGACGCTGCTCAACGTGATCGGCTGCCTCGCGCGGCCCACCGCCGGCCACATCGAACTCGACGGCCGCGACGTCACCAAGCTCAAGGACTCCGAGCTCGACCGCATCCGCGCACGCGAGATCGGCTTCGTCTTCCAGGGCTACAGCCTCATCCCCACCCGCACCGCGCTAGAGAACGTGATGCTGGCTGCCGAATACGCCGGCGTCCCGCGTGGCGAACGCAAGCAGCGCTCGCTCAACATGCTCGACGCCGTGGGTCTCGCCGAGCGCGTCGATCAGCTCGCGAGTGAGCTCTCCGGTGGCGAGCAGCAGCGCGTCGCCGTGGCCCGCGCGCTCGTGAAGGCACCCAAGCTCGTGCTCGCCGACGAGCCCACCGGCAACCTCGACTCTGTCACTGCCGAAGAGATCTTGCAGCTCGTGAAGGGCCTGCGCACCGATGGCCAGACGATCGTGATGGTCACGCACGACCCGCGCATGGCCGGCTATGCGGACCGCATCGTCTTCCTGAAGGACGGCCGCGTGGTGGACGAGGAGACGATTCGGCGGGCGTCGTAGGCGGCGCAGGCTCAGCACCTGCGCACACCGCACGCCCCGCCGGCGGGAGTGCCCGCTACTTCACCTTGAACGTCTTGGTAGCCGAACAGGGCCGGTAGACAGAGCTCGAGGTCGAGGCACCGGTGTAGGTCACCGTGGCTTTCCACGATCCTCTGTACTTGGGTTTGAAGGTGTACGCGAACTTGCCGGAGGACGCGTAGAGGCTCTTCGAGCCCGCCGGCTTCCACTTCGTCCCGACCTTGCGCCAAAGCCGAACCTTCACGGTGCCGCGTGCCCCGGTGGCTGAGAAGGCGCCCTTCAGCTTGTAGGACCTGCCTGCGCGAGGACGAGTCGTCCCCGAGAGAGTGAGCTTGGTAGCGTATACGCGCACAAAGCGGGCTGAGACGCTCAGATCGCCTGAGCCTTCCCCGTCCAAGCGAGTCGCGTTTGTGTTGTGATCCGACCACTCGACGAACCGGTACCCCGCCAGCGGAGTCGCGGTGACCGCTGTCGCGTCTGAGGGCCGCAAGAGCGACTGCGTCGCCTGCCCCACAATCGTGCCGCCCGTACCCGCGGAGTAGCGCAGCGTGCGTCTGGGCGCGGTGTAGCCGTATGTCACCGTCTCGCCCACAGCCGGCGCAAGCTTGCCCGCCACCCCCGCGAATCGCGCTCTCAACAGGTGTGGGCGCTGGTAGTCCAGCGCGGGCGTGTAGTCGAACTCCCAGCCGCTGTAGAGCTCGGGTAGCTCGAATCCGTGTACGCGTGCTTCGCCGACAGGCTCCCACGTGGCGCCGTTGTCGAAGGACCGCTCCATCAGCACGTTGTAGCCCGGCATCGGGAACAACGTCGGAGCCACGTCGAACAGGTAGCCCCTGACCAGCATGCGCGGATGCTGGTCGGGACGCACCGCCACCCAGGGCCCGCTGACCTCAACCGTCTGAGGCGCTCCTTGCGCAGTCGACATCTGACCGTCGATGCCGGTGACCTCTGCGCCAGCGGACACGTCGACCAGCAGGTGGTTCAGCTTGGACCCCTGAAGGGTTCCGTCATACAGGTGGTACTCATCGATGCCCAGGAGTTCACCGGTGGCTGGATCCCAGTTCTCCAGGATGAAGCTAACGACATAGCGTCCGGCGGGGAGTCCTTGAAACGCGAACTGGCCCCCTGCAAGGCGGCGGGCCAGATAGGAGCCGGCAACGTCGGGTCCCTGTGCCTCCCCGTAGCCCGTCGAACAGATGATGTAGTTCGGACCCACTACGCGAAATGCCCTGACTGCGTACTCGTGGAGTGCGAGGCCGTTCGCGCCGGTGACGTACCCGCTTATACTCGCCCCCTTCTGGAGGCTAACCGCAAGCTGAGTCACCTTGCCTGCTTCAACGACGATTCCATCTGTCTGCGCTCCGATGTATCCCACGAGATCGGCGCTCGTCTCCGCCTCCCAGTTCCCCACGGGAAGCGGCTCTGTCTTGAAGCGACCGTCTTGGTCGGTCTGGAGATCTACCACGGAGGGAATGCCGTCGGTGACAAAGCCAAGCCTTACGATTGCCGGGCTTACCGGTTCGCCTGACGTTCCGGTGACGCGACCCTCGATGCGGCCAACCTGCACCTCTTTGGCATCGAACCGATAGGGCAGGTCCGTTCCGTAGTACGCGCCGCTTCCCGACCCAACCAGGTAGTCTCCCGTGACCTCCGGAGTGAAGCACTCCATAGCGTCGTCGGGGCCGGTGCTCTGAGGCGTCGCAACCGGAGTCCCGTCGAGCTTGCGAACCTCAACCAGTGCTCGGTACATGACCGAAGTGTCAGACAGGCTGTGAGATGAGAACTGGTAGTAGTGCCCCTGCTCCAGCCTGATTCGGTAGTAGTCGTAGTGCCCTTTGATCTCCGTATCAGTGACGTGTACTGCGTCGCTCCCAATGACACTGGTACTGGTGTAGGGCAACGCGTCCACGATGACCGGATCGGGCGCGGCAAATGCGCGATTGATTGGCGAGAGTGCGGCCAGGGCCACAACGACCAGCAAGAAGGCAGCAACAGGTCTCAGCTTCAAGTCGACGATCCCCCCGAGAGATGCGAGTTCCTCGCTACCTTGTGAGCACAGGGCATGACGAACCGCTTGATTGCGCAACCGTTGCATTCTGTCAGACCACTCGGTTGGCAGCCAAGCGCCGCACGCGTCGCTGTTACCCGAGCAGCAGTACCTCGAGTTCTGGCCATCCCGACACCGACTGAACTCCGGCAACATCAGGTCGCGCAGACCCAAACCGCAGGAACTGCGTCCCCGCGTTCGCTGCGAGCTGCCTGTCAGCGTCGGTGTCGCCAATCATCAGGACCTTGCGAAGCTCTACTTCCAACTGCGAGGCCGCGGCGACCAGCATGTCCGGAGCCGGCTTGGGATTCGGCACGTCAGCGTTCGTCATCAGCACGCGGAAGTACGAGATGAGCCCCTCGCGCTGGAGGAGCGATTCTACATAGGGCCGGTCAGCACTTGTGGCGAGGCCGAGCGGGAACTTGCCTCCGAGTCTAGGTATTGCCGAAGCCGCGCCCGCCATCAGGGCGACTTCAGACCTCGCCGCATCCCACAGAGTGTCCTTTGAGCGCCGAAGTTGGTCGCGCCGCCCGTCGGTCAGGTCGGTCCCGTCGAACATGGTCTCGCCGGCACGTCCGGCGTAGAGGTTCTCGACGATCCGTCGCTGCAGTTCGGGGTCGTCCTGCGTGACCACACGCCATGCCTGTTCTTGCATGCCCATCGAATTGGCAATCACGCCGTCGAAATCGAAGACGATCGCCTCGATCTGCCCAAGTGCCGGGCGGCCGGTCATGGGCTCAGCCATTTCGCGCCACCTCCCGCTCGGGCGCGTCGGGCCAAGGGATGATGCCTCGCGAATCAGAGCGCAACACGTAGTTGTCGACCTTGAAGTTCGAGTTCGGCGAGACCAAGAAGGAGAAGGTGCGGTGGTCGATCCCGGCATCGTCTAGCCGACGACACACCTCCGCCATCGTGCCGCCGCTGTGCACCTCGGATCCAACAACAAGGATCTCACGCTGCTGCGCACCCTCACTGGCCGGCGGCAGGGCGACCTCACCAATCTCGACCACGAGCCTGTTGCCCGCGTTCTTGAATGTGCGATCTGCAACGACCACGATCGGTTCGCACTGGGCGTAGCCCACAAGCCGCTTCGCAATCATCCCCGCAATGACCGCACCGCCTGGTCCGATTCCGACAACGACATCGGGCCTTCCAATCCAGGGCAACTGGCCCCCAAGGCCTTTCCAGATCAGTTCCCACCGGAAGAGACGGAGCAAGAAGAGGCTAGATGCCAGTGCGACGGACGCGAGAACCGTTACGGCCAGTACAGTCCAGCTGCCTTGCACGCCGGCCGCGCCAGTCGCCGAAGTGATGAGCCCGAATACTGTCGCGCACACTCCAAGGAACACTAAGAACGACACGCCATCGTGCATCGACAGAATGCTGTTGGCGAGTGACAAGAATCGGGATTCGCGCCGCACCTAGGCCCCCTAGCAGCGATGATACCGGCTGGTTCTCGCTCCCATTATGCGCAAGCCGACCACGACAGTCAGCTATGGGGCTGCGCAGCGTCCTAGCGCCGAGACTCCCAGTACGTGTCAGCTTCGGCTTCCATCGCGTCGAGACGCGTGTAGTAGTCCGGGAACTCCTTGAGGTGCGCCCACGCGATCTTGCCGGTCAGCGACATGTCGTCGTTGGTGACGTTGGTCTCCGCGAAGCGCGTGCCGTGCTCGAGCTCTACCTCAAGGCCGCGGCGGAACTGCTCGAGATCGATCTCGTCCCACGGGACACCAAGCGCCGTCCCGATTGCCTTGGCTTCGTCTGCGCCTATCTTCACTGAACCCGACATGGGTGGCCTTTCATCGAGAGTGCATTCGGTAGTAGTAGATGCCCCAATCGTGCCGCGGGGAGCGCAACTCTGATGTCAGTTCACTGTGTATACTCTTGGTAGAGAAGCTAATTCTCTACCATCGAAAGCGAGACACCAATGACCAAACTCAACATCTCCATGCCTCAAGAGCTGCTCGAAGAGATCGATTCTGAGGCCGACGAGCTAGGAATCACCCGCAGTGGCCTCATCCAGGAGGCCGCGGTTCGCTACATCGCTGGCGCTCGCCAAGACCGGGAGGCCGAGGTGCGCCGCCTTCGCATCGAGTCCGCGGCAAAGCGAATGCGCGACATAGGCGCACGCGCTGGTCTCACTGGAGATCCCGCACTCCTGGTCGCGGAGATGCGCGCAGCCGAAGAGGCCTGCCGTGACTAGTGAAGCTCCCATCGTCGTCGTGGACGCGAGCGTGGTCGTGAAGTGGTTCCTCACCGATGACGAAGACGGCGTGGCGGAGGCGGCTGAGCTGCTTGCCGAACATGCTGCATCGCGAGCTCGGTTGGTGGCCCCGGCCCTGCTCGCCCACGAGGTCTTCGGCGTCTTCGTGCGACGGCTGCCGCGCGCCGAAGTCCAAGGGGCGATCGACGCATTCTTCGATGTCGACGTTCACCTAATCCCTGCCGACCGGCTTCTCCTTCACGATGCGGCCGAGCTGGTGGCCCGTCGGCAGGTCGCCGCATTCGATTCGACGTACGTTGCGCTAGCCCAAGTGCTGGATTGTGAGCTCGCGACGGCGGACCGCAGACTCGCGCGCACCGTTGGCAAGAGCGCGCGGCTGAGAGTCGTCTAGAGAGCTGCGCTGCCGCAGGTGGCTCGCGCACGCCGCGCAACTGAGTGGTTCAGCCTACGAACACCCCGCCGAGCGAGTCGTGCTTGAGGCCGACTGCGATGCGCGGCAGCAGGTCGGGCACCAGCTCGCGCAGGTAGTCGCGCGAGGGTTCGTCGGCGATACCGAATGCGTCGCACGCATCTTCGGCAGCTTGAACGAGTAGCTTCTCGCGGCCGGCCTCCCCCACGGCTCCCAGGCGCTGCGCAATCTCGGCGCGGTCTGCACCCGACACGACAAGCACCGCCGGGTCCTTGCCAATCAGCGCGCGGCCGAGCGTGTTCGCGGCTACCGGCTCGTAGAAGTTCACGAGCAGCTCGATGTGGTCGGGCGAGGCCTCCGCGAGCACCCGCTCGATCACCTTGATGTCGAAGTGCCCCAGGAAGCGCGCCTCGACCATTAGGCGGCGCACGTATTCGGCGATGTAGTCGATGCCAGGCAGATCCTCAGGCACCGGGTGGCAGAGCGGGTAGTCGATGCTGCACGGGATGTCATGCGCCATCGATCGGTAGTCGTAGTTGCGGAAGAACGAACCGAGCTCCTTGAGCGTGTCGCGCAGCGCGATGTTCTCGATGAGCGGCATCGTGGCGTCGACCTCTCGCAATAGCTGCTTGGCGGCCTCGACCTTGCGCCCGATCTCGTCGAGACGGCGTCGGTACTCGTCCTCGAGGTCGACCGTCAGCAGGCGCCGCGTGATCACCGGGTCGTCGGGGTCGATGCCCAGTACGAAGCAGATTGAGCGCACGAGGTCGGCGGCTACGTACATGGGCACCGACGTGCTGTCGCCCATCGTGTAGATCGCCGTGCGGCGCTCGATCAGCCGAATGAAGCGCACCTGGAAGTCGACGAGCTCGTCGGGTGAGGCGAGTTCGCCTGCGTCGGCGTGCAGAGGCGCGAGCAGGCCTCGGTCGTCGGGTATCGGTCCCTCTACTCGTCCAGCCAGCTTGAACCCTCCCACCCCGGTGCGTAGTTCTCGTCCACCCAGCGCGAGACGTCGTATCGCGACGACGCCAGCGTGTATGCGTTGGCAGCCGCCCGATCCGCATCTGGATCGGCCGCGTCTTCGTAGTCCATGCTCGCCTCGACCTTGTCGGCATCAGTGCGGTCGTGGAAGCCCAACCTGCGCGGTGTGACGATCTCCTTGCGTACCTGCCGCCCAAGCCCTTCGAAGAGCGCTTCGGCCAGATAGCCCAAGTCGCCTTGGGATGGGTCGTCGAAGAGCGAGCGCATCTTCGCGATCAGGTCCTCATCGGCGACCTGCTCGAGCGACTCGTTCTTGAACTCGTAGAAGAGCTCCTGCAGCTCGAGCACCGTCTCGACAAACGACGTCTGCGACACATACGGCGAGCCGGCAAACGCCAGCACGAGGTCCTTGGCTACACCCCCGCCGAATTCGACGCGGTCGCTCACCGCAAGCGCTTCGATGCGCCCGGCCACCAGCGCCGTGACGTCGTCTTTGGACAGTGCAAGGCCGTGCTTCGCTATCACTGGATTGACTGCTTCGAGCTCGTGGACGGCAGCCGCTAGTTGGATGTCTTCGGCGCCCTGTCCGAATGGAACGATCATTCGCATCACCTCACACTGCGAGTGCTTAAGCGGCGCAGTCCGCTTGAAGCACTCGAACAAAGGCAGGCTAGCCCTGCCTTTGTTGGTATACGCT
>DASRYH010000031.1:0-7419 GCA_035687245.1 Coriobacteriia bacterium
GTCCTTTCGGCGCTGCTGATCTTCACGAACTCGCTCGCTGCTATCTACCTCATCGTGCTGCTCATGGAGACGATGTCGCTGTTCTTCTATCCGGCGCGAAATGCGCTCATCCCGTATCTGCTCGACGACGAGAACGACATCGCCGCAGCCAACGGACTCGCCTATACGACGCAGCAGGCGGCGATGGTGGTGGGCCTCACCGCGTCGGGCGCGATAGTCGCAGCGTTCGAGGCCATCGTGCGCTACGTGCTGCGGGTCAACCTGCCGCTCGTCTCGATGATGGTGGGCTTGGCGGCCCCCGCGCTGGTCGGGCCGCGAGCGGGCGTCATCTTGAACACCTTCACGTTCCTCTTCTCGGCAGCGATGGTCGCAACGATTGCCGTCCACGCGAAGGCCAACGAAGATGCCCCGCCGCTCACCCTCAGCTTGCTGGGGCGCGACGCCATCGACTCCTTCCGCTTCCTCGGTGAGCACCAGGAGCTTCGCGGCCTGCTCACGACGATCTTCATGGCGCTGCTGGGCGGCGGCTCGATCATCTCGGTCGGCCTCGTCTTCGTCTCTGGCCTCGCCGGTGGGATCCCGTTCACGGACAAGTTCCCCGAACTCGCCAAACTCGCAGCCGCGCCTGAGACCTTCATCCTCGTCTTCCTCGCGCTGGGTATGGTCTCCGGAGCGCTTCTCGCGCCGCGCCTCGAGCGGCACATGTCACTGCAGCTCATGTTCGCCGGCTCGGTCACCGCGTTCGGCACGGGCCTGCTGATGTTTGCCGTTGCCACCCGCTACTGGGAGGCTGCAATCCTCGCGATCGCAGCTGGTGGTGCCGTTGCGATGGTGACCGTGGCGGGCAACACCTACGTCGTGCGCACCGTCGACGACGAGATCCGCGGGCGGGTCTTCACCGCACTCGAGTCGGTCATCCGGGTTGCGCTGCTGATCTCGATGGTCGTCATGTCGCCCCTGGGCGACGGAGTAGCCGCCCTGATTGTCGCGCTCGAGCGGAGCCTTGGCGGCACGCCCGCCTTTGGCCCGCCCACGGGCGTACGGGTCACGCTCTTCCTCGCCGGTGCTATCGTGCTGTCGGCTGCCGTCTACGCGTGGCGCACACTCACGTGGCGCAGCATCGACACCGAACCTGTGAAGGAGTCCGGCGATCTCTAAGCCGATCCGCATCGATCTTCCCGTGAGCCGCGAGCGGCTTGCCGAGCTGCGCGCCGGCGACGAGGTGCTGCTCTCTGGCCCGGTCTTCACCGCGCGCGATGCCACTCACGAGCGGCTTCTCGCTTCGCTTGCCGAAGGTGCCGAGCTGCCATTCGGCCTCGAGGGGCACACGCTCTTCTACGCCGGCCCCACGCCGCCCGCTCACGGGCGTCCTGCTGGTTCGGTGGGCCCCACCACCGCCAAGCGCATGGATGCCGCCACCCCCGCGCTTCTCGAGGCTGGCATCGTGGCGACCATCGGCAAGGGTAGCCGTGCTACGGCTGTCGTGGATGCCTGCCGAAAGACCGGCAGCGTCTACTTCGCCGCCGTCGGTGGAGCAGCCGCGCTGCTTGCATTGCATGTTGTGGCTGCCGAGACGGTCGCTTGGCCCGAGCTGGGTGCCGAGGCGCTCGTGAAGATGACGCTCGCCGACTTCCCGGTCTACGTTGCCATCGACACCGCCGGCAACGACCTCTACGCAACCGCGCCCGCCGAATGGCGCGCCACCCGCGAGGCTGCCTCATGATCGCGCCGGGCGTGTTCATCACCTTCGAGGGCGGGGAGGGGTCGGGTAAGTCGACCCAGCTCAACCGTCTCGGCATGATGCTGCAGACGGCGGGCCGCAAGGTGCGCTTGCTTCGCGAGCCCGGTGGCACGCGCCTTGGCGAAGAGGTGCGCGGGCTTCTGCTCGATCCCGCCAACAGCGGTATGGATTCGCGTGCCGAGCTGCTGCTCTACGAAGCCGCGCGCGCCCAGCTTGTCGCCGAAGTGATTGAACCCGCGCTCGCTGCCGGCGAGATCGTGATGTGCGACCGCTTCTACGACTCCACCACCGCCTACCAGGGCTACGGCCGCGGCATCACGCTCGACGAGATAGCGGCTCTCAACCGCGCCGCTTCGGCAGGGCTTCGCCCGGACCGCACGCTCGTCTTCGACGTCGACCCGATGCTGGGTCTCGCGCGTGCCACAGCGGCGCAGGAGGCCGACCGTCTCGAGTCCGAGAGCCTCGCGTTCCACCACCGCGTCCGCGATGGCTTCCTGGCGATCGCTGCCGCGGAGCCGGAGCGCGTGAAGGTCATCGACGCTACCGGGGATGTCGAGACCGTCGGTGGGCTTGTCGCCGCGGCGCTACGCGACCTGCACCTCGTTCCGGACTTGGACTAGCGGTATGGCGCGCTGTGTGTGGGACGATCTCGTGGGCCAGTCGGCCGTTGCCGAAGGGCTGCGGATGGCCGTTGAGACCGACAAGGCGTCGCACGCCTACCTGTTCGTCGGCCCTCCGGGTTCGGGCAAGAAGACGGCTGCCAAGGCACTCGCATGCGCACTGCTGTGCGGTGACAACGGATGCGGCAGCTGCGGCGTGTGCTCCCGCGTAAGGCGCGGAACGCATCCCGACGTCCACGTGATCGCCCCCGAGGGTGCTGCGGGCTACCTCGCCGAGCAGGCGCGCGAGATCGTGCACGACGTGAGCCTTTCGCCCATCGAGGGTCCCTACAAGTTCTACCTTCTCGAATCAGCCGACCTCTTCAACGACTCGGCCGCTAACGCGCTGCTCAAGACGATCGAAGAGCCGCCCGCCGACGTCGTCTTCGTGCTTCTCGCGCACTCGCTGGAGCCGGTGCCGCCCACGATCGTCTCGCGCTGTCAGATCGTGCGCTTTCGGCGGCTTGCGCCTTCCGAGGCCACCGGTGTGCTCTCGGCGCAGACGGGCGCATCTGCCGAAGAGGCTGCAGCGGCGCTCTCCGCCGCCGGCGGTGTGGTGGCCCGCGCTCGCGACTTCCTGTCGTCTACGGGTCGCCGGGAGGCACGCGACCGCATCCTTCGCTCGCTCAAGAACCTCAGCTCGATGGACGAGCTCGACGTGCTCACTGCGGCAAAAGAGCTGCTCGCTGCGGTGAAGGCGCCCCTCGAGGGGGTCAAGGCGACGCAAGCTGCCGACCTCGAGTCTCGCAGTGACTTCCTTTCGGCGTCGGCAACCAAGAGCGTGGAGGAGCGCAACAAGCGCGAGCTCACGGCGCGGGAGCGCGAGGGCATTGCCGAGGTGCTCAACGTGGCCGAAAGCTGGCTGCGGGATTGCTTAGTGATATCGCAAGGTGTGGGCGATCTGGTGATCAACACGGACGCCCGAGACGCCATGGAAGAGGTCGGCGCGGTGATCACTCCGGCGTCCGCCGCACGCGCCCTTTCGGCTGTTACCCTTGCTCGCCAGCGCATTTCGTATAATGTGAGCCCCCAGTTGGCTGTAGAAGCCATGCTGTATGACATCCGGGAGGTCTTGCGATGCCCACGGTAGTGGGAATCCGGCTCCGGTTCTCGAAGACTCTGTGGTTCGATCCCGCCGGCTCGCTGCCGGTTGAAGGCGACACTGTCATCGTAGAGACCGAGCGAGGTACTGAGCTCGGGACGGTCGTTCAGGCTCCGCATGATGTGGAGACTGCCGATCTGCCCGCTGCGCTGAAGCCCGTCGTGCGCGTTGCCGACGAGGTTGACCTCGCACGCATAGCCGAACTCGAAGAGAAGGAACGCGAGGCGATGCCGGTCTTCCGGCAGCTCGTCGCGGATCACAAGCTCGACATGAAGCCTGTCGACGTCGAGTACCTGTTCGACGGTGACAAGGTCGTCTTCTACTTCTCCGCCGAAGAGCGCGTGGACTTCCGCGAGCTCGTCAAGGAGCTCGCCAGCCGATTCCGGGCGCGCATCGACATGCGCCAGGTGGGAGTGCGCGACGAGGCCCGTATGGTGGGCGGAATCGGGCACTGTGGCGAGATGCTGTGCTGCGTGCGGTTGGGCGGCGATTTTCAGCCTGTTTCGATTCGAATGGCCAAAGAGCAAGACTTGCCATTGAACCCCTTGAAAATCTCGGGGCTCTGCGGCAGACTCATGTGCTGTTTGCGCTACGAGTTCGACGCATACAAGGACTACAAGTCCAGGGCGCCGAAGCGTGGAGCGCTGATTGAAACGCCGGGTGGTGCCGCGAAGGTCACCGAGCTGAACACCCCGCGCGAGACGGTCAGCATGCGGCTCGAGGACGGAACCAGCGTCACCGTGCCGCTCGCGTCGATGAGCTGCTCGAAGGGCACGGGTTGCCCGTGCTGCGTGAGCAAGGAAGCCATCGACGAGGCGATGGGACCCGCGATCATCCCGATCTCGGTACCGGAGCCGATTGCGGTGCCCGTTCTTGCCGAAGAGCCGCCAGCCGCCCGCGAGGGCAGCAGGAAGCGCAGGCGCAGGCGCGGAGGCGGTGGAGGCGGCGAAGGCGAGGGCGAACAGCCCGCAGCCGACAAGCCGGACGAGCCGCAGAAGGTTGCTCGCAGGCGGCGAGGCGGCGGCGAGAAGCCGGTAGCCGACAAGCCCGCCGGCGAGAAGCCGGCCGAGAAGCCGTCAGGCGAGGCATCTTCGGCAGAGGCTGGCGAGAAGCCAGCGCGTTCGGGCAGACGGCGCAGGCGCCGCAGGCCCGGCGGTGGCGGGGCAAAGGCCGAGTAGGCCTCGCACGACAAGTGAATATGCCGACGTAGCTCAGCTGGTAGAGCAGCGCACTCGTAATGCGCAGGTCAGCGGTTCGAATCCGCTCGTCGGCTCCACTGAACTTCGGGGGGTAGGTCCATACGGGCCTGCCCCCTCTGTGTATGCCGGGCACGTGCTCGGCCGAATGGGTTCGCAGCATTGCATGTGGGAACCGCTGGGCGGACGATGGGGTAGATAGTGCTTCGAGGGGGACGCGAGAATCGGAGTGAGACGATGAAATTCACATCCAGGGGGGTCGGCCACGCTATCGCGATCGCACTTGCGGTCTCGCTTGCGCTGCCGAATCTAGTGGTTGCCTCTACCGAGAGGCCCGACGCAAGTGCACGTGACGCACTTCAGACGCAGGCAAAGGGGGCCGGTCCCGAAAGCGGTGACTACGTGCCCGGTGAAGTGATCGTTCGCTTCGCCAAGAACGCGACGCCGACGGGCAGGAGTGCCGCGCATTCGCGTTCTGGCGGCGCGTCGGCTCGGCGCCTCGGCGCAAGCGTCTCCGGCCTCATGAAGGTCAAGCTGCGCTCTGGCGTGAGCGTGGGGGAGGCGGTTGCCAGCTATGAGAAGCAGGCTGGCGTCATCTATGCGCAGCCCAACTACGTAAAGCACATCGAATCGGTTCCAACGGATCCGAGGTTCGTGGAGCAGTGGGGCATGAACAACACGGGCCAGACCCTCGGGACGCCTGATGCTGACGTAGACGCTCCTGAGGCGTGGGACACCACGACCGGATCCAAAGAGGTCACAGTTGCCGTGATCGATACAGGTATCGACTACAACCATCCCGATCTGGTCGCCAACGTGTGGACGAACCCAGGCGAAATCGCTGGGAACGGAGTCGATGACGACGGCAACGGCTACATCGACGACGTTCATGGGTGGGACGCTGTCAACGGTGACGGTGATCCATTTGACGATCACGGTCACGGCACTCATTGCTCCGGCGTCGTAGGGGCTTCCGCGGGCAATGGGATCGGTGTTGCCGGGGTGAACTGGAAGTCCAAGATCGTGGGCATCAAGATGCTTGACGTCACAGGATACGGTTCGACCGCCGATGAGATCGAGGCGTTCGAGTATGCGAAGACGATAGGTGCTCAGGTCATCAACTGCTCCTGGGGTGGTTACTCGGACACGGTGGACACGGCCGAGTATGACGAGATCGCTTCGCTCAACGCACTCGTGGTGTGTTCGGCCGGCAACGACGCCAACGACAACGACGTCTTCGACAGCGATCTGGGCGGGTACTCCTACCCTTCGTCGCTCGACCTGCCCAATATCATCGCCGTTGGCGCGAGCACGCAGGCCGACGTACCGGCCGACTTCTCCAACTGGGGAGCGACTGCGGTCGACCTATTCGCGCCGGGGGAGGGTATTCTCTCGACGCTGCCGGGTCGCATCGAGCCCGCATCGGCCGCTCCCGTGTTCAGCGACCCGATGAATGATCTATCGAACTGGAACAACTACAACGATCTAGACGTTCCTGCGTACGTGACCGTCACCAACCACTTCAGCTCGGCGCCAGCTGCCGCATACGTTTCCAGCAGCAGTGACGGAGGCTACTCCTACTTGGACCTCGCCAGCCCGCTGAGTCTGCCCAACGGAGGCAAGGCAACGGGCCTTCGCCTCAAGCTCGACTACGATATGGACCCCGGCGTGGACTACGTCACTCTCTGGGCCTATTCAGACCAGCTTGGCAAGTGGAAGATGCTGGACTGGCTGACGGGCACCAGCGGCGCTTCGTTTGAAGACGTCGTTGTGGACATGAGCGGCGTGTCCGGTCACACCGGAGTCAGAGTCAGCATCGGTCTCGAGAAGCAACTCGGTGCGGGTGGCGTGCCTGGCAACTTGGCGCAACTGTGGGTTGACGACGTACAGATTGTGCAGAGCAATCGCTCGTACGCCGATGCCTACGAGGCCTGGGACGGCACATCGATGGCCGCACCGCACGTAACGGGAGCCGCAGCACTGCTGCTCTCAATCCGCCCTGACATGACCCTCGCCCAGATCAAGCAAACACTTCTGGACACAGCCGACGTCAAGCCGGACCTTACGGACCTCTGTGTCACTGACGGGCGGCTCAATCTGCAGCAAGCCGTTCAAACCGCCGCCGCAACCGGCGTCGGCACTATTGCCGGTCACCTCACGTCCGGTGGAGCCGCGCTGGCAGGTGCAACAGTGACCGCAGGTGGCAGGAGCACTACTTCGGCGGCGGACGGTTCGTATGTCCTCTCCGGGCTGTCGGTGGGGCTCAAGGCGGTCTCGTTCTCCAAGTCCAACTATGTTGCTCGCTCAGACTCGGTGCTGGTGCGTGGGGGCAGGACAGTCACCTCGGACGCGGCCCTCACGGCTGTGCCGGGAACCATCGCCGGGGTCGTCACTGACGCAGGTGCCCCAGTCGCTGGTGCTCTGGTCAGTATGCCAGGGTCCTTCGCGCTCACGGGTGCCGACGGAGCCTTCGCTTTCGGCGGTCTGCTGCCGGGCACCTACGCGTACTCGGTGAGCAAGAGCGGGTACGTTAGCGCCACCGGATTCGCGGGTGTCTTGGCCGGTGGCACAACCAGCATCAGCGTCCCGCTTACCCGAATCGTGCCGCAGGCCTCCATCACGAAGTCGCCTTCGAAGTCCTCGCTGACCTACAAGCGCAAGAAGGGCGTTGCCAAGTTCAAGCTTTCGGCGACGTTCAAGGGGTGGAACAGCGGGGCGATG
>DASRYH010000032.1:0-25689 GCA_035687245.1 Coriobacteriia bacterium
AGCGACTCGCCGACATCGTTCTTGTCCGGCCCGCTCGCTGGTGTGGGCGAGATCTGCACGTCGGACGCACCGGCGGGCAGGCGCACAGAGAAGCCGGTCTCGCCGGCGGGGGCCGTCTGCACGTAGTCGAGCTTGATCGAGTAGGTGTCGCCGTTCTGCGCGAGAGGCAGCCCTGAGAGTTCGAGCTGTGCTTGGCGTGAGGCGACGAGGTCGAAGACGGCATACGAGCCCGACTTGCCCTTCTCGATGCTGCGAGGGCGCTCGATATCGCCTGTGGCGTCGGTGTCGATCTCGCCCGCCCAGTCAACGACCGCACCCGCCGGCACGGGAATCTTCACTCTAGCCGGCAGCTTGGCGTCTTGCGGAATCGTCACCGCGATGATCACGACGCCTTGGCCCGCAGCCGCGCCAGGCCACAGCTGAACGTCGAGCGCCCCGGCAACTACCGGCGTCGTCTCCGCCGACGCGGCCAACGCGACGGAGGGAGCGAATGAGGCACCCAGCACGCAGGCGGCTATGAGGAGCGCCAGCCGAAGTGTGGCCTTTCGCATCTTGATCCCCTACGGCTCGATACCGGCGGCTCGCGCCGCGGCTTCGGCGGTATTCATCACGAGCATCGCGCGAGTCATCGGGCCCACACCGCCGGGCACCGGCGAGATCGCGCTCGCGACCGGCTCGACCGAGTCGAAGTCCACATCGCCGACCATGCCCTCATCGGTGCGGTTGATGCCGACGTCGATGACGACAGCACCCGGCTTCACGTATTCGGCAGTCACCATCTTGGGGCGGCCGACGGCGGCCACGAGGATGTCGGCCTCCCGGCAGACCGCGGGCAGGTCGACAGTGCGCGAGTGGCAGATCGTGACGGTCGCATTGCGCTCGAGCAGCATGAGCGCCTGCGGCTTGCCGACGATTGAAGAGCGACCGATGACGACAGCGCGCTTGCCGGCCGGGTCGATACCGTAGTGGTCGAGCATCGCCATCACGCCCCACGGCGTGCAGGCGCGCGCCGCGCGGATACCTCTTACGAGGCGGCCCATGTTCTCAGGGTGCAGGCCGTCGGCGTCCTTCTCCGGCGAGATGCGCTCGAGTGCGGCTTCCTCGTCCAGCCCCTTCGGCAGCGGAAGCTGCACGAGAATGCCGTGGACCGCGGGGTTGGCGTTGCACTCGTCGATGATGGCGTTGAGCTCGTCTTGGGAGGTGTCGGCGGGCCGGCGGTAGTCGAACGAGCGGATGCCGACCTCAGCGCAGTCCTGCTCTTTCATGCGGACGTAGGACTGCGAGGCGGGATCCTCTCCCACCAGCACGACAGCTAGACCTGGCTCGATGCCGGCGGCTTTCACCCGCGTCACAAGCTCCGCTGCGCGCTCGCGCGTCTTGGCCGCAACCAGCTTGCCGTCGATGATCTGCGCCATCAGTGGTGTCCCCTTCGTCGAGCGTGTCAGAACAGTCCGCGAATCGTCCCGTCCGGGTCGATGTCGATCTTCTCGCCTGCCGGACGTGCCGGCAGACCTGGCATCGTCATGATGTCGCCGCAAAGCGCGTAGAGGAAGCCTGCACCCGCCGAAAGGTGGACATCGCGCACGTGCAGCGTCCATCCGCTCGGCGCGCCCTTGATCGCCGCGTCGTCGGTGAGCGACAGCGGCGTCTTGGCCATGCATACCGGCAGGCGTTCGTAGCCCATGCCGGCGTAGAGCGAGATTGCGCGGCGCGCGGCAACAGAGAACTCGACCGCACCGGCACCATAGATGCCGGTGGCTACCTTCTCAATCTTGGTCTCGATGCTGTCGGTGTCCGCGTAGGTGAACTGGAGCTCGGAGGACAGCTCACACGCCTCGGCGACCGCTTCGGCAAGTTCGATGCCTCCCATGCCACCCTCGGAGTGCATCGAGTGCGTGACCGCTGCGTAGGCGCCAGCGGCCATGGCAGCCTCGCGAATCGCAGCGTGCTCAGCGGGCGAGTCGGCCGGGAACGAGTTGACGACAACGACCACCGGCACGCCGAAGGCCCGCACGTTTTCGATGTGCTTCACGAGGTTGGGCATGCCGGCCTCGAGCGCAGACAGGTCCTCGCAGTCGAGTGCTGGATCCAGCGGGAGGCCCGCTCGGATATCGAAACGCCCCGAGTGCGCCTTCAGGCCGCGGACCGTCGCCACGAGAACAGCGCAGCTGGGACGCTGCCCGCTTGCGCGGCAGGTGATGTTGACGAACTTCTCGCAGCCCATGTCAGCGCCGAAGCCGGACTCGGTCACGACGTAGTCGGCCATCTTGAGCCCGAGCCGGTTCGCGACCACCGAGCTGTTGCCGTGTGCGATGTTGGCGAAGGGGCCGGCGTGGATAAGCACGGGGCCGCCCTCGAGGTTCTGCAGCAGGTTGGGCTTGATCGCGTCACGCATGAGCACCGTCATGGAGCCGGCGACCTTGAGGTCTTCGGCGGTCACGGGCCTGCCGTCGCGCGTGGTAGCCACCACGACGTTGCCGATGCGGGCGCGCAAGTCGCCCAGATCGTCGGCCAACGCCAGAATCGCCATGAGCTCGCTTGCCGACGTGATGTCGAAGCCCGACTCGCGCGGAACGCCGTTCGTGCGCCCGCCAAGACCCACGACGATCTGACGCAACACACGGTCCGAGATGTCCACGACGCGGCGCCAGCTGATGGAGGAAGGCTCGATGCCCAGCGAGTTGCCGTGGTAGAGGTGGTTGTCGATGAAGGCGGCGCAGAGGTTGTGTGCGGCGCCCACGGCGTGGAAGTCGCCGGTGAGGTGCAGGTTCACGTCTTCCATCGGCACGACCTGCGAGTAGCCGCCGCCTGCCGCGCCGCCCTTCACGCCGAAGACGGGTCCGAGCGAAGGCTGCCGAATGCAGGTGACCGCCGTGCGGCCTGTCGCGCGAAGTGCCTGGCCCAGCCCGACGGTGGTGAGCGTCTTGCCTTCGCCCAGCGGCGTGGGAGTGATCGCAGTGACGTCGACGAGGTGGCCGTCGCGCACCGACGACAGGCGCTCGAGCGCCGAGAGCGAGACCTTCGCCTTGTGGGGCCCAAAGAGCTCGAGATCGTCGAGCGAGATGCCGTGTTCGTCGGCGATTTCGGCGATTGGACGCAGCGTTGCCGCTTGGGCGATCTGGATGTCGGAAAGCACGTGTCGACAGCCTTCGTACGGTGAGGGGGAACGTCCGCACAGTGTAGCACGCGTGCGCCCACGCCTCAGCCCGCCGAAAGGCAGCGGCCTACAGCCCTTTGACCGCTTTAAGAAGCGCTTTGAACCGCTCGGTTCCGGCTCGCTCAACGAGTTCGTAGGCCACCGATTCGGCGAGAGTGACCGTGGCTCCGGCGCAGCGTAGGCGGTCGAGTGTGATGGCGTGCGAGTCGTCGGACTGCGAACAGCACGCGTCGGCGACCACGTGCACGTCCATCCCCTCGCCCAGAGCCGAGAGCGCCGTCTGCGTGACACAGATGTGAGTCTCCATGCCACACAAGATGAGCTGCCTGCGCCCCGTGCCGGCCAACGCATCGCAAAACGCCGGCTCGCCGAAGCAGTCGAAACTCGTCTTGTCGGCGACGACCGGAGCCGCGGTCAGCAGCGCAACGCGTTGGGCCAGCTCGGTGTCGAAGTCGCCGAGTCCCTGTGGATACTGGCGGGTCATGATCACCGGTACGCCCGTGATCTGGGCTGCCGAGAGCAGCAGCGCCGTGCGGTTCAGCACCGCCTCACGCCGCGACATCACACGAGACAGCCGGTCCTGGATGTCGACGACCACCAGTACTGCCGAATCAGCGCGGGCGACACCGGTTGCAGGAAACATCTGCGCTCTCACATCCTCACGAGGTCACTGATATGTGATGCTGCCGATTCTATCCGCGGCTCGAATCGGGTATAAACCTCAAACCGGCCAACGGCCGGTATTTACCCGCCGACGACAAGGAGAAGAACAGATGAGCGATGCTCCGATCCTCGCAGGAATCAACCGCGTGGCCGATATCGCTTCGGCTGGCGATTTCGAGAACAAGCACACGCCCAACCTCGAGTGCACGCGTGACGGCGACAAGCTCAACGTCCGCATCACGATGGGCCACGGTGTCGCACACCCCAACCAGGCCGACCACTTCATCGAGTGGTTCGAGCTGCAGGTCAACGACGCGCCGGTCGCGCGTTTTGACTTCGGCGCGGTTGTGGTCGATCCGGCCATCAGCTGCACCATCAACGTCGAGCCGGGCGTGAAGCTGACCGCGATCGAGAGCTGCAACCTGCACGGCCTGTGGGCCTTCGACGTCACCGCGCCGTAGGTAGCCGGCCTGGCCGGCGAAGTGCGGGGGGGGCAAACGCAGCCCCTGCCTTCGTTCCAGCGCCTCGCGCAGATAGCGCTAGTACGTCAGATGCAACAAGAAGGCCCCGCAGCCGCGGGGCCTTTCTCGTCTCACTTCGTGAGAGCGGTTTCGATGTGGGTGGTGCGGGGTGCGGCTAGTTGGCGCGATTCGGGTCGAGTAGTGACAGCACGGTGGATGCTTGCTCCCTGCGCATGCGGGCCCCGATGATCTCCCCGGCGTTGTCCAGCGCATCGGCCTGGACCTGCAAGGCCTCTGCAACCAGCTCGACGACGCGATCGTCGAGGTTATTCATCTCGATGAGCGAGGCGAGGCTCTGCGACGAGAGTTTCGTCACGAGCTCGGGGTTGATATCGAGCGCCAACCCGATGGCCTCTTCGGACAGCTCGTAGGGAGTCTGGCCGTCACCTTCGCGCAGCAACACGAGGGCGCGCCTGATGAGTCCACCCATCTGCTCGACGAGTCGCAAGACGTAGTCCGACTGGTACTGCATGGCCGCCCTCCCTTCGCTGTTCTCACGGGCACGTGTGCGCCCGTCACTAACACGTATCGGCCACTTGCCGCCAAGCTTGAATCGTTGTGTCGAAACGACTCCGCGAACGGCGGCCTGCCACTGAAATGTTCCCGTTCGGCGCGCCTGGCTAGCCACCGCTCACCTACTCGGCCGACACGCCCGCATCCGGTGCGGCAAGTCCTTCGGTACCGACCACTTCGCGCAACCGGTCGTAGCGCCGTTTCTCGCGCCGATCCACACCTGGCCTGCCGCTCGTGGCAGCGTAGAGGATTCCATCGTAGGAGGGGTCGCCGTTGCCGATCTCGTTGGACGCGTCGATCGCCTTCCGAAGCGCTGACAGCATCGACGCAGGATCCTTGAGCAGCAGCATCCCTTCGGCATCGGCCTTCTCGTAGCCGGTGCGGTGCAGCGCGCGGCCCCACAGCGTCACGATCCACGCAGCGCTCACGACGGCGATGTAGGTGATGAGCGCCACCAACATCAGGAAGAACGCGATGCCGGCGACGCCCACGCAACCCGCCGCGTCATCGGAGTCCCCAAGGCCGTCGAGCAAACAGCCCGCGTTGTTGCAGCCGTCGCTCCCAACCGCATTGAGACAGCCGGGGTCTGCCGCGCAGCCGTCGCCAGCCGTGCTTAGAGCACCACTCGCCGATGACCCCGACTCGCGAATCGCCTTCAGCGGGCCCATCAGGGCCGCGAGCGCCGTGCCGAAGAGAATGTCACCCGCGCAGATGCGCGCGATGAGCGTTGCTAGAACCGCCCGGATCTCGTCGGGGCTGAACTCGGCAAGCATGCGCTCAGAGATGCCGATCAACGGCCGCTTGCGCGACGTGCCCACCGCGAGCGCGTTAAGCCCGTCCCCCTGCAAGACGATCAAGCGCGGCGGCTCAGGCAATCCGGCGGCAAGCGACATGTCGCCGAGCACCTCGATCGCGGCGCCGATGCCGGCGTAGCCCTCACCCGGATATGCCGGGAAGCGCGCAGTCACCCAGTCTTCGGCGTTGGAGAGCTGCACGGCGGCGATGAAGCCGCCCGCGAGCAGCATCAAGAGGAATGCGATGCCGAATACGCGGGTGAGCCCCGCGAACCACAGCGTGGTGTCTTCGGCAAAGACGAGGCTCAAGAGCGAGCCCGGCAAGGCGATGAGCGCGAGGTCGAGCAGCAGCGCGGAGCCGAAGATGAACAGGAAGATGAAGACCGCGAGCTTGGTGCGGTTCGAGTCGACGCGCGCCCACAGCGGCTGCACCTCCAGCTGCGTGACCGGGCGCGCCACTGGCTAGAACAGCCCTTGCTGGTCCGGCGCGCTCGCCGGCGGCGTGAGTCCGAGGTGCTCATAGGCGCGCGTAGTCGCCTGGCGGCCCTTCGGCGTGCGAACGAGCAGGCCCAGCTGCAGTAGGAACGGCTCGTAGACGTCCTCGAGCGTGTCGGACTCCTCGCCTACCGCGCTCGAAAGCGTGTTGAGGCCCACTGGCCTGCCGGCAAACGTGTCCGCCAGCGTGGTGAGGATCTTGACGTCCATCCAGTCGAGCCCAAGGTGATCGACTTCGAAGAACGCGAGAGCTTCGGCGGCCACGTCCTCGTCGATGGCACCCGAGTGGCGCACCTGTGCGTAGTCGCGCACGCGCTTGAGCAGCCGGTTGGCGAGTCGCGGCGTGCCGCGGCTGCGGCGGGCGATCTCTGCCGCCCCCTCGCCGTCAATATCGACGCCGAGGATGCCCGCGCTGCGCACCACGATCGCTCGCAGCTCATCGGGCGTGTAGTAGTCGAGGCGAAACGCCATGCCGAAGCGGTCGCGCAGCGGACCGGTGAGTAGGCCCGTGCGCGTGGTAGCGCCGATGAGCGTGAACTTCGGCAGGTCGAGGCGGATAGAGCGCGCCGCGGGGCCCTTGCCTATGACGATGTCGAGGCTGAAGTCCTCCATCGCCGGATAGAGCACCTCTTCGACCACCCGGTTGAGGCGGTGGATCTCGTCGATGAAGAGGACGTCGCGCTCTTCGAGGTTGGTGAGCACCGCCGCGAGGTCCCCCGGACGCTCGATGGCGGGACCGCTAGTGGTGCGCACCTTCACGCCAAGTTCGTTGCCGATGACAGTGGCGAGCGTCGTCTTGCCAAGACCGGGAGGTCCCGACAGCAAAATGTGGTCGAGCGGCTCGTTACGCGCCCGCGTGGCCTCGATAAGAACGCCCAGATTGTCTTTGACGCGCGTCTGGCCAAGGTACTCATCGAGCATCTTCGGCCGTAGCGAGCGATCGATCTCAAGGTCGTCTTCGGTGAAGTCCGCCGAAACGAGGCGCTCGCCGTCTTCACCGCCGGTGCCGGTATCGTCGGCTTCCCATACGGTGCTCACGAGCCACCTCCCAGCCGCTTGAGTGCGTGCTTGAGCAGCCCTTGGGCGTCCTTCTCGTCAGCGCCCTTCAGCGCGGCGGATGCTTCAGGCGCCGAAAAGCCCATGGCGAGCAGCGCGTCGGTGGCTTCGGCCAAGGCTGCACCCGAACCGCTCTTGCCTCCCGCGTGTGCGCCGCTAGAGGGCGCACCGAGCTTGTCGGCGAGTTCGAGGATGATGCGCTGCGCGGTCTTCTTGCCGATGCCCGGCACGCTGGAGACCGTTGCGACGTCTTCGGCAGCTATAGCCGCGGCCAGCGCGTCGGGGGTGAGCGACGAGAGCGTGGAGAGCGCGACCTTGGGACCGACGCCAGAGACCGTGATGAGCAGTTCGAAGGCGTCTTTCTCTGCCTCGTTCTCGAAACCGAAGAGCGATATCTCGTCTTCGCGGACGTGCATGTAGGTGTGCACGAGCACGTCGTCGCCTATCGCAGGCAGCGCCACGAGCGATGAGGTGCTCATGGCGAGCTGGTAGCCCACGCCGTTGACGTCGAGCAAGCAGAACGAAGCGCCCTTACCAGCGACCTGGCCCCGAAGAAACGCGATCATGCGAGCGCCTTCGCTTCGAGTGCGGCACGGTCGCGCATGGCACTGTGCGTGAGAGCGACTGCCAGCGCGTCGGCGGCGTGATCCGGGCGCGGGTCGTGATCGAGTGCGAGAAGGCTCCGCACCATATAGGTGACCTGGTTCTTGTCGGCGGTGCCGGAGCCGACCACTACGTTCTTGATCTGCACCGGCGAGTACTCGGCGATGAGTATCGCGGCGTCCGCGGTGGCAAGCAGCGCCACGCCGCGGGCCTGTCCGGTCGCAAACGCGCTCTTGGCGTTCGTGCCGAAGTAGACGCTTTCCACCGCGCACTCGCTGGGCCCGAAATGTGCGATGACCTCGCGCAGCTCGTCGTGAATGCGCGCGAGGCGCTGTGCGACCGGCTCGGAGGCCTTGCTCGAGATGCACCCGTAGGCGAGCGCGCGACACGAGTTGCCCTTGCGTTCCACCACGCCCCAACCGGTGTTGGCCAGACCGGGATCGACACCCAGGATGATCACGCGCCCTCCCCTCGCACTAGTCTCCGAACCGCACCTGCCGCGATGCCCAATCGAACATATGTTCAGGATAGCCGCCCGCTTTCGGCGCGTAAAGAAAACGGCACCCGAAGCTCGAGTGCCGTGTCATGTCTTCGTGCGACCACGCGCCCTACTCCAGCGCTTCGGCGATCTCGTCGGTGATGTCCATCGTGTTGTAGACGTTCTGGATGTCGTCGCTCTCCTCGAGCTTGTCCACCAGGCGCATGACCTTCTTGGCATCCTCGACGGTGATCGCGGCAGGTGTCGTGGCCTCCATGACGAGCTCGGCGCCGATTACCGTCACACCCGCGTTGACGAGCGCGGCACGGACCGACATGAGATCGCCCGGCGTCGTGTAGACGATCCACTCGTCGCCGCCGTCTTCCATGTCCTCGCCGCCCGCATCGGCCACGAGCAGCATGAGCTCGTCCTCGTCGGCGGCCGGACCGGCCTTCTCCACGAGAATCTGGCCCTTGCGCTCGAACATGAACGCGACCGAGCCGGTCGTGCCCAAGTTGCCGCCAGCACGAGTGAACGCGGCACGCACGTCGGCGGCCGTACGGTTGCGGTTGTCGGTGAGCGCCTCGATGTAGAGCGCCACGCCTGCGGGGCCGTAGCCCTCGTAGACGACGTCTTCGAAAGCGGCGGCGTCCGCGCCCGCGCCGAAGGCCTTGTCGATCGCCGTCTGGATCTTGTCCTTGGGCAGCGAGTAGCCCTTGGCCTTCTCGATTGCGGCAGCGAGTGCGGCGTTGTTCTCCGGGTTCGGGTCGCCGCCGGTCTTGGCCGCGACGTAGATGATGCGCGTCAGTTTGCTGAACAGCTTGCCGCGCTTCGCGTCGACGGCTGCCTTGCGGTGCTTAGTGGTTGCCCACTTTGAGTGTCCTGACATGTGCCTTGGTTCCTTTCGCCAGCGTGCACGAGCTTGCCTGCCGAAGGGGCGGGCTAGAAGCTCGGGGGTTCACCGCGCAGAGCATACCCGATACGCTGACCGGCGTTAAGGCGACGAAGGGAGCGAGCCGTGGCGAGCAACAGCGTGCTGGTGCTGCATACCGGCGGAACGATCGGCATGGTGGACACGCCCGAGGGCAGCGCGCCTGTCGCGGGCGCACTTGCCGAACACGTCGAGTCACTGGTCGCCTCATCCCACGGCGAGCTGCCCGCCACCGAGTTTCTCGAACTCGAGCCACTCATCGACTCCGCGAATGCAACGCCCGACACGTGGCGCCGAATCGCCGAAGTGCTCTTCGAGCGCCGCCCACAGCACTGCGGCTTTGTCGTGCTGCACGGCACCGACACGATGGCCTACACGGCATCGGCTCTTTCGTTTCTGCTGCCTGACTTCGGCAAGCCGGTTGTCGTGACCGGCTCACAGATTCCCATCGTCCGCGCTCGTAGCGACGGTCGCCAGAACCTCATCGGTGCGCTGCAAGTGGCCGCGCGCGGTGACGTGCCGGAAGTGAGCCTGCTCTTCGGCGAGGTGCTCCTGCGCGGCAACCGCTCCACCAAGACCGACGCCTCGGGGCTCGACGCCTTCGAGTCGCCCAGCTTGCCTGCGCTCGCCGAAATGGGCGTCGACATCGTGGTGAATCACGGACTCGTGCGCCGTGCCGAACAACCACCGCGCCTTCTGGCCTGCGAGCTGGGCCGCGTGGCCGCAGTGCGGCTGTTCCCCGGATTCGATGCCTCCACGCTCTCGAACCTCTGCCAGCCGCCCCTGCAGGGCCTGGTAATCGAGGCCTACGGCGCAGGCAATGGGCCTTCCGAAGATGCCGAGTTCCTTTCGGCGATCTCGACGGCCACGGCTGAAGGCATCGTAGTAGTGATCGTCACGCAGTGCCTGCGAGGCTCTGTGCAGCCCGGTGCGTATGCGACCGGCTCGGCGCTCATGCGCGCGGGAGCTGTGCCCGGATACGACCTGACGACCGAGGCCGCGCTCACCAAGCTCGCTGTGCTGCTCGGACAGGGGCTCGATGCGACTGCGGTCACCAAGCGCATGCAAGAAGACCTCGCGGGCGAGCTGACGCTCTAGCAAGGCACTTGCGCGCTTGCGCGGCGAGACGAGCTAGACGCCCACGACCGCTTCGGCGAAGTAGCGGTGGATGCGCGGGTCGCCCGTGAGCTCCGGATGGAAGGTCGTGGAGAGCAGTCGGTTCTGGCGCGCAGCCACGATGTGACCTTCGTGCGTCGCGAGAACCTCGACGCCCTCGCCCACGGTCTCGAGCCACGGCGCGCGGATGAAGACCCCGCGGTAGGGCTCGCCGATGTGCGCGAAGTCCAAGTCGACCTCGAAGCTGTCGAGCTGGCGCCCGTACGCGTTGCGGCGCACCTGCACGTCCATGAGCGAGAGAGAGCGCTGGTCGGCGATTCCGTCGATTACGTCTTTGGCGATGAGGATCGAGCCCGCGCACGTGCCCCACACCGCCATACCTTCGGCGTGGCGCTTCGCGATCGGCTCGTAGAAGCCGTAGGAGACCATAAGCTTGGAGATGGCTGTGGACTCGCCGCCCGGAATGATCAGGCCGGCGAGGTCGTCCATCTGCTCGGGAAGCCGCACGGCGAGCGCAGCGATATCTAGCGCCTCGAGAGCGTAGATGTGCTCGCGAAACGCTCCCTGAAGCGCCAAGACTCCGATCTTCACCGCGCTACTCCGTCCCCGCAGTGCCGCGGCACTACCAGCCACGCTCCTGCATACGCTCGGAGGCAGGGATGTCGGGGATGTTGATGCCGACCATCGCTTCGCCAAGGCCCTTGGAGACCGTCGCGATGATGTCAGCGTCCTCGAAGTGGGTGGTGGCCTCGACGATCGCCTTCGCGCGCTTGGACGGGTCGCCGCTCTTGAAGATGCCGCTGCCGACGAAGACGCCGTCGCAGCCAAGCTGCATCATGAGTGCGGCGTCGGCCGGAGTTGCGATGCCACCCGCAGAGAAGTTCACGACGGGGAGCTTGCCGTTGTCAGCGACCCACTTCACGAGCTCGTAGGGGGCGCCCAGCTGCTTGGCGGCGTCGAAGAGCTGCTCGTCGCGCAAGCCGGCGACCCAGGCGATCTCGTCGGTAACAGTGCGCATGTGGCGTACGGCCTCGACGACGTTGCCGGTGCCCGGTTCGCCCTTGGTGCGCACCATCGCGGCACCTTCGGCGATTCGGCGAAGCGCCTCTCCGAGGTTACGGCAGCCGCAGACGAAGGGGACGGTGAAGTCCCACTTGTTGACGTGGTACTGCTCGTCGGCCGGGGTCAGGACCTCGGACTCGTCGAGATAGTCGACGCCGAGGGACTGGAGAACCTGGGCCTCGACGAAGTGGCCGATGCGGCACTTCGCCATGACCGGGATGGTAACGGCGGCCACAATGCCCTCGACCATGGTCGGGTCGGACATGCGGGCCACTCCACCCGTTGCGCGGATGTCAGCGGGGACGCGCTCGAGCGCCATGACGGCAACCGCACCCGCGTCTTCGGCGATCTTGGCCTGCTCGGGGGTGACAACGTCCATGATGACGCCGCCCTTGAGCATCTCGGCAAGGCCCGTCTTGACTCGCAGGGTTCCGGTCTCACGCTGCTGCTGATCTGACACCTGTGCAACGACTCCTTTCGGCCTCGCGCGCTGCGCGACGACCACGAGCGAAATTCGCATATCGATTCAGGGGATTGTACCTGCGCTCCGAAAAGCGGGACAACCGCATGAATCGCACCTACTTCATGTTGATCTTACCGTCGAGCGGGATGACCTCGAACCACGTGCGACCCGGGTTGAGCTTGATCGGGGCGCCATCGGCATCGGCGAACTTCGGCGGCGCACTCTTGTCGGCGGTCCAGGTGCCGTCGTAGCGGTTGCCGTTGCGGAAGACCGAGACGCGGCCTTGGCCACTCATCGCGATCTCCCACGTGGTCGAGCCGTGCGAGGCACGCTTGGCGTCGGTGTACTTGCACCACATGACCACGACGTTGTCGGCGTCGATCTGCTTGCCCGTGATCGTGTCGATGTGCTTGTCGCCGCCGTTGGAGCGGTAGTACATACCGTCTCTGAACTTCCACTTGGTGGTCTGGTAGGCAGAGAACGGAATCGTGATCTCGGTGACGGCGTCGGTCTCGACGTCAGAGGCTTCGAGGAACTGCAGGCCCGCGTTGTCGGTGGTCACGCGGTAGCCCTTGTTCTTGGCCGCCGTGTAGGCCTTGGCGGTCTTCATGTAGAGGTTGTGCGGGGCGCTGCGTGCACCGGAGCGCTCGTACGGCGCGGACGCGTGACCCTGCGAGAGGTCCGCCAGCTTGTTCGAGGCGACCTTGTTGCGCACGCTCACGTGAGCGCCAGAGAAGCAGAAGAGACCGTCGTACTGAGGCACGATGTAGATGTCAGAGAGTCGCGCGCTACGCACGGGGCCGACCTTCTCAGGAGTTGTGCTCTGGAAGATGGCGTTGAAGCGCGTGATGCCGCCCTCGACCTTGGTCTCGTAGACGACGTCGGCGGCGACCAAGCCGGTCTGCGGGCGCGCCGGGCGAAGGTTCTCGATCTTGACCGACAGCGGCCGCTTGGTGATGTCCTCGGCGCTGGGCGCATTCTTGCCGGTAAGCGGCCAGATGGCCGGCTTCGGAGGCTCGGGAACGACGCGTTCCTTGTTGGCCTTAGGCTGCGGCGTGGTGACTTTCGCCTGCTCCTGCTTGCATCCAGTGGCGGACACGGCGAGCATCGCCGCAATCACGATCAAGAGTGCGCTGCGGAGTCGAGTAACTGACATTCGTATCCTCCTTGTAGGGTCTCCGCGCCGAAGTGTAGCCCAAAGCATCGCAAAGTGGGGCGTGCTCGTCTCAGTCGTAACCGTGACGATGCTCCTAGCACTCGCCCGTGCCTGCGGCGTACGATACGGCCATCGAAAGGCGGGAAACAAGATGCCGTGCTACCTGCTGCACATGGTTGAGATGCCCGACACACAAGCTTACAGGGACCCCGATCTCAAAGACGTGGTCGGCCAGCTTCCGCAGCTGTTCTGCGCCCACTGCAACCCGCCGCGTCCGCTGATGGCCTCAGAGTCCGCCCGGTGCCTCGAATGCGACGGACCGTGCTGGAAGCCGACAGACAGGATCTGCGAGTAGGCCTTCGGGCAGAGCGCCGGAGCAGCACCATGCGGCCGCTCGGGCTCAGACTGCGTTCGGCGGTAGCCCGCGCCGACGCGCCCACACGATCAGCGCCAGACCGCCTACGAGCATCGGCACGCTCAACACCTGTCCCATCGTGACCCCACCTGCGATGAAGCCGAGCTGCGCGTCGGGCTCGCGGAAGAACTCCACGCCGATCCGGAAGATGGCGTAGAGCGAGAGCATCCAGCCGATCAGCTCACCGCGGGGGCGCGGCGGTAGCTTGGCCGCGAGCACGAGCATGATCGTGAAGAGCACAAGCCCCTCGAGCACGGCCTCGTAGAGCTGCGACGGATGTCGCGGGAGCGAGCCGCCAGAAGGGAAGACGACTCCCCACGGCACTGTCGTGGCCCTGCCCCACAGCTCGTCGTTGATGAAGTTGGCGACACGCCCCAGAAAGAGCCCAATGGGGGTGCCGACCGCTCCCATGTCGCATAGCGTCAGCCACGGCACATCGACCAGCCTGCCGGCGACGACCGACGCGATCATGATGCCTGTGAGCCCGCCGTGAAACGACATGCCGCCGTCCCATATTGCGAACGCCTCGGTTGGGTGAGTGAAGTAGTAGCCGCCCGAGTAGAACAGCACGTAGCCCAGACGTCCGCCCGCGATTACCCCGATGACCGCAGCGAGCACGATCGTGAGTAGGTCGTCATCCGTTAGACCGAGCTCCCAGCGCCGCGCAAGCCATCTCAAGACGAGCGCGGCGCCGACGAAGCCCACGAGATACGCGATGCCGTACCAGTGGATCGCCAGCGGACCAAGCCGCAGCGCCACCGGGTCGATCGCGGGATACGCGATTGCCGCGAACGACATGTCGTTGTGATCCGGCTGGCTAGAACTTGACCTGCGGCGCTTCGGCAGCTGCAGCTTCGATCTCGAAGTACTCGCGCTGCGTGAAGCCGAACATGCCGGCAAGCAGGTTGGCCGGGAAGACCTGAATGGCCGTATTGAAGCTCATCACCGAGTCGTTGTAGAACTGGCGCGCGTACGCGATCTTGCCCTCGGTATTGGTGAGCTCCTCTTGCAGCTGCAAGAAGCTGGTGTTGGCCTTGAGGTCCGGATACGCCTCCGCCAGAGCGAAAAGCGACTTCAGCGCGCCGGTGAGCATGTTCTCAGCCGCACCCTGCTGCTCGACGCCGGTGGCCGACATTGCGACGTTGCGCGCCTGGATAACCGCCTCGAGAGTCTCACGCTCGTGAGCGGCATAGCCCTTGACCGTCTCCAAGATGTTGGGGATCAGGTCATAGCGGCGCTTCAGCTGCACGTCGATCTGTGCCCACGCGTTGTCGACGCGATTGCGCAGAAGCACCAGCCGGTTGAAGAGCGCGATGACGGCGAGTACCGCCACGATGACGACAACACCGAGGCCCATGCAGATGAATATGCCTACGTTCATGTCCCCTCCTTGGTTCGGGACGGCGTCCATGCGATAGACTGCCCGCGCAAGATGGTATCACTCGCCAGCGACATTCCGGACTGCCGAAGGGAGGGGCGCGGCCATTGATTCCCATTCGCGCCCGGCGCCGGTCGGCCTCCCTGCCCTTCCTCACGTGGACGCTTATGCTCACCTGCACCGCGGTCATGGTGAGACTCGCGCTACTTCCCGATGCACGCGCTACCTCGATCTTCGGGGCGCTGGCCGTAGTGCCCGCACGCCTCTTCTCGACTCCGTTTCAACCCGGGCAGCTCATCACACTCGTGACCTCAGCGTTTCTCCACGCCGGCTGGGTGCACCTGATCGGCAACCTCATCTTCTTGTGGGTCTTCGGCCCCGTGGTGGAGTCGAGGATCGGGCGTCTCGCGTTCGGCGCGCTCTACTTCGCTTCCGGCATCGCCGGTGCGCTCTGCTTCGCCCTCATCTCCCCCGCCTCCACCACTCCGCTCGTCGGAGCAAGCGCGGCGATCGCAGGCGTGCTCGGCGCGGCAATCGTGCTCGACCCGACGGCCGAGATCACCGCGATCATCCCACTGGTCGTCTGGTTCGAAGTCGCTGAGCTGCCTGCGGCGTTCATGATTGGCATGTGGTTCCTGCTGCAGGTCGCGTCTGCCGTGGCGCCGGTTGTCGAAGGTGCTGGCGCGACTATCGCGTGGACTGCCCACATCGGCGGATTCGTGTTGGGGGCCGCAGTGGCGCTGGTCGCCAACGGCGGCCGGATAAGCACAACGGCCCGCTCGAGGCGGGCCGTCTAGGGAGATTCTGTTCGTATCGCGACTAGCTGCGCCCATCCATCTCGCGTAGCGCATCTTCCACGCAGTCCACGTCTTCGAGCTGCCTGCGGAAGTACTCGCAGTAGGCGTCGAACTCCACGCTCTCTTCGTCGTGAAGCGCTACGGCAACGCGCTCCGTTTCACCATCATCGAAGTGGGATGCGGGGATTATCGAGAAACCTGCGGGGGCATCGCTGTCGCCCTCTTCGGAGAGTGCCTCGATTGCGGCGAGAAGGAATGCGGGCACGATTGCCGTGACCTTGATCTCGGAACCGCAGTGCGGACACACGAAGGTTATGTCGGCGTGGTCGGCCTCGCGCAGGACGACATTATCGATGTCTTCAAGACTCACATCGACCAGGCCGTCGATGGGGCATGTGATGGTGAACTCCATGTGGGATCGCCTCCAGACGGCTTGCCCTCGCTGCATATTGTAGCCTGCGGAATCGTCCGCGTCGCCCCGCGGTGATGGCTATCACCGTGTCCGCAAGAAGCGCGCCACAGTGTTAGGATTGCCGTCATGTCTGACGAACCCCTGAACCAATCGCCCGCGATTCCTGATGCGCGGCATTCTACACTCCAAAACATTGTGCGCGGCTGCCGGCTCGGCCTGCCGATCTTTCTGGGCTACGCGCCGGTTGGCGCTGCCTTCGGCGTGCTTGCCCGTTCGCTTGGCTTCACCTGGTGGCAGGCGGCCATCTGCTCAGCCACCGCGATAGCCGGAGCTGGACAGTTCATCGCGCTGTCCCTGCTCACCAGCGGTGCAAACGTCGTATCCACGCTCATCGCGACCTCAGTGGTGAACCTGCGCTACGTGCTCTTCTCCACCACGCTCGCGCCGCAGCTCCCCAATGTGCGCATTCCCACTCTCACATGGCTGGGCTTCACGCTCACCGACGAGACCTTCGCGGTCAACATCGCCGACATTCGGCAGAAGACCGCCACACCTGCGTCGATGAGCGGCGTCGGCATCATCGCCTGGTGTGGCTGGGTGCTCGGCACGGTCGTGGGTGCGCTGGCCGCCAACTCCATCGGCGACCCCACACGATTCGGCGTCGACTTCGCGATGCCGGCGATGTTCTCGGCGCTGTTCGTTGCGCTTGCCGAAGACCGGCGCCACATCGTGGTAGGCGTCGTGGCTGCCGCCCTCGCGCTCGGCATCCCCCTGCTCTCCCGCGTCGGCATGCCGGTCTCCTCGAACTGGGTGGTCGTTATCGCTTCGATCGCCGCGGCCACGCTCGCGACGGTGGTGAGCAGTGATGAGTAGCGTCCCCGCCCCGGTCATCTGGGGCGTCATCGCCGGCATGGCTACCATCAACTTCGCCCTGCGCTTCACGCCGCTCGCGCTGCTTTCGCGCTTCGAGTTGCCGCGTCCGGTGCTGCGCTGGCTGTCGTTCATCCCCATCTCAGTGATGGGCTCGCTCGTCGCATCAGAAGTGTTGCGGCCGGGCGGAACGTGGCAAGCCCCTCTCACCAACGCCGGGCTATACGCTTCGTTCATCACGATGCTCGTCTTCCGCTTCACGCGCAGCTTCCTTGGCGCGACGCTCGCCGGGATGCTCTCATTCGTGGCCCTGCGCGCGCTGATTGGCTAGGCGCGACTTCCGAGGCTTGCGCGCGTGCGCTAGACTGGCAAGCCCACGCGCGCACGCGCGTGACGCAGACCCGTGCACCGACGTCAGGAGCCGCCTCTTATGGCCCGAGTCCGCCCGTTCGCCGGCCTTCGCTTCGCCGCCCCCGAAACAGACATCTCGGCTATGGCCGCACCGCCCTACGACGTCATCTCGCCGGAACAGCGCGCGGAGCTGCTCTCTCGCGATCCGCACAACATCGTGGCCCTCGAACTCCCGTACGGGCCGCTGGATCCCACGGTCGCAAACAACCGCTACGAGACCGGCCGGCGTACGTGGGACAGCTGGCGAGCCGACGGAGTGCTCGTGGCCGATGCGCCCAGCGTGTACGTGCTCGAGCAGACCTTCACCCTTCAGGGCCAGCCGATTCGGCGACGCGCCTTCATCGCTGCGGTAGGTCTCGAGCCGTTCGATGCCGGAATCGTCCTGCCCCACGAGCGTACCCTGCCCAAGGCCCTCGGCGACCGCTTCGAGCTGATCATGGCTACCGGCGCGAACTTCAGCCAGGTCTTCGGTCTTTTTGACGATCCCGCCTGCGAGACCGATGCCCTCTTCGCCGAAGTGATGGCGAGCGAGCCGGTCGCCACCGCCACCGACGACGACAACGTCAAGAGCACGCTGTGGGCCTCAACCGATGCGGACGTGGCGCGCAGACTCGAGGAGCTGCTCGCCCCCAAGCAGGTCTTCATCGCCGACGGCCACCATCGCTACACCACCGCACTCGCCCACTGTGAGCTCATGCGTGAGCGCAGCGGCGGCGAAGCTGCCGACGCGCCCGCCGAGTTCGTGATGATGGCACTCGTCAACATGGACGACCCCGAGCTGCGCGTGCTGCCCACACACCGCGTCGCCAACGCTGAAGGCACCTTCCACCCGGCGGCCTTCCACGCGGCCCTCGCCGAGCACTTCATCGTCGAGGAGTGCGCTACTGCCGAGGGTCTCGCGGCTCTCGAGCGGATTACTGAGCCTGCCTTCCTCGTGAAGACTCCGGCCGACGTCCATCCACTGGTCGTCAGGCTCAAGCCGGACACCGATCTGAGGGCGCTGATGCCTGCGGGACGCTCCGAAGCCTGGATGAACCTCGACGTCGCCGTACTGCAGGAGCTCGTGCTCGACCCGCTGTTGGGGATCCACCCCGACCGGCCTGAGACGCTGGACCGGCTGGACTTCGTGAAGGACGCCGACCAGGCGCTCAGGATGTCTGCAGAAAACGACGCCGTCTTCGTGCTGCGGGCCACCCGTCTCGGGCAACTACGCGACGTCGCACTGGCCGGCGAGACGATGCCGCAGAAGAGCACCTACTTCTACCCGAAGCTGCTCTCCGGGCTCGTGATGCGAGCTGCTCGCTAGCTGCACTCGCTTGCCCAAACCCAGCCGCGTGACACACGCTGCGGGCCACCCGGCAGCCGGCTAGCTGCGCGCGCGCACGCCCACGCCCGTCACGTTGCGGTCGACCAAGCGCGGGCATACGTCGCCTAGCCGGCACGAGTCACAACTGGGCGTCTTCGGTCGGCAGCTGTCGCGACCGATCAGCCAGGCCGGCAGATCGAGGGTTCCGGGAGACGCAGGGCACAAGCTGGCCGCCGCCGCCTCAATCGCATCGCGGTCGTCGTGATCCACCAGACCCGAGCGCAGAAACACGCGCCTCACGTGGACGTCGTATGCAACCGACCCGCGCTCACGCCCGGTCAGCTCCACGCCGAAGTGCCGCATCAGGATCTCTGTGGCCATGACCGCCTTCTTGCGCCCGATACCGTCGAACGCCGATAGCCGGCCAACGACCTCGACGACGCTCGATCCGGGCGCCCAGATGCGTGCCGCATTGCCGTCGTAGTCCCTGGCCAAGCGGCGGGCCGCAGAGACGATCCACGCAGGAAGCGTCTTCTTGAAGCGGTGAAGCATCGGGGGTGTCTGAACTGCAGCCGAAACGAGCGACTTGTCAGCGAGCGCCTCGAGGGAGAACGACCCGAGTCGCTGCTTGAGCAGATAGGGTCCGGACCACGCGCGTTCGGCAGGGATGCCCTGAGTGAACAGGGTCCCGATCAGGAACGCGTTCGGCTCTTCGGCGAGCAGGCGATCGGCATCCGCGTTCCCTGTGAAGGAACCGCCGACCTGAGCCGCACCGTCCCTCTCCAGCTCGCGACCGTAGTCGATCAGCACAGCAGCGACCGCGTTTCGGCGGCCTGCCGCGTCACCGGACGTGCGTGAATGCACGCGTACTAGAACCGGAGCGAGTCGGTCTTGATGCGGTGGATGAGCTCTTCGCGCTCCTCAGGCGTGTAGGCCTCTTCGAGCTTGCCGTACGCCTTGATGCGCGAGCCCAAGAGCACGCCGCGCGCGAGCCGGTGAAACGCCCACAGGAAGCAAGCGCAGGCGGATGCCATGAACAGGTGGCGAACAAGCCCGTAGATGCTCAACTCGTCGTCGTAGTAGTGCATCGTTGACCCTCCTCGACGTGCGGTTCGGTGCAGTAGTGTTCTTTCCCCGAGCGCCACGATTCGCACGACGCACATCAGCGAATCCACGAGTCCGCCGGTGAAGCAACGCCATCAAGCCAGCGTCGCCGACCTCAGGCTGCGCCGCCTACTTGACGAGGCGTGGACCGTTCTTCAGGAAGAACTCGCAGTAGATGCAGCCGTCCTTGATGACGGCAGAGCGGTCGACGGTGGTGTCGAAGATGAACTCAGGGTCGGTCGTGACCGCATGAGTGGGGCGATCGCACGCGGCAAACGCGCACTTCGTCGGACAGTTGTCGTGGAAGTCGGCGGAGTGCGGGCACTGGGCCTGCATCTCTTCGTCACACCCGCGCTGTTCCCAACACTTCGCCATCGATGACCTCTTCTTCCCGCTGAGCCGTAGCGTCAGATTCTACTCCTCACGGAGCGCTTGCGAACCCCTGTCATGCGAGCGCCTTGCCGAGTTGCCTTTGCCGGCGCAACTGCTGCGCGCACCAGTCGCCCCGCACGCAGTGTCTTGCCGAGAAGACCGGGCGGCAAAGGCTTGCGCTCTGCGGTATCCTTGCCATCGACTATGACTGCACTCACAGACCTCCTCGACTCATACGACACCATCGTTGTCGGCTCCGGTCCGGCCGGTGTGATGGCTGCGCTCCACTCATCGGAGCGCGGTCCTGTGCTGCTCGTCGAGGCAATGTCGCTCCCCCGCGAGAAGAGCTGCGGTGGCATGCTCAACGAGTACTCGCAGGAGTTCCTTTCGGCCTACGGCGAGCTGCCCGACGCGATGCGTCTCGAGCCGAACTGGGTCAACTTCCGCTACAACGACTGGGATCGGCGCATCCTCAAGCCGACCGAGCTCCGGTTCGCCAACGTCGATCGTAGGGACTTCGACGACTGGCTGATCTCGCTTCTGCCGGACAACGTGACGGTAGTAGGCTCGGTTACCCTCTCCGGCTTCGAGACGACCGTCGATGGAGTCGTCTGCGACCTGAAGAACGGTGAGTCGAGACGCAACGTCTCGTGCGAGAACCTCATCGGCTGCGACGGCCCGCGCTCGACGGTGCGGCGCGCGCTCGGTATCGGCAGCGTGGCCACCTACGTCACACTGCAGGACTTCCTCGTGATCGAGGGGCCCATCGAGCCCTACTTCGACTGCATCTACATGCGCGACATCGGCGACTCGTTCGCCTACGCCTATGTAGTGCCGAAGGGCGACGTTGCCATCGTGGGCTCGGTCTTCTACCCGAAGACCAAGCGTCCCCATGAGAAGCACGCCCAAGTGCTCGACATCCTGCGCAAGAGCCTGCCGCTCGGCGAGTCGACCAAGCGCGAAGCGTGGGTCGCCTTGTCGGTACGCGACGCCGGCGATGTTGTTGCCGGCCGCGGTCGCGTGCTGCTCGCGGGTGAAGCCGCCGGCTTCATGTCTCCCACCAGCGGCGAAGGCATCAGCTACGCGCTGAATACGGGGCGCCTCGCGGGCCAGGCAGTGGCGACGTCTTCACCTGATGCGGCACTCGACGCCTACAAGGTGACCTCGGGTCACGTCGCCTCCAACATCACGCGCAAGCTGAAGTGGCTGCCGTTTATGGAGTCGCGCGCGGGCAAGTACCTCGCCGGCTTCGTGCCCACGCCGATCGTCTCGAAGATCACCAAGGGCCTGTAGACCCCAAGGAGCCGCGCCACACCCGGCTGTCCGCGCCCCGCGACTCCTACTTGCGCTTGCTGAGGTGCATCTTGCTAGGAGTCGCGCCTGACTGGCCTTGGTACTTGCTCCCGAGCTCCGGATGTCCGTAGGGCCTGTCCACCGCAGTGGTCATCTGCGAGAACGAGATCTGGCCGATCTTCATCCCCGGAGTGAGCACGATGGGCAGGTTGGCGACGTTGGAGAGCTCGAGTGTGAGCTTGCCTTCCCAACCCGGGTCGACGTAGCCCGCCGTGGAGTGAATGAGAAGCCCCAGCCGACCCAGCGAGCTCTTTCCCTCAAGCCTGCCAACGATGTCGTCGGGCAGCGAGATGCGCTCAACCGTCGTGCCCAAGGCGAACTCGCTTGGGTGCAGCACGAAGGGTTCGGTGGCCGAAGCGGTGACGCGCTCGGTAAGGCCGGTCTGTTCGCGGGCCGGATCGATATAGGGAAGCCTTGAGTTCCGAAACACCTGGAAGTCATCGCCCAAGTGCAGGTCGATGCTTGAGGGCTGGATGTCGTCGGGATCGAGTGGTTCGACCACGATGCGGCCCTTGGCGATCTCTAGCCTGATGCTGTGATCTGAGAGCACCACGTGTGTCGCCCCTTCCTCGAGTCTTCTTTGCGAATGCTGGCGGCCCGCCCCTCGGTGAAAAGGCAGGCCGCCGTGGAACGCATTTGTCAGCACAAGCCCCTGAAGCGTATCGGGCCGCTTACGCGCACTTGCTGTAGCCGCAGCTCCGGCAGACAGCACATCCGCTCTCGTGCTCCAGCGAGCCGCCGCACTCGGGGCACGCACCGGCAAGGTTGTCCAACGTGTCGGTGTTCTTGCTGATGGCAGTAGCCGCGACGCCCGTTTCCATGAACTGGACGGCGTGCTCCATCACGATGCCAACAGCGTCCGCACACGACAGCACCTTGCCGCCCTCTGCCCACGTCGGCGAGGGGCACCGGATGCCGCGCAGGTGCTTGGTGATGGCCTCGGGGTCGACTCCCGCACGCAGGGACACAGAGATCATCCGCGACAGCGCCTCAGACTGCGACGCCGCACAGCCACCGGACTTGCCCATCTGGGTGAAGACCTCGCACATGCCCTGCTCGTCCCAGTTGACCGTGACGTAGAGGTTGCCGCAGCCGGTCTGGATCTTCTCGGTACGACCCATCGTGATGGACGGGCGCGGCCTCGGCTCGATCTCTCCCGGCCGGGCCGACTCCAGCGTCGCTCCCGCCTTAGCCGTCTTACCGGTCGTGAGGACCTGGCCTTCCTTGCTGCCGTCTCGGTAGATCGTGACGCCCTTGACTCCTAGCTCGTTGGCGAGGTCGTAGACGTAGCGCACGTCGTCGGGCGTCGCCTCGTTGCCGAAGTTGACGGTCTTGGATACTGCGTTGTCGGTGTACTTCTGGAACGCAGCTTGGGTGCGGATGTGCCAGTCCGGCGCGATGTCGTGAGCGGTCACGAAGATGCGCTGGATGTCTTCGGGAACCTCATCGATGTCGTGGACGGTGCCGTGATCGGCGATAAGCGCCATGAGCTCGCGGCTATAGAAGCCGCGCTTGACGGCAATCTCCTCGAACAGCGGGTTCACTTCGACGAGACGATCGTTGTCCATGACCGTGCGCACGTAGCTCACCGCGAAGAGCGGCTCAACGCCGCTCGAACAGTTGGCGATGATCGAAAGCGTACCGGTCGGCGCGATCGTCGTGACGGTCGCATTGCGGATCGCGCCGCCATCGGGCGTGTCGTAGACCGAGCCCTCGAAGTTCGGGAAAGACCCGCGCTCGTCAGCGAGCTTCCGGCTTGCCGACTTCGCCTCAGCGTCGATGAAGCCCATGACCTTCTCGCCGAGCGCCACGGCCTCGTCAGAGTCGTAGCCGATGTCCATCTTGATGAGCATGTCCGCCCATCCCATGACGCCCAGGCCCACCTTGCGGTTGCTGCGGGCCAGATCGCCGATCTCAGGCAGCGGGTAGTTGTTGACCTCGATGACGTCGTCGAGGAATCGGATCCCGCGGTGCACAACGTCGGCGAGGCGGTCCCAGTCGACATCCGAGCCGCTCTCCGTCATGCGAACCATCTTGGAGAGGTTCACCGAGCCGAGGTTGCAGGCCTCGTAGGGCAGCAGCGGCTGCTCGCCACACGGGTTGGTGGACTCGATCTCGCCCAGCTGGGGCGTCGGGTTGTCGCGGTTGATCCGGTCGATGAAGATGATGCCGGGGTCGCCCGTGGCCCACGCCATCTCGATGATGAGGTCGTAGACCTCGCGCGCGTCGAGCTCGCCGGCAACCTCCTTGGTGCGCGGGTTGTACAGGTCGTAGCTAGTACCTGCCTTCACCGCCTCCATGAACTTCTCAGTCAGCGCGACCGAGATGTTGAAGTTCGAGAAGTCCCCGTCAGCCTTGCACTTGATGAAGTGGAGAATGTCCGGGTGATCGATGCGCAGCACGCCCATGTTGGCGCCGCGGCGCGTACCGCCCTGCTTGACTGCCTCGGTCGCCTGGTTGAATACGCGCATGAAAGACACCGGACCGCTCGAGACACCCGAGGTGGAGCGGACCGAGTCGCCTGCCGGGCGTAGACGCGAGAACGAGAAGCCCGTGCCACCGCCGGACTTGTGAATCAGCGCGGTGTCGCGCACGGCGCCGAAGATCGACTCCATGGAGTCGTCCACGGGCAGCACGAAGCACGCCGAAAGCTGCTGAAGCTCACGACCAGCGTTCATCAGGGTGGGCGAGTTGGGCAGAAACTCGAGCGAGGTCATCAACTCGTAGAAGTCGGTCGCACGCTCCGCGATCGCTGCGTCGTCGGCACCCCACGCAGCTTCGGCAGACGCGATGTTTCGAGCAACCCGCATGAACATGTCCGACGGGTTCTCTGCGGGATTGCCGCCGTCGTCCTTCTTCAGATAGCGCTTCTGAAGCACCTTGAGGGAGTTAGGAGTCAAGATGTCGTCGATGGCGCGCGAATACCCGGTCGCGCCGGCTGTATCAGCCATGAATAGTCCCCTCTTCCAGAGCGCGCTGAAAACGCATAACGTCTCCGCTGCACCACTACATATTGAGCTCAGACATCGTACCAACCCCTGTATCTTGTGCGTCAAGGGCTACCCGACGAGCGGTAGACCTATCATGCCGTACGGCACTGACATCGGCTGAACGCACGAGGGCCGCCCCCCGCGATGCGGGAAGCGGCCCTCGAGAACGTAACTGCTTACCGGCTAGACCGGCTAGACCGGCTCGACGCGCTGAACCTCAGGCACCTGCTCCTTGAGCACACGCTCGACGCCGTTAGCGAGCGTCAGCTGCGACATCGGACAGCCGCGGCAGGCGCCCTGAAGGGCTACCTTGACTACGCCGTCATCGGTGACCTCGACGAGCTCGACATCCCCACCGTCGGCCTGCAGGGCCGGACGGATCAGATCGAGTGCATCCTGTACACGCTGGTTGAGTTCCATTCCATCCTCCTCAAAAGGCGGTATTCGCCATACCGGCGAATACCGCCGGCCATTCACGTGAGTCGAACAGCGACTACTGTACCAATCCTTACTGCAATACTCAAGAATACAAAAAGGGGCCGGCGGACCGACCCCTTCGTAACTGCTCTTGCGTACGCAAAGAGCCGCCGGATGCGCTCAGCGACGTCCTACTCTCCCAGGACATTACATCCCAGTACCATCGGCGCTGGAGGGCTTAACTACCGAGTTCGGAATGGGATCGGGTGTACCACCTCCGCCATAATCACTGAGCGCATCCGACGGCTCTCATGCGTCGTCGGATATATATCCGATTATCAAAGCACCCGGTTTGCACCGGCTACCCTGAATGTTGCATAGCGCTTGGAAGTCACACGAATGAGATCAAGACCTCGGCCGATTAGTACTACTCGGCTGAACACATTGCTGTGCTTACACCTGTAGCCTATCAACGTCGTAGTCTACGACGGGCCTTACCTGGTTAACCCAGTGAGTGAACTCATCTTGGGATGGGCTTCCCGCTTAGATGCTTTCAGCGGTTATCCCGACCGAACGTAGCTAACCAGCGGTGCCGTTGGTCGACAACTGGTACACCAGAGGTTCGTCCGCTCCGGTCCTCTCGTACTAGGAGCAGCTTCCCTCAATTCACTTACGCCCACGGAGGATAGGGACCGAACTGTCTCACGACGTTCTAAACCCAGCTCGCGTACCGCTTTAAATGGCGAACAGCCATACCCTTGGGACCTACTCCAGCCCCAGGATGCGATGAGCCGACATCGAGGTGCCAAACCCTCCCGTCGATGTGGACTCTTGGGGAGGATCAGCCTGTTATCCC
>DASRYH010000033.1:0-2507 GCA_035687245.1 Coriobacteriia bacterium
CCCGCTCATCGACGAGCACAGCGCCGCAATCGTGAAGTACGTCGCCGAACTCGAGGCGCTTGAGGAGTCTTCGGCGGTGTCGCGTGACTCTCGCGACTCGCTCTTCCGCGACGAGAGTGCGGTCTCAGAGCGCCTGTCGAGTTGTCAGGTCGAGATCGCCACGGTCTCCGAGCGTGAGGTTCACCTCAAGCGCCAAGTCAACACGATCCAGGCCGAGCTCAAGGAGCTCGCCGATACAGTCATCCGCTCCCGCGAGACCGAGCAGGCACTCGAGCTTCTGCGCGAGCGCATCCAGCCGCTGCATGACCTCTACATGACGCTGCACGAGCGCGCTGAGCACTGGGCGCTGAAGCTTCGTGACCGCGCCCGTTTCGAGCAGGCCGATAGCGAGTCGCTGCGCACCACCGTCCACGACGCGCAAGATGCGGTTCGCGCTGCGCTGGCCGTCATCGAAGGCAAGAACGCTGCGATGACCGACTTGCTGGTCGAGAAGGGCCAGCTCGAGGTCCAGGTCAACCAAGCGGTTCGCCGAATCGTCGAAGAGATGGGCGTGCCCATCGAGCACGCTATGGAGCTCGAGCCGATCGACGACCGCGCAGTTGCCGAAGAGCGAGCGCACCAGTTCCGCAAGCGCATCGCCAACCTCGGGCCGGTGAACCCGGTCGCGATGGAGGAGTTCGAGGCCCTGCGTAACCGCCGTGACTTCCTCATGGAGCAGACCGTCGACCTCGAAGCGTCGCGCAAAGCGCTCGCCAAGGTCGTGGCCGCCATCGACCGCAAGATGAAGGAACGCTTCCTCGAGACCTTCGAGCAGGTCGATCAGCACTTTCAGGAGACCTTCGCCGTCCTGTTCCCGGGCGGTGCGGCGCAGCTGCAGCTCACCGAGCCCGAAGACCCGGAGACCACCGGTGTCGAGGTCATCGCGCAGCCGCGTGGCAAGAAGCTCGCGAAGATGTCGCTCATGTCTGGTGGCGAGAAGTCGCTCACCGCACTCGCGCTGCTCTTCGCGGTCTACCGCACCCGCCCGTGCCCGTTCTACATCTTGGACGAGGTCGAAGCGGCCCTCGACGACACCAACCTTCGGCGTTTCTGCGCGTTCGTGGACAGCATGCGTGCCCACACGCAGTTCATCGTCGTCTCGCACCAGAGGCGCACGATGGAGATGGCCGACGTGCTCTACGGTGTCTCGATGCAGGCCGACGGCGTCTCCAAGGTCGTGAGCCAGAAGCTGGAGCGGGTCCTCGAGAGCGTGGAGTCAGACGATGAGCACGCCGTGGTTTAAGCGCCTCTCCGAAGGCCTCAGCAAGAGTCGCGAGCGCCTTGGAGAGCAGCTGAACGTCCTTCTTCGCCGGGGTCCCAACGTCGACGACGAGTTCTGGAGTGACCTCGAAGACGCCCTGATCTCGGCCGATATCGGTTTCACGGCCACCAACGAGATCGTCGGCGAGCTGCGCGATCAGGCTGCCCGAAAGGCGCTGCCCGACGCCGAAGCCGTTCTCGACCACCTCGTCGAGCGCATCGCGCTCGAGTTCCCCGACGGTGACGATGTCTTCTCCGAGTCTCCGGTCACGATCCTCATGGTGGGCGTGAACGGAACCGGCAAGACCACCTCGGTCGGCAAGCTCGCCAAGCAGGCCTCCGACGCTGGCCGAAAGGTCATCTTGGGCAGCGCCGACACCTTCCGCGCCGCCGCATCCGAGCAGCTCGATGTGTGGGCTGAGCGTGCAGGCGTCGACGTCGTGCGGCGCGATCGCGGAGCCGACCCGGCAGCCGTCGCCTTCGAGACGATCGAGAAGGCCGAGGAGATGGGCGCGAACCTCACGCTCATCGACACGGCGGGTCGCCTTCACACCTCCAACGACCTCATGCGCGAGCTCGAGAAGGTGCACCGCGTGACGGTGAACCGCAGCAAGGCGCCCGTGCGCGTCGTGCTCGTGATCGACGCCACTACCGGCCAGAACGGTCTCGTACAAGCGCGCGAGTTTGGGCGCGCTCTGGGCATCGACGGCCTCGTACTCACCAAACTCGACGGCACGGCCAAGGGCGGCATCGCCGTAGCCATCGCCCGTGAGCTCGACATCCCCATCCTCTACATCGGGGTGGGAGAAGCGCTCGAGGATCTGCGCCGCTTCGACGGCGAGGCCTTTGCGAGGGCGCTCGTTCGCGGTGAATAGCGAGTTCACAGAGCTACCTGCCGAAGAGCTGGCGCCCGAGCCACCTCAACAGGGCCGCGGCGACCGCATCGCCCGTCGGATCCTCATCCCGCTCGCGGTAGTGGCGCTCGTCCTGGGCGTCGGCTACGTCTTCTTCTCGCCTCTGCGAGTGCAGGGTGACTCGATGGAACCGAACCTGCACGATGCCGACCGCATCCTGCGCGACAAGCACGCGGGTGTCGCGAAGCGCGGCGCCATCGTGCTGCTGGATATGGGAACGCCGTCGACCGCCGACGACATCGTCAAGCGCGTGATCGCTGTGGCGGGCGATACCGTTGAGGTCGTAGACGACGT
>DASRYH010000034.1:0-5540 GCA_035687245.1 Coriobacteriia bacterium
ACCACGCTCACCTGCTAGGATTACCCGTGGAGGTATGGCGTGGAGAGCTTGGAAGGCGACATTCCCACACGCGAAGAAGAGCCGCAATCGATTGCGGGCTGCTGCCGTTTTGCCTCCGCGATCCAGGCGCTGACCGTCCCGTTCGTGGTCTTCGACCCGAACACCGCGCTTCTCTCCAACCCCGTCTGGAACGGCTACTTCACGGGCGGCGCCGACCCCACGGGGATGGATGCCGATGCGTTCTTGGACCCCAACAACCTTGAGGCGGGCCGGCTGCGCCGCAACCACCTCTTCGAGCAGGGCAGCTCTCTCGATGGCGTGTACGTCCACGCGCACGCGACCACCGGCGAGGACCTTCGGCTCGTGGTCAATATCGAGCGCATCGCCTTCGGTGGCGGAGAGCACGGCATACTGATCGTCCAGCGCAAGATCAACGACGACGTCTTCACGGATTTCACGCCTCTCACGCGATTCGGTCGGCGACGCCCGGCTCTGCCCAACGTCTGCATCCACGAAGCGGTTTTCGAGTCGTTTCCGCTTCCTCTTCTCATCACCGACGAACGCTTCATCATCGCGGCGAACCTGCAGGCTCGACTGCTTCTGGGCGAGGGCCTCGACATCGTGGGGATGCGCACTCTGGACCTCGTGCACGCGGACGCCACCGAGGCGGCTGTGGAGCGTCGGGAGATGATGCTCGGCCAGCCCGGTCGCGTTCTGCGCAATATCGTACTGCGCATGAGCATGGACAAAGCGGGCCGGCACGCGAAGCTCGATGTGGGTTCGTTCGAATACGACGGCGCCGTCACTGGCCTCGTGGTGGTTCGAGACGTGCTGCCCTAGCGAACCCGCCGCCGCACCTCAGTCAATGCGTCCCGAACTAGTCCAGCTTCTTGGGCAGCACGCGCGTAAACGCGAGAGTGATCACCGTGAGCAGCGTGACCGTAGCGAGACCATTTCGCAGTGCATCGACACGTCCTTCGGCATTGATCGCGAGCAACTCCGCCTGCTGCTTAGGCGTCGCCTTCGTCTTTGAGAGACCGGACTTCAGCTGCGCGTCGGAAACGAACTCGATGTTCTCGCTGATGGCGACGCTTGCCTTGTCCTTCTGCAGCTGCGTGAAGCCGGGGGCTGCCTGGACCTGCGCGACTATCGAGGATGTGAGTCCCGCAACCAGTAGCGAGCCAATCACCGCGGTACCCAGCGATGAGCCCAGGTTCTGCGCCGTGTACTGCAAGCCGCCCGCCTCGTTGGCGCGCTCGACCGGTACGGCCGACTGGATGACGTTGCCGAGCTGACCGGCGAGCAGCCCGATGCCGGCACCCATCACGAAGAGCGGCGCGATCATCGCGCGCGAGGTCGCCTCGATGTCGATCGCGGCGATGAGCAATAGCGTCGCGACGAAGACGGTCCACAGGCCCGCCCGAACGATGGCGCGCGGCCCCCATCCGCGGCGAATCAGAAGCTGCGACACCCAAAGCGCACTAGCGATCAGGCCGATCGACATGGGCATCAGTGTCAGGCCCGTCTGGAAGGCAGTCAGCCCCATTGCCACCGAGAAGAACAGTGGCAGCGCAAACAGCGTTCCGGCCATGATCAGCGTCTGCATCGTCAGCATGAAGAGCCCGCCGAGCAGCTGCTTGTTGGCGAAGAGCCCTGCGCTCACGAGCGGCGCCTGCCCGCGCTCTTCGCGCCGCTTCGACCAGCCTACGAAGCCCATAGCGCTCAGCACGCCCGCGAGTATCAGCCACATCGTGAGAGAGATGCCGAAGAGCGCGGGCTGCCCTTCGGCCGCCACGACCCATCCCCACGCTGAGGAGCCGAGTGCCGCGATCACGATCGCGCCCATTGCACCTGCCGAGAGCAGCGCCCCGACGCCGTCAAAGCTCGGGCGGCTGCCTTCACGCGGTGCATCGGCGATCACACGCGAGGCGACGAGGATGCCGATGCAGACTATGACTTCGGCAGCGAAGACGTAGCGCCACGTGAAAGAGGTGGTCACCCAGCCGCCGATCAGCGGGCCAAGCGTCATGGCTGCCGAAGCGGCTGACGCAATCGCCGCGTAGGCGGCAGGCCGCCTCTCCCCGGGAAAGTTCGAGGCAACGAGCGCTGCGAGTGTGGGCAGGATGAGCGCGGCACCGAGTCCCTCGAGTAGCGACCAGCCCACATAGAGCATGATCACGTTCGAGGCGATGGCGGTGATGCCGGAGCCCATCGCGTAGATGACGAGCCCGATGCCGAAGGTCCTTCGGCGGCCCAAGATGTCGCCGATCTTGCCTCCGGCGATCATCGTCGTAGCCATCACGAGCGTGAAGAGCGTGACAGCGAGCTGGATGGCGGTGACTGACGTCGACAGGTCGTGGACGAGCGAGGCGATCGAGACGTTCATGACCGTCGAGTCGATGGTCATGACGAACTGCGCGGCGCACAGGAGCAGCAGGACCGCTGCCGTCCCCTTGGCCGCTGAGCGTGTAGTCACGCGTTCCCCCATCTACGCGGACTAGCCCTCTGCGGTGATCTCCGAAACGCCGCCCAAGTAAGGCCTCAGCACCTCGGGCACCACGACGCTTCCGTCCTCACGCTGGTAGTTTTCGAGGACCGCCGCGAGGCAACGTCCTACCGCCACGCCGCTGCCGTTCAAGGTATGCACGAGACGCGAGCCCTTGAACTCTGACGGCAGGCGGAACTTGATCGACGCACGGCGTGCCTGGAAGTCCGTGCAGTTGCTGCAGCTCGAGATCTCCTTGTAGGCGTTGTAGCTGGGCAACCACACCTCGATGTCGTAGGTCTTGGCTGCCGAGAAACCCATGTCGCCGGTGCACAGCACGATGACCCGGTAGGCCAGCCCGAGGCCCTGCAAGACCTTCTCGGCCTGGGCGAGCATGCCCTCGAGCTCGTCGAATGAGCTGTCCGGATGCGAGAACTTCACGAGCTCCACCTTGTCGAACTGGTGAACGCGGATCATCCCGCGGGTGTCGCGACCGGCGCTACCGGCCTCCTCGCGGAAGCACGGCGTATGAGCGCAGTAGTGCAGCGGAAGCTTGTCGCCCTCGAGCACCTCGTCCCTGTGGATGTTGGTGAGCTGGACCTCCGCAGTCGGGATCAGATACAGCCCGTCGGTGGTCTGGTAGAGGTCCTCGGCGAACTTCGGCAGCTGGCCGGTGCCGGTAAGCGTCTCGGCGTTCGCCAGCACGGGCGGCGCCCACTCGCGGTAGCCGGCCTCACCGTGCGTGTCGAGCATATAGTTGATGAGCGCGCGGTTGAGCTTGGCGCCCATGCCCCCCAGCAGCACGAATCGCGATTCGGCGAGCTTAACGGCACGCTCGAAGTCGACGATGCCGAGGTCGGGACCCAGGTCCCAGTGCGCCTTAGGCTCGAAGTCGAACGTGGGCGGCGTGCCCCAGCGGCGCACCTCGACGTTCCCGTTCTCGTCGGCGCCCATCGGGCAGCTCGGATTGGGAAGGTTCGGCGCCGTCATGAGCAACTGCTTCGAGTCCTCTTCGGCGAGATCGAGCTGAGCGTCGAGCCCGGCGATCTGGTCGTTAACGAGGCGAACGGACTCCTTGGCGGCTTCAGCTTCGTCGCGCTTGCCCTGCTGCATCAGCGCGCCGATCGCCTTGGACGACTCGTTGCGCTTGGCCTGCAGCGCCTCAGTCTCCGCGATCAGGCGGCGGCGCTCCTCGTCGAGCTTGAGGAAGGCATCGATATCCCACGCCGAGTTGCGCGACGCCATGGCAGCGCGGACATCGTCGGGATTGTCGCGGACAAAGCGTGCGTCGAGCATGGACTTGCCTCCCCTGGAGGGCTGGTCAGATACGCAGAGACTGCTGGTGCGAGTATAGCCGAGCGCGGTGCCTGCCGAAGGGTGGCTAAGGCGTCAGCTTCGCCTCAGTCGACGTGAGCTTGACATGCGTCCCGCGCGCCTTCGAGCGGCTCTTGATGAGCCCGAGGATGCGCGTGTTGGCCCTTGAGCCAACGGCTGTGGGGACTGGTCGGCCGTTGTGTCCGATCCACACCGGCCTTGCACGAACCGAGGCGACGCCCTTCGGGCTGAGATCAAGCGTCAGAATCATCGAGTCGCGGCCCGAATCACTGCCCGGCGAGAAGACGAAGTTGCCCAATGAATACGCGATGAGCCCCTTCTTGTAGAACTCGACACCTTGGACGACATGCGGGTGGTGTGAAAGCACGAGGTCAGCGCCCGCTTTGATCGAGCGACGTCCCTCTCTCACCTGACGTGCGGTGGGTGAGCCCTCCCGCTCGATGCCCCAGTGGTAGGAGACGATGACATAGTCGGCCTTCTTCGAGGCCGCCTTGATCGCCTTCTCCACCTTGGCGAAGTTGCCCGTGGTCACGAATGCCGTGCCCGAGCGCGACGAGGTAGCAGCAAAGCTCGTGGGGGTGATCTCGGAGAAGCCCAGAAACGCGATCTTTGCGCCACCCCGCTCGATGATCACGGGATCCCAGGCGGCGTCGCGGTTCTTGCCCGCGCCCGCAAATGGCAGGCCGGCCGCCTTCAGGCGCCGGAAGCTGTCGGCCAGCGCGGCCGGACCGTAGTCGCGCACGTGGTTGTTGGCCATGCTGAGCAGGTCAAATCCCGCGTACTTCAGCCCTTGAACTGCCTTGGTGCGGCCGCGGAATGTGAAGGTCTTGCCTGCCAGGGCGCTGCCCTTGTTCGAGATCGGGCACTCGAGGTTACCCACCGTGACATCTGCCGCGGCGAGCTTCTTAGCCACGAGGGTGAACGGCGCCTTCCCGCCCTGCGCGTCGATGAGACGCCCGGGTGCGCTGTCGAAGAGCAGGTCACCCACGGCCGCCACCGTGATCGTCGGCGGTGCCGAAGCCGTGGGTGGGGCCGACGCCGTCGTCGCTGTCGCCTCAAGCGAGACGGTTCGGGCACAGGCTGCAGTGACGCCTACCGGCGAGAAGAGGACGGCCACTGAGACGAGGATGAGTGCCCAGAGTGCGCCTAGCGCACGCACTTCAGGCTCACCTGTCCGCCGCGCGGGAGAGCTGTGCCGCCGACGGGCTCTTGGGTCTGAACCACGTCAGAACCCTTTGCCCCAGCGGGTGCGACCGATCCCACTTCATAGCCGGCTTCATGCAGACGCTCGGTCGCATTACTGACCGACATGCCCTGGACGCTGGGCACGGTGGCGTGCAGCCCATCTCCCTGAAGATTGGAGCCGTTCGACGAACAGCCGACAAGAAGCAGAACCGAGAACAGAACAAGTGCGGCGAGTGCGATACGTGTGATCTTCATTAGGGCCTCTCCTTGCAGAAGGGGTCTCTCGCGATGAAGCTTCCCCCATTTGTGCCAGAAACAGCAACACGGCATGAACTGTGCACCACCTTGTGAAGGGTGTGACGCAGCGGACAGAGGTCGGGTACGCTTGCACAACATGACTGACAACGACGACATCTTCGAGCCAATCAAGCTCGATACACACTTCGAGCCGGAGTCGCAGCTCGGGTTCATGCGCACCCTCGTTGACTCCACCGGCGATGCAATCATCGTTCACGAGCCGGACGGGCGTCTCGTC